>NZ_JAYRMI010000056.1:0-27778 GCF_041904905.1 Zoogloea sp. | reverse complement strand
CGAAGCCTACATCGACGGCCTGTGGGATTCGCCCGACCTGCCCGGCCTGCTCACCCTACTCGCCGCCAACCGCGACGCGCTCCAGAAGGCGCTCTACGGCTCCTGGCGCGAGCTGCTGTCGGCCCGCCTGCGCCACTGGCTCAACCGCAACAGCCGGGCCGGCAGCCGGCGCAACATCATGGCCCACTACGACCTGGGCAACGACTTCTACCGCCTGTGGCTCGACCCCGGCATGAGCTACTCGTCGGCCCTCTACCGCGAGGCCCAGGCGCCCACCCTGGAGGCGGCCCAGGACGCCAAGTACCGCCGCATCCTGCGCCGCCTCGACGCCCGGCCCGGCCAGCGGGTGCTCGAGATCGGCTGCGGCTGGGGCGGCTTTGCCGAACTCGCCACCCACAGCGGGCTGGCCCTCACCGGCCTCACCCTGTCGCCGGCCCAGCAGGCCTGGAGCCGCGCCCGGGTGCCGGCGGCGGACATCCGCCTGCAGGATTACCGGGACGTGAAGGAGCGCTTCGACCACATCGTCTCCATCGAGATGTTCGAGGCCGTGGGCGAGCGCTGGTGGCCCAGCTACTTCCGCACCCTCGCCCGCTGCCTCAAGCCCGGCGGCAAGGCCGTGGTGCAGACCATCGCCATCCGCGACGACCTCTTCGCCCGCTACCGCAAGGGCACCGACTTCATCCAGCAGTACATCTTCCCCGGCGGCATGCTGCCGTCGCGGCAGGCCTTCCGGGCCGAGGCGGCGCGGCGTGGGCTGACGGTGAAGGACGAGTTCGCCTTCGGGCCCGACTACGCCGCCACCCTCGCCCAGTGGCGGGCCAGCTTCGAGGCCAACTGGCCGCGCATCGAGCGGCTGGGCTTCGACGAGACCTTCCGTCGCCTGTGGCGGATGTACCTCGGTTACTGCGAGGCGGGCTTCCGGGCCGGCAGCGTCGATGTCGTCCAGTTCGAGCTTGTCCACCGCTAGGCGCCGGCTGCTGCGGGCGCTGGCCATCTGGCCGTGGCTGCCGGCCCTCGCCGCCGCCAGCCCGGCCGACCCCACCCGCGGGCTGCGGCGCTGGGGGCAGGGCGAGTTCCGCCGCTTCGGCTTTCTGGTGTACGAGGCCACCCTGTGGGGCGGCGACGACCCCCTTCGGCCGCCGCTGGCCCTGCGCCTGGACTACCGGCGCAGCATCGCCGGCAGCGCCATCGCCGACGCCAGCGTGAAGGAGATGCGCGCGCTTGGCGCCGACGAGGCCCAGCTGCGCCGCTGGGGCCCGGCGCTGGCCCGGCTCTTCCCCGACGTGAAGCCCGGCGACCACATCGTCGGCGTGTACCGGCCCGAGGGCGCCGCCTTCCTGTTCAACGGCCGGCCCCTGGGCGAGATCCCCGAGCCCGAGTTCGCCCAGCGCTTCTTTGCCATCTGGCTCGACCCGCGCACCCGCGCCCCCGAGCTGCGCGCGGCGCTGCTGCGCCGGCCGGAAGCCTGACATGCCGGCCCGCCGCGCCCTGGCCTACGGCCTGCTGGGCCTGCCGCTGGCCTTTGCCGCGCTGCCGGTTTATGTGCACGTGCCGCGCCTCTACGCCGACACCGCCGGGCTGCCGCTGGCGCTGCTGGGGGCGATCCTGCTGGGCGCGCGCCTGCTCGACGCGGGCATCGACCCGTGGCTGGGCGGGCTGGCCGACCGGCTGCCCCGCCGCACCCTGCTGGCGGTGGCCCTGGTGCCCTTCGCCGCCGGCTTCGTGGCGCTGGTGAACCCGCCCGGGCAGCACGCCGCGGGCTGGCTGCTGGGGGCGCTGGCGCTCACCTACCTGGGCTTCTCGGCGGCCACCGTGGCCTATCAGGCCTGGGGGGCCGACCTCGCCCCCGATTCGGGCGGGCGCACCCGGCTCACCGCCGCCCGGGAGGGCTTCGGGCTGGCCGGGGTGGTGCTGGCCGCCACCCTGCCCGGGCTGCTGGCGGCCGATGCCGCCACCGGGCTGGCGCGGCTTGGCTGGGTGCTGCCGCCCCTGCTGCTGGTGGCGGCGGTGACGACCCTGGTGGGCGTCGGGCCGGTGGCAGCGCGTGCGCCGGCCGTCGCCGAGCCCATCGCCACCGGCCTGCGCCGCACCCTGGCCGACCCCGCCTTCCGGCGCTTGCTGGCGGTGTTCGTCGCCAACGGCCTGGCCGCCGCGCTGCCGGCCACCCTGTTCCCCTTCTTCGTGGCCGACGTGCTGCAGGCCGAAGCCGCGGCCGGCCCCCTGCTGGCGGCCTACTTCCTGGCCGGCGCCGCGTCGCTGCCGGTGTGGGTGAGGCTCGCCGCCCGGCATGGGCGGGTGGTCGCGTGGGGGGTGGCCATCGGGCTGGCGATCATCGCCTTTGGCGGGGCGGCCCGGCTGGGGGCCGGCGACGTGGGCGCCTTTGCGCTGGTGTGCGTGGCCTCCGGGCTGGCCCTGGGGGCCGATCTGGCGCTGCCCGCCGCCATCGCCGCCGATCTGGGCGAACGTCAGGGGCGGGCCGGCGCCTGCTTCGGGGTGTGGAACCTCGCCGCCAAGCTCAACCTCGCCCTCGCCGCCGGGCTGGCCCTGCCGCTCCTGGCCTGGCTGGGCTATCGGCCGGGCAGCGGCGCCGGGCTGCCCGCCCTCTCCTTCGCCTACGCGCTGCTGCCGCTGGCCTTCAAGGCGCTGGCGGGGGCGCTGCTGTGGCGCTGGCGCCACTTTCTGGAGATCGAATCGTGAAAACCCTGCTCGCCACGACCCTGTGCCTGGGCCTCGCCGGCTGCGCCTCGCCGGGGGTCGAACAGTACAAGGCCGAAACCCCGGCGCTCGACCTGCCCACCTACCTCAACGGCACCCTCGACGCCTGGGGGCTCTTCCAGGACCGCTCGGGCGAGGTGAAGAAGCGCTTCCACGTGGTGATCGAGGCCCGCTGGGAGGGCGACACCGGGGTGCTCGACGAGCGCTTCGCGTGGTCCGACGGCAGCACCTCGCGCCGGGTGTGGACCCTCACCCGCCAGCCCGACGGCAGCTACCGCGGCCGCGCCGACGACGTGATCGGCGAGGCCCGGGGCGAGGTGGCCGGCAACGCCCTGCGCTGGCGCTACGTGCTGGCCCTGCCGGTGGATGGCCGGGTCTATCGCGTGGATTTCGACGACTGGATGTTCCTGATGGACGAACGCACCATGATGAACCGCTCCTACATGTCGAAGTGGGGCTTCCGGCTGGGCGAGGTGACCCTCACCTTCGTCCGCCGGCCCGCGCCATGAACCCGAAGCTCACCGACTGGCGCGGCCGGCGGGTGTGGCTGGTGGGCGCCTCCAGCGGCATCGGCGCGGCGCTGGCGCAGCGGCTGGCCGGGCTGGGGGCGCGGCTGGCCCTCACCGCCCGCAGCGCCGACGGGCTGGCCGCGCTGGGCATCGGCGACGCGCTGATCCTGCCCTGCGACGTCACCGACGCCGCCGCCCTGGCCGCCGCCCGGGCCCGCCTCGTCGCCGAATGGCAGGGCCTGGATGTGGCGATCTACCTGGCCGGCGACTACGTGCCGATGCGCGCCGCCGACTTCGATCTGGCGGTGGCCGAGCGGGTGGTGGCGGTCAACTTCGGCGGCGCGATGCGCCTTGCCGCCTGCGTGCTGGGCGATCTGGCCCCTGGCGGCGGGATCGCCTTCGTGGCCAGCGTGGCCGGCTACCGCGGCCTGCCCCGGGCCCTGTGCTACGGGCCGGGCAAGGCCGCGCTGATCCACTTTGCCGAGTGCCTGCACTTCGACCTCGCGCCGAAGGGCGTGGGGGTGTGGGTGGTCAATCCGGGCTTCGTGGCCACCCGCCTCACCGCCCGCAACGACTTTGCGATGCCGGCGCTGATGCGCCCCGAAGCCGCCGCCGAGGCGCTGGTGGCGGGGCTCGCCACGGGGCGCTTCGAGATCGATTTCCCGCAACGCTTCACCCGCATCATGAAGCTCCTGGCGTTGCTGCCCTACCGTTGGTATTTCCCGCTGGTGCGCCGGCGGACCGGAGCCTGAGATGAGCCTGAACGCCCTGGTCGCCTTCTACGAGGGCCTCACCGAAGCGCACGTCGCCCGCTTCCCGGCCTTCTACGCCGAGGACGCGGTGTTCGTCGACCCTTTCAACGACGTGCGCGGGGTGGCCGCCATCCAGCGCATCTTCCGCCACATGTTCCGTCAGGTGGAGGCGCCCCGCTTCGCGGTGAGCGAGCGGGTGGCCGACGCCGAAGGGGCGGTGCTGGTGTGGAGCTTCCACTTCCGGTTCCGATACAACGGCGAGGAACAAACGATCCGCGGTGTATCGCATCTGAAGTTCGACGACGACGGGCGGGTGAACTACCACCGGGATTACTGGGACGCCGCCGGCGAACTCTACGCCCGCCTGCCCGGTGTGGGGTTGCTGATGCGGCTGCTGCGGCGCCGGCTGGCCGCCTGAGCGGGGGCGTCGGGGGTTAAAGCCGCTTCGCCGTGCTGCCGTTATCCGGAGCGGTGGTACGCTGTGCCACGCTGGCGCCCCGTCCATGCCATACGGCAGCTCCCGGACGGGCGTCAGGGCGCAATCGAACCCCCGTATCCCGAACCGAGGCAGGTCATGACAAGCAACGGCAGCTCACCGCTCACCCCCGACACCAAGCCGGCCCAGACCATCCTGATCGTGGATGACACGCCGCAGAACCTGACCATCCTTGGCGAGCTTCTCCAGCCCTACTACCGGGTGCGCGCCGCCAACTCCGGCGAGCGGGCGCTGCGGGCCGCCGGCCTCCAGCCCACCCCCGACCTGATCCTGCTCGACGTGATGATGCCGGGGATGGACGGCTACGCGGTGCTGGAGCGCCTGCGCGCCGACCCCGCCACCCGCAACATCCCGGTGATCTTCGTCACCGCCATGCACGGCGTCGAGAGCGAGGAGCACGGCCTGGAGCTGGGCGCGGTGGACTACATCACCAAGCCGATCAACCCGGCCATCGTGCTGGCGCGGGTGCGCACCCACCTGGAACTCAAGCAGGCCCGCGACCGGCTGGCCCTCGAGAACGAGTGGCTGGAGGGCGAGGTGACGCGGCGGATGCGCGAGAACCTGCTGATCCAGGATCTCAGCGTGCGCGCCCTGGCCTGCCTGTCCGAAGCCCGCGACAACGAGACCGGCCTGCACATCGTGCGCACCCAGACCTACGTGGAGCTGCTGGCCCGCCGCCTGGCCGAGCACCCCCGCTTCTGCGAAGCCCTTGCCGGCGACCGCCTGGGCATGATCGTCAAGGCCGCGCCGCTGCACGACCTGGGCAAGGTGGGCATCCCCGACGGCATCCTGCTCAAGCCGGGCAAGCTCACCGACGAAGAGTTCGAGATCATGAAGCACCACGCCACCATCGGCGCCGACGCCATCGGCAAGGCCATGGCGCAGGCGTCGGCCAGCGCCGGCGTCGAGGCGGTGCAGAGCGCCTCGCGGGCCTTCCTGTTCCTGGGGGTGGCCCAGGAGATCGCCTCCGGCCACCACGAAAAGTGGGACGGTAGCGGCTACCCGCGCCGGCTCGCGGGCGACGCCATCCCCGTGTCGGCCCGGCTGATGGCCCTCGCCGACGTGTTCGACGCGCTGATGACCCGGCGGGTCTACAAGCCGCCCTTCAGCCTCGAGGAGACCACCCGGATCATCGTCGAGGGCCGCGGCCGGCACTTCGACCCGGACGTGGTGGACGCCTTCATGGCCTGCCGCGACGCCTTCGCCGACATCGCCGTGCGCTTCGCCGACCCGCTGCCCGAAGGCGCGGAGCAGGCGCGATGAGCCCCGGCCGCCCCGCCCGATGACCGCCCGCCACCATGGCCGCCGCGCGTCGCATCCGTTCCCTCACCGCCCCCGCGGGGTGGCGCGGGCCGAAACGCGGGCTGGCCGGCGCGGCCACCTTCCGGCGCCGACGCCGCCCGCCGGGCGGTGAGCCGGGCGCCGCGGGGCGCCGGCTGGCCGACACCCTCGACGCCCTGCCGGACGCCTACCTCGAAGTGCGCGGCGGCGGCCTCTGCCTCGACGCCCACGTCTGCCACAGCGCGCTGTTTGCCGGCGGCCCGGCGCCCCTGGCCGGCTGCGACCTGCGCACCCGGCTGGCCCCGGCACCCGCGGCCGAGCTGATGGCCGCCCTGGCCGGTGCCGCCGCCCACGGCAGCGACGCCGGCCGCATCCTGCGCATCGACGACGACGAGGGCGGCACGCACTGGTTCGAGCTGTCGGCGACGGCCCGCCCCGGCGGGCGCTTCGTGGTGCTGGCGCGGGACGTGAGCGCCCGCCACCGGGCCGACGAGGAGCAGGCCCGCCTGAGCCGCCGCCTGGAGGCCGAGGTGGCCCGGCGCACCGCCGACCTCGCCGCCGCCATCGAGGAGGAGGCGGCGATCCTCGATTCGGCCAGCGTCGGCATCGTGGTGATGAAGGATCGGCGGATCGTGCGCACCAACCGGCGCATGGACGAGATGTTCGGCTACCCCGCCGGCGCTCAGGTGGGCCAGCCCACCCGCATCTGGTACGGCAACGACGACGACTGGGCCGCGGTGGGCGACGAGGTGCGCGAGCAGGTGTGGCGCGGCCAGACCCACCAGTGCGTGCAGGCCCTGCGGCGGTGCGACGGCAGCCGCTTCTGGGCGCGCATGTCGGGCCGGGCGATCGACGCGGCCGACCCGGCCAAGGGCATGGTCGGGATCGTCGAGGACATCACCGCCGAGCGCGCCGCGGTGGAGGCGCTGCAGCGCGCCCGCGCCCTGGCCGAGGAGGCGGTGCGGGTCAAGTCGGATTTCCTGGCCAACATGAGCCACGAGATCCGCACCCCGATGAACGCCATCGTCGGCATGGCCTACCTCACCCTCCAGACCCGCCTCACCGGCCGCCAGCGGGATTACCTCACCAAGATCCAGACCGCCAGCCAGCACCTGCTGGGCATCATCAACGACATCCTCGACATCTCGAAGATCGAGGCCGGCAAGTTGAGCATCGAGCACGTGGGCTTCTCCCTCGACCGGGTGCTCGACAACGTCACCGGGCTCATCGCCGGCAAGACCGCCGACAAGGGGCTGGAGCTGGTCGTCGATGTGGCCGACGCGGTGCCCGACGCGCTGGTCGGCGACCCCCTGCGGCTGGGCCAGATCCTCATCAACTTCGCCAACAACGCGGTGAAGTTCACCGAGCGGGGCGAGGTGACCATCCGGGTGCGGCTGGCCGAGGCGTCGGCCGACGGGGTGTGCCTGCGCTTCGCGGTCAGCGACACCGGCATCGGCATCACCGACGAGCAGCGGAGCCGGCTGTTCCGCAGCTTCGAGCAGGCCGACTCATCCACCACCCGCAAGTACGGCGGCACCGGCCTGGGGCTGGCGATCAGCAAGCGGCTGGCCGAGCTGATGGGCGGCGAGGTGGGCGTGGACAGCATCCCCGGCGTCGGCTCCACCTTCTGGTTCACCGCCCGGCTCGGGCGCGGGGTGGCGGCGCCCCGGCGGGTGCTGCCCCGCGCCGAGCTGGCCGGCCGCGCCATGCTGGTGGTGGACGACAACCCCAACGCCCGCGAGGTGCTGGCCGACATGCTCCGGCGCATGGGCTTTGCGGTGGAGGCGGTGGATTCGGGCGCCGCGGCGGTGCGCGCGGTGCAGGCCGCCGACGCCAGCGGCAAACCCTTCGCGGTGGTGTTCCTGGACTGGCAGATGCCCGACCGGGACGGCATCGCCACCGCCGGCGACATCCGCCGGCTGCCCCTGGCCGACCCGCCGCGGCTGGCGATCGTCACCGCCTACGGCCGCGAGGAGCTGATCCGGTCGGCCGGCGGCGCCGACATCCGCGACGTGCTGGTCAAGCCGGTCAACGCCTCGCTGCTGTTCGACACGGTGGTCCGGCTGCTGGCCGACGAGGGCCTGGGCGAGGCGGAGCCGGGCGAGGCCGCGCCCGCCAGCCTGCCGGCGCCCGACCTGGGCAGCATCGCCGGCGCGCGGGTGCTGCTGGTGGAGGACAACGAGCTTAACCGGCAGGTGGCCACCGAGCTGCTGGCCCACGCCGGCCTGGCGGTGGAGGTGGCCGAGAATGGCGCGGTGGCCGTCGCCCGGGTGGTGTCGGGGGCCTACGATCTGGTGCTGATGGACATGCAGATGCCGGTGATGGACGGGCTCACCGCCACCCGGGCGATCCGCGCCAACCCCGATCTGGCCTGGCTGCCCATCGTGGCGATGACCGCCAACGCGATGAGCGGCGACCGGGAGCGCTGCCTGGCCGCGGGGATGCAGGATCACGTGGCCAAGCCCATCGACCCGCCCAGCCTGTGGGCGGCGCTGTTGCGCTGGATCAAGCCCCGCGCGGGGCTGCACGCGCAGCCCGCAGGCGCGGCCCGGCCCGGGGCCGAGCGCGACGACGCGATCCGGCGGCTGCGGGGCGTCGCGGGGCTGGATGTGCCGACCGGGGTGCGCAACGCCCTCGGGCGGGAGGGGCTCTACGTGGCGCTGCTGGGCAAGTTCGTCGCCGGCCAGCGGGATTTCCCGGCCCACGTGGCGTCGGCGCTGGCGGAGCTGGACTGGACGTCGGCCGAGCGGCTGGCCCACACCCTGAAGGGGGTGGCGGCGCAGGTCGGGGCTCACGGGCTGGCCGAGCTGGCGGGGCGCTTCGAGCAGGCGCTGCGGGCCCGCGAGCGGTTGGCGGTGACGGTGCCGCTGCAAGCCGAGATCAGCCGCTGCCTGGGCGAGCTGGTGACGGCGATTGCCGCGGCGCTGCCCGGCGAGCCTGGTGCGCCGCCCCCGGTGGCGGTGGATCGGGACGCGCTGCGGGCGGTCTGCATGCAGTTGTTGCAGGAGCTGGCCCACGACGATTTTGCCGCCGGCCGCACCCTGGACGCCCACGAGGCGCTGCTGCGCACCGGGCTGGGGCACCGCTTTCCGGTGCTGGCCGAGGCGGTGCGGGTGTTCGACTTCGGGCTGGCCCTGCGCTGCCTGAGCGAGGCGGTGGCGAACCTGGGCCTGGCGCGCTGAGGCGGGTCAGGGCGCGTCGCCCCCGTGGCGGGCGAGGAGCGCCGCCAGCAGCCGGTGGGCGGCTTCAAACTCGAAGTTCTCGATGGCGTCGCCGATGCGGTGGGCGGTGTCGGGCTCCAGGGCGTCCAGCAGCCGGCCGTGGCTGCGCCACAGGCTGGCCGAGCGGATGTCGTCTTCGGCGAGGAGCCGGCCCAGCTCGTTGCCGAAGTGCCGGAGGGCCTGCGGATCGGTGGCCGGCGGGGCGTCGGCGGCGGGGGGCGGGGCGCTGGCCTGAAGGGCCGCCTCGATGGCCGGCACGAGCTGCGCGAGTTCGGCCGCCAGGGTGTCGATGCCGGCCTGCAGCAGGGCGTCGGGCGCCTGTTCGCGGATCTGCTTTTCCAGGGCGGCGGCAGCGGCCTCCACCCGGCTGGCGCCCACCGACGCGGCGCTGCCCTTGAGGCTGTGAGCGGCCCGTTCGGCGTCGGTCGGGCGGCCGTCGGCGAGGCTGGCGCGCAGGGTGGCGGCGTCGTCCCGGTGGGTGCGGGCGAACACGCCGAGGATGCGCCGGTAGCGTTCTTCGTGGCCGCGCATGGTGCGCAGGCCCCGGGCCACGTCCAGGCCGTCGATGGCCTCCAGGCTCGCCGTCGGCGGCTGGGGCCGGGGCGCCGGCGCCGGCGTGGGGGCCGCGGCAGGGGCGGCGGCGGGCAGCCAGCGCAGCAGGGTGCGGTAGAGCACGTCCGGGTCGACGGGCTTGGGCACGTGGTCGTTCATGCCGGCGGCGAGGCACTGGTTGCGGTCCTCGTCGAAGGCGTTGGCGGTCATCGCGACGATGGGTACGGCGCCGCCGCCGGGCAGGGCGCGGATGGCCGCGGCGGCTTCGAGCCCGCCCATCACCGGCATGCTCAGGTCCATCAGGATGAGGTCGAAGCCGCTGCCGTCGCGGCGCACCGCGTCGAGGGCCTGCCGGCCGTCGCCGGCGAGTTCAACCGTCAGGCCGGCGTCGCGCAGCAGCTCGCAGGCGATCTCCTGGTTGAGGGGGTTGTCTTCGGCCAGCAGGATGCGGCGGCCGGCGTAGTGCTCGCGCAGCTTGCGCAGGGGGGCGGTGTGGGCGTCGACCGGGGCTGCGGGGGCGGTGTCGGGGCGGAGGGCGGCCTGGCCGGGCTCCAGGTGCAGGCGCAGCCAGAAGGTGCTGCCGACGCCCACGCTGCTGCGCACGCCGATCTCGCCGCCCATCAGTTCGGCCAGCCGTTTGCTGATCGCCAGCCCCAGGCCGGTGCCGCCGTACTTGCGGGTGGTGGAGTTGTCGGCCTGCTCGAAGGCGCGGAACACCGAGGCTTGCTGGGTGTCGCTCAGGCCGATGCCGTGGTCTTCCACTTCGAGCTGCAGCGCGACGCCGCTGCCGCTGGCGGGCAGGCGCAGGGCGCGCAGGACGATGGTGCCGCGGGTGGAGAACTTGACCGCGTTGGACAGGAAGTTGACGAGGATCTGCTCGACGCGCACCGGGTCGCCCCGCAGGATGGGGGGCAGCGCGGGGTCGATCTCGACGGTGAGGCCCAGGGCTTTCTGGTCGGCGCTCTCGCGGACCAGGCCGGTGACCTTCTCGAGGGTGGTGCGCAGGGGGAAGTCGATGCTCTCGAGGGTAACCTTGTCGGCCTCGATCTTGGACAGGTCGAGGATGTCGTTGATGATGCGCAGCAGGTGCTGGGCGGCCGCGCCGATCTTGTCCACCCGGTCGAGCTGGGTGGGCTCGCGGATCTCCCGCTGGAGCAGGTGGGACAGCCCGATGATGGCGTTCATCGGGGTGCGGATTTCGTGGCTCATGTTGGCCAGGAAGCTGCTCTTGGCACGGTTGGCGCTTTCGGCTTCGTCCCGCGCGGCGGCCAGCTCGCGGGTGCGCTGTTCGACGAGTTCGGCCAGGTGGTGGCGGTGGGCTTCCAGCTCGCCGGCAAGCTGCTGGCGTTCGGTGATGTCGCGGACGGAGCACATCACGTAGGTCTTGCCGCCCCATTCGACCCGGCTGGACTTGATCTCCGCCACGTAGACGCTGCCGTCCTTGCGCTTGTGGAGGGTCTCGAAGGCTTCGCCGTCCGGGCGCACGCTGCGGATCATGGGCAGCAGCTCGGACTTGGAGAAACGGGCTTCCCAATCCCACACGTGGAGCCGGGCAAGCTCTTCGGGGCGGTAGCCGAGCATCGCGGCAAACTGCAGGTTGGCCTCGAAGACGCTGCAGTCGTCGTTGAGCACCACCATGCCGTCGCGCGCCATCTCGAACAGGGCGCGGCGCCGCGAGGCTTCTTCGGCGATGCCGCGCTGGGCCTGCTGGCGGGCGAGCCGCTGGGTGTCGAGGCTGTCGAGGAGCCCGTTGAAGTGCCCGGCGAGCTGGGCGATCTCGTCGCTCTCGTTGTCCCGCGGCACCCGGGCGCCGTCGTCGCCGCGCTGGATCGCGGTCATCGTGTCGGAGATGGCGCCCAGGCGTCGGGTGATGCCGTGGGCGCCGTACAGGAAGGTGAGGGACAGGCCGAGCATGGCCAGGGCGAGCAGGCCGCCGATGCTGCCGATCAGCAGCCAGCGCTCGCGGGCGTAGCGCTGCTCGGGGAAGCCGGTGCCGAGCATCCCGATGTGGCGGCCCTCGCCGTCGTGGATCGCTTCGTAGCTGGCGATGTGCCAGTCCTCGCCGATGAGCGTGCGGTCGGCCCACGAGGCGTCGCCCTCCAGCACCTTGGCGCGCACGTTGCCCGCGGCGTGGGTGCCGATGGCGCGGGTGCTGTTGGCGAAGGTGACGGTGGTGGACACCCGCAGGTCGTCCAGGAAGAGGGTGGTGACCCCGTCGTTGACCACGGCGTTGGGGGCGGCGGGAAACACCACGTCGCGGATCCGGTCGATCATCGGCAGGTTGTTGTTGAGCAGCAGCCCGCCCACCAGGATGGTGTCGCCGTGGGCGTTGCTCAGGGGCAGGTGGGCCGCGGCGTCGATGGTCAGGCCGCGGGTTTCCGGCGGCGCGCCTTCCCGGTCGAGCACCTCGATCCGCGCCCGGGCCGGCAGGGTGGGCGAGAGGGCGCCCAGCTCGGCGGCGTCGAAGCGCGCGTAGCGCACGGTGGCCAGCCCGGTGGCGGCCTGGCGCTGGGCGAAGCTGGAGGGCAGCTGGCTGCCCGGCGGCAGCTCGGTGCTGGAGGCGATCACGTGCCCGTCCCGGGTGGCGAGGATGAGGTAGTCGAGCCGGGCCACCTCGGCGCGGGCGCTCAGGAACTGGTCGAGCAGCGGGATCGGGTCTTTCCCGGCGCGGCTGCCATGGGCGGCCAGCAGGTGGGCGATCCGCTCGGCGCGCACTACCTCCTCCACGTGGCGGAGCGTCTGGGCGCGCACCTGATCCATGTAGTTGCGGGCGCTGGCGAGCTGGCTGCGGGAGCTGCTCTCGAGCAGGCCGGTGATGCGCGCGTCGCCCAGCACCACCAGGGTGGCGAGGATGATCGGAAAGGCGATCAGCAGCGGCACCAGCCCCAGGGCGACAAGCCGCAGGCGGAGGGAGGATCGCCAGCGCTGCTGACGGTTAGCGAGCGGAGAACGGGAGAGCATGGAGTCGATCCGTTCGGCGGCCTGGGGTGCTGGGGGTTGGTGACAGGGCGGTGAGGGGGGCGAGCGGCAGGTCTGGCTCGGTCAGTGCCGGAACGCGCGCCCATTGTAGACGGCCCGGGGCCTTCCGACTTGAGTGACGGGGCGGGGAGGGCGGCGCCATCGGCGCAAACTCATTAAAAATAGTAATTCTGTTGTTATCGCAAGAATTTGAAAAAACTTTACCGCCAATGCGCCCGTCCGATCGGCGCCCCCGCAGGCGCTCAAGACGAGGGTGTCGGGCGCCGTTCGCCCGGCGCGGTTGGGCGGTCGTCGCTCCAGATGCGCGCCGGTGTGGTGACGTGCAATGCAATTGGAGTATCGTGACAGCTTTGGCGTGGAGGTCGAGAGTTTGGGCAAGGGCTTGTGCAGAGGCATGCTGGCGATGGTCGCCGGGTTGTTGCTGGCCGGGTGTGGGCCGGATGGACCGCTGCGCGTCGGCTTTGTCGGCGGGCTGTCGGATCAGAACTCGGACGTCGGGCAGGCCGGCTACAACGGCGTGCTGCTGGCGGTCGAGCAGGTCAACCGCGCCGGCGGCATCAAGGGGCGCAAGATCGAGGTGGTGGCGCGGGACGACGCCCAGGATCGGGAGACCGCCGCCAGATCGGCCTCGGAACTGGCGGCCGCCAAGGTGGAGGCGGTGATCGGGCCCTTCACCAGCGGCATGGCTGCGGTGGTGGTGCCGGTGCTGGCTGGCAGCGGCACCCTGGTCATCAGCCCGACCGTCAGCTCGATGGATTTCGTCGGCAAGGACGACAACCTCGTGCGGATCAACCGCAGCACCCGCGACAACGCCCGGGATTACGCCCGGGTGATCCATCGCCTGGGCCAGCGCCGGGTGGCGGTGGCCTACGACGAGCGCAACCGGTCGTTCTCGGTGTCGTGGCTCAACGAGTTCCGCAAGGCCTTTGCCGAGCAGGGGGGCGCCGTGGTTACCGAGGTGGCGTACGAATCCCGGCGGGACACCGATTTCGGCGGGGTGGTCGGGGCGATGCTCAAGAACGCGCCGGACGGGCTGTTCTTCATCGCCGGGGGGATCGACGTGGCGCGGCTGGCCCAGCAGGCCCGCCGGCAGGCGCCGGCCCTGCCCATCGGCGCCTCGGAGTGGGCCGCCAGCGAGCAGTTGATCGAGCTGGGCGGCAAGGTGGTGGAGGGCCTGCTGATCGTCCAGAACTATGACCGGGACGACCACTCGCCCCGCTACAGCGAGTTCCGCGAGGCCTACTTCAAGCGCTTCCAGAAGAACCCGGGTTACAGCTCGGTGTCGGCCTACGACGCGGCGATGGTGCTGTTCGATGCCCTCTCCAGGCGCACCGGCGACGAGAGTCCGAAGGCCGCGGTGCTGCGCCGCGGGCCCTATCAGGGGCTGCAGCAGCAGATCGTCTTCGACGCCAACGGCGACACCCAGCGCAAGGCCTTCTTCACCCAGATCCGCGACGGCGGCTACCGCAAGCTGGACGAAGCCCTCGCGCGCTGAGCCGGGGGGGCGACGGTCAGCGGTCGATGGGCAGGTTGCGGCGCAGCACCACCGGCACGCCGCCCAGCTTCTTCTTGGCCAGCCACTGGGCCAGGGCCGAATCCAGGTAGTCGGCGTGGCTGGGAAACCAGCGGGCCAGCTCGGTGGCAAACTCGCGACCCACCGCCACATCCCCGTCGCGCACCAACTCCTCCACCTGCCGCGCCGACTCCATCACCGCGTTGTGGTCGTCCACGTGGCAGTCCCGCGGTGGGAAGTCGGTCTCCTCCATCCACGCCTTTTCCTGCCCGAAATGGGCTTCGGCGTGTTCGATGAAGTCGCGCATTGCCGCGGCGAGCTGCTCGTCGGGGCAGGTCAGCAGCCGGTCGGCGATGGCGACGAATTCCCGGTGCGTGTCGTCCATCGCCTCGAAACCGAGCAGGAAGGCGTCGGTCCATGGCAGACCCTGTCGATCCGTCATTCTCTGTGTTCTCCTGGCGTGTCATGCTTCGGCCCTGGGCGGGCGAGGCGCCAAGGATAACCCGGAGGCCGGCCGGAATCTCGCTCGCCTGCAAAAAATCTCGAGAATCCACTTGGCCTCACCCCAGCAGGAGACCGCCCATGAGCCTTTCCGGAACCCCGCCCGACGCCGCCAGCCGGTCGCGCCTGCCTGCCGGCATCTGGGCGCTGGGGCTGGTGTCGATGCTGATGGACATCTCGTCCGAGATGATCCACGCCCTGCTGCCGGTGTACCTGGTGGGAGCGCTCGGGGCGTCGACACTGGCGGTGGGCTTCATCGAGGGGATCGCCGAGGCGACCGCATCGATCACCAAGGTGTTCTCCGGCGCCCTGTCCGACTGGCTGGGGCGGCGCAAGCTGCTGGCGACCGTCGGCTACGGGCTGGCGGCCTGCACCAAGCCGGTGTTCCCCCTGGCCGAGACCGCGGCCTGGGTGGTGGCGGCGCGCTTCATCGACCGGGTGGGCAAGGGCATCCGCGGCGCTCCCCGCGACGCCCTGATCGCCGATCTGGCGCCGCCGGGCCTGCGCGGGGCAGCCTTCGGGCTGCGTCAGTCCCTCGACACCACCGGGGCCTTCCTGGGGCCGCTGCTGGCGATCGCCCTGATGGCATGGTCCGGCGGCGACATCCGGCTGGTGTTCTGGGTGGCGGTGGTGCCGGCCTTCGGCGCCTTCGCGCTGATCGGTCTGGCGGTGCACGACGCGCCGCGGCCGGCCGCCGCGCGGGTTCGCTCGCCCCTGTCGCGGGCCGAGCTGGCCCGCCTGCCGGCCGCTTACTGGTGGGTGGTGGGGATCTCCGCGGTGTTCACCGTCGCCCGCTTCAGCGAGGCCTTCCTGGTGTTGCGGGCCCAGGAGCTGGGGGTGGCGCTGGTGTGGATACCGATGGTGCTGGTGGTGATGAACGTGGTGTATTCCCTGTCTTCCTACCCGGTGGGGGTGCTGGCCGACCGCCTGCACCGGGGCAGCCTGCTGGGCCTGGGCTTTGCGGTGCTGGTGGCGGCCGATCTGGCCCTGGCGCTGGTGGATGGCCTGGCCGGGCTGGCCATCGGGGTGGCCTTGTGGGGCCTGCACATGGGCATGACCCAGGGCCTGCTGGCGGCGCTGGTGGCCGATACGGCGCCGGCAGCGCTGCGCGGCACGGCCTTCGGGGTGTTCAACCTGGCCGGCGGGCTGGGGCTGCTGCTTGCCAGCGTGGTGGCCGGCGCGCTGTGGGACGCCTTCGGGGCCCGCGCCACCTTCCTGTGCGGCGCGGCGTTCGCGGCGGTGGCGCTGGCCGGGCTGGTCTGGCGCCGGCCCGATTCGGCGCGCGGCGGATAGGCGCCTCGCCGACGCTGGCCGCCCGCCGCGTGGCCTGGCCTCAGGCGCTCCAGCGCGCCCGGCCGGCGTTCTTGGCGCGGTACATAGCGTGGTCGGCGGCGACCAGCAGGCGTTCGGCGCTGTCGCCGTCGGCCGGGAAGCGGGCCACCCCCACGCTGCAGGCGATGCTCAACTGGTGGCCGTCCACCTCGAAGGGTTGGGACAGCGCCTCCACCACCTTGGCGGCGGCGGGCTCGATGGCGGCCGAGCCCGCGTCGGTGGGCATCGCCACCACGAACTCGTCCCCCCCCAGACGGGCCACGGTGTCCTCGTCGCGGAACAGCTTCTGCTGGCGCTGGGCGACCTGCTGCCGGAGCTGGTCGCCCACCTCGTGGCCGTAGCGGTCGTTCACCGGCTTGAAGCGGTCGAGATCGATGAACAGCACCACCACTTCGGACTGATGACGGCGGGCGTGGTAGACCATGCTCTCGAGCCGGTCGGTGATGAGGGAGCGGTTGGGCAGGCCGGTCAGACGGTCGAAGTTGGCCTGGTGCCAGATCTCGCCGTCGCGGCGGCGCAGTTCGGTCACGTCGGCCACCAGCGCCACCCGGTGCACCACGCCGCCGTCCGCGTCTAGCACGGCGGAGATCACCGCGTGGCCGGTGTAGGCCTCGCCGTCCCGGCGGCGGCCCTCGAAGTCGCCGCGCTGGTGGTGCAGGTCGGCCGGGCCGAACAGTTCGCCCAGGCTGCGCCCACCCACCCGACCGGCGGGCAGCGCGGAGATGTGCTGCCCGCGCAGCTCGTCGGCGCCAAAGCCGGTGATCGCGCTGAAGGCCGGGTTGATGTCCACGATGCGGTTCCCGGTGTCGACGATGACGATGCCTTCGGCCATGTAGTCGAGCACCTCGGACAGGTGCTCCTCCCGGTCGGCGAGGGCGTCCACCGCCCGCTCGTAGCGCTTCAAGGCCACCAGCAGGCCAAGCACGACGATCGTCAGCAGGGCGCTGAAGATGCCGGCCTGCTGGATCGCCCAGGTGTTCTGGGCGTGCATCGGGGCAAGGGCGTCGTCGAGGGCGATGCCGCTCATCATCACCAGCCCCGACGGCAGCCGCGTCCAGCCGTACTGGCGCAGGATGCCATCGACCGAGGCGTGGGCCACGTAGTCGCCCTCCTTCAGGTCGGGCCGCACGAGGTATTCCCGCTGCGGCGGAACCTGCTTGCCGTAGTGGGCGCCGGGGTTGAGGGTGCGCAGCAGGATGTGGCCCTGGGGCGAGAGCAGGGTCAGGGTGTCCCGCGGGCCGCTCTCGAAGCGGGAGAGCTGCTCGGTCCACACGTCGGGCGAGACGGCCAGCGATACCACGCCCTCGAAGCGGCCGTCGCGGCGGATCGCCCGGGCCACCTGGATGCTCCATTTGCCGGTGAGGCGGCCCAGTATCGGCGGCGAGATCGCCAGCCGGTCTTCGTGGTCGGTGGCGAGCTGGCGGAAGTAATCCCGGTCGCCGAGGAAGTTGCGCGGCGCCTGGCCCAGGGACGAGTAGGCCAGATAGCCGTCCGCGTCGATGCGGAACTGCTGCAGGACCAGCCCCGGCGGCATCGTCTCGGTCACCAGCTGGCTCTGCAGGGTGACCGCCGCCGGGCTCTCCAGCGCGGCGATGCGGGCGGTGCGCAGGGCGAAGTCGAAGCGTTCGATGCCGGCCTGCACCGTGGCGCCGGCGGCCCTGGCCTGGATCAGCGCCCGGGTGCGGATGCGTTCGGCCGCTTGTCGTTCGTTCTGTGCGGTGGAAGCGAGGGTGCCGAACCAGATGACGCCCAGGGCCAGCAGGGTGACGCCGATGATCGCCGCGCGGACCGCAAGCAGCGGGCGCGCCGACATCTGGGGTAAAAGCCGGGAGATCATGGAGAGGGGCCGAGTTTTCGCCGTGTCCGCGTCATGCCGCGGTTCGCTGATGGCTGCGGGCCCCAGTGTGCCTCAAGTCGGACGCGCCGTGGCCGGGGAAACGTCGATGCCGCTGGTTCACTTGCGGGATGCGGGAGGGGTGCTGCTCGGCCGGATGCCGGTGCGGGGGGTGACAGGCTTGCCGGTGGCGGGGCGATGCGGACGTGCGGAACGTCATCATGGCTGCCGGCACTCTCCGGGGACGGGAAGAAGACGGGGGGAAGGATGGTGCTCATGGGCAGGATTGAACTGCCGACCTCTCCCTTACCAAGGGAGTGCTCTGCCACTGAGCTACATGAGCACTGCACGCGGGCCGTGGAACACGACGCCGACCGGGTGGTGGCGCAAACCGCCGGCCTGTCGGCCAGAAGCTCGGTTACCCGTGAAAAGCGGGGCGGATGGTATCAAGACCGGCGGTCTCCCGCAAGGCGTCCGCCCCATGACTGCAGCAAAACCGGCCGTTTTTCACGTTTGTTGAGCTTCGTGGGCCCGGCCGGAGGGTGAAGCGTCAGTAGCGGCGGGCGGGCGCGGGGGCGTTGCCGCTGCGCGGGGGCAGGTGACGGAAGGTGATGCGGCCCTTGGTGAGGTCGTAGGGCGACATCTCGAGGGTCACCTCGTCGCCGGCGATGATGCGGATGTGGTTCTTCTTGAGCTTGCCGCCGGCGTAGGCGATGAGCAGGTGTTCGTTGTCGAGGGTGACGCGGTAGCGACCGTCCGGCAGGACTTCGGTGACCTTGCCGTGCATTTCGATGAGTTCTTCCTTGGCCATGTTCGGGCTCCTTGTGGCGGGCCGCGCATCCGAAAGGGGGATGGGCCCGGGTTTCGCCGGCCCGGTCGGGGCCGGGGAGGGCGGGTGCCGGTCACCGGGTGGGCGATCGGCACGAGGTGCCTGCGAGCAGTATCGCAGGCGCAGATGAATGACGTGGTGGGCAGCGGGGCTGGCACGCCAGTGGAAAGCCCCGGGCTGGCAGCAGGCCGGCGCGGGTGTGAATTCGGATGGGGTAGGCGCATCGCCGGCGCGTGGCGCGGACGAAACTTCGAATGCACGACCGAATCCGACATGATAGCACGGACGGTCGGGCCCACGTTGGGCGGAGCGACCGGGAACCGGGCGCCCGGCGGCTGTGTCGGAACCTGGGCCGCGGCGCTGGCCGCATCCATCCGACCTTTCAGGGAGAAATCGATCATGTCGTTCCAGTTTCTGGGTATTGCCGGCAGCCTGCGCCAGAAGTCCACCAACCGGGGCCTGCTGCGGGCGGCCCAGGCCAGCCTGCCGTCGGGCGTGAGCATGGAGTTCGCCGATCTGGCGGACGTGCCCTTCTACAACGCCGACCTTGCCACGAGGCCGGCCGCCGTCGAGCGGGTGCTTGCCCAGCTGGCCGCGGCCGATGCGCTGGTGCTGGCCTGCCCGGAGTACAACTACTCGCTGGCGCCGGCGCTGAAGAACATCCTCGACTGGGCGTCCCGGGAGCCGGACAACGCGCTGCTGGCGGGCAAGCCGGTGGCGATCCTGGGCGCCGGCGGGGGGATGGGCACGTCCCGCGCCCAGTACCATCTGCGTCAGGTCTGCGTGTATCTCGACCTGCACCCGCTCAACAAGCCGGAGGTGTTCGCCAACGCCTTTGCGGGCACCTTCGATGGCGACGGGAACCTGACCGACGCGCGCCTGCAGAAGCTGGTGGCCGACCAGATGCAGGCGCTGACGGACTGGACCCGCCGGCTCCGGGGGTGAACGCCGGAGCGCTCAGTCGATGTTGCCGAGCAGCTGTGCGGCGGGTGCCACCAGCGCCGCCAGCGTCGGCTCGTCCAGATCGAGCAGGCGCTGGCACGCGGGGCCGAGCTTGTCCCATTCGCGCGTCCGGCTGCCCCCGGTGGCCGTCTGCACCAGCCACTCGGCGCTCTGGGCGAGGGCCACGAGGCGGCGGGCGGGCAGCGCCAGGCCGGTGTCGAAGCGCGCCAGCATGTCTGCGTCGTGGTGGTGGCGGATGGCCTGGGACACCGGCTCGGGCAGCCACCAGTTCTGGGCGAGCAGGCTGCCCACCACGGCGTGATGGGTGGGCAGGGCGTCCAGTTCGTGGGCGGTGAAGGGGCGCGCGCCGTCGTCGTTGGCGCGCTGCAGAATGTCCCGGTAGCCGGGGAAGCGCCGCAGCAGGATGACGATCCCGCAATCCCGGAACAGGCCGAAGGTGTAGGCGTCGTCGGCGCGCACGCCGGGCACCGCGAGCTGCTGGGCGAGCCAGCCCGACAGCGCGGCGATCTCCGCCGAGCTGTGCCAGAAGCGCTCGTAGTGGGCGCCGGCGGGGAAGGCCTTGTGCAGGCTGATGGCCGCCACGGCCCGGCTGGCGGCGTCGAGGCCGAGCATCAGCAGGGCTTCGCTCACCGAGCGCACCCGCAGCGAGAACCCGAAATAGGGCGAGTTGGCGGTCTTGATGAGCCCGGCGGCGAGGCTCACGTCGCGCCCGATCAGGCGGCCGACCGTGCCCATGTCGGGCTCGTCCCGATGCATCTCGCGGCGGATGCGGTCGAGGATGAGGGGCCGCGGCGGGATGTCGATGTCGCGGATCGAGCGCTCCAGCAGGGCGTCGACCGCCGGGTGGGGCGGGGTGCGGGGGGGCGTCATGGCGTTTTCCTTTGCGCAAGCCAGGCCAGCAAGGCCTCTTCGTTCATCGGCCGGGCCCGGATGAAGCCCTGGATGGCGTCCACCTCCGCGTCGCGCAGGGCGGCCAGTTGTTCTTCGGTCTCGACCCCTTCGGCCACCGTCACCATGCCCAGCTCCCGGGCCAGCCGCGCCAGGGCACGCACCACGGCGTAGGCCCGCCGGTCGTCGGGCAGCACCTGCACGAAGGCGCGGTCGAGCTTGAGCTTGGTGGCGGGCAGATCCTTCAGGCACGACAGGCTGGAATAGCCCGTGCCGAAGTCGTCGATGGCCAGCCCCACGCCGGTCTCCCGGGCGCGGCGGAGGTTGTGCTGGACGAGCGCCGAGTCTTCCATCGCCAGCGATTCGGTCAGCTCCAGCTCGATCAGCGCCGGGGCCACGTCGGCGCAGAGCAGCGCGCCGTGCAGCGCCGGCAGGAAGGCCGGCGAGGTGAGCTGGGCCCGCGACACGTTGATCGCCACCTTGGTGGGCCGGCCCTCGCGGCACAGCCGGGCGGCGAAGCGGGTGCCCTGGAGCAGGCTCCACTCGCCCAGGCGCACGATCAGGCCGGTTTTCTCGGCCACCGGGATGAAGCGGTCCGGCGCCAGCTGGCGGTCGTGCACCCGGCAGCGCATCAGCCCCTCGACGGCCTCGATCCGCCCGTCGAAGCCGAGCACCGGCTGGAAGTCGAGGGACAGCCCGCCGGTCTCCAGCGCCAGATGCAGGTCCGATTCCACCGCCAGCGCCTCGCGGGCCAGCTGCACCCCGTGATCCCCGCGGCGGGCCTCGCTGCCCGACACCACCAGGCGGTTGCCGCCCTGGCGCTTGGCCTCGAGCATCGCCCGGTCGCCGCGCTCGAAGAGGGCGTGCAGGCGCTCGCCCCGCCGGAGCCGGGCCACGCCGATGCTGGCGGTGGGGTGGATCGTCATCCCGTCCAGCGCCAGGGGCTGCTCGAGGGCCTGGGCCAGCCGCAGCCCCAGGGCCCGGGCCGCGCCCAGGCGGGTGCCGGGCAGCAGCACGACGAACTCGTCGCTCCCCATCCGCAGGCAGTGGGCGGTGGCGGGCGCCAGCGCGCGGATGAGGGCGGCGACGTGGGCGATGATGCGGTCGCCGCCGCGGTGCCCGAACGAGGCATTGACCTTGTGGAAACGGTCGAGGTCGAGCCACAGCAGGGCCAGGGGCAGACCGCGGGCGGCGGTTTCGCGCATCACCCGCCGGGCCAGGGGCAGGCTCTCCCCCCGGCCGCTGAAGCCGGTGATGGGGTCCGGGGCGAACGGGTGGCTCGACATGCTGGCTCCATCGTCAGGGTTGCGGGCGCGCGATTGCTCGCGCTGCCGGCCCACGCGCAAGCGTGATGCCTTACCCGGCAGCCTAAGGAAACGCCCCGGAACGGGCTTGACGATCCGCGCCTTTCGATTGACGATCTGCGCCACTCAAGACGGGAGGAATGCATGGCAACGACCAGCTCGCTGGCCACGGTGTGGCTGATGATGATGCGGATGTTCGAGCGCGAGGGGCTCGACCCGGCCGACCTGCTGGCCGGGCTCGGCATTTCGGCGGAGCAGCTGGCGGAGCCGGGCCGGCGCCTTCCCAGCCGGATCGCCGACGTGGTCTTCGAGCGCGCCTGCGCGAGGCTGTCCGACCCGGCCTTTGCGCTGCACGCGGCGCGCTGCTGGCACCCCTCCAACTTGGGCACCATGGGCTACGCCTGGCTCTCCAGCAGCACCCTGCGCACCGGGCTCAAGCGCCTGGAGCGCTACGCCCGCATCCTTGGCGAGCGCTTCCGCTACGCGGTGCAGGAGTCGCCCGAGGGGCTGCGCTTTGTGTACGACCACGGGCGCGGCGACAAGGCGATCGGGCCGTTCATGACCGACTTCTCCCTGTCGATCATCGTGGACATGTGCCGCACCAACTTTGGCGACACCCTCCACCCGGTGGCGGTGCGCCTGCGCCGCGCGCTGCCGGCCCGGCGCGATGCGTGGGACGACTTCTTCGGCTGCCCCGTCGAGTTCGGCGCCGCCGAGGACAGCTTCCTGCTCGCCCCCGCCGCGGCCGACCGGCGCCTGCCCACCGCCTACCGGGACATGGCGGCCACCTTCGACCGCATCCTCACCGGGCAGTTGGCCGAACTCACCCGGGACGACCTCGTCACCCGCTGCAAGGCCCATCTGCTCGAACACCTCACCTCCGGCGAGCCCACCGAGCGGGGGCTGGCCGAGGCCGTCGGCCTGAGCCGGCGCACCCTGCAGCGCCGGCTGGCGGCGCAGGGCATCACCTACAAGCGGCTGGTGGACGAGACCCGCGAGGCGCTGGCCCGGCGCTACCTGGAGAACCCCCAGCGCAGCCTCACCGAGATCACCTTCCTGCTGGGGTTTTCGGAGCAGAGCGCGTTCACCCGCGCCTTCCGCCGCTGGCACGGCGAATCGCCCAGCGACTACCGCCGGCGCAGCGTCCAGGCGGCGGGGGGCTGAACGCCGGCGGCCTAAAGCGCGTCCAGCCCCGCCCGCAGGGTTTCGGCGCGCTGGCGGATGGCGGCGAGGGCGGCAGGGTCGAAGCGTTCCAGCTGGCGATACACCATCCCCAGCCGGTGGTTGGGTGCCAGCCGCTCCCGGTTGCGGGCGAAGAAATCCCAGTACAGCGCATTGAACGGGCAGGCGTCGTGGCCGGTGCGGGCCTTGGCCTTGTAGGCGCAGCCCTTGCAGTAGTCGCCCATGCGGTCGATGTAGGCGGCGCTCGACACGTAGGGCTTGGTGGCCAGCAGGCCGCCGTCGGCAAACTGGCTCATGCCCAGGGTGTTGGGCAGCTCGACCCACTCGAAGGCGTCGATGTAGATGCCCAGGTACCAGCGATGCACGTCGGCCGGGGCCAGCCCGGCGAGGAGCGCGAAGTTGCCGATCACCATGAGGCGCTGGATGTGGTGGGCGTAGGCGTGCTCCAGCGACTGGCCGATGCTGTGGGCGAGGCAGCGCATCTTCGTGTGGCCCGTCCAGAACCACGCCGGCAGCGGCGCGTGGTGGCCGAACACGTTGTGTTCCACGTAGCCCGGCATGTGCGCCCAATACACGCCGCGCACGTATTCGCGCCAGCCGACGATCTGGCGGATGAAACCCTCGGCCGCCGCCAGCGGCACCTTGCCGTCGGCGTGGGCCGCCTCGACCCGTTGCACGACCTCCCGCGGATCGAGCATCTTGGTGTTGAGGGCGAAGGACAGCAGGGCGTGGAACAGCCGCCACGCCCGCGCGCTCATGGCGTCCTGGAAATCGCCGAAGTGGGGCAGGGCTTCGGCGACGAAATCTTCCAGCCGGGCCAGGGCCTCGGCCCGGTTGAGGGGCCACGCCAGCCGATCCGCCGCCGGGTTGCCGAAGTGCTCCACCCCCGCCGCCTCGATGCGCTGCCAGAGGGCGGAGTGATCGTGGCGCACGCGCCGGTCGGCAGGCTCGCGGGGCAGGCCGGGCCAGGGTTTGCGGTTGTCGCGGTCGAAGTTCCAGCGCCCGCCCAGGGGCTTGCCGCCGGCCATCAGCACGCCGTGGCGGGTGCGCATGTGGCGGTAGAAGTGTTCCATCAGCCACTGCCTGCGGCCCTCGAAGAGGCGCGCGGCGTCGAGCCGGGCGGTGTAGAAGTGCTCGCTGCCGACCATCGTGGCGGGGATGTCGAGCTGCCGCGCCCAGGCCGCGAGCTGGCGGTCGAGCCGCCATTCGTCCGGCGCCTGGTATTCGACGCGGGTGGCGCCGTGGCGGGCGATCAGGGCGTCCAGGTTGGCGGGGAGGGACTGCCGGTTGGCCGGGTCGTCGATGGCGAGGTAGTCCACCCGATGGCCGGCCTCGCCCAACTGGCGGGCGAAGTCGCGCATGGCGGCGAAGATGGCGAGGAGCTTCTGGGCGTGGTGGAGGACGTAGTCGGTCTCCTGGCGGATCTCCATCAGCACGAGGATCGCGTCCGGGCGGGGCTCGGAAAACCAGCTGTGCTGCGGGTTGAGCTGGTCGCCGAGGATCAGGCGGAGGGTGGTCATGGGGTGCGCCAGCGGGCTCGATAGGCGCCGTCCGGGTCGTGCGCGGCGGCCTGCTTGTCGGGGTTGAAGCGGCGTCCGCCCCGCGGGTCGGTGCCCCGGCCGGCGATGTAGAGCCAGTTGCCGTGGTTGCTGCACACGTCGTAATCCACCAGTTGGGCCTCGAACCACGCGGCGCCGGCCCGCCAGTCGCAGGCGAGGTCGTGGATGAGGTAGCTGGCGACGATCTGGCGCATCCGGTTGGAGAGATAGCCGGTGGCGGCCAGCTCGCGCATGCCGGCGTCGATCAGGCCGTGGCCGGTGCGGCCGGCCTGCCAGCGGGCGAAGGCGGCGGCGTCGTGGGGCGGGGGCGGGCTGCCGGTAAGGCCCCCGGCGCGGTACAGGCGCCGGCCGTGCTTGCGGTGGAGCAGGTGGAAGTGGTCGCGCCACAGCAGCTCGAACCACAGCCAGTACGTGCCGTCGCTGGCGCCGTGGCGGGCCTCGAAATCCTTGAGGGCGGCGTGGATCTGCCGGGCCGACAGCGCGCCGATGGCCAGCCACGGGGAGAGTTTGCTGGAGTCGTCGATGCCGGCGAGGCGGTTGCGGGTGGCCTTGTAGCTGTGGGGCAGGCCACGGGCGAGGTACTGGGCGAGGTGGGCCTGCCCGGCGCGGGCGCCGCCGTGGAAGGCGGGCAGGGCGTAGGGGAAGGCCGAGCGTGGGTCGGCGGGTGGGGCGGGTGGCGGGGCCTTGCCGCCGGGGAGGCCAGCGGGCAGCGGCGGCAGGCGCTCTGGCGCGGGGATCGGCGCCGGGGGCTGGGTGCCGGCGCCTTCCACCGCCTGCCGGAAGGCGGTGAAGACCTCCGGCAGGTCTGCGTCGGCAAAGGGCCGCGTGGCGGGGTCGAGCAGCGTGGATTGCCAGTGCGCCTCGACGCTGATGCCGGTGGCTCGCAGGGCGGCGAGCTGGGCCTCCTCCTCGGGGGCGGGGATGGCCTCGCAGACGATGCGGGTGGCGCCGGTTTCTCGGGCCAGACGGGCGAGGCCGGTGGCAAGGAAATGCCGGCGGTGAGGCCCGACGCGCTCGAAGCCCCACACGCCGGGCTGCGCCGGTGGGTGGATGAAGGCCGGGATGAGCCGGTCGGCGCCCTGGGCGGCGTGGGTGAGGGCCGGGTTGTCGGCGAGCCGCAGGTCGTTGCGGAACCAGTGGATCGTGGTGTTCATGGGGTGGTGCTGGCCGGTCGGGTGCGGCGGCAGCGCTCGGAGCAGTACTTCACTTCGTCCCACACCCGCGCCCACTTCTTGCGCCAGGCGAAGGGGCGGCCGCAGCAGGCGCAGGTCTTGGTGGGGAGGGTGGGTTTGGCGTGGGCCATCACAGATCCAGCGTGAGCTGGGCGGTGTCGGCGCCCTGCCGGGGGCGTGGGCTGCCGCTGGGGGTGCGTTTGCGCGAGCCGTGGCGGGCCACGATGGCGGCCTTGGCGGCGCGCACCTCGGGCAGGGCGCGCAGGGCGAACAGGCGGGCCTTGGCGCTGCGGGTGGCGGCGTCCAGATCCACGCAGGGCTGGGGGATGTCGTCCGGGCCCAGGCCGTGGGCGGCCCGCACCGCGGCGGGCATGCGCCAGGGTTCGAACAGCCAGCTGTCGGGCACCTTGCGCAGGGCGGGCAGCCAGCGGCGTACGAAGTGGCCCTTCGGGTCGTGGTCGCGGGCCTGCTTGATGGGGTTGTAGATGCGCGGCAGGTTGATGCCGGTGGTGCCGGACTGCATCTGCAGCTGGCTCCAGTGGATGCCGGGTTCGTAGTCGAGGAACTGCCGCGCCAGCCACAGGCCCACCGGCCGCCAGTGCAGCCACAGGGGGTAGGCGGCCACAGAGACGAGCATCGCGCGCATCCGGAAGTTGATCCAGCCGGTCTCGCGAAGCATGGCCACGCAGGCGTCCACCAGCGGCCAGCCGGTGCGGCCGGCGCTGAGGGCGGCGAAGTGGGCGGGGTTCCAGTCCGGCTCGCGCAGGCCGTCGTAGCCCCGGTGGAGGTTGCGGAACTCGAGGGCCGGCTCGCTCTCCAGCTTCTGGATGAAGTGGCAGTGCCAGTAGAGCCGGCCGATGAAGGCGGTGAGGCCGTTGCGCTGGGCGCCGGCGCCGGCGGGCAGGCTGGCCAGGGTGCGCCGGGTGGCGTGGACGATCTCGCGCAGGCTGAGGCAGCCGAAGGCGAGGTAGGGCGACAGGCGCGAGCAGGCGGTGGGGGCGGAGAGCGGCGACGAGATGCCGCCCCGGTATTGCCGGCTGCGTTCGGTGAGGAAGTCGTCCAGCACCGCCAGCCCGGCGCTGCGGCCGCCGCGCTGGCGGGCCGGCGGGTCGTCGTCGGCGAGCCCCAGCGCGGTGGCGTCGGGCGGCGGGGTGTCGGCCCAGGGCAGGGGGGCGAAGCGCAGCGCGGGCGGCGCCGGCAGGCCGGGCTGGCCGACGAAGGCTTCCCAGCGGGCCTGCCAGGTGTCCCGGTCGGCGAGGCGGCGCACCACGCCGAACTGGGGGAACTCCTGCCAGCGCACGCCGTTCTCGTGGCACCAGCGGGCCACCGCGAGGTCGCGCCGGTAGCTCGCCCCGTTGCCGGTTTCTTCGTGGGAGAACAGCGCGCCGATGGGGGCCGCGGCGTGGAGGCGGGCGAGCACGTCGGGCATCTCGCCGGTGACGACGTGGAGGCGCCCGCCGCAGCCGCGCAGGGCGCGGTACAGGTCGCGCAGGCTTTCGAGGATGAAGGCGTAGTGCTGGCGGGCGGCGTCGGGTTCGGCCCACAGCGATGGCTCGACCGCGTACAGGCACAGCACCGGGCCGCGCCGCGCGGCGGCGTGCAGGGCGGCGTGGTCGTGGAGGCGCAGGTCGCGCTTGAACCAGACGACGCTGTAGTCCATGGCGACGGGGCCGGTCAGGCGCCGAAGTGCTGCAGCACGTCCTGGGCCAGGCTGCGCCCGCCGAGCCAGGCGCCTTCCACCTTGCCGCCGCCGAGCCAGTCGCCGCACAGGCCGATGCGCCGATCCACGTCCCACACATGGCAGCTGTCGAGGGGCGGCTCGGTGTCGGCGTAGCGCCAGCGGTGGGCGGTCCAGGCCTGGGGCGGCGGGGCGCCGAGCTGGGCGAAGGCCCGGAGCAGGGCGTCGGCGGCGGCTTCGGGGGTGGCTTCGATGTGGGCCTCGCTCCATTCGGCGGTGGCGTGGAGCAGCCAGGTCTCGCCGCGGGGACGGCCGGGCTTGCTGCTGTCGCGGGCCACCCAGCGCAGCGGGCCGCCGTTCACGAAGGCGGCGTCGAAGGGCAGGTGGATGGGGGCGTCGTAGCGCAGCATGAGCGCCCAGCTGCCGCGCATGCAGGCGCGGGCGGCGAGGCTGGCCAGCCCGGGCGCGGCCGGCCCCCCCACGGGGGCGGCCGGGGGGGCGGGCACCGCCACCCCCCA
>NZ_JAYRMI010000055.1:0-28365 GCF_041904905.1 Zoogloea sp. | reverse complement strand
TTCAACCTGCTCGACAACCGAGAGCTTAAAAGCCAGGCTGTAATCCCGCTGGGTCCGCTTGTGCTTTGATTCCATTGACGCTTCCTTGCTACGGCAAAAAAGTGTCAAGCTATTTCAGGACGGGTCAATGGGCAAAAAAAAGCCCCGTCGTTGCCGACGGGGCTTTTTTGCTCGACTCAGGCAGCGGGCGCTGCCAGCAGGCTTACATGCGTTCGATCATCGCATCGCCGAACTCCGAGCACGACACTTCGGTCGCACCTTCCATCAGGCGGGCGAAGTCGTAGGTGACGATCTTGTCGCCGATGGCGGCCTCCATCGACTTGATGACCAGATCGGCGGCCTCCGTCCAGCCCAGGTGGCGCAGCATCATCTCGGCGGAGAGGATGATCGAACCCGGATTCACCTTGTCGAGGCCGGCGTACTTGGGCGCGGTGCCGTGGGTGGCCTCGAAGCAGGCGTACTGGTCGGAGATGTTGGCCCCCGGCGCGATGCCGATGCCGCCCACCTGCGCTGCCAGCGCGTCGGAGATGTAATCGCCGTTGAGGTTGCAGGTGGCGATCACGTCGTATTCGGCCGGGCGCAGCAGGATCTGCTGCAGGAAGGCGTCGGCGATGGCGTCCTTGACGACGATCTCGCGGCCGGTCTTGGGGTTCTTGAACTTGCACCACGGGCCGCCGTCGATGGGCTCGGCGCCGAACTCCTGCTGCGCCACCTTGTAGCCGGTGTCGCGGAACAGACCTTCGGTGAACTTCATGATGTTGCCCTTGTGCACGATGGTCACCGACTTGCGGTCGTTATCAATCGCGTACTTGATGGCCGCCCGCACCAGCCGGGTGGTGCCCTCGATGGACACCGGCTTGATGCCGATGCCTGAGGTCTCCGGGAAGCGGATCTTCTTGACGCCCATCTCCTCGGTGAGGAACTTGATGACCTTCTTCGCGCCATCCGACTGGGCCGCCCACTCGACGCCGGCGTAGATGTCCTCGGTGTTCTCGCGGAAGATCACCATGTTCACCAGGTCTGGCCGCTTGAGGGGCGAGGGCACGCCCTTGAAATACTGCACCGGGCGCACGCACTGGTACAGATCCAGCTCCTGCCGCAAGGCCACGTTGAGGGAGCGGATGCCGCCGCCCACCGGGGTCGTCATCGGGCCCTTGATGGACACCGAGAACTCTTTGAGCGCGTCGAAGGTTTCCTTCGGGAACCACTCGTCCGGGCCATACAGCTGGGTGGATTTCTCGCCGGCGTAGACCTCCATCCAGTAGATCTTCTTCTTGCCGCCGTAGGCCTTGTTAACGGCGGCGTCGATGACCTTGATCATCACCGGGGTGATGTCCACGCCGATGCCGTCGCCTTCGATGTACGGAATGATGGGATTGTCCGGGATAGCCTGGCCGGAAACGATTTTTTGACCGCCTGCCGGCACCTTGATCAGAGAAGAACTCATTCCAACTCCCTCGCAATGTTTCGGATGTGTGGGCAAACCGGCCGGCCTGGAGCGCCGCCCCGGCACCACGACCGTTCCGGGAGGGAGAGGTCGTCGCCGGGCCGCGCCTGCGACCGCCGATTCACTATCTGCCGCCGACCGGACGCCCCTCTCAGCGGGGGCCGGAAGGAAACAAACCGAGCCGATTATGGCCGAAATGTTTGACCGCTAAAAGCACCCAGAATTCCCCGGAAAGCCTTGTGCAGTGCGGCATTCGCCGGACCGCCGGGTCGAAATCGGCGGTGCTAGACTTGCAGGCTGAATGCCGCGGCTCAACGCCGCTTCACCGCGCTCCGCGCACCGCCCGAGGGGAGGGAAGATGGACAGCAGCAGCACCGAAAACCCGGTCGCCCAGGCCATTGCCCAGGCGATGGTCGAAGGCTTCAACCGCCACTACCGGATCTTCCGCGAGACGTCCCGCCGCGCCAAGGAGAGCTACGAGGCGGCCGACTGGCAGGGGCAGCTGTCGGCGGTGCGCGACCGGGTGCAGTTCTACGACGACCGGGTGAATGAAACCGTGCAGCGCCTGCACGAGGAGTTCAACGCCGAATCCATCGACGACGCAACCTGGCAGGCGGTGAAGCTGCAGTTCATCGGCCTGCTCATCAACCACAAGCAGCCGGAGCTGGCCGAGACCTTCTTCAACTCGGTGACCACCAAAATCCTGCACCGGGATTACTTCAACAACGCCTACATCTTCACCCGCCCGGCGATCTCCACCGACTACATCGAATCCTTCCCGCCCACCTATTCGAGCTACTACCCCCAGGGGCCGGGCCTGCGCGCCACCATCCGGCGGATCGTCGAGGATTTCGACTGGCAGCGCTCCTTCGAGAACCTCGACCGGGACGTGGACTACGTGATGCGCACCGTCGAGCGCCACCTGGGCGAGTGGCCCAAGATGGAGGTGAACTGCCAGATCCAGGTGCTGTACTCGGCCTTCTACCGCAACAAGACGGCCTACATCATCGGCAAGGCGATCAACGGCTACCAGGAATACCCCTTCGCCATCGCGGTGCGCCACGGGGCGTCGGGCATGCTCTACCTGGACACCGTCCTCCTCGACACCTGGCGGATCTCGCTGCTGTTCTCGCTCTCCCGCGCGTACTTCCTCGTCGACATGGAGGTGCCCTCGGGCTACGTGCAGTTCCTGCGCAGCATCATGCCCGCCAAGCCGCGCTCCGAGCTGTACACCATGCTGGGCCTGGGCAAGCAGGGCAAGACGATCTTCTTCCGGGATCTCATCGCCCACCTGCGCCACTCCAACGACCAGTTCATCGAAGCGCCGGGCATCCGCGGGCTGGTGATGCTGGTGTTCACCCTGCCGTCCTACCCCTACGTCTTCAAGATCATCAAGGACACCTTCGGCAGCTCGAAGAACATGGACCGCGCCACCGTGAAACGCAAATACCTGCTGGTGCGTCAGGTGGACCGGGTCGGGCGGATGGCCGACACCCTGGAGTTCTCCAACGTGGCGCTGCCCCGCAGCCGCTTCCACCCCGATCTGATCGCCCAGCTGCGCGAGCTGGCGCCGTCGGTGATCGAGGAGAGCGGCGATACCCTGGTGGTCAAGCACCTCTACATCGAGCGGCGCATGACGCCCCTCAACATCTACCTCGACAAGGCCAGCGAGGAGCAGGTGGAGGAAGCCGTCAAGGAATACGGCCAGGCCATCGGCGAGCTGGCCATCGCCAACATCTTCCCGGGCGACATGCTGTGGAAGAACTTCGGCGTCACCCGCTACGGCCGCGTCGTGTTCTACGACTACGACGAGATCGAGTACATGACCGACTGCAACTTCCGCAAGATCCCGCCGGCGCCCAACGAGGAGATGGAGATGTCCGGCGAGCCCTGGTATTCGGCCGGGCCGATGGACATTTTCCCGGAAGAGTTCGCCACCTTCCTGCTCGGCCAGGCGCGCATCCGCAAGGCCTTCCTCAAGCACCACCGCAAGCTGCTCGACCCGCGCTTCTGGCAGGACGCCCAGCAGAAGATCCGCAATGGCTACGTGGAAGACTTCTACCCCTACCCCCAGGAGCTACGCTTCTCCCACCTCTACGCCGACGACCCCGCCGCCCCCGGCCGCTGAGGCCGCCCGCCCGCAACGCCCCACCGCCGCCGGCATGACCGGCGGTTTCTCCGCGCGATTCAGGTAAACCCCAGTGTCATCCGCTGGCCGACTGTCCCAACATGAAGGGAGGACGTCGCCCGAGCGACGCCGCACCGAAACCCTGATCGGAGGAGACCCATGGAACACCGGATTCGCACGCGGGCCATCGCCCTGGCCGTCAGCACCCTGATCCTGTCCGCCTGCGGCGGCGGGGGCAGCCACCCGCAGAGCGTCAGCGGCATCGCCGCCGAGGGGCTGGCCATCGCCAACGCGGCCGTCACCGTCAAGGACGCCGTTGGCAACACCCGCAGCGTCACCACCGACGCCCGCGGCAACTACACCATCGACACCGCGGGCCTCACCTTCCCGTTGATGCTCCAGGTCACCGGCAACAAGGGTGTCTGGCACGCCCTGGTCACCGAAGACGACCGGGGCAGGCAGGCCAACATCAACAACGCCACCAACAGCATCGCCCTGCTGGCGCTGGGCGCCGCCAGCGGCACCGAACTGCAGGCCGCCTTCGCCGCGGGCAGCTTCAGGAGCGTCAGCGCGGCGACCGTCGCCAATGCGGATTCCCGGCTCCTCGACGCCCTCGAAGCCGAACTCGGCAAGCGTCCCGCCAGCCTGCGCAGCGCCCGCTTCACCCCGGGCACCGCCGACGCCGAAGGCGACGAGACCGACCGCCTGCTCACCCTGGTCGACGCCCGCCCCAGCGGCGGCGGTTTCGGCACCTACAACGCGATGCCCGAGCACGTCTGGGCCGACACCTACACCACCCGGACCTACGACGGCGTCTCCGACGACCTGCTCACCGCCGGCTACGGCAAGAGCGGCCTCGCCGCCGCCACCACGCCCATCTACGGCAACGCCGCCGAGCTGCGCCGCTACGCCATCCACACCAACTACCGCGCGCTGGTGGATGCCAACAAGGCCGCCGGCGGCTTCGGCACCCTGTACGGCCCCAACATCGACGTGAATGGCAACAACACCCTGGGCGAAGGCAAGATCCCCGGGCTCGAGGCCATCGCCTACTCGGGCGACGCCAGCGGCAAGCGCAAGGTCACGCTGATGGTCCAGGTGCCCGACAGCTTCGACAAGACCAAACCCTGCATCGTCACCGCCACCTCGTCGGGCTCCCGCGGCATCTACGGCGCCATCGGCACCTCGGGCGAGTGGGGCCTCAAGCACGGCTGCGCGGTGGCCTACACCGACAAGGGCAGCGGCAACGGCATGCACGACCTGGCCCGCGACACGGTGAACATGATCGACGGCACCGTCTCCACCGCGTCGGCCGCCGGCAAGTAGGCCCACTTCGCCGCCGACATCACCAAGAGCCAGCTCGACGCCTTCAACGTCGCCACCCCCAACCGCATCGCCTACAAGCATGCCCATTCCGGGCAGAACCCCGAGAAGGACTGGGGCCGCAACACCCTGGACGCGGTCGCCTTCGCCTTCTACGTGCTCAACGAGAAATACTCCACCGCCGACGGCACCGGCAAGAAGCCGCGCATCATCCGCCCGGCCAACACCGTGGTGATCGCCTCCTCCGTCTCCAACGGCGCCGGCGCCGCGCTGATGGCCGCCGAGCAGGACAGCCTGGGCCTGATCGACGGCGTGGCGGTGAGCGAGCCGCAGATCCAGCCGAAGGACGTCGCCGGCATCGCCATCAAGCAGGGCAACGCCAGCGTGCCCACCGTCGGCAAGCCGCTCCTCGACTACTTCACCTACGCCAACCTCTACCAGCCCTGCGCCGCCCTGTCGACGGCCGCCGCCGGCGGGCCGCCCGCCGCCGCCCTCGCCCTCTACGCCGCCGACCGCTGCGCCTCGCTGAAGGAAAAGGGCCTGCTCACCGCCGCCACCCTCGCCGGCCAGGCCGACGAGGCGCTGCAGAAGCTCCACGCCTACGGCTGGTCCGCCGAGCACGACGCCCTCCACGCCACCCACCACGCCTTCGCCACCCCCTCCATCGTCGTCACCTACCTCAACACCCTCGGGCGCTTCAGCGTGCTGGACAACGTCTGCGGCTTCAGCTTCGCCACCACCGCCGGCACCGGCGCGGTCACCGCCACCGCGGCCCTGGTCCAGTCGATGATCTTCTCGGTCGGCAACGGCGTGCCCCCCACCAGCGGCATCAACCTCGTCTACAACGACGCGGTGGGCGGCCCGACCCGCGACATCAACGCCAGATCGCCCTCCACCAACCGGGCCGACGGCGCGCTGGACGGCGCCCTGTGCGCCCGCGCGCTGGTCACCGGCATCGACCCGGTGACCGGCGCCAGGCTCACCGGCACCCGGCTCGCCCAATCCGAGAAGGTGCAGAAAGGCATCCGCGAAGTGCAGGTGGAGGGCAGGCTGGGCGCCAAGCCGACCATCATCGTGGCCGGCCGCGCCGACACGCTGATCCCGGTCAACCACGCCGCCCGGGCCTACTTCGGCGCCAGCCGCAAGGCCGGCAGCAGCGCGCTGCGCTACTACGAGGTGACCAACGCCCAGCACTTCGACAGCTTCATCGACCTGCTGCCCGGCTACGACACCCGCCTCGTGCCCCTGCACGTGTATTTCAACCAGGCCCTCGACCTGATGTACGCCCACCTCAAGACCGGCGCCGCCCTGCCCGCCTCCCAGGTGGTGCGCACCGTGCCGCGGGGTGGCACGGCGGGCAGCGCACCGGCGATCGGCGCCGGCAACGTGCCGCCCATCTCGGGCAACCCGGCCACGGCGGATCTCATCGGCTACGCCGACGGCACCGTGAGCGTGCCGGACTAAGCGGGCCCAGCTGCAAAAACGCCCGGGTGTCTGCCGAACCCGGGCGTTTTTGCAGCACCTGACCGGCCGCTCAATCCCAGCCCGACTCCTGCAGCCACGGCCCCTCGCCGGCCGCCAGCGCGTCCCGGATGTACGGCACCGTCGCCTCCGGCAACGCATCGCGGGCGCACCAGCGCAGGTCGTCGCAGCGATGCGGTTCGGCAATCGTCGGCTCGCCCTGCCAGCTCGAAGCCCGCAGGAAGAAGTCGATCCGGTTGGTGTCGGAGCGTCGATGAACCACGCCCACCGGCCTCAGCGCCGACTCGGCCACCCCAATCCCCAACTCCTCGCGCATCTCCCGCACCGCGGTGCGGCGCAGGGATTCGCCCTCCTCCACGTGCCCGCCGGGCAGGCTGTAGAGGCCATCGAAGAAGCCCGTGCCGGCGCGACGCATCAGCAGCACCCGCCCATCCCGCTCCAGCAGGACATGCACGCCGGTAGGAATGCCGGGGTGACGCATCAGTGCTTGCCCGTGCTGCCGAAGCCGCCTTCGCCGCGCTCGCTCTCGTCGAAGGCCTCGACCACGTTGAACCCCACCTGCAGCACCGGCACCACCACCAGCTGGGCCACCCGCTCCATCGGCTGGATGGTGAAGTGGTCGTGCCCCCGGTTCCACACCGACACGAAGATCTGCCCCTGGTAATCGGAATCGATCAGCCCCACCAGATTGCCCAGCACGATGCCGTGCTTGTGCCCCAGGCCCGAGCGCGGCAGGATCATCGCCGCCAGGCCCGGGTCGGCCAGGTGGATCGCGATGCCGGTGGGCACCAGCGTGGTGTGGCCCGGCGCCAGGTTGATCGGCGCCTCCAGGCAGGCGCGCAGGTCGAGCCCGGCAGCGCCGGTGGTGGCGTAGGCCGGCGGCTGCTGGCGAAGGCGGTCGTCGAGGATGCGGATGTCGATGCGGTGCATGGTCGTCTCGTTGGGTTGGGTTCAGGGCTTGGGCAGCAGGCCCGCCAGATGGGCCACGATGGCGCGGGCCACCTCCGGCTTGGGCGCCTTGGGCAGCGGATGGCGCCCGGCGTCGTCGAACAGCACCACCTGGTTGTCGTCGCCGCCCAGCCCATCCTGCACCAGGTTGCCCACCACCAGCGGCAGCTGCTTGGCCTTGCGCTTGCCCTCGGCGTACTGGTCGAGGTTCTGGCTCTCGGCGGCAAAGCCCACACAGAAGGGCGGGCTCGGCAGCCCGGCCACCTCGGCCAGGATGTCGGGGTTGGGCGTGAGGGTGATCGCCAGCTCGGCGCCGGATTTCTTGATCTTGTGCGCGGCCGACGTAGCCGGACGATAGTCCGCCACCGCCGCCACGCCGATGAACACGTCGGCGCCGGGCAGCGCCGCGAACACCGCCTCGCGCATCTCCAGCGCGCTCCTCACGCTCACCCGCGCGCAGCCCGCCGGCACCGGCAGCGCCACCGGGCCGCTCACGATCGTCACCTCGGCACCCGCCTGGGCACAGGCCCGGGCAAGGCCGTAGGCCATCTTGCCGGAGCTGGAATTGGTGATGCCGCGCACCGGATCGATGGGCTCGAAGGTCGGTCCGGCGGTCATCACGATGCGCCGCCCCGCCAGCAGCTTGGGCTGGAAGAAGCCGATCACCGCCTCGCACAGCGCCTCCGGCTCCAGCATCCGCCCCAGGCCCACTTCGCCGCAGGCCTGCTCGCCGGCCGCGGGGCCGAAGAGGCTTACGCCGTCGTCGGCCAGCTGGCGCGCGTTGCGCTGGGTGGCCGGGCGCTCCCACATCTGGCGGTTCATCGCCGGCGCCACCAGCAGCGGGCAATCGCGGGCAAGGCACAGAGTGGTGAGGAGGTCGTCGGCCAGACCATGCACCAGCTTCGCCATCACGTCGGCGGTAGCCGGCGCGATGAGGATCGCGTCGGCGTCGCGGGTGAGGTCGATGTGGGCCATGTTGTTACCCATCCGCGGGTCCCACAGATCCGTCCAGACCGGATTGCCCGACAGCGCCTGGAAGGTGACCGCCGTGACGAAGCGCGCGCCGCCTTCGGTAAGCACCACATGCACATCCGCGCCGGCCTTGCCCAGCAGCCGCACCAGCTCGGCCGCCTTGTAGGCCGCCACCCCGCCGGTCACCCCCAGCACCAGTTTCCTGCCCGTCAGCTCACTCATGCCAATGTTATTATCCGGATCTTTCAGAAGCTGGAATTGTACACGCCATGGCAATCACCGACTGGCCCGCCGACGAACGCCCGCGGGAACGCCTGCTCGCCCGGGGCGCCGCCGCGCTCTCCGACGCCGAACTCCTGGCGCTGTTCCTGCGCGTCGGCATCAAGGGCAAGAGCGCCGTGGATCTCGCCCGCGACCTGCTCCAGCGCTTCGGCAGCCTGTCGGCCCTGTGCACCGCCTCGGCCAGCGCCTTCTCGGCGATCCCCGGAATGGGGCTCGCCAAATATGCCCAGCTGCAGGCCGTGCTCGAACTCGCCCGCCGCGCCCTGGGCGAAGAAATGGCCCGGCGCGACATCTTCGATTCCCCCGCGGCCGTGCGCGACTGGCTGCGCCTCAAGCTCGGCGCCCTCCCCCGCGAGGTCTTCCTGGTGATCCTCCTCGACAGCCAGAACCGGGTGATCGGCAGCGAGGAACTCTTCCAGGGCACCCTCGCCCAGACGTCGGTCCATCCCCGCGAAGTGGTCAAGCTGGTGCTGGCCCACAACGCCGCCGCGGTCATCCTCGCCCACAACCACCCCTCGGGCGTCGGCGAGCCCAGCCAGGCCGACCGCCTCCTCACCGACACCCTCAAACAGGCCCTCGCGCTTGTAGACGTGCGGGTTCTGGACCACTTCATCGTCGCCGGCAACGCCAGCCCGGTCTCGTTTGCAGAGCGGGGATTGCTCTAGCCACAAGCGGGCGAACCGGCTTTCCACACGGAAAACGCAGCAAGCTCTTGATTCGAGCCAACTTCATCCTATATACTCGACGGTCTTACCGAATCAAACCAGTTTGGAGCAACAAATGGCTCGCGTTTGCCAAGTGACCGGAAAAGCACCGATGGTGGGTAACAACGTTTCCCACGCGAACAACAAGACCAAGCGCCGCTTCCTGCCGAACCTGCAAAACCGCAAGTTCTGGAGCGAAGCCGAGAACCGCTGGGTGCGCCTGCGCGTATCCAACGCTGCCCTGCGCACCATTGACAAAAAAGGCATCGACGAAGTCGTCGCCGAGCTCCGTGCTCGCGGCGAGAAGGTCTGATCCTTTTAACACCTGGAGATAGATCGAAATGGCAAAAGGCGGCCGCGAAAAGATCAAGCTCGAGTCCACCGCTGGGACCGGGCATTTCTACACCACGTCCAAGAACAAGCGCACCACCCCCAACAAGCTGGAATTCAGCAAGTACGATCCCGTCGCTCGCAAGCACGTGCCGTACAAGGAAGTGAAACTCAAGTAATTGCTTCCGGCACGCGATTACCGCTTGTTGCACCGCAAAAGCAGCAAAAGCAAATAACCCGCCTCGAGCGGGTTTTTTGTTGCCCACGCAAATCCCACGATCCGGCAGCACAAAACAAAACCGCCGGCACACCTGAGCGTGCCGGCGGTCGTGGATCACGACTCCAGGGCGAGGCCCCGAAAGTCGCGAAGATCAAGCGCGCTGAATGTTCGACGCCTGCTTGCCCTTCGGACCTTGAGTGACCTCAAACTGAACCTTCTCCCCCTCCTTGAGCGACTTGAACCCAGCCATGTTGATGGCGGAGAAGTGCGCAAACAGGTCTTCGCTACCGTCGTCCGGCGTGATGAAGCCGAAGCCCTTGGCGTCGTTGAACCACTTAACAGTACCAGTTGCCATATTGCAAGTTCCTTCTTGATTTCAGTAACACACGATCCGGACTTCCGGTTTGCGATCGGTCAGGACGGGAGGGCTTCTGCGGCATGCACTCAGGGCAGCGCCTTGAACGCACGACGCACGAACGCCGCCTCAACCTTGGCGCGAACACACCTCAGCTTTTACGTGACTTGATTCACGTCGTCAACGCATTTGTCGGGCATTAAATTTGCTGCAGCACAACAAAAATAGCGACTACTTTTGCCGTTTTTTCTGCCGAAAACATCAAAAGTCTTGTTTTTTCGTCACTTACTTTTTTCGTGCGGCGCACCAAAAACGAGCCTGCGCACCACCGGGAAGCGGACAAAAAAACTGTGCCAATTCTCTCTTGCACAATCATCGAGGTTGTTTAGAATGATCCGCATGGTCATCAAAAAGCAGGAAGAATCGGTACTTGAGTCAGAGGTCACGCGGGTCAAGCCGCCGCCCCTCTATAAGGTCATGCTCCTCAACGACGATTTCACCCCGATGGATTTCGTGGTGACCGTGATCCAGAAATTCTTTGCCATGGACCGCGAACAAGCGACGCGGGTCATGCTCAAAGTCCACAGAGAGGGCGTTGGGGTATGCGGTGTGTTCCCACGGGACATCGCAGCCACCAAGGTCGAGCAGGTCATCGCGTACGCCCGCCGGCATCAGCATCCGCTGGCATGCGTCATGGAGGAAAGCTGAAATGATCGCGCAAGAGCTGGAAGTCAGTCTGCACATGGCCTTTGTCGAAGCACGGCAGAAGCGCCATGAGTTCATCACCGTCGAGCATCTCCTGCTCGCGCTCCTCGACAACCCCTCCGCTGCCGAAGTGCTACGCGCCTGCGCGGCCAAGACCGACGAGTTGCGCAAGGAACTGACCAACTTCGTCAACGAGAACACCCCCAAGGTCGAGGGCAGCGAGGACATCGACACCCAGCCCACACTCGGCTTCCAGCGCGTGATCCAGCGGGCGATCCTTCACGTCCAGTCCTCCGGCAAGAAAGAGGTCACCGGCGCCAACGTGCTGGTGGCCATCTTCGGCGAGAAGGATTCCCACGCGGTCTACTTCCTGCAGCGCCAGAACATCTCCCGGCTCGACGTGGTGAACTTCATTTCCCACGGCATCACCAAGAGCCCGCAGCCGGGCGCCGGCCCGCAGCGCCCGGCTGGCGACGCCGAACAGGGCGAGCAGGAACAGGAAGCCGCCTCCCCCGGCGGCGCCCTCGACAACTACACCCAGAACCTCAACCAGCAGGCCCTGCTGGGCAAGATCGACCCGCTCATCGGCCGTGACAAGGAAGTCGAGCGCGTCATCCAGACCCTCTGCCGGCGGCGCAAGAACAACCCGCTGCTGGTCGGCGAGGCCGGCGTCGGCAAGACCGCCATTGCCGAAGGCCTGGCCCGCCGTATCGTCGAAGGCCGCGTGCCCGACATCCTGACCGATGCCCAGGTCTACGCCCTCGACATGGGCGCCCTGCTGGCCGGCACCAAATATCGCGGCGACTTCGAGCAGCGGCTGAAGGCCGTGCTCAAGCAGCTGGTGGAACACAACAACGCCATCCTGTTCATCGACGAGATCCACACCCTGATCGGCGCCGGCGCGGCGTCGGGCGGCACGCTCGATGCTTCCAATCTGCTCAAACCGGCTTTGTCGTCGGGGCAGTTGAAGTGCATCGGCGCCACCACCTACACCGAGTTCCGCCAGATCTTCGAGAAGGATCACGCCTTGTCACGGCGCTTCCAGAAGGTGGATGTAGTCGAGCCGTCGGTGGATGAAACCGTCGAGATCCTCAAAGGCCTCAAGTCGCGCTTCGAGCAGCACCACGGCATCAAGTACTCCTCCTCCGCCCTGTCGAGCGCGGCCGAGCTGTCGGCCCGTTACATCAATGATCGCCACCTGCCCGACAAGGCCATCGACGTGATCGACGAGGCTGGCGCCGCCCAGCGCATCCTGCCCAAGTCGCGCCAGAAGAAGCTCATCGGCAAGGCCGAGATCGAGGAGATCGTCGCCAAGATCGCCCGCATCCCGCCGCGCAACGTCTCCAACGACGACCGCGCCGCCCTCAAGACCCTCGACCGCGATCTGAAGAACGTGGTCTTCGGCCAGGACGCGGCCATCGACGCGCTGGCCAAGGCCATCAAGATGTCCCGCTCCGGCCTCGGCAACCCGCAGAAGCCCATCGGCGCCTTCCTGTTCAGCGGCCCCACCGGCGTCGGCAAGACCGAAGTCGCCCGCCAGCTCGCCTACACCCTGGGCATCGAGCTGGTGCGTTTCGACATGTCCGAATACATGGAGCGCCACGCGGTGTCACGCCTGATCGGTGCGCCGCCGGGCTACGTCGGCTTCGACCAGGGCGGCCTGCTCACCGAGCAGATCACCAAGAAGCCCCACTGCGTGCTGCTCCTCGACGAGATCGAGAAGGCCCACCCCGACATCTACAACATCCTGCTGCAGGTGATGGACCACGGCACCCTGACCGACAACAACGGGCGCCAGGCCGACTTCCGCAACACCATCCTCATCATGACCACCAACGCCGGGGCCGAGACCATGCAAAAGTCGGTGATCGGCTTCTCCGCCAAGCGCGAGATGGGCGATGAGATGGCGGAGATCAAGCGGATGTTCTCGCCCGAGTTCCGCAACCGTCTCGACGGCACGATCTCGTTCAAGTCCCTCGACGCCGAGATCATCGTCCGGGTGGTGGACAAGTTCCTGATGCAGCTCGAAGCCCAGCTCCACGAGAAGAAGGTCGAAGCCCACTTCACCGAAAAGCTCAAGACCTGGCTCGGCCAGAAGGGTTTCGATCCGCTGATGGGCGCCCGTCCGATGGCGCGGCTCATCCAGGACACGATCCGCGCGGCGCTGGCCGACGAACTCCTGTTCGGCCGGCTCGCCAACGGCGGCAGCGTCACCATCGACATCGACGACAACGGCAAGGCACTCCTGCTGTTCGAGGAAATGGCCGAAGCTGCGGTATAGTCTCGCCGCGCGCGTCGCACACAACCCACGGGCGGCCCAGGCCGCCCGTGTGCTTTTGTGGGCCGCGTCCTCCCTTCCCATCCCGATTCTCACGGAGTTGCCATGGATTTCCAGACCACCGATCTTTGTGACGCCAACGAAGGCAAGGTGCGCGCCGTCGCGCCGATGTTCCGCAGCTTTGGCGGCAAGCCCCGCTTCGCCGGCCCGATCCGCACCCTCAAGGTCTTCGAGGACAACTCGCTGGTCCGCAGCACCCTCGAAACCGCCGGCAACGGCGCGGTGCTGGTGGTTGACGGCGGCGGCTCGATGCGCTGCGCGATGGTCGGCGATCAGCTCGCGCTGCTGGGCGTCAAGAACAACTGGGCAGGCATCGTCGTGTACGGCTGCATCCGCGACTCCGGCCCCATCGCGGGCATGGACATTGGCGTCTTCGCCCTTGGCACCCACCCCATGAAGAGCGTCAAGAAGGGCGCTGGCGACGTGGACATCCCGGTTACCTTCGGCGGCGTCACCTTCACCCCGGGCCAGCACCTCTACGCCGACGAGGATGGCGTGATCGTTTCCGAGGCCCCGCTCCTCTGATCGGCGCCAACAGAACGCCGCGGCGCAGCGGATTTTCATTTCACCAGCACCGACGTCGTTTCACGATACAAAAAACAGGAAGCAACAGGCTGATTAAAAACAGAAATTTATTTCTTATATCTTATATAAGACCTGTTGCTGCCCTGCAAAATTCTGCCTATACTGTCACCTGTTGATCGAGGTGGCTGAAACCTGTTTTAACCGGCTCCGCCCCCGACCAGACAGAGCAAGAGTCACGCAACGCCGCACCCGAAGCAGGTCAAGCGTGCGCCTCGGCTTCCCCTCCCTTCACCCTATGTTTGTAAAGGATGTCGTATGTCTCTGACCCGCGAACAGCAAATCGCCGCCCTCGAAAAAGACTGGGCTGAAAACCCCCGCTGGAAGGGCGTCAAGCGCGGCTACACCGCCGCTGACGTCGTCCGTCTGCGTGGCTCCCTGCAGCCCGAATACACCCTGGCCCAGCGCGGCGCCAAGGTCCTCTGGGACAAGGTCAACGGCGGCGCCAAGAAGGGCTACGTGAACGCCTTCGGCGCGATCACCGCCGGTCAAGCCATGCAACAGGCCAAGGCTGGCCTGGAAGCCGTGTATCTGTCCGGCTGGCAGGTTGCCGCCGACGGCAACACCTCCGAAACCATGTACCCGGACCAGTCGCTGTACGCCTACGACTCCGTGCCGACCATGGTTCGCCGCATCAACAACACCTTCAAGCGTGCCGACGAGATCCAGTGGTCCCGTGGCATCAACCCGGGCGACGAAGGCTTCATCGACTACTTCCTGCCGATCGTTGCCGACGCCGAAGCCGGTTTCGGTGGCGTGCTGAACGCCTTCGAACTGATGAAGAACATGATCGCCGCCGGTGCCGCTGGCGTTCACTTCGAAGACCAGCTGGCTGCCGCCAAGAAGTGCGGCCACATGGGTGGCAAGGTGCTCGTCCCGACCCGTGAAGCCGTCGAGAAGCTGATCTCCGCGCGTTTCGCCGCCGACGTCATGGGCGTTCCGACCCTGATCCTGGCCCGTACCGACGCCGAAGCCGCCAACCTCATCACCTCCGACTACGACGAGAACGACAAGCCCTTCCTCACCGGTGAGCGCACCCAAGAGGGCTTCTACCGCGTCAAGAACGGTCTCGAGCAGTCCATCTCCCGCGGCGTGGCCTACGCCCCGTACGCCGACCTCGTCTGGTGCGAAACCGGCGTGCCCGATATCGGCTTCGCCCGTGAATTCGCTCAGGCCGTGCTGGCCGCCTGCCCGGGCAAGCTGCTGTCCTACAACTGCTCGCCGTCCTTCAACTGGAAGAAGAACCTCAACGACTCGCAGATCGCCTCCTTCCAGGAAGAACTGTCGGCGCTGGGCTACAAGTACCAGTTCATCACCCTGGCTGGCATCCACGTCAACTGGTACAACACCTTCAAGTTCGCCCACGCCTACGCTCGCGGCGAAGGCATGAAGCACTACGTCGAGATGGTTCAGGAACCCGAATTCGCCGCCCGCGAACAGGGCTACACCTTCGTCTCGCACCAGCAGGAAGTCGGCACCGGTTACTTCGACGAAGTCACCACCGTGATCCAGGGCGGCTCCTCCTCCGTCAAGGCCCTCACCGGCTCGACCGAAGAAGAGCAGTTCCACTAAGCTTTGATCGCCGGTAACCCTCACCGGCACGCTTGGTCGATCGACCCCCGCGGGCGCAAGCCCCCGGGGGTTTTTCACATGCTTGCCCAAGGCTGGCGCGGGCCTCCGGTAGAATCGGGCGCTTTCGCCCGCCCCCCACGCCATGCAATCCCTCTGGATGATCGTCGCCAGCCTGCTGTTCGCCTGCATGGGCGTCTGCGTCAAGCTCGGCTCGGCGCAGCTGTCCACCGGAGAGCTGGTCTTCTACCGGGGCATCATCGGCCTGCTGATGATGCTGGCGCTGGTGCGCTGGCAGGGTTTGTCCTGGCACACACCCCACTGGCGGCTGCAGCTCTCCCGCGGGTTCTCCGGCACCGTGTCGCTGATGTGCTACTTCTTTGCCCTCGGCGTGCTGCCGTTGGCCACCGCGGTCACCCTCAGCTACACCTCCCCGCTGTTCGTCGCCCTGCTGCTGATTTTGTGGTTCGGTGAGCGCCCCGGGCGCGGCGCCCTCGCCGCCATCGCCCTGGGTTTCGCCGGCGTGGTGATGCTCCTCAAACCCACCCTGCAGCCGGATCGGTGGTTTGGCGCGCTGGTGGGCATGGCCGGCGGCATGCTGGCGAGCATCGCCTACCTCAACGTGCGCGAACTCGGCCGTGCCGGCGAGCCGGAGGCCCGCACCGTGCTGTGGTTCTCCTTCGTCACCAGCCTGTTCGGGCTCGGCTGGGCGATGCTCTCCGGTGGCCTGCACCCCATCGACGCCCACAGCGCCGCGATCGTCCTGGGCGTGGGCGGCTTCGGCGGCTGCGCCCAGCTCGCGATGACCCGCGCCTACCGCTACGGCAAGACGGTCGTGTCGGCCAACCTCTCCTACACCACGGTGATCTTCTCGAGCCTGTTCGGCGTCGCCCTGTGGGACGAACGCCTGCCCTGGGCGTCGCTGCTGGGCATCGCCACCATCATCGCCAGCGGCGTGCTGATCTCCGTCGTCTCGCGCCGAGCCGCGCCAGTGCTTGAGTCCGATTGAAGCCCGCCGCGCGCGGGGCTACACTGCCGGCATCCGTTCATCCTCAAGAGGGCCCAGGAAATGATTACCACCGACCAGAAGGAAAGCCGGGTCAACCTCACCGTCTTCGGCGAGTTCACCCTCGCCGATTACAAGGAGTTCGAAGAGGTCGTCAATTACAAAGTCAAGTTCGAAGGGCCGGTGAGCCTGTTCTTCGACCTGCGGGAGATGAGCGGTTTCACCATCGACATGGCGCTCGAGGAGATCCGCTTCGCCCGGGCCCACGCCCACGACTTCGCCCGCATCGCCATCCTCACCGACGACCAGTGGGTCACCTGGAGCGCCTGGCTGTCGAAGATCTTCGTCGATGCCGACGTGCGCGTCTTCGAGGATGTCGACGACGCCGAAGCCTGGATCACCGGCATCGAATCCCCGGTGGCCTGAGGACGCCGGTCGTGCCGCAACCCTTCACCCAGCTCGTCAGCGTCCAGGAAGCCGCCACCCTGGCCACGCCCGCCTGGCGCATCTTCGACTGCCGCTTCAACCTCGCCGATCCGGCCGCCGGCCGGCAAGCCTACACGGTGGGGCACCTGCCCGGCGCCTTCTTCCTCGATCTCGAAGAAGACCTCTCCGGCCCCTGCTCCGGCCTCAACGGCCGCCATCCGCTGCCCGACCCACAGCTTCTGGCCGACAAGCTCGGCAGCCTCGGCGTCGGCCCGGAAACCCAGGTGGTCGCCTACGACGACACCGGCGGGATGTTCGCCGCCCGCCTGTGGTGGCTGCTGCGCTGGCTCGGGCACAACCGGGTCGCCGTGCTCAACGGCGGGCTCCAGGCCTGGACAGCCGCCGGTCAAACCCTCGTCGCCACGCAGCCGGTCGCAACCGCCACCCGCTTCACGCCCCAGGTCCAGAAGCGCCTGCGGGTGGACGCCGACTACGTGCTCGGTCATCTGCACGACCCGGCCATGCTGCTGATCGACGCCCGGGCGCCCGACCGCTTCCGCGGCGAGAACGAAACCCTCGACCCGGTGGGCGGCCACATTCCCGGCGCCATCAACCGCTTCTTCAAGGACAACCTGGACGACAGCGGCTGCTTCAAGTCGGGCGCCCAGCTCCAGGAAGAGTTCGGCAAGCTCATCAACGGCGGCGACGCACACAACGTGGTGCTGCAGTGCGGCTCGGGCGTCACCGCCTGCCACAACCTGCTGGCCATGGAAACCGCCGGGCTCTCCGGCGCACGCCTGTATGCCGGCTCGTGGAGCGAATGGTGCGCCGACCCTGCCCGCCCGGTCGCCACCGGGCCTGCGGCATGAACAAAGCCCTGCCAGTCCGGCAGGGCTTTTTTGCATCAGCCGATCACTTGCCGAGCATCGCCACCAGGCCCGAGAGCGCCTGGCCCAGGTCGATGTCGCCGGCCGGCACCTGACCGTCGGGCGTCAGGCGGTCGACCACCTGAGGCAGCACATTGGCCAGCTGGCCGGCGATCTGGTCGGCCGGCAGCCCCAGTTGGGCCGCCATGTCGCCCAGCTCGCTCCCCCCGAAGATCTGGCCGATCTGCTCGGCGCTCACCGGCAGGTTCTGCCCGGTGCTCACCCACGACGCTGCCTGCTCACCCAGCCCGGCCTGATTCAAGCGGCCCAGCAGGTCGCCAAGACCACCGAGACCGCCCTGGCCGTTCTGCAGAAGGCTCATCACCAGCTGCAGGATCGCCGCCTGCCCTCCGCCGCCCTGCTGCGCACCGCCCGCCAGCGACCCCAGAACCTGACCTGCCAGTTGATCGAGCAAACCCATAACGAGACTCCTTCAGTGAGTGATTCGGGTAAATCCTGCCATCCCGGCGCACCGGGCATTTGTGGCATGGACGTAACACTTTACCCCCCTCACCCCCACCGGGTGTAAGGCTTTGTGGATTGACGCCGCCGGCGTGACAAACCGCAAACGCAGCCCCGGTCCGGTTAAAATCCGGCTTTCCGCACTTTCGCAGCTCACACCATGACCCAGGACGAACTCAAGCAACAGGCAGCGCTGCGTGCGCTCGATTACGTGGTCGAAGGCAGCATCGTCGGCGTCGGCACCGGCTCCACCGCCAACTTCTTCATCGACGGGCTGGCCGCGATGAAAGACCGCATCGCTGGCGCCGTCGCCTCATCCGAAGCCTCCGCCCGGCGCCTGGCCGGCCACGGCATCCGCCTGTTCGACCTGAACGACGTGGAGCGGATGCCGGTGTACATCGACGGCGCCGACGAGATCGACGCCTCCCTTGCGATGATTAAAGGCGGCGGCGGCGCCCTCACTCGCGAGAAGATCGTGGCGGCGGTGGCCGAACGCTTCGTCTGCATCTGCGACGCCACCAAGCGGGTCGATTGCCTGGGTCGCTTCCCGCTGCCCGTGGAGGTGATTCCCATGGCCCGCGCCCAGGTTGCCCGCCAGCTCACCGCCTTGGGCGGCCGGCCGGTCTGGCGCGAAGGTTTCGTCACCGACAACGGCAACATCATCCTCGACGTGCACGGCCTGCAGATCCGCGAGCCGGCCGAATTCGAGCGAACCGTCGACGGCATCGTCGGGGTCGTCACCAACGGGCTGTTCGCCCGCCGCGGGGCCGACGTGCTGCTCCTCGCCACACCCTCGGGGGTGGTCGCCTACGAGCGGACTTGAAACAAAAACGTCATCTGGCACTGTTAATCTGCGCGCTTACCAGCCTTGGGATTTTCAATGAACGAGCACACCTCCAAGAAGTTCGATGCCGAACTGGAAGGAATCCGCAACCGGGTTCTCCAGATGGGCGGGATGGTCGAGTTGCAGATCGTGAAGGCGATGGAAGGCCTTTCCGATGGCGACCCCCTGCTGATCGATCAGGTCATCGAAAACGACAACCGGGTCAATCTTCTCGAGATCGAACTCGACGAAGCCTGCAACCAGGTCATTGCCAAACGCCAGCCCACTGCGGTGGACCTGCGCATGGTGAGCACCGTGCAGAAGACCATCACCGATCTTGAGCGGATCGGCGACGAGGCCAAGAAGATCGCCAAGACGGCCAAGCAGCTGCACGGCAGCGGTTCGGCCTTCCTGCCGCAGATCCGGCTCGGCCACATCGCCGACGCCGTGGTGGACATGCTGCGCACCGCGCTGGACGCCTACGCGCGCCTGGACACCGTGGCCGCTGCCCAGGTGGTTCGCCACGACAAGGAGGTGGATGCCGAGTTCAAGGGCATCATGCGCCAGCTCATCACCTACATGATGGAAGACCCGCGCACGATCTCCCAGGCCATCGAGCTGATGTTCGTGGCCAAGTCGGTGGAACGCATCGGCGACCACGCCAAGAACATCGCCGAGTACGTGGTGTACATGGTCAAGGGCCGCGACGTGCGTCACACCAGCCTCGAAGAGATCGAGCGGGAAGCCACGCGCTGACCGCCGCCTTCAGCGCGCCTTTCGGGGGACGGATCGCCGTCCCCCGAATCGTTTCTGCGGCCAGAAAACTGCAGGCATGCCAATTGCTTCACCATCGGGGTTACCCACCTGACTGATAGAATCGGCATCTCAGCCGAACGCCTCTGCCATCATGCCGCTCAAGTTCGAACTCCTGCAGGCCGACGAACACTCCCGCTACCTGCTCCGCGGAAAGACCGACATCCTCTACAACCTGCGCAATCTCATGCAGAAGCGCGCGATGATCAGCGCCTTCATCGACGCCAGCGCAGACTCCTTCCTCACCGCCATCCTCGCGGTCAACCCGGATGACGACACCCTGGTTCTGGACGCCGCCAGCAGCGACGCCATCAACGCCCGGGTGGATGGCGCCGAGCAGCTGATCTGCGTCACCCAGCTGGACAAGATCAAGATCCAGTTTGCCGCAGCCCGTCCCCAGCGCATCGGCTTCGAGGGCCACACCGCCTTCCGCGTGGCGCTCCCCGACGTGCTGCTGCGCCTGCAGCGCCGGGAGTACTACCGCCTGATCGCCACCAACCCCCACAGCCTCAGTTGCCTGATTCCCATCAGCAGCGGCGGCGAGAAGCGGATGGTGTCGATGGAGGCCACCGTGCTCGACATCAGCAGCGGCGGCCTGGCCGTGCTGCTGCCGCCGAACGAGCCGGTACTCGAGCCCGACACCATCCTCAGCGACTGCCGGCTGATGCTCCCCGAAACCGGCCCCATCGTCACCTCGCTGCGGGTGCGCAACATCTTCCGCATCACCAACCGCGACGGCAGCACCATGCTGCGCGCCGGCTGCGAGTTCACCGAGCTGTCCGCCAGCATGGCCTCGACGATCCAGCGCTACATCCTCAAGGCCGAGCGGGAGCGCAACGCCCGCGAGCGCATCCGCTGACGGCGGCGCACCGCAAAAACAAAAGCCGGCTTTCGCCGGCTTTTGTTTTATTGACCTGAACAACCTGAGCTCAAACCCGAACCACCCTCACACCGACATGTTCATGATGTCCTGGTAGGCCGTGACGAGCTTGTTGCGCACCTGAACCATCTGCTGGAAGGACAGGTTGGCCTTCTGGAGATTGACCATCACGTCCTGCAGGTTGACGTTCGGATCGCCCGCCGAAAAGCCCTTGGCCATCTCCTGGGCCTGCATCTGGGCGGAACTCACCTGATCGATGGCAGTCTGCAGCACCTGACCGAAATCGGCCGCGCCGGCGGCCTGGGCCGGCTGGGCGGATTTACCCGACGCCACCTGCGAGGTGGCGCGAAGCTCCGACAACATCTGATCGATTCCGCGGGTATCCATGATCCTGCTCCTTTGACTCCACTATAGCAGAGCAAGCGACGTGCCACAGCGCGCGAGCCGGGCTCAGCCGCTGAACAGCCCTTCCTGCCGATACTGCTGGAGCTTGTAGCGGAGGGTGCGCTCGGAGATGCCAAGCTGCGCCACCGCTCGCTTTCGCGATCCGCCGACCTCCTTGAGCACCTGGAGGATGTGCTCCCGTTCCAGATCCTTCATGTTGGCCGGCCGGGCGGCGTCGCGGGCGTCGGCGGCCGCGTCTGCGGCAGGATTTGCCGGCTCGACGGCAAGCACTGCCGGCATGGCTGCCGGCGGCGGCATCGCCATCCGCACCGGCTCGCCGTTCCAGTGGGGCAGGCACAGGCGGATGGTCTCGCCGGAGACGGCCTGACCGCTGGCGAGGATCAACGCCCGCTGGACGGTGTTCTCCAGCTCGCGCACGTTGCCGGGCCAGTGGTAGGTGAGCAGCACCTCCTCGGCTTCGGGCGACAGGCGCGCCGCGCGCTTGAGGCGCACCCCATGCAGCAGCGCGAAGTGCCGGGCCAGGGGCACGATGTCGCCCGGCCGCTCGCGCAGCGACGGGATCGCCAGCGGGAACACGTTGAGGCGGTAGAACAGATCCTCGCGGAAACGGCCGGCGGCCACTTCCTTGCTCATGTCCCGGTTGGTGGTGGCGAGCACCCGGATGTCCAGCGGGATCGCCTTCTTGCCGCCCACCCGCTCCACCTCGCGCTCCTGCAGCACCCGCAGCAGCTTGGCCTGCAGGCCCAGGGGCATCTCGGAGATTTCGTCGAGCAGCAGGGTGCCGCCCTCGGCCTGCTCGAACTTGCCCGCCTGGCTGCTGGCGGCGCCGGTGAAGGCGCCCTTCTCGTGGCCGAAGAGGGTGGCTTCGAGGAGCGTGTCGGGGATCGCCGCGCAATTGATGGCCACGAAGGGGCCGCTGCGGCGGGGGGAATGCTCGTGCAGATAGCGGGCAAAGACTTCCTTGCCGGTGCCGGATTCCCCGTTGAGGAGCACCGTGGCGTCGGTTTCGGCCACCTTGTCGGCCAGGGCCAGCAGCTTGCGGGTGTGGGGGTCGGCGGCGATCATGTCGTCGTCGCGCCGGGTGACGGCGTAGCGTTCGACGTGCTCCAGCAGCACCTTGGGCTCGAAGGGTTTCATCAGGAAATCGCAGGCCCCGCCACGCATGGCGTCGACGGCCTTCTCGACGTCGCCGAAGGCAGTCATCAGCAGCACGGGCAGCTGGGGCAGGCGCTGGCGCAGCTCGGCCAGCAGCTGCAGGCCGTCCATCGGCTGCATCTTCAGGTCGGACAGCACCAGGTTGAAGGCCTGCTTCTCCACCTCGGCCAGGGCCGCCGGGCCATCGCCCACGCCGGTCACCGCGTGGCCGGCAACCTCGAGGGTCAGGCACACGGCATCGCGCAGCGGCGCATCGTCTTCGACTACCAGGATGTTGAGGGCTTCGGTCATGGGACGTCTCTCTAGAACTGGGTGCAGCTGGGCGATCAGGGCGTCAGCCGCCCATGGCGAGGGTCAGTGAAAACACCGTTCCACGACCGGGTTCGGAATCGATGCCGATGTCTCCCCCGTGGGCCCGGGCCACGCCCCGCGCAATCGCCAGGCCCAATCCTGTTCCATCGGGCCGGGTGGTAAAGAACGGCTCGAAGAGCCGCGACTGAAGTGCCGGGTCGATGCCCCGGCCGTTGTCGGCCACCGTGAAGCGGGCCATGGCGCCGTCCAGCCGGGCCTGAAAGCGGATCGCGCCGCCGGCCTCCAGCGCCTGGACGGCGTTCTCGAGCAGGTTGGTGAGCGCCCCGGCGATGGCCTTGCGGTCGCCCACCACCTGGGTGTCGCCGCAGGTGCAGGCGGCGTCGAGGGTGAGGCCCTTGGCGCGGGCCAGGGGTTCGAGGGTGTGGGTAAGTTCGGCCACCAGATCGCAGATGCCGAAGGGCTCGCGGCCGAGGGTTTCGCCGCGGGCGAACAGCAGCATGTCGCGGATCAGCTTTTCGAGATGGCGCAGGCGCTCCATCGCCCGGTTGCCGATGCGCTCCCGGTCGGCCGGGCCCATCTCCTGCTGCACCAGGTTGGCGGTGTAGAGCAGCGCGGCGGACAGCGGCGTGCGCAGCTGGTGGGCCAGCCCGGCGACCATCTCGCCCATCGCGGCGAGGCGCTCGTTGCGTTCGGCGGCGAGGCGCATCCGGTGGGCGTCGGTCACGTCGGTGAGGAGCACGATGTGGCCGTCGCCGGATTCGAGGGCGGCGTGATCGCGGGTCAGCCGGCGGGTTTCGGTGCCGGCGCCCAGCTGCCACTCGCCGGGGGTTTCGGTGGGGACCAGGCGGGCGGCGGCAAAATCCGCCCAGTCGACCCCGGCCAGCGCGGTGCCGAACATCGCCTCCACCGCCCGGTTGGCCTGCACCACACGACCTTCCCGGTCGAGCACCACGACGCCCGCCGGCAGCGCGCCCATCAGCACGCTGAGGCGTTCGGTCAGCTGGCCGACCTGGGTCTGCAGGCCGGCGTAGGCGCCGGTCAGGGCCTCGGACGCCTCGCTGAACTGGCGGAAGGCTTCGGCCAGCTGGCGGGCGTCGAGACGATCTTCGGTGGCGGGCAGGTTCATGAAGGGCGCGGGGCGAAATTCACCGGTTCGCAGCTTAGGCCTGCCGGCGGCAAGGCAAGGCGGCAAATAGGCGGCAAAAACTGCTGCTAATCCCGCCCTTGATCGGATTGCGCCTCGCCCAGAATGCGAGCATCCGTAAGAGGGGAATGTTTCCATGGCAGCAGAAGACGCCGCCGTCGCTCCACCGCCGCCCGCCTCACCGTTCACTCAGGTGCTGGAGAACATCCGCAATCTGTCGCAGCGCCAGAAGCTCGCGGCGGGCGCCGCGCTGGCCTTCGCCATTGCGCTGGTGGTGGGCGTGCTGCTGTGGAGCCGGCAGCCGGACTACGCCGTGCTGTTCTCCAATCTGGCCGAGAAGGACGGGGGCGCCGTGGTGGCCAGCCTCCAGCAGCAGAACATCCCCTACAAGTTCTCCGACAACGGCAACGCCATCCTGGTGCCCGCCACCAACGTGCACGACCTGCGCCTGCGCCTGGCCGCCCAGGGCATCCCGAAGGGCGGGCTGGTGGGCTTCGAGCTGATGGAGAACCAGAAGCTGGGGCTCTCCCAGTTCCACGAGCAGGTCAACTACCAGCGCGCCCTCGAAGGCGAGCTGTCGCGCACCATCTCGTCCATCGGCAGCGTGGCCGGCGCGCGGGTGCATCTGGCGATTCCCAAGCAGACGGCCTTCCTGCGCGACGAGCAGAAGCCCACCGCCTCGGTGATGGTGAACCTGCACACCGGCCGCGCCCTCGACCCGGCCCAGATCGCCGGCATCGTGCACCTCATCGCCTCCAGCGTGCCCCAGCTCACCAACGACAACGTGAGCGTGATCGACCAGGACGGCGCGCTCCTCACCAAGAAGCCGGACCCGCTGCGCACCGCCCTCGACGCCACCCAGATCAAGTACACCCGCGAGCTGGAGGAAGGCTACATCGAGCGCATCAACGCCATCCTCACGCCGCTGTTCGGCAAGGGCAACTTCCGCGCCCAGGTGTCGGCCGACGTGGACTTCAACGTCACCGAGCAGACCGCCGAGACCTACCGCCCCAACCCCTCGCCCGATCAGGCGATCCGCAGCCAGCAGAGCAACGAGAGCACCACCCGCGAGCAGGCCGCCCAGGGGGTGCCGGGCGCGCTCACCAACCAGCCGCCGGTGCCCGCCACCGCGCCGCTCACCACCCCGCCGGTGGCGGGCGCCGCCGGCCCCAACCAGCAGCCGCCGCTGTCCGCCACCAAGAGCGCCACCATCAACTACGAGCTGGACAAGACCATCCAGCACACCCGCAAGGCGCTGGGCCAGATCCGCCGGCTGTCGGTGGCGGTGGCCCTCAACCAGAAGGAAGAGAAGGACAAGAACGGTGTCGCCAAGCCGGTGCCGCTCACCGACGAGGAGCGCAAGCGCGTCGAGGATCTGGTGCGCGACGCGGTGGGCTACAGCAAGGACCGCGGCGACACCATCAGCGTGGCCAGCAGCCCCTTCGTGGTCTCCGACAAGGATCAGCTCGAGACACCGATCTGGAAGGACCCGGACAACGTCGCGCTGTTCAAGGAACTCATCAAGTATCTGGTCATCGCCGGGGTGATCGCCTTCGTGGCCTTCGGGGTGATCCGCCCGCTCCTGAAGCAGGTGCTGCCCCAGCCGGAAACCAAGGAAGAAGAGGCCGCCGCCGAAGCCGCCGCCGCGGGCGAGGAAGGCGAAGAGGGCGAGGAAGGCGAGGAGGAAGGCGCCGAAGTGGCCCTCTCGCCGGAAGCCGCCGCCCGTCTGGCCTACGACGAGAAGCTCGCCAAGGCCCTGGCCCTGGCCAAGGAGAACCCGCGGATGGTCGCCAACCTGATCAAAGAGTGGATGGGAAGCCATGAGCAGCAACGATGAAGGGCTGGAGAAGAGCGCCCTGCTGCTGCTGACCCTCGGCGCCGACGAGGCCGCCGAAGTGCTCAAGCAGCTCGGCCCGAAGGAGGTCCAGAAGCTGGGCGCCTCGATGGCGGCGATGCCCGCCCAGGGCCGGGAGCGGGTCGAGACCATCCTCGACGAGTTGATCGCGTTCTCCGAGAAGGGCTCGCCCATCGAGGCCGACCACGAGCACATCAAGGCCATGCTCACCAAGGCGCTGGGCGACGAGCGCGCCAACCACCTGATCGGCCGCGTGCTGCAGGGCTCCGACACCGCCGGCATCGAGAGCCTGAAGTGGATGGACGCCGCCACCGCCGCCGACCTCATCAAGAACGAGCACCCGCAGATCATCGCCACGATCCTGGTGCACCTGGAGTTCGACCAGGCCGGCGAGATCCTCAAGCACTTCACCGACCGCCTGCGCAACGACGTGCTGCTGCGCATCGCCACCCTCGACGGGGTGCAGCCGATCGCCCTGCGCGAACTCAACGAGGCCCTCACCCGCATGCTGGCGGGCGCCACCACCGTCAAGAAGACCGCCATGGGTGGGGTGCGCCACGCCGCCGACATCCTCAACTTCGTCGGCTCGGCGGCCGAAACGGCGATCCTCGACAACGTGCGCGAATACGACCCGGACCTCGCCCAGAAGATCCTCGACGAGATGTTCGTCTTCGAGAACCTCATGGACCTCGACGACCGCGGCATCCAGACCCTGCTGCGCGAAGTGCAGAGCGACTCCCTGGTCATCGCCCTCAAGGGCGCGCCGCCGGAGATGCGCGAGAAGATCTTCAAGAACATGTCCCAGCGCGCCGCCGAGATGCTCCGCGAGGATCTGGAATCCCGCGGCCCGGTGCGCCTGTCGGAGGTGGAGGCCGAGCAGAAGGAAATCCTCAAGACGGCCCGCCGGCTGGCCGAGGAAGGCCAGATCGCCCTGTCCAGCGGAGGCGGCGACGATGCCTTCGTGTAAAGGCGGGGCCGCGCGATGAGCCCCACTCAGGCGTCCGGCGCCTACCGGCGCTGGCAGCTGCCGTCCTTCGACGAGCCCGCCCCGCCCCCCGTACCGGCAGCAGAGCCCCTGGCGGAGGTGGCCGAACCCGAGCCCGAGCCGCCGCCGCCCGAACCCGCGTTCGAGGCGCCGGTCGAGATCGAGCCGGAGATCCCGCTCCCCGAGCCCCACATCCACCTGCCCACCGCCGACGAGATCGAGCGCATCCACGAGGAAGCCCGCAAGGAGGGTTACGACGCCGGCTACGAGGAAGCCACCGCCCGCGGCCGGATGGAGGCGATGCAGCTCCACGGCCTGGTGCAGAACCTCGAGGCCGCCATGAGCAGCCTCGACCAGGAGGTGGCCGACGAGATCCTCGCGGTGGCCATCGAGGTGGCCCGCCAGATGGTGCGCCACAGCCTGGCCCGACACCCCGAATCCGTCGCCGAACTGATCCGCGAGGCCCTGCTCCAGCTGCCCCAGGCCCACGCCATGGTGCACCTCAACCCCGACGATCTGGCGATGGTCCGCGACTACCTGGGCGAACAGCTCACCCACGGCGGCCACCGGCTGGTGGAAGACGCCACCGTCGCCCGCGGCGGGGTGCGCATCGACGCCGCCGGCAGCCAGATCGACGCCACCCTGCAGACCCGCTGGCGCCGCATCATGGACAACCTGGGCCGCAACGTGGCCTGGGACGGAGACGGCGCCTGATGGACCACGGCACCGAAACCTGGCGCGCCTTCCTCGCCGACAGCCGCAAGCTGGTGGGCGCCACCGCACCGTATCAGGTCTCCGGCCGGCTCACCCGCATCAACGGGCTGGTGATGGAAGCCTCCGGGCTCAAGCTCCCGCTGGGCTCCGGCTGCCGCATCGTGGTGCCCGGCGGCAGCTCGGTGGAAGCCGAAGTGGTGGGCTTCCACGGCGAGAAGATCTTCCTGATGCCCACCGACGACGTCTTCGGCCTGGCCCCCGGCGCCCAGGTGCTGCCGGTCGAGCCCACCCAGCCGCCGCTGATCGCCGGCGAACGCATCGAACCCCGCCGCCGCGCCTCCGACCGGGCCAAGCACCTGCCGATGGGCGACGAACTCCTCGGCCGGGTGGTCGACGGCGCCGGCCGCCCGCTGGACGGCCTCGGCCCGCTGGCGGTGCGCCACAGCCGCTCGCTCCAGGCGCGGCCGATCAACCCGCTGCAGCGGGCGCCCATCAGCCAGTCGCTGGACGTGGGCATCCGCGCCATCAACGGCCTGCTCACCGTGGGCCGCGGCCAGCGGATGGGCCTGTTCGCCGGCTCGGGCGTGGGCAAGTCGGTGCTCATCGGCATGATGGCCCGCTACACCGCCGCCGACGTGATCGTCGTCGGGCTGATCGGCGAGCGGGGCCGCGAAGTGAAAGAGTTCATCGAGCACAACCTGGGCCCCGAGGGCCTCGCCCGCTCCGCGGTGATCGCCGCCCCGGCCGACTGCAGCCCGCTGATGCGCCTGCAGGGCGCCTCCTACGCCACCACGGTGGCCGAATACTTCCGCGACCAGGGCAAGCAGGTGCTGCTCATCATGGATTCGCTCACCCGCTACGCCATGGCCCAGCGCGAGATCGCGCTGGCCATCGGCGAACCGCCGGTCACCCGGGGCTACCCGCCGTCGGTGTTCGCGCGCCTGCCGGCGCTGGTGGAGCGCGCCGGCAACGGGCCGGACGGCGGCGGCTCGATCACCGCCTTCTACACCGTGCTCGCCGAGGGCGACGACCAGCAAGACCCGCTGGCCGACTCCGCCCGGGCGATCCTCGACG
>NZ_JAYRMI010000054.1:0-28411 GCF_041904905.1 Zoogloea sp. | reverse complement strand
TCCGTGCTCGCCCTGCCAGCCTTCCAGGCGGGCGCGGTGGCCGGCAAGCGGGTGCTCATCCTGCGCGGCGACGGCGGACGCGATCTGCTGGGCGACACCCTCGCCCAGCGCGGTGCCACCGTCGAATACCTCACCTGCTACCACCGCGGGGGGCCCGCGGACGACCCGGCGCCCCTCGTCGCCCGCGCCCGCGCGGGCCGGCTGGATGCCCTCACCCTCACCAGCAGCGAAGGTGTCGCCCACCTCGCGGCCCTGCCCGGAGTGGGCGATCTGCGTCCGGTGCCGGTTTTCGTGCCCCATCCGCGCATCGCGGCGGCGGCCCGGGAGGCCGGATTCCCCGCGGTCATCGCCACCGGCCCCGGGGACCACGGCCTCATCGACGGCCTCGTCCGGCACTTCTCGGCGCCCAACCACAACGTCTATCCGGGTTAAACTCACGCCCATGAGCAGCGAAAATCCCAGCCTCCCGCCCGCCGACGCCCCCCGGCCGACGTCTGCGCCCCCGTCGTGGCGCCGCCCTTCCGCCATCGTGGCCGCCCTCGCGCTGGCCCTGCTGGGCTGGCAGTGGGTCGAAACCCGCAGCCGCCTCGCCGACATGCAGGAAGAGCTGGCCCGCCGCCTCGCCAGCAGCGACACCGCCGCCACCGAAAGCCGCGCGCTGGCCAAGCTCGCCCAGGAGAACCTTCAGGACATCCAGACCCGGCTCGGGTCGCTCGAATCCCGTTTCTCCGAATCCCAGGGCCAGCAGGTGGCCCTCGAAGCGATGTACCAGGAGTTCTCCCGCTCCCGGGACGACCGCCTGCTGGCCGAGGTGGAGCAGGCGGTGCTGATCGCCGCCCAGCAACTCCAACTGGCCGGTAACGTGCAGGCCGCGCTGTTCGCCCTGCAAACCGCCGACGCCCGCCTGGGCAGCGTCGACCGGCCCCACTGGCTGCCGCTGCGCAAGGCCATCGCCGGCGATCTGGACACCCTCAAGGCCCTGCCGCAGGTGGATGCCGCCGGCGTCGCCCTGAAGCTCGAAACCCTCATCGGCCGCATCGACAGCCTGCCCCTGGCCTTCGAGGCCGGGCCGCGCTCCGAAGCGGCCAAGGCCGATCAGGCCGCACCCTCCTGGCTCAAGCGGCTGTGGCTCGATTTCTGGGCCGAGTTCAGCCAGCTCGTCCGCGTCGAGCGCATGGATCGCCCCGATCCAGCCCTTCTGGCCCCGAGCAACGCCGTGTTCCTGCGCGAAAACCTCAAGCTGCGCCTGATGAACGCCCGCCTCGCGCTGCTCTCCCGCGACGGCAACACCTTCCGGGAAGACATGCGGATCGGCGCCGAATGGCTGGGCCGCTACTTCGACGCGCGCAACGCCGGGGTCGAATCCGCCCGCACCGACCTGATCGAACTCCAGAAGAGCCCGGTGGGCGTCGACCTGCCCAACCTCCAGGCCAGCCTCAACGCCCTGCGGGCGCTGCAGTCGGTGCCCGAGCGGCGCGTCGAGGCCGCCTCCCCGGCCGCCAGGCCCGCCAGCCCGGCGAAGAAGAACTGAGGCGGCCATGCGCGGATTGCTCTGGCTGCTCGGCCTCTTCGCCCTGGCCGCCGTCCTGGCGGTGGCAGGCCGTTACAACGAAGGCTACGCCCTGCTGGTGTGGCCGCCCTATCGGGTCCAGATCTCCCTCAACCTGCTGATCGTGCTGCTGGTCGGCGGCTTTGCGGCAATCTACGCCCTCACCCGGCTCGTCGCCCGCACCCTGGCCCTGCCCCGGGCGGTCCAGCGCTATCGCCAGCGGGTTGGCCGCGAGCGGGCCGCCCAGGCCATCTACGATGCCGTCCGGCTGCGCATCGAAGGCCGCTTCGGGCAGGCCCTCAAGCAGGCCACCGCCGCCTACGAGGCCGGCGAATCCCGCGGGCTGGCCGCGCTGCTGGCGGCCCGAGCCGCCCACTCCCTGCGCGACGAGAACCGTTATCGCCACTGGCTCCGCAAGGTGGCCGACGAGGGTGAGGAGATGCGCCTCGCCCGGCTGATGACGGAGGCCAAGCTGGCGGTCGAGGATCGCCGCTTCGACGACGCGGCCGAAAGCCTGGCCGAACTCCAGGTGGGCGGTCAGCGTCACATCGCTGCGCTGCGCCTGGCGCTGCGCACCGCGCAGGCCAAGGGCGACTGGGTCGAGGCGGTGCGGGTGGTGCGTCAGCTCGTCAAGGTCAAGGCGCTCACCGCCGAGCAGGCCGAGCCTATCAAGCGTCGCGCTCACCAGGAAGAACTCCGGCGCCGGGCCGGCGACGCCCTCGCCCTCAACGCCTACTGGCAGGAACTCCCCCGCGACGAGCAGCGGGATGCCCGACTGGTAGCTACCCTGGCTCGCGCGCTGATCGCCGCGGGTGACGGCAGCGGTGCCCAGAAAGCCATCGAGACCCAGCTCGCGGTGGGGTGGGATTCCGCCCTCGCCGGGCTCTACGGCCGCTGCGAAGGCGGCGAGGTGCGCAGCCGTCTGGTCAAGGCCGAAGACTGGCTCACCCGCAACCCCCGCGACCCGCAGCTGCTCCTCACCCTGGGCCGGCTGTGCGTGCAGTCGCAGCTGTGGGGCAAGGCCGAAAGCTACCTGGAGGCCTCCCTCGCCATCGAACCCGGCTGGGAGGCGCATGTGGCGCTGGCCCAGCTGGCGGAGCGCATCGACCGAACCGACGACGCCAACCGCCACTACCGCGCCGCAGCGGAGCTTTCCCTGCGCTGATCGCCGGGGCGGCCTGCACGGCGCCCGGGCTTTTCCGCGCCTTGTCGGCGAAATAAGATGGACATTTCAGCCTGTCTTGCGGAAGCGCGTGCTCGATAGTTTTCTTCAATCCGGATCATTTCATCAATCAATTTGAACGATATGATGTCCGGGCCTATCATGTGACTTCCGAACACCCTCTCCCAACCCGTGAAGGAAACATCAATGTCCCTGATCAACACCGAAATCAAGCCGTTCAAGTCCACCGCTTTCCACAATGGCAAGTTTGTTGACGTGACTGAAGCCGACGTCAAGGGCAAGTGGTCCGTGTTCTTCTTCTACCCGGCCGACTTCACCTTCGTCTGCCCGACCGAGCTGGGCGACATGGCCGACCTGTACCCCGAGTTCCAGAAGCTGGGCGTCGAGGTCTACTCCGTCTCCACCGACACCCACTTCGTGCACAAGGCCTGGGCCGACGCCTCCGACACCATCAAGAAGATCAAGTACCCGATGCTGGGCGACCCCACCGGCACCATCTCCCGCAACTTCGACGTGATGATCGAGGAAGCCGGTCTGGCGCTGCGCGGCACCTTCGTGGTGAACCCGGAAGGCCAGATCAAGGTCGCCGAGATCCACGATCTGGGCATCGGCCGTGATGCTTCCGAGCTGCTGCGCAAGGTCAAGGCTGCCCAGTACGTCGCCTCCCACCCGGGCGAAGTCTGCCCCGCCAAGTGGCAGGAAGGCGCCGAGACCCTCAAGCCGTCCCTGGATCTGGTCGGCAAGATCTAAGTCTCCGCGAACAGCGCCTGTCGCTGTTCCAGAACGCCCGGGTGCCAGCAGGCGCGCCGGGCGTTTTTGTTTGCGGCGCCGCAGGCGGACGGTGCCCGGAGGCATTTTTGCCTTTCGGCCGTTGGCGGGACGAGTCGGGCTGGCTATAGTGGAAGTGCGTAGTCAATCCTGTTGCGGGAGACGTTCATGGCCAGTCTCACACGTGCGGTCGGGCGCGGCGCCGAGAAGCCGCTCAAGCGCGAAGTCCTGCTGGTGCAGCAGCTGCTGAACCTTCATCGGCCGGCAAGCTTGCCGCGGATTGCCGAGGACGGCGGGCAGGGCGACGAGACCTATGGCGCCATCGAGGAATTCCAGCGCCGGGTGATGACGCTGCAGAAGCCCGACGGCCGGGTGGACCCCGGCGGCAAGACCTGGCAGGCCCTCAACCAGCCGCCTGCGGTCGTCGTCACCCCGACAACGCCAGCCCAGCCGGCGGGGGCGATGAGCATGAGCGGCGCGGCGCGGGCCTTGCTCCGCAAGCTGGAGAGCCTGTCCCTGTACCCCTACGACGACCAGACCCGCAAGGTCACCCGCGTGTGGGTGAAGGGGGCAACCATCGGCTATGGCCATCTGATCTCGAAGGCCGAGTGGGACACCTACAAGAACGACATTACCGAAGCGGCTGCCGACGCGCTGCTCGACCGGGATCTGCAGCCCTTCGAGGCGGCGGTGAACGCGACGATCGCGGCGCCGCTCAGCCAGAGCCAGTTCGACGCGCTGGTCATCCTCACCTTCAACATCGGCGCGGCCAATCTGGCCCGCTCGTCGGTGGCGAAGATGGTGAACGACCCCACCGCCCAGACCTCCTACAAGAGCCTGGAGGCAGCGTGGAAATCCTGGAACAAGTCCCAGGGCAAGGTGATGCTGGGGCTCGAACGGCGCCGGCAATGCGAATGGAACGTCTATTCCCAGGGGAAATATGAGAAGAACTGGTGAGCGTTTTCCGGCCCGGCTGGCCGGCTGGGTGCTGGTGCTTGCGCTGGGCTTGCCCGCCGGCGTGGCGCTGGCCATCGACAACCCCGACCGGCCCGATCCGCTGGCCGCGTTCGTGACCCGCGCGGGCGACCTTGAAAACCGCATCGCAGAGGCGGCGTCGGAGCGGGATGCGCTGGCGGCTTATGCCCAATATGAGCAGTTTCTCGACCGGGAGCTGAACCTCGCCTACACCGCGCTGGTGCGCCAGGGGCGCGACAGCCGCCGGCAGGATCTGGTGCGCAGCCAGAAGAGCTGGCTGGTCTTCCGGGATGCGGAGCTGCGCTTCATCGCCAACAACTGGACGCGGGAGGATTTTGGCTCGTCGTCGGCCGCGTCGCGGGCGGCGTATCGGGCGGCGCTCATCCGTGGGCGGGTTGAGACGCTGCTGGGTTATCTGCGCAGCTATCCGCCGGGCGGGCTCGTCGCGCCGGCCCGCTGATTTGCTGCAGCCCGCTTCCGGCCGCGAGCGAAGCGCAGGCCAACCCCCACCACGATCATCCCCAGCAGCCCGGCGAGCAGCAGCTTGCCGAGGATCAGCGCCATCGGCACGCCCAGCGCCGACAGCGCGCCGATGCCCAGTTCGATGACCGTCGCCAGCTGCGCCTTGAACTGCTGGCGGGCGGTGTCGAACATGGGCGGGCTCAGGCTCAGGCCCAGTCGCGGGGGATGAGGAAGTCGGCGTACAGCCGGGCTTCGGGGCTGCCGGCTTCCGGGTGCCAGTCGTAGCGCCACTTCACGATGGGCGGCATGGACATGAGGATGGATTCGGTGCGACCGCCGGATTGCAGGCCGAACAGGGTGCCCCGGTCGAAGACCAGGTTGAACTCGACATAGCGGCCCCGGCGGTAGGCCTGGAAGTCGCGCTCCCGCTCGCCATAGGGTGAGTCGCGGCGGCGTTCGACGACCGGCAGATAGGCCGGCAGGAAGGCGTCACCGACGCTGCGGGTCATGGCGAAGGCGGCGTCGAAATCCACCTTGCCGTCGGCGCCGTGGTCGTCGAAGAACAGCCCGCCCACGCCGCGGGGCTCGTTGCGGTGCTTGAGGAAGAAGTAGCGGTCGCACCAGTCCTTGAGGCGCTGGTACTCAGCCTCGCCCCAGGGCAGCACGGCGGCCTTGCAGGTGGTGTGGAAGTGGCGGACGTCGTCCTCGAAGGGGTAGTAGGGAGTGAGATCCATGCCGCCACCGAACCACCACACGTCGGCCTTGCCCGGCGCCGAGGCGATGAAGAAGCGCACGTTCATGTGCACCGTGGGGCAGTACGGGTTGCGCGGGTGGAGCACCAGCGAGACGCCCATTGCCTCGTAGCTGCGGCCGGCGAGTTCGGGCCGGGCGGCGGTGGCGGAGGGCGGCAGGCCTTCGCCCATCACGTGGGAGAAGTTGCAGCCGCCGCGCTCGAAGAAGTGGCCGTCCTCGATCAGGCGGGTGAGGCCGCCGCCGCCGGCGGGGCGGGTCCAGCTGTCGGTGACGAAGGGCTTGCCGTCGAAGGCTTCGAGAGCGGCGACGATGCGGGCCTGGAGGTCGAGGAGATAGGCTTTGACGGCGGCGCGGTCAGGCATGGGTGGGCTCCGGGGATGGAAAAAACCGGCCAGCGGCCGGCGGGTGAATCAGGCGCCGGGAAGGAGGCGCTTCGAGTAGGTGTCGCGATCCATGTCGCGGGCTTCGGAGGTGATCTGCACCACCTGGGGGCCGGCGGCGACGAGGGGGGCGATGGCGTCCACCAGGGCGGCGGTGAGGCGCTGCTTGGTGGCGGCGTCGCGGCCCGCGAGCAGCGCCAGCCCGGCGTGGATGAAGCCGTGGTCGGCGCCGCTGCCGACCCGGAAGTGCGGGGCCGGCATCAGCCGGGCCTTGATGGCGTCGGGCGGGTCGAACACGCCGCTGGCCACCAGCGCGTCGGTGGTGGCGGCCAGCACCGCGGCCGGGTCGAACCGGCCGGCGATGTTGGTGCTGTACTCGATGCGCAGGTGGGGCATGGCTCAGGCTTTGCGAGCGACGGCGCGGTAGCCGATGTCGCGGCGGCACTGCATGCCGTCGAAGTGGATCTGGTCGAGCTGTTCGTAGGCGAGTTTCTGGGCGCTACGCACGTTGTCGCCCAGGGCGGTGACGCACAGCACGCGGCCGCCGTTGGTGACGACCTGACCGTTCGATTCGGCGGTGCCGGCGTGGAAGACGTGCACGTCTTGGGGGCTGCTGGCGGGCAGACCGTGGATGGCGTCGCCCTTGCGGGGGCTGTCCGGGTAGCCGGCGGCGGCCATCACCACGCCGAGGGCGAAGCGGCGGTCCCATTCGGCTTCGATCTTGTCGAGCTTGCCGGCGATGGCGGCTTCGACGAGATCGACCAGATCGGTCTTGAGTCGCATCATGATCGGCTGGGTTTCCGGGTCGCCCATGCGGCAGTTGAACTCGACGACGCGGGGTGCGCCCTTGGCGTCGATCATCAGGCCGGCGTACAGGAAGCCGGTGTAGGGCAGGCCTTCGGCAGCCATGCCGGCGAGGGTCGGCATGATGATCTCGCGCATGGCGCGGGCGTGGACTTCGGGCGTGACCACCGGGGCGGGCGAGTAGGCGCCCATGCCGCCGGTGTTGGGGCCCTGGTCGGCGTCGCGCAGGCGCTTGTGATCCTGGGAGGTGGCGAGCGGCAGGGCGTGGCGGCCGTCGGCCATCACGATGAAGCTGGCTTCCTCGCCGTCCATGAACTCCTCGATCACCACCCGCGGGCCGCGCTCGTCGTACTGCACGCCCAGCGTGTTGTGGGTGAGCATGGCGTCGATGGCGGCGTGGGCTTCGTCCGTGGTCATCGCCACCACCACGCCCTTGCCGGCGGCGAGGCCGTCGGCCTTGATGACGATCGGTGCACCTTCGGCGTCCACGTAGGCGTGGGCGGCGGCGGGGTCGGAGAAGGTCTGGTACTTGGCCGTGGGGATCTTGTGGCGGATCAGGAACTGCTTGGCGAAGTCCTTGGAGCTTTCGAGCTGGGCGGCCAGTTTGGTGGGCCCGAAGATCGGCAGCCCGGCGGCGCGGAAGGCATCCACCACGCCGGCGGCCAGCGGTGCTTCGGGGCCGACGACGGTGAGGGCGATCTGCTCGCGACGGGCGAGCTCGATGAGCTCGGGGATCGCGGTGACGGCGACGTTCTCGATGCCGGGCTCACGGGCGGTGCCCGGGTTGCCCGGGGCGACCAGCACCTTCTGCACGCGGGGCGAGCGGGAGAGCTTCCAGGCCAGCGCGTGTTCGCGTCCGCCGGAGCCGATGACGAGGATCTTCATGAGTGTGCCCGGATCAGTGACGGAAGTGGCGGAAGCCGGTGAGGACCATCGCGATGCCCTGCTCGTCGGCCGCGGCGATCACTTCGGCGTCACGCACCGAGCCACCCGGCTGGATGACGGCGGTGGCGCCGGCCTGGGCCAGCACGTCGAGGCCGTCACGGAACGGGAAGAAAGCATCCGACGCGACCACGCAGCCGGGGATCACGAGGCCGGCGTTCTCGGCCTTGATCTTGGCGATGCGGGCGGAATCCACGCGGCTCATCTGGCCGGCGCCGACGCCGATGGTCATGCCGTCCTTGCAGTAGACGATGGCGTTGGACTTGACGAACTTGGCCACGCGCCAGGCGAACAGCAGGTCGCCGAGCTCTTGTTCGGTGGGGGCGCGCTTGGTGACGACCTTCAGATCCGCCGCGGTGATCGGGGCGAAGTCGGCGCTTTGCACCAGCAGGCCGCCGCCGACGCGCTTGTAATCGGGCTGGCGGACGGTGCCCAGCGGATTGACCAGCACGCGGACGTTCTGCTTGGCCTTGAGGAGCTCGAGGGCTTCGTCGGTGTAGGCGGGGGCGATCAGCACTTCGAGGAACTGGGCGCTGACGGCTTCGGCGGCGGCGCGGTCAACGGTGGTGTTGAAGGCGATGATGCCGCCGAAGGCGGAGGTGGGATCGGTGGAGAAGGCCTTCTTGTAGGCTTCCAGCGGGCTGGCGGCGACGGCCACACCGCACGGGTTGGCGTGCTTGACGATCACGCAGGCCACAGTGTTGGCAACTGAGTCGAAGGCCTTGACGCATTCCCAGGCGGCGTCGGAGTCGGCGATGTTGTTGTACGACAGCTCCTTGCCCTGCACCTGGGTGTAGGCGGCGATGGCGCCGGCCTGGGGCTCGGACTCGCGGTAGAAGGCGGCGGACTGGTGGGGGTTCTCGCCGTAGCGGAGGTCCTGCACCTTATCGAAGGCCAGCTGGAAGCGCTCCGGGTAGGCCATCTTGCTGCCGTCGTCGGCGAGGGCCGTGAGGTGGTTGGAGATCGCCGAGTCGTAGCGGGCGGTGTGGGTGAAGGCCTTGCGGGCGAGGTCGAAGCGGGTCTTGTAGCTGAGCGCGCCGCCGTTGGCCTTGAGCTCGGCGACGATGCCGGCGTAGTCGGCCGGGTCGGTCACGATGCCGACGCCGCCGGCTTCATTGCCGTGGTTCTTGGCCGCGGCGCGGACCATGGTCGGGCCGCCGATGTCGATGTTCTCGATGGCGTCTTCGAGGCTGCAGTCGGGCTTGGCGACGGTGGCCTGGAACGGATAGAGGTTCACCACCACGAGGTCGATGCGCGGGATGCTGTGCTCTTCGAGCTTGGCCAGGTGCTCGGGCAGGTCGCGACGGGCGAGGATGCCGCCGTGGACCTTCGGGTGCAGCGTTTTGACGCGGCCGTCGAGCATCTCGGGGAAACCGGTGTAGTCGGACACGTCGGTGACCGGCAGGCCGGCATCGCGCAGGGACTTGGCGGTGCCGCCGGTGGACAGCAGCTTGATGCCGAGAGCGGACAGTTCGCGGGCGAATTCGACGACGCCGGTCTTGTCGGAGACGCTGAGCAGGGCTTGGGTGACTTTCATGGGGGTGTTCTCGGGATGGCCGCGGGGCTGCGGCGCGAAAATGACGGAAAGGCGATTACAGGAGTTCGTGCTCGGACAGCTTGCGCCGCAGGGTGTTGCGGTTGATGCCGAGCATTTCTGCGCAGAGGGTCTGGTTGCCGCCGGCCTGCTTGAGGACGAACTCGAGCATGGGGCGTTCGACGTTCTTGATCACCATCGCGTAGAGGGCGTTGGGCTTCTCGCCGTCGAGATCGCGAAAGTAGGTGTCGAGGGCGCGGCAGACAGATTCGGCGATGTCATTGCTGGTGCTGCTCATGCTGCAAGCTCCTGAGGGAATTCTTCGGTGTAAACCAGGCGGCTGTCTCTGTCGGCGAGCCGGCCGAAGAACTCGTCAATGGCGGCAATCTGTTCTTGTACGGTGGGCAGGGTGTTCATGACGCGGCGGAACTGTGCCGATCCGACCAGACCCTTGGTGTACCAGCTGATGTGCTTGCGGGCGACCTTGACGCCGGTGTCTTCGCCGTAGAAGGCGTAGAGGTCGGCGAGGTGATCCTTGCACACCTGGAGGATTTCGGAGACGAGCGGGGGCGGAAGCGCTTCGCCGGTCTTCAGGAAGTGTTCGATCTCGCGGAAGATCCAGGGGCGCCCCTGGGCGGCGCGGCCGATCATCACGCCGTCGGCGCCGGTGTAATCGAGCACGAACTTGGCCTTCTGCGGCGTGGTGATGTCGCCGTTGGCGATCAGCGGGATGCGCACGCGGGTCTTGACGTCGGCGATGGTGTCGTACTCGGCGTCGCCGGTGTACTGGCAGGCGCGGGTGCGGCCGTGGATGGCGATCAGCTGGATGCCGGATTCTTCGGCGATGCGGGCGACGGTGGCGGCGTTTTTATTGGCCTTGCTCCAGCCGGTGCGGAACTTGAGGGTGACCGGGGTGTTGCCGGCGGCGCCGACGACGGCTTCGAGGATGCGGGCAACAAGCGGCTCGTCCTGCATCAGCGCGGAGCCGGCCATCACGTTGCAGACCTTCTTGGCCGGGCAGCCCATGTTGATGTCGATGATCTGGGCGCCGCGGTCGATGTTGTGGCGGGCGGCTTCGGCCATCATGGCCGGATCGGCGCCGGCGATCTGGACGGAGATCGGGTCGGCCTCGCCGTCGTGGTTGGCGCGGCGCTGGGTCTTGGCGCTGCCGTAGAGCAGGGAGTTGGAGGTGACCATCTCGGAGACGGCGAGCCCGGCCCCCATCTTCTTGCAGAGCTGGCGGAAGGGGCGGTCCGTCACGCCGGCCATGGGCGCCACGAACAGATTGTTTCGCAAGGTGAATCCGGCGAATTGCATCGGGGGAGGCGGTGCTTGGGAAAACGCGACATTCTACCCGAAGGGCGGGGCGTCGGGCAGGGGCTCAGTTTCCGCAAGGAGGGCGCCGGCGGGGTGGCTCAGGGCACTTCGGAGTACTGCATGCGCCCCTGGATGCGGGCCGCGTGGGCGGCCAGGCGGGGGCTGAAACTCTTCTCGTACTTGCGCGGATTGGGGAGCATTACGGCCAGCCGGGCGGCCTGGTTGGGCGCCAGCTGGGCGGCCGGGATGCGGTAGTAGCGCTGGGCGGCGGCCTCGCAGCCGAAGATGCCGTTGCCCCACTCGACCACGTTGAGATAGACCTCGAGGATGCGTCGTTTGTCCCACAGTGTTTCGATCATCACCGTGATGATGGCCTCCTCGACCTTGCGGAAGTAGCTGCGGGCGGGGCTGAGGAAGAGGTTCTTGGCGAGCTGCTGGCTGATCGTGGAGCCGCCGGCGACGGGCTTGCCCTTCTTCTGGTTCTTCTCGATGGCCTTCTGGATGCCTTCCCAGTCGAAGCCTTCATGGTCGACGAATTTGTCGTCCTCGGCGGCGACCACGGCGCGCTTGAGGTGGATCGAGATGCGCTCGTAGGGCACCCAGCGGTAGTGGAGTTCGGCGTCGGGTTTGTCGGCGGCGAGTTCGTCGAGGCGCAGGCTCATGAAGCTGGTGGCGGAGGGCGGGTTCCATTTCCACCACAGCACGTGGCCGAGCAGCCACAGTTGGTAGGCGACGAACAGCAGCACCAGCGCCGCGAGGGCGCGCCGTGTCCAGTGCCAGAGCCGGGCCATCGCCGATGGGCTCAGAGGGCCGCGCGCAGTTCGGCGAGCACGGGGGCGGTGTCGGGGCGCACGCCGCGCCACAGCAGGAAGCTCTCGGCAGCCTGCTCGACGAGCATTCCGAGGCCGTCGGCGAGGCGCGCCGCGCCCTGCAGGCGGGCGGCGGCGAGGAAGGGCGTCTCGCCCTTGCCGTACATCATGTCGTAGGCGAGGCTGCCGGGGGCGTAGAGGCCGGCGGGCAGGTCGGGCGCGGCATCCGAGAGGCTGGCGCTGGTGGCGTTGATGACGAGGTCGAACTGCTGCCCGGCGAGCTGGGCGAGGCCGCATCCTGTCGGGGCGACGGGGCTTGCGCCGGCGCCGGCGAATTCGTCGGCCAGCTCGACGGCCTTGGCGGCGGTGCGGTTGGCGATGGTGAGGCTGGCGGGTTGCGCGGCGAGGAGCGGCAGCACGGTGCCGCGGGCCGCGCCGCCGGCGCCGAGGAGCAGCACGCGGCGGCCGGCCACGGCGAAGCGCAGGTTGACGGTGATGTCGCGCAGGATGCCGGCGCCGTCGGTGTTGTCGCCCAGGGTGCCATCGGCGCCGAAGGCCAGGGTGTTGACCGCGCCGGCGGCCTGGGCGCGGGGGGTGAGCCGGTCGGCCAGGTCGAAGGCTTCGAGCTTGAAGGGCACGGTGACGTTCATCCCGCGTCCGCCGGCGGCCTGAAAGCCGCGCACGGTGGCGGCAAAGCCGTCGAGGGGGGCGAGCAGCGCTTCGTAGCTGAGGGGCTGACCGGTCTGGGCGGCGAAGGCGGCGTGGATGCGGGGCGACTTGCTGTGGCCGATCGGGTTGCCGATCACGGCGTAACGGTCCATCGGGTCAATCCTTGCGGGCGGAGGTCTGCAGCATGTCCGCGTTGGTGAAGGTCCAGGTGCGGGTGATCTCGATCACGTCGGTGTCCTTGCGGATGTCCGGCGGGAAGGCGGCGTAAGGGGCGGCGAGCTGGACGATGCGGCGGGCGGCGTCGTCGAGGAGCTTGTGGCCGGAGGAGCGGAGGATCTCCACGCTCTCCACGCTGCCGTCGGCGCGGATGGTGACTGACAGCAGCAGGCTGCCGTAGAGCTTGCCGCGGGCCGCCTCGGGGTAGTTGAGGGTGCCGACCCGCTCGATCTTCTGGCGCCAGTCTTCGGCGTACTGGGCGAAGCGGTATTCGTGGGCGCGGGCGCCGATGAACTTCTTGCGCGGCCGCGAGGCGTAGTCCATCAGGTCCTTGTCGATCTGGGCTTCGATGCGGGCGACCGCGGCGGAGCTGTCGAGGAGGTCGTAGCCCGACACCGGGCGCGGGGCCTCGGTGGGGTTGGCGTGGCGGGGATCGACGGCGAGGGTGGCCTTGCTCTGCCTGGCGGTCATGGCTTCGACCTGGGGTGCCTGGGGCTGCTCGCTGCGGCGCTGGGCTTCGACCAGGCTGTTGCCGGCGCGGGTCTGCTCGGTGGGTGGCAGCGGGGTGGCCGGGCGGGCCTTGGTGTCGGCGTTGCCGCCGGCGTCGAGGTTGGTCTGGGCGAGGATGTCGGCGGTGTCCGGCCGCTGGGCGTGGCGGGAGTTGACCAGCACCACCTCCAGCCCCTTGTCGTTGCGCTTGAACTTGGCCGGGTCCGGCATCACGAAGTGGATCGAGAGCAGGATGGCGTGCAGGGCGAGGGATAGCCCGACGCCCCACTCGAGCGCGTAGCGCGCCGAATGCCCGGCGAAGGTCGGCCAGTCGCCGATGGCCCCGGCGAGGGTGCCGGGGGTGGGCGTGAGGGTCGGCGACGGGGCGGGGGCGCGGCGGAACAGCGGCATGGCGGACTCAGGCGGCGGGCGGGGCCTCGGTGGCGGCGGGGGCGGGGGTGTCCGGCGCCGTGGCGGACGCGTCATCGGTGGCGGCCGGCAGGTCTGCGTCGTCCTCCTCGATGGGTTCGTTGCCAGCCGGGGCCAGGGTTTCGAGGTAGGTGGCGCGCACGTCCACGTCGATCAGGTCGGTGCTGTCGATGGCCAGCTGCACGCGGGTGCCGGGCGGCAGGGTGGGCATCGACGGGACCTTGAAGATCAGCGGGATGGCTTCGAGGCGGACCAGGCTCTCGCGCAGCACGCGGGCGCTCATGGCCGGATGGCCCTGCTGGCGCAGCCAGCGCAGGCACCAGTAGCGCTCCATGCCGCGCTGGAACTCGGCGTAGGCGGCGTAGGTGAGCTCGAAGTCGCGCATCGCGGCGATCAGCTCGGGCGACTTGGGCGGGAAGGCTGGCGCGGTGCCGCTGAGCCAGCCGATGAGCTGCCACTGGTTGACCAGATCCACGTAGCGCCGCAGGGGTGAGCTGGACCAGGCGTAGCAATCGACGCCCAGGCCCTCGTGGGGCGCGGCGGCGGTGGTCATGCGCACCTTGCCGCCGGTCTGGGCCCGGTACAGGGCCGGGATGCCGGCGTCGGCGAGGGCTTTGCCCCAGGTGCTGTTGGCGGCGATCATCAGCTCGGCCACCAGCTTGTCGAGGGGCGAGCCGCGGGAGCGGCGCCCGATCTCGATGCGGCCGGGGCCGTCGGCGGTGGTTTCGGACCAGTCGACGCTGAAGTTGAAGTCGACGAGGTTCTGGTTGGCGGCGGGCTTGCCGCGGCCGGCTTCGAGCACGGTGGCGAACTCCCACAGCAGGGTAAGCTCGGTCTTCCAGGGGAAATCCGGGCCGCCTTCGGCGAGGGTGGTCTCGTTGAAGACCGGCTCGATGTCGTGGTGGCGCAGGTTGGCGACCACCGGCACGCGCTCGATGCGGGAGTGGTTGCCGGTGACCATCAGATCGCGGCTGACGTCGAGATACAGCGACAGGGCCGGGCAGTCGCGGCCTTCGGCGAGGGTGAAGCTCTCGACGATGGCGTCGGGCAGCATGGTGATCTTGTTGCCGGGCATGTACACCGTCGACAGGCGCTCGCGGGCGATGGCGTCGAGGCTGGAGCCACGGCCGAAGCCCAGGCCCGGGGCGGCGATGTGGATGCCGATGCGCCAGCCGCCGTCGACCGGGGTGACCGAGAAGGCGTCGTCGATCTCGGTGGTGGCGGCGTCGTCGATGGAGAAGGCGCGCACGGCGGCGAGCGGCAGGTCGGCGGGCGCGACCGGCGGCTCGAAGGCGGGGAAGCCGGTGCCGGCGGGGAAGTATTCGAACAGGAAGCGGTCGAAGTGCAGCTCGTGGGACGAGGCCAGCGCGCCGCAGTCGAGCAGCAGCCGGGCGGCGGATTTGCCGCCTTCGGCGCAGGCGGCTTCGAGGGCCTTGGTTTCGAGGCGGTTGCGGTCGGGCTTGTAGAGCAGCTGGCGCACGAGCGGCTTGAGTTCTTCGGGCAGCTGGCCGGCGAGGAGTTCGTCGCGCATCCGCTCGACGGCGGCGGCCTGCTGGCGCTTCTTCTCGAGGCCGGCGAGGGCGGCCTGAAGGATCTCGGCCGGGGCCTTGCGGAAGCGGCCGCGGCCCTTGCGGTGGAAGTAGATCGGCGCGGCGTGCAGGCGCAGCAGCACGGCGGCGGATTCGACGGGGCTGGGCTCGTGGCCGAAGTATTCGCGGGCGAACTCGGCAAAGCCGAACTCGTCGTCGCCGCAGACTTCCCACAGGAATTCGGTGTCGAGGCCTTCGGCTTCGGCTTCGGCGCGGTCGAGCAACTCGCCGGCGCCGGGTTGGGCGAAGCGCATCAGCACGTGGTTGCTCTTCAGCTTGAGGCGCTTGCCATGGGGTGTTTCCACCTGCAGGGAGGCGTCGTTGTCGGTCAGGATGGTGCCGGTCTTGAAGGCACCATCCTCTTCGAAGAGCAGATTCATGAGGCGGTCGCGCAGGGAAAACGACCGATTATAGCCAAGCCGGAGCCTGCCCCGGACGAAAGCGGCCGTTTCGTCCGGTTCAGCGTGAGGCGTTGGTGACGAAATCCCGGATCAGCTGCAGCAGCACGTCTTCGTCGTAGGGCTTGCCGAGGTAGTGATTGACGCCGATTTCTTCCGCGTAACGCTTGTGCTTCTCGGCCGTGCGGGAGGTGATCATGATGATCGGCACGGCCTTCAGGCGGGCGTCGGCGCGGATGTTGCGGGTGAGGTCGAAGCCGTCCATCCGCGGCATCTCGATGTCGGCGATGATGACATCGGGGCTGGCGGTGAGGAGTTGCTCCAGCGCGTCGACGCCATCCTTGGCGGTGATGACCCGGTAGCCTTCCCGTTCGAGCAGGCGGCCGGTGATCTTGCGCACGGTGAGGGAGTCGTCCACCACCATCACGGTGGGTTGGGTGGGCACGAGGCTGGCGCGGCTGACCGCCGGCAGGACGTCCTCGGCCCCGCCGTGGGTGCGGCCGGAGAGGGCGACCGGGTTCAGGATGAGCACGATCTCGCCGTCGCCAAGCACCGTGGCGCCGGAGTAGCCGACCATCCGGGCGTACTGGGGCCCGGCGTTCTTGACGACGACTTCCTGGTTGCCGCGCAGGGCATCCACGTGGAGGGCGAGGGTTTCCGAGCCGGCCCGCAGCAGCAGGATCCAGTTGAAGCGGTCGAGCTGGGGCTGGGATTCGGTGTCGCCCAGCAGGCGCGGCAGATAGCGGTAGCTGAAGTGCTCGCCGAGCCACTCGGTGCCCCGCTTGGCGCGGATGTCTTCGAGGGCCTGGGGCTTGAGTTCGAGGACCTGGGCCACCATCGAGGAGGGGATCGCCAGGGTGCGCCCGCCGGCGCGCACCAGCAGCGCCTGGGTGACGGCGAGGGTGAGCGGCAGGTGGATGCGGAAGGTGGTGCCCTGGCCGGCTTCGGTGGCGACGCTGATGCGACCGCCGACGGCCGCGGTCTCGCTCTTGACCACGTCCATGCCCACGCCACGGCCGGCGAGGCTGGACAGGCTGGCGGTGGTGAAGCCGGGCACGAAGATCAGGTTGGTGAGGCGCTTGTCGTCGGTTTCCTCGCTGGCGTCGATCAGGCCGGTCTCGATGGCGTGCCGGCGGATGCTGGCGAAGTCGAGGCCGGCGCCGTCGTCGCGGAACTCGATCACCACGTCGTTGCCTTCGTGGGAGACGCGCAGGGTGATCTGGCCGATCTCGGGCTTGCCGGCGGCGCGGCGCACCTCGGGCGGCTCGATGCCGTGGGTGACGGCGTTGCGGACCAAGTGGCCGAGTGGCCCGGTCATGGCCTCCAGCACGCTGCGGTCGATTTCGATCTGGCCGCCGATGATGTCGAGGTTGGCGCGCCGGCCAAGCTCCTTGGCGGTCTGGCGGACAAGGCGGTAGAGACGTTCGGCGAGGCTGTCGAAGGGCACCATGCGCACGTACATCAGCGACTGCTGAAGTTCGCGGGCCATCCGCGACTGGGCGTGCAGGGCCGATTCGGCGCCGTCGAGGTTCTTGAGGAGGTTCTGCTGGACGGTGGTCACGTCGCCCACGCTCTCCGCCATCATCCGGGTGAGTTCCTGGAGGCGGGTGTAGCGGTCCATCTCCAGGGGGTCGAACTCGGTGTGATGGGTTTCGACCTGCGACAGGCGCGACTGCATCTGGGTGTCGGCCTGGATCTCGACTTCGCGCAGCTGATTACGCAGGCGGATGACGTTCTCGGTGAGGTCGAGCAGGGAGCGGCGCAGGGTGCGCAACTCGCCTTCGATGCGGGTGCGGGCGATGGAGATTTCGCCGGCCTCGTTCACGAACTGGTCGATGCGGCTGGCTTCGACCCGCAGCATGGTGCGGGCGGCCTGGGCGGCGAGTTCGCCGGGCTGGGCCGGGCCGGTGTCGTCCAGCTCGATGGGGGTGGCGACGAGGTTTGCCGGCTGGGCGGGTTCGGCGACCGGGGCGGCGACGGCTTCGGGATTGCCGAGGGTGTCGAGGGCCTGGCGGGTCTGGTCGAGGGCGGTTTCGAGTTCGTCGAGGATGCCGGATTCGGCGGCGTTCTGGCCGCGCACCCGCTCAAGCCGGGTCTCGAGGTCGTGGAGGCTCTGGCCCAGGCTCATGGCGCCGACCATCCGCGCACTGCCCTTGAGGGTGTGCAGCAGGCGGGCGATGCCGGCAGCCGGGGTGGCGTCGGCGGGGTTGCCGCGCCAGTTGTGGACGGCCACGTCGAGCTGGTCGAGGAGTTCGTTGCCTTCGTCCAGGAAGATGGGCAGCAGGTCGGTGTCGAGTTCGTCGCGCAGTTGCGGTGCGGGCGCGGCGGCTTCGGCCGGGCGTGGTGCGATGGGGGGCGGCGCGATGGGGGCGGCGAGCGGTGCCGGGGGCGCGTCGGGGCGCAGGCTGATGACTTCGGCCAGATGGGTGGCGAGCACGGCGTCGAGCTGCTCGATCAGCGCGGGTTCGGGCTGGGGCAGGCTGCGGGCGGAGAGCTGGACCAGCATGCCTTCGAGGGACGTGGCGGCGGCGTTGAGCAGGACGGTCTGCTCGCCGGTGGGCGCGCGGTCGTGGTCGGCGAGGCGTTGCTGGGCCAGTTCGAGGGCCTTGGCCAGGAGCTGGGGCGCGGCAAAGCGGGCGGTGCCGGAGATGCCCGACAGGGTGTGAGCGGCGCGGATCGCCGACTGTGGGGGGATCAGGCTGGGGTTGACCGACAGCCGGGCCAGTTCGTGGCGCAGGGTGGCGACGTGCTGACGGGCTTCGACGAGATAGAGGTCGAACAGCGGGCGGGACAGGACGATGTCGCCCAGCCGCACTTCGTCCGGGTTGGTGTCGTCGTCGATGTGGTCTGCCGTGCTGTCGTCGACGATCTCTTCGACCTGGATCTCCTCTTCGGCTTCGAGGGGTTCCAGCGCTTCTTCGGCGATGGGCAGGTCGATGGTGGGGGCTTCATCGAGCGGGAGCAGATCGATGATCGGGGCCCTGAACTCGTCGACCGGCAGGGCCTCGACGGCTTCGATGGGTTCGGGCAGTTCGATGCGCTCTTCGTCGAGATCGGCCAGCGCCTCCTCGACCGTCTGCATGGTGTCGGGCAGATCGGGCAGGGGCTCCGGCGTCTCTTCGACCTGGAGGCCTTCGATCTCGAGGGGCTCGTCGGGGCGCGTTGGCGGGGTGGCGACCGCGGCGGGTTCGGCTGGCCCGGCGGGGGCGTCGGCGACCGCCTCGGTGGGCAGGTCGAAGTCGAAGCTCAGGGCGTCGACGGGCTCGGCCGGGGCGGGCTCCAGCTCGGGGAAGCTGAGGTCGGGGAACTGCAGCTCGACCGGCGGCGGGGCGAGGTCGGGCGCGTCTTCGAGGAGGGCGGTCGGGGTGCCGATGTCGGTCTCAGTGAAGCTGGCGTCCGGCACGACGACGGTGGATTCGAGGTTGACCTCTTCGGTTTCGGCAGGCGGCGCGACCGGTGCAGCGGGGGCGGCGGGCTGTGCGGGGCGGGCCGGCGCCAGCGCTGGGGCCGGCTGTTCGCTGCGCAGGCGCTGGGCTTCGGTGACCAGAGCGGTGACGTCCCGGTGGGTGCCGGCGCCGGCACTGAGCTGGTCGATCCAGCCGGAGAAGGTGTCGTGGGCGTCGTCGATGAGCTTCTGGAGCGCGGCGTTGACCGGCAGCTCAAGGCGCAGCCAGTGGTTGAGCGTCTGCTCCATCTCCCAGGCGGCCTCGCCGAATTCCTTGAGGCCCACCATCCGGCCGCTGCCCTTGAGGGTGTGGAAGCTGCGGCGGATGTTGGTGAGGATGTTCAGGTCGTGGGGGCGCTGGCACAGCTCGACGATGTTGCGGGCGATGGCGCCGCGCACGTCGATGGCTTCTTCGATGAAGATGGACAGCAGCTCGGCGTCGATCTCGGCTTCGCTGGCGTCGAGGAGGCGGGCCGCTTCGGCGGACAGGGCAGGCGCAGCGGGGGCGGCGGCGATGGGGGCCGGGACGCTGAACAGCTCGCCGGCGTCGAGCATGGTGAGGGCCTGCCGGGCCTGCTTCTCGAGTTCGAGGTCGGCGGTGAGGGAGGCGTCCTGACGGAGGCTTTCGAGGTTGAGCTGGAGTTCGGTGCGCAGGCCGACGTCGTCGGGGTTGTCCTTGAGGGCGGCGGTGAGGGCGGCGGCTTCGCGCTTCTGCTGGGCCAGTTCGGCCTCGACGCTGTCGGCCACGTCGGGCACGTCGTCGGGGCGCAGGATGCGGTTGAGGTCGGCCGGGCCGTGCTGCAGGGCTTCGATGTAGACGCCGAGGGCGGACAGGCGGTGGGCGATCTCTTCGAAGGCGCGGGTGTTGTCGCCGGTCTCGGAGGGCAGGGCGGCGATGCGGGCGGCGGCGTCCTGGACGAGGCGCACGGCGCCGTCGTCGTTCATCACCGCCAGGGCGCCTTCGACCTGCTTGAGGGGGCCGCGCACGGCGGCGAGGATGTCGGTGCGGTCGGGGGTGCGGAAGAAGCCGTCGAGGCTCTGCTCGACTTCGATCAGGCTGTTGAGGATCTCGTGGGCGAGCTGGCGGTTGACCTGACGGGTCTGGGCGTCGGGCTCGGAGATCGCCATCGGGGGGAGCTTCTCGCCCCGCTGGTGGGCGCTCAGGCGCTGGAGCAGGGCGTCGATCTGCAGGTCTTCGCGACGGTCGGCGCGGGCGTGGGCGTCGAGCCGGGTGTCGAGGATGAGCATGGACGTGGCCACGTCCATCGACAGGGCGTCGGTGAGGCGCAGCGGATCCTGGCGCAGCCAGCGGGCGAGTTCGCCCAGCGCGGCGGCGAGGTCGGCGACTTCGGGCTGGCCGAGGGTGCGGGCATGATCGACGATCGGCGCGATGGTGTCCTGGAAACGGGGCAGGCCGATGGCGCCGCCCTTGGAGAACTGGTCCCAGGCTTCGCGGGCGTCGGAGAGTTCCTCGCGCAGTTTGCGCAGGACCGGGCCGAGGGGGGTGTCCCGAATGGGCCGGTCGGCGTCGGGGATCAACGCCTGCAGCTGGTAGGCCTTGCGGACGTTGTCGATGGCCGGGGACCGGGCGGGGGTGGTGGCGACGTGGTAGAGCACGTCGCGCATGAGGCGTTCGGCGACGATGCTGGAGCCTTCCATCACCCGCCGCATCTGGGCGTCGATGCGGCCGCACAGGCGCTTGGTGGCGGCGTCGGCGGGCAGGCCGCGCTGGCCGAGGGCGTCGAAGAAGGCGGTGGCGGCCGCCCAGAAGGCGCGGGAGGCGGGAACGGCCTGCAGGCTTTCGATGCCGGCGACCGATTCGCGCATTTCCTGCGGGCCGGCGACGTCGTCGGCGTTACGGAACCACTTGAGCAGGCCCCGTTCGAAGCGGCCGCGCAGGGCGCGCAGGCGCTTCGGATCGTCGCCGCCTTCGGCCGGGGCCGGGAAGGCGGGCCGCTGGGTGAGATCGGGGAAGAACAGCTCGCCGGCGGTGGGCGCGTCCTGGCCGCGGGCCTGGGCGAGTTCGCCGTACAGCCCGAGCAGCCGCAGGGCCTGATCGGGCTGGCCGCGGGTGAGTTCGTCGAGGTAGTTGCCGATCGCCGCGATGCAGCGGGTGGCGAGGCGGATGGCTTCGGGCGTGCTCGGCACCTGGGTTGCCGCCATCTCGCCCAGCAGCCGGTCGAGTTGCTCGGAGAACTGGGTCAGGCCGTCGAGGCCCACGATGGAGAGGGCGCCGTGGGCCTGGTGCAGGTGGGTCTGGGCGAACTTGATGCGCCCTGGCCGGTCCGGGGAGTTGCCGGCCTCGGCGAGCGCTTCCATGGCCCTTTCCAGGGCCAGGTCGATTTCGCCTTTGACCCAGGTCAGCGGACCCAGGTCGAGTTCATGTGCTGAGCTCATCGGTACGTGGTGGTCAGGTTCCGTTCCAGGTCGGGGTGTGCGGGTCAGACCTTGAAGCCGGAAACCGAGCCCTTGAGTTCAACTGCAAGATCAGCCAGTTCGCCGATGGACACGGCGGTCTGCTGGGTGCCGGCGGTGGTGCGGTCGGTGATTGCCAGAATGCCGCGCATCTTTTCGGCCACCTGGGTGGCGGCCTTGGCCTGGATTTCGGTGCTGACCGAGATGCGTTCGATCAGCTCGGCGGTTTCGGCGGACACGCGTTCGATCTCGGCCAGTTCGTGACCGGCGGTTTCGGACAGGCGGGCGCCGTCCACCACGTCGCGGGTGGCGTTTTCCATGGCCGCCACGGCGTCGCCGGTGTCGGTCTGAATGGTCTTCACGATCGCGCCGATCTGCTTGGTGGCTTCGGCGGAGCGTTCTGCGAGGCGCTGCACTTCTTCGGCAACCACCGAGAAGCCGCGGCCGGCTTCGCCCGCGGATGCGGCCTGGATGGCGGCGTTGAGGGCGAGCACGTTGGTCTGTTCGGTAATGTCGGAGATGAGTTCCACGATCTCGCCGATCTCCTGGGAGGATTCGCCGAGGCGCTTGATGCGCTTGGAGGTTTCCTGGATCTTCTCGCGGATGTCGTTCATGCCCTTGATGGTGTCTTCCACCGCGGCGGCGCCCTTCTGGGCGGCTTCGAGGGAGCGACGGGCGACCTGGGCGGACTGCAGGGCGTCTTCGGAGGCGGCGCTCATGGAGCTGGCCATGCTCTGGGCGGTCTCGCCGGCGAGGCGCAGTTCCTGGGCCTGACGCTCGGTGGCGGAGAGCAGCTCGTCGGAGGTCCGCTGGGCGGATTCGGTGGCCGCGGTCACGCGGATGGCGGCGTCGTTGATCCGGCGTACCAGCACGGAGAGTTCTTCAATGGTGTAGTTGACCGAGTCGGCGATGGCGCCAGTGACGTCTTCGGTGACGGTGGCGCGCACGGTAAGGTCGCCGTCGGCCAGATCGCCCATCTCGTTCATCAGGCGCAGAATGGCCTGCTGGGTGCCGTTACGCTCGGTTTCGGCGGCTTCCCGGAGCTGCTCGGAGGCGGCGCGGCGGCGGGCGATGTCGTCGTTGTAGGTCTTGGCCATCAGTGCGAGGCAGACCAGCGCCAGCAGGGCGCAGACGATGATCGACATGGACACCCAGGTGAAGAAGCCGGTGTAGGCGTTGGAGTAGCCTTCGGCCAGTTCGGTGGTCTTCTCGAGGAGCGGGCCGGAATCCTTGAAGATGTTGGCGCCGGCTTCCTTGGCCTTGACGAGCAGCTGGATGCTGCCGAGGATGGTCTGGACGGCGGTGAGGTTGTCCTTGCCGACGGCTTCGAGTTCGGCGAGCTTGCCCTTGGCGTCGGTGCCGTCGGCGGTCATCTTCTGGAGCTGGTCGATCTGGTCGCGGAAGGTGTTGGTGTCCTTGCCCAGCAGGAAGGCGACTTCCGGATCGATGGCGTTGGCGATCAGCAGCGCGTTGGCGTTCTTGGCGATCCGCTGGGTCAGCATCACCACCTGGTTGGCGGTGGCGATCTCGCGGGCGGAGGCGCCGCCCTGCAGCTTGAGCGTGGCGACCTGCTCGGACAGTTCGAGGAGCTGGGGGTTCTTGCTGTTGATGGTGGCAACGGCCTTGCCCAGCTCGGTGAGCCGCTTCTGTTCCTTCAGGAGCTTGTCGGCGTTGGCGTCGGTCTTCTTCCAGAGGGCGGCGACGGCTTCAAGCTCGGCGGTGACCGCGCTGCTGCCGCCCGGCACGCCGGTGCCGTGGACGTCGCCCCCGTCGGTGACGGCGCCGAGGAGGTTGTTGAACTGCTCGCGACCCCGCTGGAGTTCGTCGAAGACGGTGGGCTCGCCCTGCAGCGCGAGCTGACTGGCCTTGGCGATCTGCTGCGACAGGGTGCGCATTTCACCGGCCGCGGTGACGTAGGCGGTGCCGAAGCTGCTCACGCGGATCTGGTAGAGCACCAGGGCGGCGGTGAGGACGGCGAAGATCAGGAAGGGGATGCGCAGCGTGCGCAGCTGTTCGGACGCACTCTTGCCGCCGAGGAATGGCAGGCCGGAGCCGGCTTGCGTGCCGTCGCTGCTGTCGATGATGGTATCCACGTTGGTCGTGGCGCCCTTGTTGCCGCCCAGCGACAGTCCCGGTAGCTTGAATGCCATGTTTTTCTTCCTTCAGCGGGTGTGGCCCGCCGCTCCTCCAGATTGTTCGGTCACGATTGGGCGGCGTCGAGAAAACGCGCGTGATTCAGTAGTTCGGAAACCTTGAGGCGGGTCCAGTGGGTGCCGTGGGCATCCTGGACCTGATCGCCGATCCAAGGCTGTTCCGGGTCGGGCGGGGTGGCGAGGGGTTCGAAATCCTCGACGGCCCGCAGGCCCAGCGCCCGGGTCACGAGCAGGGCGCAGTTGAGATTGTGGCGCACCCCGATCAGCAGCAGGCGGGATTGCCCCACCGGCGCGATCGGTGCGTCGCCGTGGAAGGCCGCGAAATCGACCACCCCGAAGAGGTTGCCGCGCACGCTGGCAAGCCCGCGGAACCAGTGTTCGGACAGCGGCACCGTGGCGAGCGGGGGGACGGCCAGGATTTCTCCGGCTTCGGTAAGGTCGATGAGCCAGTTGCGCTTGCCGGCCTGGACGCCGAGCAGCGCCGAGGCGCGGCTGTCCTTGGCGTCGGCAAGCCGCCGGGCGAGGCCGGCCTGGAATTCGTGGAGGCTGATCCGCTTCGCCATGGGGATTCCGTCAGACCAGCGCGCGGATCTTGTCGAGCAGGACGGCGTGGTCGAGGGGCTTGACCATGTAGTCGAAGGCGCCCTGACGCATGCCCCAGATCTTGTCCGTCTCGAGGCCCTTGCTGGTGCAGATGATGACCGGGATGTCGCGGGTGGCGTCGTCCCGGACGATGGTGCGGGTGGCCTGATAACCGTTGGTGCCCGGCATCACCACGTCCATCAGGATCAGATCGGGGTGTTCGGTCTTGCTCTTGACGACGGCTTCGTCACCGCTGTCGGCGGTCACGACCTGGTAGCCGTTCCTGACGAGAACCTCCGACAGGGCGAGCCGTTCCGTCGGGGAATCGTCGACAACGAGGATTTTCTTGATCGGCATGGGCGCAGCGTCTCGTGATGTCAGTCGAGGGCGGAAAGCTGGCGCGGCTGCGTGTGGCTGGCGACCGAACGCAGCAGGCTTTCCTTGGTGAAGGGCTTGGTGAGGTATTCGTCGGAGCCGGCGAGGCGGCCGCGGGCGCGGTCGAAGAGACCGTCCTTGGAGGACAGCATGATGACCGGTGTCGCCTTGAGGCGGGGGTTCTTCTTGATGAGGGCGCAGGTCTGATAGCCGTCAAGGCGCGGCATCATGATGTCAACGAAGATCAGGTCCGGTGCGTGGTCGGCGATCTTGGCGAGCGCGTCGAAGCCGTCCTCGGCAAGCACGACCTGACAGCCGGCCTGGGCGAGGAAGATCTCTGCGCTGCGGCGGATGGTGTTGCTGTCATCGATGACCATGACCTTGGTTCCGCTGAGATTCACATTGACCCTCCGGTCTACTTGCTGCTTTCGTTGCCTTGCGCGCCTGGGGCCTGGCCTCAGATCGCGATCATTTCAAAATCGTCCTTGCGTGCGCCGCACTCGGGACAGGTCCAGTTCGGGGGAACGTCTTCCCAGCGGGTGCCGGGGGCGATGCCTTCGTCAGGCGAGCCGGTTTCCTCGTTGTAGATGTAACCACAGATTAGGCACATCCAGGTCTTGTAAGGGGGGCTTGCCATGTGGGTGTGTCGCGGTGATTTCAGCTAGAATCGCTTGGATCGTGAATGGTAGCGCAGTCGCAGTCAAAATTGTGCGTCCTCGTTTCCCGGAATGACTACTAACCGCAGCGATCCTTCTCCCCCCCTGGTTCTCGTGTTCGCCGCCTCCGATCCTACCGGTGGCGCCGGAATCCAGGCAGACATCATGACGATTTCCAGCATGGGGTGTCACCCCCTGACGGTCATCACCGGCCTCACCGTCCAGGATACTGTCGGCGTCGAGGAAGTATTGCCCGTGGACGCAGATTTCGTCATCGATCAGGCCCGCGCGGTGCTTGAAGACATGCCGGTGCAGGCGTTCAAGCTGGGCGTGCTGGGCAGCATCGAGAACATCGAGGTGATTGCCGAGATCATCTCCGATTACCCTCATATTCCTGTGGTGGTCGATCCCATCGTCGCTTCCGGGCGGGGGGACGAGCTGGCGTCGGAGGCCATGCTGGCCACCTTGCGCGAGTTCATCGTGCCCCAGGCCACCCTCATCACGCCCAACACGATGGAAGCCCGGCGGCTGGTGTCGTGCTATGGCGGCGAAGACGCCGACGAGCGCAGCATGGCCGAGTGCGCCACCATGCTGCTCGAAATGGGAACCGAGTATGTACTCATCACCGGCTCTCACGCCAATACCCCGCAGGTAGTTAATACCCTTTATGGGGCGAAGGGGGTGTTGAGGGCCGATCCGTGGGAGCGTCTGCCGGGCAGCTACCACGGCTCCGGGTGCACCCTGGCCTCCGCGGTGGCGGCGGCGCTGGCTCACGGGCTGGACATCTCCGATGCCGTGTTCGAGGCTCAGGGCTTCACCTGGCAGACCCTCACCGCAGCCTTCCGCCCCGGCATGGGGCAGTACATCCCCGACCGTTTTTTCTGGGCCGGCCCGCCCGACCGGGGCGGGGGCTGACGATGCGCCGCGGTCTCTACCTCGTCACGCCCGATCTCCTCGACACCGACGCCCTGCTGGCGGCCGTGGCGGCGGTGTTGCCGGCGCGTCCGGCCCTCGTCCAGTACCGCAACAAGCTGGCCGACGCCGCCCTCAAGCATGAGCAGGCGAGCCGCCTGCTGGCCCTGTGCCGGTCGGTCGGGGTGCCGCTGGTCATCAACGACAGCCTCGCGCTGGCCCTCGAACTCGGTGCCGACGGCGCCCACCTGGGGCGCGACGACGGCGATCCGGCGGCGGCCCGCGCGGCCCTAGGCCCCGGCCGCATTCTGGGCGTGAGCTGTTACAACGAGTGGCCGCGGGCGGTGGCCGGTGTTGCCGCCGGGGTCGACTACGTGGCCTTCGGGGCGATGTACCCCTCGTCCACCAAGCCCGACGCGCCGCGGGCCGGGCTCGATCTGCTGGCCCGTGCGCGGCGGGAGCTGCGGGTGCCGGTGGCGGCGATCGGCGGCATCACCCTCGACAACGCGCTGCCCCTCGTCGATGCCGGGGCCGGCCTGCTCGCCGTCATCGGCGACATCTTCTCCGCGCCCGACCCGGCTGCCCGCGCGGCGGCCTACGCCGGGCTGTTCGATTGACCTCTCAGGAAGCTCCAGCATGACCAGTCGCAACGAAGAACTCTTTGCCCGCGCCCAGCGCACCATCCCCGGCGGCGTCAACTCGCCGGTCCGTGCCTTCCGATCGGTGGGCGGCACCCCGCGCTTCCTCAAGAAGGCCCTGGGCGCCCGGGTGTGGGACGCGGACGGCAAGGAATACCTGGATTACGTCGGCTCCTGGGGCCCGGCCATCCTTGGCCACGCCGACCCGGTGGTGGTCGAGGCGGTGCGTTCGGCCGCGCTGGAGGGGCTGTCCTTCGGCGCCCCCACCGAGCGCGAGATCGACATGGCCGAGCGCCTGTGCGAGCTGCTGCCCAGCATGGAGATGGTGCGCCTGGTGTCCAGCGGCACCGAAGCCACCATGAGCGCGATCCGCCTCGCCCGGGGCTTCACCGGCCGCGACGCCATCGTCAAGTTCGAGGGCTGCTACCACGGCCACGCCGACAGCCTGCTGGTGAAGGCCGGTTCGGGCCTGCTCACCTTCGGCAACCCGTCCTCCGCCGGCGTGCCCGAAGACTTCGCCAAGCACACCGTGGTGCTCGACTACAACAACCCGGCCCAGCTCGAGGAAACCTTCCAGGCCCGCGGCAGCGAGATCGCCTGCGTCATCATCGAGCCCGTTGCCGGCAACATGAACCTGGTCAAGCCCTCGGCCCACTTCATGCACCTGCTGCGCCGGCTGTGCACCGAACACGGCGCAGTGCTGATCTTCGACGAGGTGATGACCGGCTTCCGCGTCGGCCCGCGGGGCGTGCAGGGCCTTTACGGCATCACCCCGGATCTCACCACCCTGGGCAAGGTGATCGGCGGCGGCATGCCGGTGGGCGCTTTCGGCGGGCGCCGCGACATCATGCAGAAGATCGCCCCGCTGGGCGGCGTGTATCAGGCCGGCACCCTGTCGGGCAGCCCCGTGGCGGTGGCCGCCGGCCTCGCCAGCCTGGAGCAGATCGCCCGCCCGGGCTTCTACGAAACCCTCACCGCCCGCACCGAGCGGCTGGTGGCCGGCCTCAACGCCGCCGCAGCGAAGCACGGCGTCGCTTTCGTGGCCGATTCGGTGGGCGGCATGTTCGGCCTGTACTTTGCCAAAGCCGTGCCCCAGACCTACGCCGACGTGATGGCCTCCGACCGCGAGACCTTCAACCGCTTCTTCCACGCCATGCTCGATGCAGGCCACTACTTCGCCCCCTCGGCCTTCGAGGCGGGCTTCGTCTCCGCCGCCCACACCGAGGCGGACATCGACGCGACCGTCGCCGCCGCGGAGCAGTGGTTCGCCGCCAACGCGGGCTGATCTTTCGCCGATCGCACTCTCGGGGGCGCCGAAGGGAGTGTCAGTAATTTTGTGTTTGAGGCGAATTTCGATTGACCCCAACCGCGGCCGGGGTCAATCGGGGGTTTTCATTTTGTCACGGCCGGGATGAAGCGCTCGCCGTACAGGATGGCGAACTGGTTCATCGCCGGCTTCCAGTGCATCATCGGTTTCTTCCATTCCGCCGTGATGTTGCGTAGCGCCAGCCAGATCAGCTTGGTGGCCGCCTCGTCCGTCGGGAAGTGCCCCCGCGTCTTGATGATCTTGCGCACGCGGGCGTTGAGGCTTTCGATGGCATTGGTGGTGTAGATCACCCGGCGCACCTCCGGCGGAAACGCGAAGAATGGGATCACCTGCTCCCACGCCCGTCGCCATGCCGCGGCCACCGTCGGGAAGCGCTGGCCCCATTCCCCTTCTGCAAACGCCTCCAGCGCCGCCTGCGCTGCCTCGGCGCTCACCGCCTGGTAGATCGGCTTGAGGGCATCGGCCAGCGCCTTGCGCTCCCTGTAGCCCGCGTAGCTCAGGCTGTTGCGTAGCAGATGCACGATGCACGTCTGCAGCGTCGTGCGCGGATACACTGCCTCCAGCGCTTCGGCCATGCCCTTCAGACCGTCGGTGACGGCGATCAGGATGTCCTCGCAACCGCGCAGCTTCAGGTCGTTGAAG
>NZ_JAYRMI010000053.1:25278-28438 GCF_041904905.1 Zoogloea sp. | reverse complement strand
ACGTGGGTGAAGCTGCCGGCTGCCGCCAACCATTCGGCCGGGGTGAAGCTGCTGACGTTGCCGTCGCCCCAGTCGATGCTGTAGCCGCTGCGGGTGTCGGTACCCGGGTCGACGATGGCGCCCACGCTGAGAGCGAACACCGCCCCTTCGGCCACCGACGCCGCGCCACTCACCGGGGCGGTGGGGGCGACGTTGTTCACCGTGACGGTGTGGGTGGCGCTGCCGGTGCCGCCGTCGCCGTCGCTTGCGGTGACGGTGACGGTGCGCGCGGTGGCGTTGGCCGGGCCGTCGGCGTCGTCGGCGAAGACGTGGCTGACGGTGCCGCCCAGGGCCGCGAGTTCGGCGGCGCTGAGGCTTTGCACGGCGCTGCCGTCGCCCCAGTCGATGCTGTAGCCGAGCGGGTCGGCGACACCGGCCGGGTCGCTGCCGGCGATGCTGAGGCTGTAGCTCGCGCCTTCGTCGCTGCCGGTGGCTCCGCCCAGTACCACCGTCGGGGCGACGTTGGTGACGGCGACGGCGTGGGTGCCGAGGACGAAGCTGCCGTCCTCATCGGTGGCGCGCACGGTGACGGTGGGGCTGGCCGCGCCGTCGGCGAAGACGTGGGTGAAGCTGCCGGCTGCCACCAGCCATTCGGCCGGGGTGAAGCTGCTGACGTTGCCGTCGCCCCAGTCGATGCTGTAGCCGCTGCGGGTGTCGGTACCCGGGTCGACGATGGCGCCGACGCTGAGGGCGAACACCGCGCCTTCGGCCACCGACGCCGCGCCGCTCACCGGGGCGGTGGGGGCGACGTTGTTCACCGTGACGGTGTGGGTGCCGAGGACGAAGCTGCCGTCCTCGTCGGTGGCGCGCACGGTGACGGTGGGGCTGGCCGCACCGTCGGCGAAGACGTGGGTGAAGCTGCCGGCTGCCGCCAGCCAATCGGCCGGGGTGAAGCTGCTGACGTTGCCGTCGCCCCAGTCGATGCTGTAGCCGCTGCGGGTGTCGGCGCCCGGGTCGACGATGGCGCCGACGCTGAGGGTGAACACCGCGCCTTCGTCAAGGAGCGCCGCGCCGCCGACGGGTGCGACGGGGGCCACATTGAGCACGTCGATGGGCTGGGTGCCCAGGGAGAACACGCCGTCTTCGTTGGCCACCGAGACTTCGATGGCGTAGTGCCGGGCGCCGTCGGCGTAGGTGTGGGCGACCTTGCCGCCGAGGGCCGCCAGTTCGGCGGCGCCGATCAGCTGGACGTCGCCGGGGGCTGCTTCGTCGCCCCAGTGGATGCGGTACTGGGTGACGGTGTCGCTGCCCGGATCGACGATGCTGCCGATCTGGAGCATGAAGCTGCTGCCTTCGGCCACGGTGGCCGGGGCGGCGAGGGTGGCGGCGGGCGCCACGTCGTTGACGCTGACGCTGCGACTGGCCGCGATGTGGTCGCCGTCTTCATCCAGCACGTGGATGTTGATGGTGGGGTTGCTGGCGCCGTCGGCGAAGACGTGGGTGACCTTGCCGCCGCTGGCGAGCAGGGTGGCGTACTCGTCGGCGGTGTAGAGGTTCTGGGCGGTGCCGTCGCCCCAGTCGATGCGGTAGTGGGTGGGGGTATCGGCGCCCGGATCGACCCGCGGGCCGACCGTCAGTTCGTACACCGAGCCTTCGGCGACGCTGGCGGCACCGGCGGTGACGAGGCTGGGCGGCACGTTGGCGACAACAAGGCTGTGCAGGCCGGCATTGACGTACACGCCGTCTTCGTCGACGAGGGTGACCGCCACCTGACGCAGGCTGCCGCCCACGTTGCCGTCGGCGTAGACGTGGGCCAGCAGGCGGCTGGCCGGGATGTCGGCCGGGGCGAGGATCTGCAGCGGGCTGCCGTCGCCCCAGTCGATGCGGTACTCGGTGACGGTGTCGGCGGCCACGTCGATGACGGGGCCAAGGTTGAGGACGTAGCTGCTGCCCTCATTGACCGAGCCGGTGCCGCTGAGGGGCAGCACCGGGGCGACGTTGTAGACGCCCACCTCGAAGCTGTCGGTGTCGGTCTGGAAGCCGTCGTCGGTGACGCTGACCTCCACATGGAAGGGTGTGGCGCGGTCGTCGGCAAAGATGTGGGCGATGTTGAAGCTGTACTGCCCGGACGCCAGCACGATGGTCTGGACCGGCGTGCCGTCGCCCCAGTTGACGGTGGCGGTGCGCCCGGCGGGGTCCTGGTCGGCGGGGTCGGTGAACACGATGTCGCGGGTGAACACCACGCCCTCGCCGATGCCGGTGTCGGCGCCGGCGTTCACTTCGATGACCTCGGCCGGCGGGGCCACGGTGACGAGCTTGCTGCCCGCACCGGGGAAGCTGCCGTCCTCATCCACCAGCTGGGTGCGGATGGTGTAGGCGGCGGCGCTGCCGTAGGTGTGGGTGAGCTGTCGGCTGGCGGGCAGATCGGCCGCGGCGACGGTCTGCGCGGGCGAGCCGTCGCCCCAGTCGACGATGTACTGGGTGACGGTGTCGGTGCCCGGATCGGACACGCCGCCCAGGGTCAGGGTGTAGACGTGGCCCTGCTCCACCGTGTTGTCGCCGGCCAGGGCGAGGGTCGGGGCGATGTTGTCCACCAGCACCGTGAAGCTGTCGCTCTCGATGCTGTTGGGCTGGCCCTGCTGGTCGTTGACGGTGACGGTGACGGTGTAGCTGCCGTTGTCGGGGAAGACGTGGGCGATGACCGGCGCCTTGGAGCTGGTGCTGAAGGTTTCGACGACCGGCACGCCACCCACGCTGTAGCCCCAGTCGACGGTGACGGCGTAGCTGTTGCCCACGTCGGGATCGGCCAGGGTGAGACCCTGACTGAACCAGTAGCCTTCGCTGGCGGAGCGGGTCGGGCCGGCCTCGAGGCGCGGGCCGTCGTTCACGTTGTTGAGGGTGATGTTGGTGAACACCGACTGGCTGGAGAAGGTGTTGCCGTCGCTGCCTGTCCAGCGGAACTGGTCGGTGCCGGCGAAATCGGCGCTGCCCCGGTAGATGAGGCGACCGGCGGCCAGCTCGGCCACGTCGATCTCCTGCCCCGGCAGCACGGCCAGGCCGTTGAGGGTGAGGCTGCCGGAAGCCGGCAGGGTGAGGATGCGGATCGCGGCGAGGCTCTGCCCGTCCACATCGCTGAAGCCGCCGGCGAAGAGGGTGTCGAGGAGCACCACGTCGCTGTCTT
>NZ_JAYRMI010000053.1:0-25268 GCF_041904905.1 Zoogloea sp. | reverse complement strand
AGCCGCTCACCGATACGTCGCTCACGTCCGGCGCGGTGTTGCTGAAGCGCTGGACCAGCACCTCGGTGGTGTTGTTGCCGCCGTGGGCGGTGTCGCGCCAGCCCTGGTAGGCCACCAGGAAGCCACCGTCGTCGGTGGCCACGATGTCGGGGGTGGTCTCCGTGCTGATGTCGTTGATCGCCACCTGGCTGTCGATCGGGCGGCCGCCCGAGTCGTACTGCTGCAGCCACACGCTGCTGTCGTCGTCCCAGCTCACCACGAAGCCGCCGTTGGCCAGCCCGGCGACGCTGGCCCGGTGCTGATTGGAGGCGACGTTGTAGTTCACCCGGAACTCGCTGCCCAGCGGGCTGCCCGCGGCATCGAAGCGCTGGCCATACACGCCGTAACCCCAGGTGTCCTGGCCGTAGGACGTCCACACCGCGACGAAGCCGCCACCCGCCAGGGCCGCGACGGACGACTGGTGCTGGTGGCTGTCGATGTAGGTGTTGAGCTGGATGCGGCTGCCGTCGGCGCTGCCGTCGGCGTTGAAGCGCTGGGCGAACACGCCGTAGCCGCTGCCGTCGGCGACGCTGTCGGTCCAGCTGACGACGAAGTCGCCGTCCGCCCCATTGAGCAGGGCGATGGAGGGCTCGAACTGGGCGGAGTACGAATCGCCGGAGACCGGCAGGTTGGCCCGGGTCTCGCTGCCCAGCGGCGTGCCGGTGGCGTCGAAGCGCTGGAAGAACACGTCGTAGTAGTCGCCGTCGCGCTCGCCGTCGGAGTACCAGGCGACGATGAAGCCGCCGTCGGCGCTCTGGCTGACCGCCGGCATGTACTGGTTGCTCCACACCGAGGTGTTGACCTGCACCTCGCCGCCCGGCGCGGCGCTACCGTCTGCCAGGTAGCGGCGCATGAACACGCCCTCGCCGGAGGGGTCGGAGGGGTTGCCGGTGGACGTCCACACCACGGCGAAGCCGCCGCCCGCGAGGCTCACCACGCGGGGCTCGTCCTGGTTGGAGGCGGTGGTGAGATTGACCTGGAAGGGGTCGCCCAGCGGGTTGTCGTTGGCGTCGTAGCGACGGGCGAACACGGCGTAGCCGCTGCCGTCGGCGCCGCTCCAGTCGGTGTAGGCCACCGCGTAGCCGCCGTCGGCCAGATAGGCGATGGCCGCCTCGCCCTGCTCGCCGCCCTGGTTGCCGGTGGCGGCAAAGCGGCTGACCACCTGCTCCTGGCCGTACATCACGGCGCCGTCCGGGTTGGGGGCGATGTTGAGGGTGATCGACTGGGGCGCGGTGACGCCGCCGCTGCCGTCCGACAGGCGCACCGACACCGTGCGGCTGGGTTCGGGGTTGGACAGGAAGTTCTGGTAGGTGAGGCCTTCGATGAGGTGCTCGACGGCCTCGGCGGTGGCGTTGGCGTTGAAGGTGACGATCAGCGAGGCGCCGTTCACCCCGTGGCCGATCACCGTGCCGAAGGCGGTGCCGCCGAAGTACACCGTGTCGCCGACGACGCCGATCTGGCCGACGCCCATGCCTTCGTTGAGGATGCCAAGCTGATCCTGGGCCTGGATGCCGGGGATGGAGAACTGGTTCTGGTTGCCATAGGTGGTGATGAAGCTCACGTCGAGACGGCCGCCGTTGAAGTTGGCGGAATCCGGGTCGAGCAGGCCGATGCCCGGGTCGATGACCTGGGGCGCGCCGTTGAGGGCGTTCTCCTGGAAGGTGACCGAGGCGGCCAGATCGACGATCTGCGGCGCGGCGCTGTGGGCGAAGGCCGCCGGCTCGCCGACGATGCGCTGGAAGATGCCGTTGCCGCTACCGTCCGACTGGGCCTGCCAGGCCACCGCGAAGGCGTTGCCGGCCAGCCCGACCACCGCCGGCGATTCGTCGCTGGAGGTGCTGGCGGTGCTGATCTGCAGCGCGCCGTCCACGCGGCTGCCGGCGCTGTCGAATTTCTGCGCCCACACGTCGTCGTTGGCGAAGTCGCGCCACGCGATCACGAAGCCGCCGTCGCCGGTCGCCGCCACGCTGGGGCTGCGCTGCTCGTAGTAGCTGGCTTCGTTGACCCGGAACTCGTCGCCCAGGGCGTTGCCGGCGCCGTCGTAGCGACGGGCGTAGATGCCGTCGTAGCTGCCATCCTGACCGCGGGAGATCCAGGTGGCGACAAAGCCGCTGCCCACCGCCGCGATGCTCGGCAGGTACTGGTAGTCGGTGGTGTATTGGTTGAGGCGGAACTCGGTGCCGATGGCCGCGCCGGTCACCCCGTCGAACAGCTGGGCGTAGATGCCGGAGTTGCTGCCGTCCTGGCCTTCGCCGCGCCAGGTGGCCACGAAGTTGCCGCTGGCCAGCCCGGCGATGGCGGGCTCGTACTGGGCGACGTAGGGGTTGCCGGGGATCGGGGTGTTGATCCGGGTTTCGGTGCCCAGCGGCGTACCGGCCGCGTCGTAGCGCTGGAGGAAGAGGTCGTAGTACTCGCCGTTGCGCTCGCCGTCCGAATACCAGGCGACGACGAAGCCGCTGCCCACGGCGCTCACCGCCGGCTGGTACTGGCTGCCGGCGGTGCTGCTGTTGGCCCGGAACTCGCTGCCGGCCATGCTGCCGTCGGCGGCGAAGCGCTGCACCCACACCGAGCTGCCGCTGCCGTCGCGGGTCTGGTCGGTGTAGCTCACCACCCAGCCGCCGTCAGCGAGGGCCGCCACCGCGGGCTCGCTCTGGCTGTAGGGGGTGGCGGTGCTGACCCGGAACTCGTTGCCCACCGGCGTGCCGACGGCGTCGTAGCGCTGGCCGTAGATGCCGTAGTCCCAGCCGTCCTGACCGTTGGACTGCCACACCACCACGTAGCCGCCGTCGGCCAGCGCCGCGGCGGCAGGGGCCAGCTGCTCGCTGGCGGTGTAGGTGTTCACCGGCTCGGGGCTGGCCAGCGGCAGGGCGCCGTCGGCCTGGGCGGTGACGTTGATCGTGACCACGGTGGGCGTGCTGGTGCCGCCGTCGCCATCCGACAGGGTGATGCTGACCTGCCGCGCGGCCACCGGATCGGTGGACGGGTTGCGGTAGGCCAGGCGCTCCAGCACCTGCTCGACCAGGGGCTGGGTGGCGCTGGCGTTGAACTGCACGATGAGATCGCGCCCGGCCTGGCCGTCGGAGACGATGGTGCCGATGGCGGCGGTGCCGACCCGCACCTCGCTGCCCATCACATTGACCTGCCCCGCGCCGCTGCCTTCGCTGAGGATCGAGAAGTTGTCCTGATCCGGGCGATAGTCGCCGATGTCCTGGTTGAGGCTGGAGAAGCCGCTGATGACGCTCACCACCAGCCGCCCGCCGGCAAAGTCGGCGGAGTCGCCGTCGAACACGCCGACCGCGGCGTCGATCAGCTGCGGCGCGGCATTGACGGTGTTCTCGAGATAAGTGACCGAGGGCGCCACGTCGGAGACCTGCGGCGCCGCCTGCAGGGCGATCGAGCCGGCCGGGCCGTAGATGTTCTGATAGACGCCCCAGTCCACCTCCTGGTTGCTCGACGACCAGGCGATGACGAAGCGCCCGCCGGTGAGGCCGGTCACGTCGCCATAGACCTGATCGGAGGTGGCGTACTGAGACGCCCGCTGGGGCCCATCCACCCGGTGGCCGGTGGCGTCGTACTGCTGGATGAAGTAGCCGCGGCCCCAGCCGTCGTCCGACTCCCAGGCCACCACGTAGCCGCCGGTATCGAGGGCGGTGACGTGGGGGTAGGTGTCGCCGTTGGAGGGCGTGGTCCCGTCATTCACCATCACCTGCTCGCCCACCGGCACGCCGGCGGCGGTGTAGCGCTGCATGAACACCCCGCCGAGATCGCTGTCGGGGTCGTTGTCGGTGGTCCACACCACCACGAAATCGCCGTTACCGAGGGTCGCCACATCGGGCCTCGCCTCGTTACCCAGCGTGGAGGCGTTGACCAGGAAGCCGTCGGTCACCGCCGCGCCGCCGGCGTCGAACACCCGGGCGTACACGCCCCAGCCGGCCCCGTCCTGGGCGTAGGAATGCCATACCGCCACGAAGCCACCGCTGGCCAGCGCGGCCAGCTGCGGGAAGGACTGGTTGTTGTCGGTGAAGGCGCTGCCGCTGCCCGCCGGGCCGGCGTTGATGAGCACCCGCTCGCCCACCGCGGCGCCGCTCGCGTCGTAGCGCTGGAAGACCGTGCCATAGCTGTTGCCGTCGGCGCTGCCGTCTTCGGCGTAGGCGATCACAAAGCCGCCGCCGGCCAGACCGACCACCGAGGGCTGAAGCTCCTCGTAGGGGGTGGTGGGGTTGACCCGCCACTCGACGCCGGCCGGGTTGCCGCTCGCGTCATAGCGCTGGGCGAACACCCCGCGGCCCCAGCCGTCGTCCGATTCCCAGGTCACCACGTAGCCGCCGTCGGCCAGCGCCGCGGCGCGCACGCCCGAGCCGCCGTACTGGTTGCCCGGGGTGGTGGTGGAAACCTGGAACTCGGCACCGACGGCCGCGCCGCTGTTGGTGAAGCGCTGGCCGTACACCCCGTAGCCGTCGGAATCCTGGCCGTTGGACTGCCAGAAGATCAGGTACTCGCCGGCGTTCGGCCCGCTCAGGTGGATCGCCGTCGGGAAGATCTGGGTGCCGGCGGTGTAGGTGTTGACGTGGGTGTCGCCCGGCAGCAGGGCCACCGCGCCGTCGGTTTGGGGAGCGATGTCGATGGCGATGGTCTGGGCGGCGCTCTGGCCGCCGTCGCCGTCGCTCACCACCACCTCCACCGTGCGGCCCACCGGCGAGGAGCTGCTGTTACTGTAGGCGAGCCGCTCGGCCACCCGCTCGACGATGGCGGCGGTAGCGTTGGCGTTGAACACCACCACCAGCCGGTTGGCGCCCTGACCGTCGCTGGCGATGGTGCCGACCGCCACGCCGCCGAAGCTGACGGTGGCACCGACGGCGTTGCCGCTGACGCCGACCTGACCGGCGCCGTTGCCTTCGTGGAGGATCGTGAAGGCGTCCTGACTGGCGCCTTCGGCGTTGTAGGCCGCGCTGCCGTTGGCGCTGGCCAGCACCCCGACCATCAGCCGGCCGCCGGCGAAGTTGGCGGAATCGGCATCCACCACCCGCAGGCCCGGGTCGATCAGCTGGGGCGTGGCGTTCACGTCGTTCTCGGCAAAGGTGACCGAGCGCTCCAGATCGATGAGCTGCGGATCGGCCTGGCGGACGATGCTGCCCGGCGTGCCGTAAAGCTGCTGGAACACCCCGTAGCCACCGGTGCCGTTGGCGTCCTGGGCGTAGGACGCCCACACCGCGGCAAAATTGCCGCCGGCCAGCGGCGCGACGACCGCGTGGAACTGGGCGTCGCCGGTGACCTGCCCGAAGCGGATCGGGCCATCCACCTTGTTGGCGGCCGCGTCGAACTGCTGGCCCCACACGTCGATGTAGTTGTTGAGCAGCCCGGCGTAGCTATCCCAGGTGACGACGAAGCCGCCGTTGTTGAGGGCCGTGACGTGGGGCCACTGCTCCTGGTTGGACGGCAGATCGGGGGTGGAAACCACGAACTCGGCCCCCACCGCCACGCCGCCCGCGGTGTAGCGCTGGCCGCGCACCGAGTAGTCGGCATCGGTGGACCACACCACCACGAACTCGCCGTTCGACAGGGTGGCCACCGCCGGGTTGTACTGGTTGCCGGAGATCGCGGTATTGACCTGGAACTCGACCCCCACCGGGTTGCCGGCCATGTCGTAGCGCTGGCCGAAGATGCCCCAGCCGCTGCCATCCTGCCCGTAGGAGTTCCACACCACCACCAGCCCGGCCTCGTCGGTGCCGCCCGTGGCGGGGTCGTCCTTCAGCGCAGCCATGGCCGGCATGTACTGCTCGCTCGGCACATAGCTGTTGATGGCCATGTTGCCGCCCACCGGCGTACCGCCGGCGTCGTAGCGCTGGGCGTAAACGCCGTAGCCGCTGCCGTCCCGGTACTGGTCGGCAAAGGCAACCACGAAGCCGCCATCGGCCAGGCCGATCACGTTGGCGTGGGTCTGATCGTAGGTGGTCGCGGCGCTCACCCGGATCTCGTCGCCTACGGGCACGTCGGTGGCGCTGAACACCCGGGCGAACACGCCGCCCGACGAGCCGTCCTGCGCCTCGCTGCGCCAGCCGACCACGTAGCCGCCGCCCGAAAGCGCGGCTATCGAGACGTTCTGCTGGGCGTTCCAGACGTAGTCGCTGAGCCTGAACTCGACGCCGGTGGGCACGCCAGCGGCGGTGAAGTGCTGGCCGTAGACGCCCCACCCGTTTCCGTCCTGCCCGGCGGACTGCCACACCACCACGTAGCTGCCGTCGGCCAGGGTTGCCACGGCGGGCACGTTCTGGTCGCCGGCGGCGTAGGTGTTCACCTGCTGGGCATCGAACAGCGCCACGGCGCCATCGGCGGCCGGGGTGACGTTGACGACCACGTTCTGGACCGACGTGGCGCCGCTGCCGTCCTGCAGCACCAGCCCGACGGCGCGGGCGGGCAGCGGGCCGGCGGTGGCAGTGCGGTAGCTCAGGTGTTCGGCGATGGCCTCCACCGCCTGGGCGGTGGAGGCCGCATTGAAGCTCACCACCAGCGGCGCGCCATCGACGCCACCGCTCACGGTGCCCACCTGGACACCCTCGTAGCGCACGGCGCTACCGACCACATTCACCCGACCGATCCCGTCGCCGTCGCTGACCAGGGCCAGCTGATCGGTACTGCGGCCGTTGGCGGTGAAGCTGGCGGTCAGGCTGCCACCGTCGAAGCCGGCGGCGCCCTGAGTCACGGCCAGCGCCTCGTCGATGCGAACCCCGGCGCGGGCTTCGGCCTCCCCGAAGGTGACCGCCGCAGCCACGTCGGTCAGGCCCAGCACCGGCGCCGGCGGGCTGGCCTCGATGGCAACGGTGACCTGGGCCGGCGCCGACGCCATGCCGGCGCCGTCGAACAGACGGAAAGCCACCGAGCGCTGGGACACCGGCGGCGTACCCGCGGCGTAGGCGTAGGCGATGTTCTCGGCCAGGGCCTGCACTGCCGCCGGCGTGGCCGCGGCGTTCAGCGAGACCACCAGCGGCGCGCCTGCCGTGCCGCCGGCCACGGTGCCGATCTGCACGCCGCCGTAGTACACGCCGTCGAGCGCCACGCCGATCTGGTCCGTCCCCATGCCGCCGTTGCGCACGGCGAGCACGTCGTTGCCATCGAAGCCGGCGGTGAGGTAAACCCACAGGCTGCCGCCGTCAAAGCTGCCGCCCACGTTGGTGACGGACAGGTCGTTGTCGATGATCCGCGAGGTGCTGGCCTCGGCGGGGCTGATTGCGATCCGGCCGGCCAGATCGCCCAGCACCGGGTTACCCACCCGGGGCATCGTCGCCACATCGCCGTAGAGCTGCTGGAAGACGCCCGAGCCGGAGCCGTCCTGATCCTGATCGGCGCGCCAGGCCACCACCAGGTTGCCGGAGTTCAGGGTGGCGATGGCCGGCTCGTGCTGGTAACGATAGCCGCCGCCGCTGACCAGCCGGTCGCCGTCCACCGCGTTGCCGGCGGCGTCGAATTCGCGCAGGTACACGTCGCCCCACGCGGCGCCGCTGTCGTTGTAGAAGGCCACCGCGAAGCCGCCACCGGCCAGCGCGCTCACCTTGGGTTGGTACTGGCTGCCATAGGTGTTCTGGTTGACCTGGATCTCACCCCCCAGCGCCATCCCGCTGGCGTCGAAACGCTGGGCAAAGGTGGCGTAGCCGGAGCTGTCGCGGTTGGAAGCGTCCTGCCAGACCACCACAAAGCCGCCGCCTTCGAGATAGGCAACGTCCGGACGATCCTGCCCGCCGGCGGTGACGGCATTCACCCGGAAGGTGTCGCCGAAGCTGTCGGTCGCGGCGTGGTAGAGCCGGCCGAAGACCCCGGTGCCGTTGCCGTCGTTGCCGTTGTTGTCCTGCCACACGATCGCCAGATCGCCGTTGGCGCGGGCCGCAATGCGCGGAACCACCTGATCGCCGGCCTGACCGGCGGTGCCGAGGGCTTCGACGCTGACCCGCGTTTCCGGCGTGCCCACCGGGTTGCCGGCGTTATCGAAGCGGGTGAGGTAGATGTCGAGGTAGCTGCCGCCGGACACGTAGTAGCTGTCGCCCGCCCAGACCACCGCGTAGCCGTCGGTGTAGGCTGCCACCGCGCCCTGGTGCTGGGTGCCCGGGGTGGTGGTGTTGACCACCGTGGCGGTGCCGTCCGCCGTGCCGTCGGCGTTGAAGCGCTGGGCGAACACGCCCCAGCCCCAGCCGCCGCTCTCGGTGCTGCTGCTGTCCTGCCAGACGATCACGTAGCCGCCGTCCGACAGGCCCGCCACCTGCGGGTAGCTCTCGTCCCCCCCGAGCACCGGCGAGCTCACGTGGAACTCGGCGCCCACCGCCTCGCCGGCGGCATTGAAGCGCTGGGCGTAGATGCCCCAGCCGCTGCCGTCCTGGGAATACGACTGCCACGCGATCACGTAGCCGCCGTCGGCCAGCGTGCCAATGGCCGGCGTGGCCTGCTCGCTGTAGCTGTAGGTGTTGACCTGCTCCTCCCCGTACGCCGCCGGCGTGCCGTCGAGCTGCGGGGTGACGTTCACGGTGAGCTGGTTGGGTTCGCTGCTGCCGCCGTCGCCGTCCGACACCCGCAGGCCCAGCGTGCGGCTGGCCGCCGGGCTGGAGCCGCTGTTGGCGTAGCCCAGGTGCTGGATCAGCGCTTCGACCGCTTCGGGCGTGGCCGCGTCGCTGGTGAAGTCGATCCGCAGGTTGCTGCCGTTGGCCCCGCCGCTCAGCGTGCCGATGGCTACGCCGCCGTAGCTCACGGTGGCGCCCGCGATGCCGATGGGGCCTTCGGCTACCACGCCAAGCCGGTCTTGCGGGCCCGCGCCGCTGGTGAAGTACAGGTCCAGGCGACCGCCGTTGAAGTTGGCCGAGTCGCTGTCGGTCAGGCTCACCGCGGCGTCGATCACTTGCAGGCCGGCGTTCACGGCGTTTTCGGCAAAGCTCACCGCGCCGGTGAAGTCCGACAGGTCGGGGCTGGCCTGACGGGCCAGTTCGGCGGTGCTGCCGAACAGTTGCTGGAACACGCCGGCTCCCGAGCCGTCCTGGTCCTGGTCCGAGCGCCACACGACCACGAAGTTGCCGTTGCCCAGGTCGGCCAGCGCCGGTTCCGATTGGTAGTGGTGGGCGAGGTTGCGGTTGACGAGCCGGTCGCCGTCCACGGGGGTGCCGCCGGCGTCGAATTCGCGCAGGTACACGTCGCCCCACGCGGCGCCGCTGTCGTTGTAGAAGGCCACCGCGAAGCCGCCGGTGCTCAGGCCGCTGACCCGGGCCTGATATTGGCTGCCGGAGACGTTCTCGTTGACGAGGATCTCGCCGCCCACCGCCACGCCAGCGGCGTCGTAGCGCTGGGCGTAGGTGGCGTAGCCGGAGCCGTCGCGGCCGTTGTCGTCGCGCCAGACGACGACGTAGCCGCCGTCGGCGAGGGGGGCGACGTCGGGGCCGATCTGGGTGCCGGAGGTGTAGCTGTTGACCCGGAAGGTGTCGCCGAAGCTGCCGGTGTCGGCGCGGTACAGGCGGCCGAACACGCCCCAGCCGCTGCCGTCGTTGCCGTTGTTGTCTTGCCAAACCACCAGCAGGTCGCCGTTGCCGTGGGCGGCGATCCGCGGGGCTTCCTGGTAGCCGGCCTGGCCGGCGCCGCTGCCGGCGGCGGTGCTGACCCGTTGTTCGGGCGTGCCGACCACGTTGCCGGCGTTGTCGAAGCGGGTGAGGTAGATGTCGTAGCTGTCGCCGCCGGCCACGTATTCGCCGCTCCAGACCAGGGCGTAGCCGCCGGTGTAGCTGGCGAGGGTGCCGTGGTACTGGTTGCCGCTCGTGGTGGCGTTGAGGGTGATCTGCCCGCCCGCCGGGCTGCCGTCGGCGCCGTAGCGCTGGCCGAACACGCCCCAGCCCCAGCCGCTGCCTTCGTTGCTGTTGCTGTCTTGCCAGGTGACGACGAAGCCGCCGTCGGACAGGCCCGCCACTTGCGGGTAGCTTTGCTCGCCGCCGCCGACGGTGTTGACCCGGATCTCCGGGCCCACCGCTTCGCCCGCGGCGCTGTAGCGCTGGGCGAACACGCCCCAGCTCGAGCCGTCCTGGCTGTCGCTGGACCAGACGATCACGTAGCCCCCGTCGGCCAGACGACCCACCGCCGGCGAGACCTGCTGCCCGGCCGTGTAGGTGTTGACCTGCTCCTCCCCGTACGCCGCCGGCGTGCCGTCGAGCTGCGGGGTGACGTTCACGGTGAGGACGCCGCCCGCGGCGGACGCACCGCCGCCATCCTCGACCCGCACGCCGATCTGCCGCACCGCGGCCGGGTTGTAGCCGCTGTTGCCGTAGGCGACGTTCTGGATGAGCGCCTCGATGGCATCGGCGCTGGCCGCCGCGTTGAGGGCCACCCGCAGGCCGGTGCCATCCGCACCGCCGCTCAGGGTGCCGATGACCGCGCCGCCGAAGCTCACCAGATTACCGGCGACGCCGATCTGGCCGATTCCGCTGCCCTGGTTGCGCACCGACAACTGATCGTCGGCGCTGCCGCCGCTCAGGTAGAAGACCGAGACCGCACCGCCGTCGAAGCTGGCACCGGCCGGCGCGGTGAAGCTCACCGCCACATCCAGCACCTGGGGCTGGGCGTTGACGAGGTTCTCCTCGAAAGTGACGCTGCCGCCGAAATCGCCCAGGCTGGGGGCCGGCGAGCGGACCAGCTCCGAGGCCGTGCCGAACAACTGCTGATACACGCCGGACAGGGAGCCGTCCTGGCTATCCGAGCGCCACACCACCACGAAGTTGTCGCTGCCGATGTGGGCAACCGCTGGCTCGAACTGGGCATAGGACGTGCTCGGGCTGTTCACCCGCAGCTCGGGCGCAACCGGCGTGCCGTCGGCCTGGTACTCGCGCATGTAGACATCGGAATAGGAGCCGCCGGCGGCGCCGACGTTGTCGTTGTACCAGGTCACCACGAAGCCGCCGTTCTCCAGCGCGGCCACCGCCGGCTGGTACTGGCTGCCGTAGGTGCTTTCATTGACGAGGAACTCGCCGCCCACCTTCGCCCCGCTGGCGTCGAAGCGCTGGGCGTAGATGCCGATGCCCGACCCGTCGCGGCTGCCGTCGTCGCTCCACACCACCACGAAGCCACCGCCGGCTAGGACGCTCACGTGGGGGTCGTACTGGTTGGAGACGGTGGCGGAATTGACCTGGAACTCCGCCCCGACCCGGCCGCCGCTGGCGTCGAAACGCTGGGCGTATACGCCGGCACCGCTGCCATCCTGGCCGTCCGAGCGCCACGCGACGACGAAGCCGCCGTCGGCGAAGGTCGCCACCGACGGCTCGTACTGGTCGCCGGAGAGCATCGCGTTCACCAGGAACTCGCCGCCCTGGGGCGCGCCGTCGTTGGCGTAGCGCTGGGCGTAGATCCCGGTGCCGCTGCCGTCCTGGTAGCGGGAGGACCAGGCGACCACGAAACCGCCGGCGTAGGCCGCCACGGCAGACTGGTCCTGATCGTAGCTGGTGTAGGTGTTGACGAGGAACTGAGCGCCGGCCGGCTCGCCGACAGCGTCGAAGCGCTGGCCGAAGATGCCGTGGCTGTTGCCGTCGCCGTTCTGGTCGGTCCAGGTGACGACGAATCCACCGTCCGACAGGCCGACGATCGCCGGGTTCACCTGCGAGCCGACCGCCTGGGTGTTGACACGAAACTCGGGGCCGACGGCGCTACCGGCAGCATTGAACCGCTGGGCGTAAATTCCGTCGACAGCGCCATCCTGCCCACGGGAGACCCATGTCAATACATAACCGCCCCCGGAAAGGCCAGCGGCCTGGGGGTTGTATTGGTAGTCATTCGTGAAGTAGTTAACGCGTTCTTCACCGTAGATCGCTGCCATGGTTGTTCCCCTCGAGTTGTCGGAGCCTGCATTCCTTTAAGGCGGGCTCATTCTGGGGAAACCTCTGCAACTTCAATGCCCGTTAAGAATTGTCAATAAAATCAAACATCAGGTAAAAATTTAACCGGGTTTTGTAAAAAAATCTGACAACACCTAACCCAATCCGCCTAACCCAAAAGGAATCACGCATGGACACCCGCTTCCTCGACGACCTCACCGCCGGCGACCGCTTCGTGAGCGGCGGCTTCACCTTCACCGAAGCCGCCATCGTCGACTTCGCCTTCCAGTTCGACCCCCAGTCCTTCCACCTGGACGCCAACGCCGCGGCCGATTCGCCCTACGGCGGGCTGATCGCCAGCGGCTTCCACACCATCGCGGTGTGCTTCCGGCTGTTCATCCAGAGCGGCGTGTTCGCCCAGTCGAGCATCGGCTCGCCGGGGCTGGACGAGCTGCGCTGGCTGGCCCCGGTGCGCCCCGGCGACACCCTGCACAGCGTGGTCGAGGTGCTCGACGTGCGCCCGTCGGCCTCCAAGCCCGACCGGGGCGTCGCCCGCCTGCGCTACACCGCGGTCAACCAGCGCGGCGAAACCGTGCTGTCGTTCATCGGCAACAACCTGCTCAAGCGCCGCCCGGCGTAGGCCCTCAGGCCGCCAGCACGGTGGCCAGCCAGTCCTCGATGTCGCGCACTTCCTCCAGGCACAGGCTGTGCTCCATGCGGTAGCGCTTCCAGGCCAGCGGGTAGCCGGCGGCGGCCAGCTGGTCGGCCGAACGCCGCGCGAAGTCGTGGGGAATCACCGGGTCGTGGCTGCCGTGGGCCATGAAGATCGGCACGTCGCGGTTGGCCGTGCTGGCCTCGGCCTCCAGGGTGTCGGCCAGCGGCAGATAGGTGGACAGCGCCAGCACGCCGGCCAGCCGGCCGGGGTGGCGCAGCGCGGTGTGCAGCGCGATCGCCCCGCCCTGCGAGAAGCCCGCCAGCACGATGCGGCGGTCGGGAATCCCGCGGGCGTTCTCGCGGGCGATCAGCGCCTCCACCTGCGCGGCCGATTCGATCACGCCCGCCGCGTCCTCGCGCCGGCCGTTGAAATCCTGCGACAGGATGTCGTACCACGCCCGCATCACGTAGCCGCCGTTGATCGTCACCGCCCGCTGGGGCGCGTGGGGGAAGACGAAGCGCGTGGGCGGCAGGCGGTCCAGGTCGAACTCGTCCACCACCGGCTCGAAGTCGTGTCCGTCGGCCCCCAGGCCGTGCAGCCAGATGACGGCGTGGGTGGGCTGGGGGGCGGTGGCGATCTCGACGGCGGGCAGAAGGGTGGCGCTCATGGTGGTTCCTCAAGAAGTCGGTCCGCGATTCTAACTGCGGCAGAAGTCACACCCGGCGGCGCCCGGCCTAGCAGAGAAAAGGTTTTTTTGCGCCAGATCATGACGCTCGGGCACGGGCGGAGTAGATTTATGGGCTTTATTCAACGCTGCGCCTGAGTTTATGGAAAACACCGCCGCCGACACCCTGATCCGAACCAACCTGGAGTTCCTGCGCCGCCACGCGCCCTTCGACCGGATGGAGGCGGAAGCCCTGCGCTTCCTCGGTGAGCGGCTGGCCACCGCCTTCTACCCGGCGGAGTCCGAAATCCTGATGCCCGAAGACGGCCCGCCGCGCTTCTTCTACATCGTGCACCGGGGTAAGGTGCAGGCGCGGCAGGTGGGCGGCGTCGCCGTCACCGAATACGCCACCCTCACCCTGGGCCCCGGCGAGGGCTTCCCCATCGGCGCCATCTCCGCCGGGCGGCCCTCCACCAACAGCTACATCGCGGTGGAAGACAGCTACTGCTTCCAGCTCCCGGCCGCCGATTTCCTGCGCCTGCAGGAGCTCTCCCCCAGCTTCCAGATCTTCTGCACCCGCTACATCGCCAGCCTGATGAGCCAGTCGCGGGAGCAGCTCCAGGCCCACTTCTCCCAGCGCGCCGCCGAACAGCAGACGATGACCACCTCCCTGGCCAATCTGGTCAAGAAGGCGCCGATCTTCGTGGGGCCCGACGTGGCCACCCGCGGCGCCCTCGAGAAGATGGCCGCGGCCGGCGTCGGCTGCCTGGCGGTGGCCGGCGACGACGAGAAGCCCGTCGGCGTGCTCACCCAGAGCGACATCCTCAAGCGCATCGTGCTCACCGGCTTCGATCTCGCCCGGCCCATCGCCGACGTGATGACCACCCCGCCCCACACCCTCCACGCCAACGCCAGCGCCTACGACGCCGCGCTGGAGATGGCCACCCACGGGGTGCGCCACATCCTGGTGGTGGATACCGAAGACAAGCTCAAGGGCGTGATCTCCGAGCGCGATCTCTTTGCCCTGCAGCGCATCGGCCTGCGCCAGATCCGCTCCGGCATCGAGAGCGCCGCCGACGTGCAGGCCCTCCAGCGCGCCAGCCGCGACATCCGCCAGCTGGCCCTCAACCTGCTGGCCCAGGGCATCGGCGCCGAGCAGCTCACCCAGTTCATCTCGGCCCTCAACGACGCCCTCACCCGCCGCATCCTCGAACTCAACCTCGACCGCCACGACCTGCACGGCATCGAATACGCCTGGCTCGCCTTCGGCTCCGAAGGCCGCCACGAGCAGACCCTCTCCACCGACCAGGATAACGGGATCATCTACGTGCTGCCCGAGTGGGCCGACAAGGAACCCCTCAAGCTGCGCCTGCTCGAGTTCGCCAAGGACGTGAACAACGACCTCGCTGCCTGCGGCTTCCCGCTGTGCAAGGGCAACATCATGGCCAGCAACCCCGAGCTGTGCCTCACCTTCGACGAGTGGCGCGAGAAGTTCGGCCAGTGGATCCGCGAGCCCCACCCCGAAGCCCTCCTCAACGCCACCATCTTCTTCGACTTCCGGGTGCTCTACGGCGACGAGAAGGTCGCCCACCGGCTGCGCCACTGGCTGCTCTCCATGACCGGCGGCAACCCGGCCTTCCTCAAGGCCATGGCCACCAACGCGCTGGATGTGTCGCCGCCGCTCGGCAAGATCCGCGATTTCGTCACCGACGACGACCCCAAGCACCCCGGCACCATCGACCTCAAGAAGTTCGGCGCCCGCCTCTTCGTGGATGCCGCCCGGGTGCTCGCGCTGCGCACCGGCGTCGAGGCCACCAGCACCGCCCAGCGCCTGCGCCAGGGCGGCGGCCGCATCGGCATGCCCGCCGAAGAACTCTCCGCGATGGCCGACGGCTTCCACTTCATCCAGCTCCTGCGCCTGCGCCACCAGCACCTCGACACCGACCACGGCGCCCCGGGCGACAACCGCGTCAAGCCCGACGACCTCAACGAGCTTGACCGCCGCATCCTCAAGGAAGCCTTCCGCCAGGCCCGCAAGATTCAACTCCGTCTCAAGCTGGACTACCAAATCTGACCATGAACTGGCTCTCCCGATTCCTGCCCGGCGGCGGCCCGGCCGTCAGCCCCGCCCTGCAGGGCGAACTCGACGCGGTGGCCGCCCTGCCCGCCCCCGAGCTGACCCGCGCCCACTACGAAACCCGCTACGTCATCGTCAACGCCGAGGCCGGCGCCGACGGCAGCAGCGGCAAGCAGCTCACCGCCATCGGCGCCGTGGCGATCAACCAGGGCCTGCTGCGCCCCGCCGACGCCTTCTACGCCCAGCTTGGCAACAACCCGGCCGAAGCCCTCGTCGCCCTGCTCAAATTCATCGCCCGCGCCCCGGTGGTGGTGTTCAACGCCCCCTTCAACCAGGGCATCGTCGAACGCGCGCTGGAACAACACCTGGGCAGCGTGCCCGAACTCGACTGGATCGACCTGATGGTGCTGATGCCCAGCCTCTACCCCGAGCGCACCGCCGGCCTGGCCCGGATGGACGTCTGGCTCGCCGCCTTCGGCATCGACCGGCTGGACCAACGCAGCGCCCTCCTCGAAGCCTACGCCGTCGCCCAGCTCCACCAGGTCGCCCTGGCCGGCGCCGGCCTCCAGGGCCTCGCCACCCCGCGGGATCTGCTCGAAACCCAGAGCAGCCGCAAGTGGCTGCGGGGGAGTTAGGCACCAGGCAGGCCCCCGCGAAGGCACCTAAGGCACAAAGAACCCGAACGACCGATCCCAGGCTGGCACCCCCTCCCCCCAGGCGGGGCACTGGAACTCCAGCCCCCGCGAAGCGCCGGCCTCGCCCGTCGTCTCCACCTCAAGGTATCTGCACGCGTCGGCCAGCTCGTCGAGATCCCAGCACAGCCAATCGTTGGGCGCACGCGCCACAACGCCGGCAAGATTGAACTTGAGGCCCACCCCCAGCGCCTCATCGTCCATCTGGAAGCCCCACGCGCCCTCTTCCGGCACGGCGCGCCACACGCGCTGAGGGGCACCGTCGCGCAGACGATAGCCGTCGTAGAACCCCTGCGTCATCCAGCCGGAAGGGTTGGCGTCTTCGCCGCGCAGGGTCCTCAGCGGATCGGCAAGACGACCGGCAACCATCCGGTCCTCGTCCACCGCCATCGGGCACCCGCCTAGCCGCAGCCGAACATCCAGCCGGTCCAGGTCGGCACCCTGCAAGAGCACCTGCAGATCGGCGCTGCGATACCGCCACTGCCCGGCCTGCCGGGATTCAAGGCCGGGACGCAGGAACACCGCATCGCCCTCGCGCCCCATCGCCCAACGTGCGTTGTAGCGCAGGATCGCAACGTTGGGCTGCGAGGCCGGCAGCAGCCGGTGCCGATTCACCCGCCCCGCGGCCTGCACGATGGAGTGCGCGCTCGAAGGCTCGATCACCGCCCAATCGAAATCGTGGTCGCGGCCGATCTCCTCCACCGGCGTCGCCACCACGATGAAGGGCACGTCGCCATCCGGCGACGCGGCAAGAAGATCGGCAATCTCGGCGTCGGCAACGATATGCCGGTCGCCCCGCTTTCGGTTGAGCAGAAAATCCAGCCGCTGCTCCTTCAGGTGCCGATGGATACGGAAATCCCGCGCGTGATAGCAGGCCACCCGGGCCTGCGGCAAAGCCAGCGCAAGCGCCCGGGCCGTCGCAATCGCCGTGCGGATGTTGGCCACCCGCACCAGGCCGAAGGACAAGGTCCGCCCGCTACCCGCACCCCAGCGGTGGGTCACGTGCAACTGGCGCACCGCATCCACCACCGCCGACTCGAACCCTTCCTGGCTACGCGCCCCGACAGGCTGAATGAACGCACGCCGCACCGCCTTGGCCGGCAGCTTCATCAAGGCATCCAGGTGCACCTGGAAACGCTCCGCAAAATCCTCGCCCCCCTCGAAGACCGAAGCCGGCCCCCGGTCATCCACCGCGACGACGCCGAACTTGCCCTCGCCACCTTCGAGCGCGCCGCGCATGGCCACACCGCTACCAAAGGCGCGGCTCACCGCCTCGGCCACCGGCACCGGCAGCGTCGCCGACGAGCAGACCACGTTGCGCCCCATCAGCCCCGCGGTCTGGATGAGCCTCAGCACCGCCACCAGGGCTTCGGGTGCGTACGCATCCACCTCGTCCAGCACCAGATCGCTGTCGGCAAGACGCAGCAGCGCCCCCACGTGATGGGCCTGCCGCCCCGGTTCCCCCGCGTTGATGAGGTAGTCGATGGTGGAAACCAGCACCGGCGCCCCGATCACCGGAGCCAGCGCCGGACGCGCGTCGGTCAGCACCTTCATCCAACCGGGCAGCAGCACCGCGCCACCCGAGGCGTCGTATTCGGTGGCCGGGCCGTCGGTTTCGAACGTGCCGGCATAAGCCCCCTGCTCGCGGGACGCGGCATGCAGGCGCGCCGCCACCCGGTCGCCGATCACCGTGGCCATCTCATCCGCCCCCAGGCCCAGCGACAGCCGCAGCGCATCGCCCGTCTGGAGCGTGAGCGTGCGCAGGTTCAGCGCAATCGCAAAGCGCGGCCGGGGCGATGCCACGCAGGCCAGCTTGGCGTTCGCGATGGTCTTGCCCGCCCCCGTTGCCGCCACATTGAAGATCAGCAGCGGCGCCTCGCTGCGGGCACGGAAGGCGCTCACCGCCGCCACCGCACGGTTCTGCCACGCGAAGCGGCCACGCTCGTCGGCAGGCGAGAGGATGTGCTCCACCGTCTCGGTCGCCAGACCCGGCAGACGCAAGCCGGCGATGCGCCAGGCAAAGTCTGCAGCCCGGCGGCTCACGGTCTGCAGGTGCCAGCACAAAGGCTGGTCGAACGCCCCGTTCTTGGTGTTGGCGAAAAGGCCACAGCCCTTCACGCCGGGCGCTACCGGGCGGGACGAAACCTCGTGATCGGCCAGGATCAACGCGGCCCGCGCCAGCACCGCCGCCCCGCGCCAGAAGGCCGGCGGACGCTCGCCCGCGCGGCGGTTCAGGCGGGCCAGCACGCGATCCAGTTCGCTCAGGATTTCCGCCGGCAACTCGCCCGCCAGCGCCAGCTGCCGGGCCTGCCCCGCATCGTGCACATGCCGGTCGCAGGTTGGCGTGGACGATGGCGTCTCCCGCGGGCCGAACAGCCGGTGATGGGTCGCGACAAGGTAGTCGAGGGCATCGACCGGGCCGCGCAGCCCCCGATCCTCCAGTCCATCCATCTCCTCCAGCGGTCGCGGGCGGGTCAGTGCAGACCACGCACCGGGCCAATCCTTCCCGCGCCGCCGTAATTGCAGCACCCGCATCGACAGCCACTCGTGACGCACCGGGTCTGGCTCCGGCTTCGCCGAAGGCGCCGCCACGGCCCGCGCCAGCTTGTCGGCAAAGAAGCTGCCCGCCTTGCCCAGGTCGTGCGCCAGCCCTGCCGCCTGGGCCAGCAGGCTCACCACCGGCAACCACGGCGGCGGCCGGCGCTTGCGGCGCATCGTCCCGGCGGGAAAGTGCCCGTCCGGGCCAAAGGCATCCCGCGCGCCCACCACCCACAGCAGGCGCATCCGCTCGCGCCCCTCGTTGCGGTAGCAGGCCACCGCCGTCTGGCGGGTTGCGGAGGTCTTGAGCAGGGCGCGCAGCTCGCGCAAGCCTTCCAGGGTGATCGGCGTGGCCCACGACCGCTCGCCGGTCCGGATGGCGTAGCTGTCCAGCACCGCACGGCTGCGTTTGACCGCCCGGCGCTCACAGGCGGAAATCAGGGTGATGTGCATTCGGGATCGGCCTCGTCCGTGATAACCTGCCGCGGCCACCGAGGCAGGTGGTTTAGAAGTAGTAGGTCCGCAAGGAGCAACTCAATTCGCCGCCGAGCAGGCGGAACACCGAAAACCGCACTCGCGGGATTTTTTATCCTAGTAAGACCGAAAGAGGAATGTTGACGTTTTTCAAATAGAGGAATACGCTCCTGCCATCATTCTGCCTTACCCGAGGAGCATTGCATGGCTCGACCTCCCAAAGCGATACCCGACGCCCCACCCTGGGTTTCCCTCCCGCCTACTGTCTATTCCGAAGTTTGCCAAAAACTGGTCACCGTCTCTCAAAAAACGACCAACTCGAACATCCCAGCCTGCGGCGTTCGGATCGGTGCGGACCAAGCACTCAAGCTGCCCTATCTCTCAGCGCGAACCCTTCTCGCCACAGGCGAGGCACTTGACTTTGACTACCCTGCAAATGTCCCCCCTGCACCTCAAGCAGTTCGTCAGATCAAAGCGGTAAGAGATGGAATCTCCAAAGCCCCAGAGAGCGAGTTGCGCGAAATCCTTGCCCAACTGGGCCGAATTGCAGGTACTGGCGGCGAAATTGGTACTCACCGGGTTTCCATGCGTGCTCGTCAACTGCTGCTTCCACGCTCAGACGGTAGCTATGTTGCAACAACGCCGACAAGCGCCGGCGGCATCAGTCTAGCCATCCATAGAGCGATCAGAAAACACAATGAATCCGAGACAGGTCGCGTCGAGGAGAATGGCGATAAGCACCAACGCATTAACTACGCAGTCCTGAAACTCGGTGGAAGTAGGCCAGTTAACGTTGGATCGCTAGCCTTCTACTTATCACGTCCCCTGGTCTTCTTCCCCCCCACCGAAAACCGACAGGTCAAGGCCGCCCTCGCCCAGCACTTCCAGGGCATCCCGATCCGCCTGCCGCGCCCGCTGCTGATGGGCTTCCGCGACTGGTGCCGCGCCGCTCGTGCCCGCAATGGCGGGCTCATCCCCACCGACATGCACACCCGCGACGAAGAATCCGCCCACGTCCGCCAGATCGTCGACGCCGTGCTCGCCCAGGGCGAGCGCGCCCGCCAACGCCTGCTCGAGCACATGGACGTGCTGCCCAACGGCGGCTCGCCGCTGGTCTCGGTCAACGCCGACCCCATCGCTCGCGGCCTCGTCGATCCCGATCTGCGCGACCGCGACTGGCCCCGCGCCTTCGCCGCCCGGCTGGCCCGCCTGATCGCCGACTTCCGCTTTGGCGACGAACACGGCGACTTTCATTTCGACCAGCAGGATCTTTACCAACTCCAGGCCATCGCCGAGGACGCCGCCCGATGAGCTATCTGCACCTCTCCCGGCTCCGCGTCCGCGCCGCCAACGCCCTCGCCGGCAACTACGCCATCAACGCCGCCCCCGTCATGGCCATCGTGCTCTTCGTGCACAACCTCGGGCTCAAGACCGGCTGCCGCCCGCGCCGCGTCGCCATCCTCCACCACGACGGCCAGCTCCTGGGCGAGTTCGGCAGCGACGGTTTCTACGACTTCCATCCTCAGCAGCGGCGCGGCGCCACCTTCATCGACGCCAAGGACTACTCCTCCAAGAACCTCCACGCGCTCTCGCTGCAGCCCACCGCCTCCTGCCACCTCGTCATCTCCCTGCTCATCGAGGTCGACGGCCCGGTCAATCGGCAGAAGGTCGAGCGCTTCCTGCACAGCGCCCGGATCGCCGGCGGCAGCGTGGACGAGGTGGGCGCCATCGAAATGCAGGACGACCTCGACGCCCTCACGCTTCGCAACGGCTTCTGGCTCATCGAACGCAGCGACCTGATGGCCGCCCACGATCACCCGGTGGACGCCCTCGTCGCCGCCATCGGCAGCCGTGCCACACGCAGCAAGGCCGAGCCGGAAGACAGCCCCACCCTGCCCACGTCCTGGCTCGCCGCCACCGTGCTGGGCTACGCCGCCATCACCCCCTTCGCCCGGCGCGAGGGCGTCCGCATGACCGGCGCGCGCCCCGACGACGACGGCGAACACCCGCTCCACGCCTACAGCGAACCCCTGCTCGGGCTCGTGCAATACATCTCCCGCCGCGACTACGGCCCCCGCCCCATCCCCTTCTGGGAACACACCTGGCTGCAGGACGACGTCTTCGTCGTCCGTCAAACCCAAACCTCGTAAAGGAACCCGCACCATGAACGCACCCGAATTCAAGAAGCTCCCCGGCGTCCTCTCCTTCCAGCGCGGCCTCGTCATCACCGACGCCCCCTTCTTCAACGTGCTCGCCGACGGCCAGAGCCCGGTGATGGTCGTGCGCCACGGCATCCGCGGCACCCAGAACGTCAACAAGAGCGGCGATGCCGAAAAATCCACCGCCGCCGCCGCCAAGCGCGCCGAAGTCTCCAACATCCAGACCACCGACACCGCCAAGCTCGACGAGCACGCCCAGGCCCTCGCTGTCCGCTTCGGCCTGCGCTGCCTCGATCTGGAGAACGTGCTCTTCGCCTGCGCCCCATCCAGCACCGACAAGGACGACGACGTGCGCAACTACCGCGAAAGCGTGCGCAGCTTCGTCGAGCGCGCCAAGGCATCCGCCGGCCTCGACGAAGTCGCCGCCCGCTTCGCCCGCAACATCGCCAACGGCCGCTGGCTGTGGCGCAACCGCACCATCGCCCGTCACGTGCGCGTCGATGTGGCCCGGGTCGACGCCGACGGCCGCGCCGAAGCCCTCGCCAGCTTCGACGCCCTCGCCACCCCGCTCAACCACTTCGACGCCATCGCCGACGATGAACGCCGCGTTGCCAGCGTGCTGGCCGACGGCCTGCGCGGTGGCGACCACAGCGGCCTGCGCATCGAAGCCCACGTGGACTTCGGCATCGCCGGCGCCATCGAAGTCTTCCCCTCGCAAAACTACGTCGAAGACAAGCCCCGCGGCTTCGCCCGCCCGCTCTACTGCCTCGGCACCCCGGATCGCAGCGCCCGCAGCAGCGGCATGGACTTCGCCAGCACCCGCACCATGGGCCACGCCGCCCTGCGCGACCAGAAGATCGGCAACGCCCTGCGCACCATCGACACCTGGTATCCCGCCTATGCCGAACACGGCCGGCCGCTGCCCGTCGAACCCAACGGCGCCAGCCTCGAAGCCCAGGAATTCTTCCGCGACAAGAAAACCTCCGCCTTCGAATTCGCCCGCCGCCTCAACACCCTCGACCCCGCCTCGCCCGACGGCATGTTCATGATCGCCAGCCTCATCCGCGGCGGCGTCTTCTCGGGAGGCAAGGAGTGATGCACCCCCGCTGCTTTGTGGATCTCACCCTCGAGCGGCACGCCTCGCCGCTCGCCGCGGCGGCCGTGCTGCGCGTGCTCCACGGCGCCTTTCGCCAGCAGCCGGGGCAATACGCCCTGGCGCTGCCCGACTACCCCCGCGCCTTTCCGCGCCTGCGCATCTTTGCCGAAAGCCGCGACGCCCTCGACACCCTGGTCAGCGGCACCGAAGCCCACCCCACCGTCGCCGCACACGCCCGCTACAGCTACCCCCGCACCGTCCCCGACGACTTCGCCGGCCCCTGGACGAGCTTCCGCCGCTACCGCATCCCCGCCCGCAAGGCCGAACGCAAGCCCGACGGCAGCCTGCGCCTGCGCCGCATCCAGAGCGCCGACGACGCCCGCCTGCCCTACTTTCCGCTGCGCAGCGAGAGCAACGGGCACACCTGGCGGCTCTACGTCGAAGCCCGCCCGGCAGACACCGGCGGCGAGGCCAGCCCCGACGCCTACGGCCTCGCCACCGCCACCCGCCCCTTCGGCCTGCCCGCGCTGCCATGAACAAGCCCCGCGCCAAGCCACGGCAGATCCTCCTCTCCAAGCGCGCCAACATCTTCTACCTGGAGCACGCCCGCGTGCTCCAGAAAGACGAGCGCATCGTCTGGCTCACCGAAACCGGCGAAGACATCGAGCAATACTTCAACCTGCCCGAACGCAACACCGCCCTCCTGCTGCTCGGCAAGGGCACCTCCATCACCGACGCCGCCGTCCGCCGGCTGGCCGAATCCAACGTGCTCATCGGCTTCTGCGGCAGCGGCGGCTCACCCCTCTTCGCCGCCGCCGAGCCGGTGTTCCTCGCCCCGCAAAGCGAATACCGCCCCACCGAATACATGCAGGGCTGGGTGCGCCACTGGAGCGACGACACCCGGCGGCTGCAACTCGCCAAGGCCCTCATCGCCGAACGCATCGACCTCACCGCCCGCGTCTGGCAGCGCACCCCCGACCTGCTGCAACGCCACATCGCCCTCCCGCCCGGCGCCGCCGACCGCCTCAAGGCCCGCAGCGAAACCGCTGCCGACGTCCAAGCCCTGCTCCTCGCCGAAGCCGAATGGGCCCGCGCCCTGTATGCCGGCCTCTCGTCCGGCTACGGCCTGCAGTTCACCCGCAACGAAGGGGCCGGCGCCCGGGAAAGCCGCGAAGACCGGGTCAACAGCTTCCTCGACCACGGCAACTACATCGCCTACGGCCTCGCCGCAGTCGCCCTCAACGGCCTGGGCATCGGCTACGCCTTCCCCCTCCTCCACGGCAAGACCCGCCGCGGCGCCCTCGTCTTCGACGTGGCCGACCTCATCAAGGACGCCTACGTCATGCCCCTCGCCTTCGAATGCGGCGCCGACCCGCGCATCAAGGACAACACCTTCCGCGCCCGCCTCATCGAAACCCTGCAAGACGCCGAAGCCCTCGACCTGCTGTTCACCTTCGTCAAATCCCTGGCGGAGAAACCCATTTGAAAACAAGGAGATCGACAATCATCAAAAAACCGAAGCCGAAACACCGAAATCCACCCCAACCCACTGATTCACAAACCTTCCTCGCCCCCCAAAGCCAGTTCGCCGCCGCGCAGGCGGTTTAGAAGGACTCCAACCGCCGTTGGGACGGCGCCGGGCGGTTCGCCGCCGCGCAGGCGGTTTAGAAGAATGGAATTCACCGCGGCGCCCGACTCCAACCGTTCGCCGCCGCGCAGGCGGTTTAGAAGAAGACGGCGGGCGAGAACTGGAAGTTCTTCGGGTTCGCCGCCGCGCAGGCGGTTTAGAAGTTCTCCACCTTCGATTTCTCCCGGATGTACGTGTTCGCCGCCGCGCAGGCGGTTTAGAAGTTGTCGTCAGGGTCGGACGTGGGCATGAAGGCGTTCGCCGCCGCGCAGGCGGTTTAGAAGTGCAAGTTGCAGATTTTTCCGTCGCTGGTAACGTTCGCCGCCGCGCAGGCGGTTTAGAAGACGTCCTTACCCCACTTCTCCGACACCTCGCGGTTCGCCGCCGCGCAGGCGGTTTAGAAGAAAGGAAAATTCTTGTCGCGCGAGATGCTGACGTTCGCCGCCGCGCAGGCGGTTTAGAAGTCGGTGGCCGTGCGCGGGGCGTTTGGCTCGCTGTTCGCCGCCGCGCAGGCGGTTTAGAAGGCGTTTGGCTCGCTTTCGCCCGCCACGTACGCGTTCGCCGCCGCGCAGGCGGTTTAGAAGAGGAAAAGCGCGGCGCCACCGCTGGGCGTATCGTTCGCCGCCGCGCAGGCGGTTTAGAAGTCGGTGTAAAACGCGGCAATGTCGCCCAGGGTGTTCGCCGCCGCGCAGGCGGTTTAGAAGAACAGGTGGGAAAAAACGTCCTCGGTGCTCCAGTTCGCCGCCGCGCAGGCGGTTTAGAAGTCGATGGTCATAGTCATAAATCATCCGTTTGCGTTCGCCGCCGCGCAGGCGGTTTAGAAGACGTCGAGGGGTTTATCGGGGTCGCGCAGGGCGTTCGCCGCCGCGCAGGCGGTTTAGAAGACAGCCATCGAGCGCGCGATGTCGAGCGGCGGGTTCGCCGCCGCGCAGGCGGTTTAGAAGGCTGCCAGGTGCGAACGGAGCATCCGACGATGGTTCGCCGCCGCGCAGGCGGTTTAGAAGTGTTTAAACATGCCCATCTTCAACCCCCGGCTGTTCGCCGCCGCGCAGGCGGTTTAGAAGTGGTCGGCGATCAGCGCCATGGTTTTCTTGACGTTCGCCGCCGCGCAGGCGGTTTAGAAGAGATCGGCAATGCGGGCGACGATGATGGCGTTGTTCGCCGCCGCGCAGGCGGTTTAGAAGATCGACCGCGTGTATGACCGCCGGACGGTACGGTTCGCCGCCGCGCAGGCGGTTTAGAAGTTGTTGCGGTATGCGGGGGTCGAACCGACGCCGTTCGCCGCCGCGCAGGCGGTTTAGAAGGACCCGGCAAATGCAAACGTCTGCACTGCCCCGTTCGCCGCCGCGCAGGCGGTTTAGAAGGAGACTGCGAAGTGCCGAGGGTGAGCGCCCGTGTTCGCCGCCGCGCGGGCGGTTGAGAAGA
>NZ_JAYRMI010000052.1:0-28548 GCF_041904905.1 Zoogloea sp. | reverse complement strand
GGGGGGCTAACCCCCACACCACCACACCCCGCCACCCCACCGGGACTGGGGTTTGGTCGGGTTAGCCCGCAGGGCGTAACCCGACACCACCACCCCGCCCACCCGGCCGGCCCCCGCGAGCGAAGACGGCCAGGCACGGGAAACGATGCCGTCGGAGACGATCGCGCCGCATCGTCGCGCGGGCATGTCGGGTTACGCCCGCTGGGCTAACCCGACCTACGAAAGGACTGGCGCCCCCACCGCCCGCCCATTCCTGCGCTATGCTCCCGGCAAACCATCGCGCAAGCACCCGACCGATGAAGACCGCCCGCCACCTCCTCGCCCTTGCCCTCCTCGCCCTTGCCCTCGCCGGCCCAGGCAGCGCAGCGGACAAATCCGTCCCCGAATCCGACTTCAACGCCTACAAGGAACTCGCCCAGGTCAAGCTGGACGCGGCGAAGGAGAGCCTGCAGAAAGACGTCGCCGCACTGGGCACGCGGGTGGATAACCAGGACAAGCGGATCGACCAGCAGGGAAGCCGGATCGGGGATGTGAGCATCTGGCTCACCGCCTTCTCTGCCCTCGTCAGCGTCGCCCTTGCTGCCATCGGTTTGATCGCTTACGTCTCCGTCAAGAGCCGCGCCCGCGATGAAGCGCAAGCTGTCGCAAAGGAAGAAGCCCCCAAAACCGTCAAGGAGTGGCTGGCCACCCATGAAGCCGAACTCCGGCGCCGCATCGGCGACGCCGAGCAGGCCGCCCAGACCGCGCAGGAACACATCGCCAAGCTGGAAACCGAGATCGCCGAACTGCAAGCACAGGCAAGCGCCCATATCCACGCCGTGCGAGAGCGCGTGGCAGCGGAAGGCGACAAAGTCACCGAAGCCATACGTCTGATAGGGGAGCGGATGGGCAAGCCAGACTCCACGGCAGCCCCGATCCCCCCCGACCTGCTCGCCGCGCTCGAACGCTCCGCCGCCGCCCTGAACCGGAAGGACGAAGGCGAATACACCTTCGACGACTGGAAGCGCCGCGGCTACGCGGCCTATGGAGAGGACAAGAAAGCCGAAGCGGCCGAGGCGTGGCGGAAGGCCGCCGACATGCCGGATGCACCGGCGGAAGCCGCCGCCCAAGCACTCTTCAACGCAGGACTCGCCCTCGGACAACTCGGGCGCACCGACGAGGCCATCGCCGCCTACGATCTCGTCGAGGCCCGCTACGCCAAGGACACCGCCCCCGCCTTGCGCGAGGCAGCGGTAAGAGCGCTCTTCAACAAGGGCTACGCCCTCGGTCAGCTCGAACGCACCGACGAGGCCATCGCCACCTACGAACTCGTCGAGGCCCGATACGCCAAGGACACCGCCCCCACCTTGCGCGAGCAGGTGGCAATGGCGCTCGTCAACAAGGGCTACGCCCTCGGGCAACTCGGACGTGCCGATGAGGCCATCGCCGCCTACGAACTCGTCGACGCCCGCTACGCCAAGGACACCGCCCCTGCCTTGCGCGAGCAGGTGGCAAAGGCGCTCGTCAACAAGGGCTACGCCCTCGGACAACTCGGACGCAGCGACGAGGCCATCGCCGCCAACGAACTCGTCGAGGCCCGCTACGCCAACGACACCGCCCCCGCCTTACGCGAGCAGGTGGCAATGGCGCTCTTCAACAAGGGCAACGTCCTCAGACAACTCGGACGCACCGACGAGGCCATCGCCGCCTGCGATCTCGTCGAGGCCCGCTACGCCAAGGACACCGCCCCCGCCTTGCGCGAGCAGGTGGCAAAGGCCCTCAACAACAAGGGCAACACCCTCGGACAACTCGGACGCACCGACGAGGCCATCGCCACCTACGAACTCGTCGAGGCCCGGTACGCCAAGGACGACACTCCAGCCATGCGCAAGCGAGTGGCAAGAGTGCGGAACAGCAAGGGCTTCACCCTGCTGTGTCGGGCCAAGGCGGAGTGGGCCGCGCTGGACCAGCGGCAAGCCGACCTCGACCTCGCTGCCAGCCTGTTCGAGCAGGCGGAAGCAGACATCGATGACAAGCCGATGGTCCTCGGCAACCGCGCCTACTGCGCCCACCTGCGGGGCGAGCCGGTCGAGGTGGTCCGCCCGCTGCTGGAGCGGGCGCTGAAGGACGGCGGCGAGCGGCTATACACTGCCACCCTCGACGACCTCGCCCTTCACCCGGTGCCGGAGGACGCGGCGTTCCACGCCCTGCTGGACGCGGTGTGGGCGGCGCTGCGGGGGGAAGACCCGCCGGGGGCGGCGCCTGGGGCCGCTTGAGCGCTGCGCCCGGCCGGCCTTTCGCAGGAAAACCGCTCCGGGCTCCGGCTTGATTGCCCGGCAGCTTTTTTCCTGCGCCTTCGGGCCAAAATTTAATACCTCGACGGTATTAATTTTTGGCCCGCCGATTTCTCCGAAAATACCTCCAGGCAATTAATTAATTCCAGATCCGGAAAACCGCTGGCCGTCTCGGGATTAATTAATGGCCGGCGGCCTCTCGATAATTGCCACCTGGCCGGGCCTCTGCGTGAAAAAGGGATTTTCCTGCAGGGTTTCGGAATTTTTTATCTCCGCGGCGGGATCTTCCTCGGGAGGATCGGCCCAGGGCTGGGGCGAGGGGGGATTTGCCTGGAAGGGCGCGGGGTCTTGCTGGCCGGCTTTGTCGTGGGGGCCGGGTTGATTGGTGGTTCGGTGGGGTGGGCGTGTCGGGCGGGTGCCCGACACCTGGGCTTACAGGACGCCCACCTTCACCATCTTGCGCCGCAGAAACGCGATCTGCGTCTGCAGCGACAGCCCTTTCGGGCATACGTCGTGGCAGCCCAGCAGGCTCATGCAGCCGAACACGCCGGTGTCGTCGCCGATGAGGTCGTAGAAGTCGTCGTCGCTGCGGGTGTCGCGGGGGTCGAGGCGGAAGCGGGCGATCTTGTTGAGGCCGACGGCGCCGACAAAATCCGGGCGCATCTGGGCGGTGCCGCAGCCGGCGATGCAGCAGCCGCATTCGATGCAGCGGTCAAGCTCGTAGATGGCTTCGGCGAGGGCGGGCTCCATGGGCGCCTCCACCGCGGTGAGGGGGGCTTCTTCCTGGCTGTGAATCCAGGTTTCGAGGCGTTCGGCGGTGCCGCGCATCCACTTGCCGGTGTTCACCGAGAGGTCGCCGATCAGCTCGAACACCGGCAGGGGCGCCAGGGTGACGAGGGGGTCGAGGTCACGGGTGAGGCAGCGGCAGGCCAGGGTGGGCTTGCCGTTGACGAGCATGGCGCAGCTGCCGCAGATGCCGGCGCGGCACACGAAATCGAACTGCAGCGAGGGGTCGAGGCGCTCGCGGATTTCGCCCAGGGCGAGGAAGAGGGTCATGCCCTCGGCCTCTTCGACGAGGAAATCCTGCCAGTGGGGGGCGATGCCCTCGCCCGGGCTGCTGCGCAGGATGCGCAGGGTGAGGCTGCGGGGGGCGCTCATGGCGGGGCCTTTCGCGGGGGGGGTCGGGGGCGGGTTCAGTGGCCGCCGCGCACGGGGGTGCGCAGGCCGTCCCAGCCTTCGGCGTGGATGCCGGGGGCCACGGCGATGTCGCGGCCCAGGTCGCGGACGAAGGCGGTGCAGGGCACGCCGGGCACCCCGTTGATGGTGACGCTGCAGGTGTTGCAGGCGCCCGAGTGGCACATGAAGCCATCCACCCAGGTGGGCGGCAGCGCGCCCTTGGCCTGCTTGATGGCGCCCAGCAGGGTCAGGTCGGGGGCTTCGACGATCTCGACCGGGGTGGAGCCGCCGGTGAGGGTGCGCAGGTGGAGGGTGACGGTGCGGACGTGGGACATGGGGGCGTTCATGATGTGGCGTCTCCGGGCCTTTCGTTGCGGCCCCGGTAACGCTCGGGCAGCAGGTGGTCGAAGGGCATCAGGGCGTGTTGCAGGGTGTATCGGTCGGCGTGGCCGAAGGCGCGGCGGATGGTGTCGATCTCGCTCGCGCGGCGGGCCGTGGCCGGGTGTTCGATGGCGTTGCGGGCGCCGTAGCCGCGCCAGCCGGGGGGCAGCTCCATGGCGGCCACGTCCAGGTCTTCCCAGGCGAGGGTGGGCAGGGTGGCGTCGCCGTGCCAGGTGGCGAGGGTGCGCTTGAGCCAGTTCGCGTCGTCGCGGGCGGGGTAATCCTCGCGGTAGTGGGCGCCGCGGCTCTCGGTGCGGGTGAGCGCGCCGTGGGCCACGCACAGGGCGAGCTTGAGCATCTTCTGCACCCGGTAGGCGGACACCAGTTCGGGGTTGCTGCCGGGGCGGCGGGTGGCGATGCCGATGTGGCGGCTCTTCTCCAGCAGCTGCTGCAGTTCGGTCACCGCGGATTCGAGCAGATCGCCGCGGCGGAAGATGCCCACCTTCTCGGTCATGATGTCCTGCATCCGTCGTGTGAGTTCGGTTGCGCTTTCGCTTCCGTTGCCATGCAGCAAAGTGTCGAGCTTTGCCTGCTCCCGTTCGAGGAACTCCCGCACGAGGGCGGTGGAGACATGCAGATCGCCTGCGGCGGATTCCACGAAGTCGGCCATCTTCTCGCCGACGATCATGCCGGCCACCACCGTCTCGGCCACCGAGTTGCCGCCCAGCCGGTTGAAGCCGTGGAGATCCCAGCAGGCGGCCTCGCCGCAGGCAAACAGGCCGGCAAGGCCGCGGGCGTGGCCGGCGGCGTCGGTGCGGATGCCGCCCATGGAGTAATGCTGGGCCGGGCGCACGGGGATCGGGTCGCGGGCCGGGTCGATGCCCAGGAAGTGCTGGCAGATTTCCTTCACCTCGCGCAGGCGGCCGTCGATGTGGGCCTTGCCAAGCAGGGTGATGTCCAGCCACAGGTGCTCGCCGAAGCGGGTCTTCACCCCGTGGCCGGCGCGGATGTGCTCTTCCATGCGCCGCGACACCACATCGCGGGAGGCCAGCTCGCGCTTTTCGGGCTCGTAGTCGGGCATGAAGCGGTGGCCCTTGGCGTCGCGCAGCAGCCCGCCGTCGCCCCGACAACCTTCGGTGACGAGGATGCCGGCGGGGAAGATGGTGGTGGGGTGAAACTGCACCGCCTCCATGTTGCCCAGGGGCACCGCGCCGGTCTCCAGCGCGATGGCGGCGCCGATACCTTCGTTGATGACGGCGTTGGAGCTGACCCGGTAGATCCGCCCGAAACCGCCGGTGGCGATGCAGGTGGCCTTGGCCACGTAGGCGGAGAGGTCGCCGGTGACGAGATCGCGCACGATGGCGCCGTGGCAGCGCTGACCGTCGTGGATCAGGGCGATGGCCTCGGTGCGCTCGTGCACCGGGATGCTTTCGGCGATGGCCTGGTCGGAGACCGCGTAGAGCATGGCGTGGCCGGTGCCATCCGAGACGAAGCAGGTGCGCCACTTTTTGGTGCCGCCAAAATCCCGGGCGGCGATGAGGCCGTGCATGGCGGCGGGCTCGGTGAGCGTCACCCGCTGGCCGTCCATCACCACCTCGCGGGGGCCGGCCTGGATGCGGTTCCAGGGCACGCCCCAGGCGGCCAGCTCGCGCACGGCCTGGGGGGCGGTGTGCACGAAGAGGCGCGCCACCTGCTGGTCGCAGCCCCAGTCGGAGCCGCGCACGGTGTCTTCGAAGTGCACGTCCTCGTTGTCGCCGGCACCCATCGCGGTGTTGCCCAGGCTGGCCTGCATGCCGCCCTGGGCCGCGGCGGAGTGGGAGCGCTTGGGCGGAACGAGGCTGAGGATGGTCACGTCGTGGCCGCGGCGCCGGGCGCCCACGGCGGCGCGCAGCCCGGCAAGGCCGCCGCCGATCACCAGCACGTCGGTGTAGTGGATGCGCATGGTCAGCCCCGGGCGGCCTTGGCCGCGGTGGGCACGTAAGGTTCGCCGGCGCGGTCGGCGTGGGCGATGCCCAGCTGCACGTAGGCCAGCAGGGTGACCAGGCCAAGGCCCACGAAGAACACGCTGAAGGCCGTCTTCACCGCCCGCAGGCGGCGCCGGCTGGCAGCCGGGTCGCGCCCTTCGAGCCAGCCCCACTTGAGGGCCAGCCGGTACAGGCCGACGCTGCCGTGAAGCTCGACCGCGAACAGCAGCAGCAGGTAGAGCGGCCACATGGTGCCCGTCCAGATACGGTCGGCGGATTCATAGGGGCCGATCAGCTCGGGATGCACCAGCATGCCGTAGAGGTGCACCGTGCCCAGGAAGAACAGCGCAAAGCCGGTCCACAACTGCAGCCACCACAGGCCGGTGTCGCTGTGGCGCAGCTGCCGGCGATGCTCGGCGAAGGCCCGGTACTGGCGCCAGTTGGCGGGAAACTTGCGCAGCGCCAGCCACGCGTGGCCGACGAACACCGCCAGCACGAAGCCCACCACGCACGAGACGACCCACGGCTGGGGCGTGCCGAACAGCCAGCCGGCCTCGAAGAAGCGGGCGACGGTGTAGAAGGCATCGTGGCCGATGAGGATGGACGACACGAAGAACATGTGCGCCACCAGAAAGACCGCCAGGAACAGCCCGGAGGCGCTCTGGAGCAGGTCGAGCCGGGCCGGCCAGCGGCGCTTCGCGCGGCGCCGGGCGGCGTGGGCGGAGGGGGCGAGCGCCGCAGGCAGGGCCGGCGCGGCGGCGTCGGGCTGGAAGAGCCCGGTCTGTTCGATGGAGCGTGTCATGAGGAGAAGACCCGGTGATTCGACCACCAGCCGGCTGACGGTGCCCTGCCTTCTGCCGAGGGCAGGGCCCTCGCGGCACGGCACGCCCCGAACCCACAGGTTCGAGCCGGCGCCTTGTCTCCTCTTTTCTCTCTTGGGCTACGACATGTGTCGGCGGCGCAGGGTCAAACTAGACCGCCGATGGATTTATTGCTGTGCACAATGCCGCGATTCGCCGGCGGCCGGCGGACCCAAAAGGGGTTTTTCCGGAAAAGCGGGGCCGATCCGTTGTTTTTTGGCAACAGAGAGGCTGCCCTGCGCGGGGTTACACTGGCGCCCTTCCCTTTCACGCCCCCACGCCCCATGCAAATCTGGATCGACGCCGACGCCTGCCCGGCGGTGGTCAAGGACATCGTCTTCCGCGCCGCCGAACGCCTGCAGATCCAGACCTACGTGGTGGCCAACCGGCTGCTGCGCACGCCGCCGTCGCGCTTCATCCGGGCGATCCAGGTGCCGTCGGGCTTCGACGTGGCCGACGCCCACATCGTCGACACCCTGGTCGCGGGCGATCTGGTCGTCACCGCCGACATTCCGCTGGCCGCGGCGGTGCTGGAGCGCCAGGCCCACGCCCTCAACCCGCGGGGCGAGATGTACACCGCGGCCAACATCGCCGAGCGCCTGTCGATGCGGAACTTCCTGGAAGAGCTGCGCAGCAGCGGGGTGCAGACCGGCGGACCGGCGGCCTTCAGCCAGGCCGACCGGCAGGCCTTCGGCGGCGCGCTGGACCGCTTTCTGGCCAGGGCGACGCGCTGAGATTCAGCGGTCGAGATCGGCCGCGAGCTGGCGGGCGATGTCGGCGAGGGTGCGCACCAGCGCGGGCGCCGGCAGGGTGTCGAGGGGCGTGCCCATGTCGTGGAGGGCCTGGATGTGCCCCACCGGGTTGGGCGCGTCGCCAATCGCGCTGAGCAGCACCCAGCGCACCTCGACGGCGTAGCGGGCGGCGGCCTCGAGAAAGAAGGCCAGCTCCTCGTCGCGGATGAAGGGCGAGGCCAGAAAACCCGGCGACACCAGCAGCAGCGCAACGCGGGTGGAGGCCAGCGCCCGGTCGATGGCCTCGCGCCACAGCTCGCCGGGGGCGATCAGGGTGTCGTCCCACACCTGCAGGCCGCGCAGCTCGACGTAGGGCGCCAGCGGCGCCTTGACCACCTCCAGCCAGTCCTTGTCCCGGTGGCTGTAGCTGATGAAGAGCTGGCGGCGGGAGAAGCGCGACAGGCGGTTGGCGAAGCCGCGCATCAGCGCCGACGCGGTGTTGACCGCCCGCTCGTCGTGGGCGCGGGGCGCCAGGGCGCCGCCGGATGCGGCCCGCCGGCGTTCGCCGGTGAGATCGTCGCCCCAGTCGCGCAGGCAGGCGGCGGCGGCCCGCCGGCCCACTTCGAAGAGATAGGGCTTGCGGTGCTCGGCGGCCTCGAACTGCTCCATCTCCAGATCGAACACCGGCACCTCGATGAGGCGCGCGCGGGGGATTTCGTCGATGAGGTAGCGGTCGCGGCTGGCCACGCCGGCCCCGACGATGGCCTTGACGAAGCGCCCGATGCCCCGGGGCGGCGCGGTGACCGGCGCCTCTGCCGGCTGGAGCGCCACGATGGGGTACTCGTCGTCGAAGCGCCCCACCATCCAGATCGGGCAGTGGGTGGCGATGGCGGCATCCACCACCACCCGCCCGCCGGCTTCGTGGGGCGGGAAGAACAGGGGGATGCCCACCGCGATGCGCACCGCCTCGGTCACCTTCATGTCGGCGTGGGTGTCGCTGGCGTAGACCAGGAGCTGCCGGGAGAGCAGGTCGATGCCGGCGGTGGCGAAGGGGATGGCCAGCTCGCCGAAGGTCTTGCCGGGGCCGATCAGGGTTTCCATCGTCTGCACCACGGCGTCGCTGTCGTAGGGCGCGAAGGGCCAGCGCAGCCACGATGCGTAGCGCAGCGGCCCGGGCAGGCTGGGCTTGCCCAGCAGGCTGCGCAGATCGACCGCCTCGACCCGCGCCCGCACTTCGGCCATCGGCAGGCCGGTGGCGACCAGGGCGCCGACCAGGCTGCCCGCGGAGCAGGCCGAGATGCTGGCGAACGCGATGCCGGCTTCTTCCAGCACCTCCAGCGCGCCCAGGTAGGCGAGGGTCTTGACGCCGCCCGAGCCCAGCACGAGATGAACCCGGGTGCGCGGCGGCGGGGCGCTCATGGACGGCGTTCAGCCCAGCGCAGCCGGCCTGGGGCAGCCGTCGTCCATCCCGTCCAGCTCGATCTGGAGGGTGGGGTGGTGGATGCCGAAGCGCTGCTTGAGCCCCTGGGCCACGTCGGCCAGGAAGGCGTCGCCGGGGTGGCCGCCTGGCATCACGAGGTGGGCCGACAAGGCGGTGTCGGACGTGCCGAGGGCCCAGATGTGCAGGTCGTGCACGTCCTTCACGCCGGGCAGCCCGGCCAGCCAGGTGTGCACGTCCACCAGGTCGATGCCGTCGGGCACGCCGTCGAAGGCCAGATGCAGCGATTGGCGGAACAGGCCCCAGGAGCCCACCACGATCACCGCGGCGATGGCGAGGCTGACCGCCGGGTCGAGCCACCCCCAGCCGTAGCGCAGGTAGAGCACGCCGGCCGCCACCACGCCCAGGGACACCAGGGCGTCGCCGGCCATGTGCAGGAAGGCGCCGCGGATGTTGAGGTCGGACTTGCTGCCGGACATGAACAGCGCGGCGGTGATGCCGTTGATGAGCACCCCGACCGCCGCGACCACGATCACCGTCCAGCCGGCGACGGGCGACGGCGACTGGAAGCGCTGCACGGCCTCCAGGGCGAGGGCCCCCATCGCCATGAGGAGCAGCGTGCCGTTGACCAGCGCGGCCATGATCGAGGCCCGCGCCCAGCCGTAGGTGAGGCGCCGGGTGGGGCGCAGGCGCGCGGCGGCGCTGGCGCCCCAGGCGAGGATCAGCCCGGCGACGTCGGACAGGTTGTGGCCCGCGTCGGCCAGCAGGGCGAGGGAGTCGGACAGCCAGCCGTAAATGGCCTCGACCAGCACGAAGCCGACGTTGAGGACGATGCCGATGGCGAAGGCCCGGTCGTAGGAGGCCGGGCCGTGGTGGTGGCGATGGTTGGCGTGACCGCCGTGGCGGTGGTCATGTCGGTGGCCGTGGCTGCAGGCGTGCCCGGCGTGGTCGTGGTGGGCGTGGTCGTGACTCATCGGGCGGGCAGCAGGAGTTCCTCGACGCTCTTGCGCAGGGAGCGCGAGCGGGGCGGATCGCTCACCCCGACGCGGCAGAAGAAGGTGAGGCCCTGGTCGGGCCCGAAGCCGCCGATGCGCTCGAACTCGTCGGCCAGCGCGGCGGCCCCCTGCCGGATCTCGGGCAGGGCCGAGAAGTGCTGGTTGTGACGGGCGTACCAGCGGAAGATCAGCGGCGTCATCTCGGGCTGCAGGTGCAGGCCCACGGCGGCGGCGGTGAGCCACACCCGCTGCAGCACCACCCCGCCGCGCACGTGGGCCTCCACCCCCACCGCCGGCTCGTCGGCGAGCACCAGCAGGTGGGCGGCGCAGGCGATGGCCGGGATGTAATCGAGCTGAACCCGCGGAGCGATGGTGCCGCCGAGATACTTGTTGAAGAACTGGACGCGCCCCCAGCTCGCCATCACCCACTCCATCAGCCGGGCGGTGGCGCCATCGACGCCCACCGCCTGCTCGGGGATGCGATCCTTGCTGAAGCGGGTGCGCCACTCGATGATCTCTTTGTGCACCGGGTAGGCTTCGGGGCAGGTGAGGCGCAGGTAGGCGTTGCGCCACAAGAGGCCCGCCACCTTGCGCCGCGCGGCGCCCGCCTCGAAGAAGCGCACGCGGTAGCCCGGGCCCGGCGCCGCCGCCAGGGCGGCCCGCTGGGCGTCGGTGAGGGGCGTGGTGCGCATCGGGCGGCGCTGCACGCTGCGGCCCTCGACGAAGGGCAGGAGCGGATCGGGCGCGAGGCCCGGCGCGGCGCTGAGGGTCACGTCGAACACCGGGGCCTTGTCGTCGCTGCCGGGGCGCAGCTGCCAGGTGGCGGCGAGCCCCTCGCCGCTGGCGGCGATGCGCAGGGTCTCGAGCAGCGCGCCGTGGGCCATGTGGCTGGCGTGGCCGTTGAAGTCGTAGAGGCACCACTCGCGGGTGTCGTTGCCGTGGATGGCGATGCGGTCGTCGGCGACGATCTCGAAGCGCCACGGCTGGGTGTTGTCGCCACTGGGGGCCCAGCGGGCCAGGTCGAGGATTTTCAGCAGGGTTTCGCGGCTGGCCATCGAGGGCTCTCCTGGATCGGAAACGCGGGGCGTGGAAAGGGGTGAGGCGGTCAGGCCGTGCGGGCGAACTTGCCCTGACGCATCGCCTTCAGCTGACGACGGGCGATGAACAGGCCGAGCTGCTGGATCGGGTTGCGGTTGCCCCAGGGCCGCCAGGTCTTGACGTAGCGGTTGCGGTAGGCGTCGAAATGAAAGCCCCACGGGGCGCACAGCACCTTGCCGCGGCCAAGGAGGATCTTGAGGGCCTCGGTGGCGGTGACGCCGGCGCACAGCTGGCAGGCGGCGATGGTGCTGGGGCCGCGCCGGGCGTTGAAATCCACCCGGCTCGGGTCGGCCAGGTAGCCGCGCTGGAGCATCGCCGGCGACAGGCCAAGGAGAAAGCGCACCGCCATCTCGTCCTCGTCGCAGCCTTCGAGGCGGAAGTATTCTTCGAACGACATGTGCCCCGGCAGGAAGGACAGCACCGCCGTGCCCATGCCCAGCGGCGCCGCGGTGACCGCCGGCACGCCCAGGCGGTGGCAGGCGTAGAAGGTGTCGCGGCGGGCCTTGAACGCGAAGAAGTCGAGGCCGTCCACGTAGAGGTCGACACCCGACAGGAAATCGTCCAGATTGGAAGCGTCCACCCCGCGGTCGAAGATGCGGATGTCCAGTTCGGGGTTGATGTCCTTCGCCATCTCGGCCATCACCGCGGCCTTGGGGCGGCCCACCGTGGACATGGCCGCGCCGGCCTGGCGGTTGAAGTTCACCAGATCGAAGGTGTCCATGTCGGCAATGTTGAAGGCGCCGACGCCAAGCCGGGCCAGGGTGAGCAGATGCACGCCGCCCACGCCCCCCATGCCGGCGATGGCAATCCGCTTGCCGCGCAGCGCGGCCTGCTCGGCCTCGGTCACCCAGCCGATGTTGCGGGCAAAGGCTTCACGATAATCAAAGGTTTGGCTGGCGTCGGGCATGCGCTTCATATCCGTCTGACCGGGAAACATTATGATACGACACTTCGCGTGCGACCCTCGCCGCGTTGCCTGCGCCAACCGCCGTCCGTCGGACGTTTCCGGCCGGCGATGCCATTTTGGCCTTCAGGTCTCGCCCGGGCGGTCGTTGATGCTCGATACATTCATCCCGTATTCCCAGCTAAGGCCAGTTCGCCATGTCGCTACTTGATCGTTTCAGTCTGGGTGAAGGCTTCAAGAAGTACTTCGAAGTGGCCGCCGCCTTCAGCGACGACCTGCGCAACGACGTCTATGGCATCCGCCACGAGGTGTACTGCGAGGAGCTGGGCTTCGAGCCCGTACGCCCGGATCGCCGCGAGAAGGACGACAACGACCGCCACAGCCTGCACTGCCTGCTGCGCACCTCCAGCGAGCCCCACGTGCTGGTGGGCTGCAACCGGCTGGTGATGGCCCGGCCGGAAGACCCGGCCCACCCGCTGCCCTTCGAGCACGCCTGCCGCGCCACCCTCGACCGCTCGATCATCGATCCGGCCCGGGAGCCCCGCGGCGCCATCGCCGAAGTCTCGCGCCTCGCGGTGCGCGCCCACTACCGCCGCCGGAAGGGCGAGACCAAGACCGCGCTGGCGCTCTCCGACGACGACTTCGGCACCAAGGAGCAGCCCCGCTTCCCGTACATCCCCATCGGCCTTTACCTGGCGGTGGTGGCCCTGGCCAAGCGCGAGGGCATCGAGACCCTGTTCATGCTCACCGAGCCGCGGCTGGCCGACCACTTCTCGAAGCTGGGCGTCAGGATCACCCAGATCGGCGGCCCGGTGGAGCACCGGGGCATCCGCGTGCCGTCGATGATGAACGTCGATCACGTCATCAAGAACCTGCGCTTCTTCATCAAGCCGATCTGGCGGGTGGTGGTGGAGGAGATCGAGGCCGGCTACATCAACGGCCGCCCCCCCTTCCCGATTCCGGACTGACCGGGCCGCGCGCCCGCTCGCGCAGCGCGGCGCGGGCCAGCAGGTGCGAGGCCGCCGGCAGGGTGACCAGCAGGGCGACGAAGATCCCCAGCGCCCTGAGCGCCCAGTCCAGCCCGCCGCCCTTGATCGCCACCCCGATCAGCAGCACCCCCAGCGCCAGCGTCGCCGCCTTGGTGGACGCGTGCTGACGCGACAACGCATCCGGCAGGCGCAGCACCCCCACCGCGGCGATCGCCAGCAGCACCATTCCCAGCAACATCAGGCCCTCAGCCACGCCGGCCTCCCCGTTTCTCCACCGCCCGCGCCCACGCCAGGGTGCCCACGAAGGCCACCAGCGCCACGCCCAGGGCCACATCGAGATACAGCACCCGGCCGGTGATCGCCGCCGCCAGCGCGCAGGCGGCAACCCCGCAGGCGGAGAGCAGGTCGAAGGCCACCACCCGGTCGGCGTCGGTCGGGCCGCGCAGCAGGCGAACCGCGGCCAGCACCACCGCCAGGGCCAGGAGGCCGATCGACAGCGCGTTCATGACTTCACCCCGCACAGCACCCGCACGTGGCGCTCGAAGTGGCGGCGGATGCCCTCGGCCGCGCCGGCCTGATCGCGCCCGTCGAGCAGATGCACCAGCAGGCAGCGGGTTTCCATGTCGATATCCACCACCGTCGAGCCCGGCGTGAGGGTGACCAGGCTCGCCAGCAGCGCCGCGCCCGCCTCGCTCATGGGCGCGAACTCGTAGCGCATCAACACCGGCTGCGCCGCCGCACGGGGCGCGAGGATGATCCGCACGGTGGCCAGCCCGGACAGCACCAGCTGCCACACGAAGGACACCGCCAGCACGCCGGCCGCCACCACCCGCCTCATCATCGCGCCACCTCCACCAGCCCCGCCGCAGCCTGCCCGGCAAAGCCCAGCAGCGGCTGGGGGAACAGCCCGATGCCAGCGGTGATCGCCGCCAGCAGCGCCACCGCAGCCATCGCGGCAAACGGCAGCCGGCCCACCGCCACGGGCGCAGGATGGGGCTTCCAGAAAGCCTCGATCCAGATCTTGCTCATCGAGTAGAGGGTGAGTACCCCGGTGGCCAGCGCCACCCCGCCCCACACCCAGTGGCCGCCGGCAAAGCTCTCGCGCAGCACCAGAAACTTGGACCAGAAGCCCGACAGGGGCGGAATGCCCACCAGCGACAGGGCCGGCACCGCAAAAACGATCGCCAGCAGCGGCCGCGCCGCCGCCACCCCGCCGATCCGCCGCAGGTCGTAGCTGCCGGCCACGCGGCACACCAGCGCGGCGATCAGGAACAGGTTGGCCTTCACCACGATGTGGTGGATCGTGTAGAAGATCGCCGCCGTGTAGCCGGCCGGGGTGGCCAGCGCCACCGCGAGGATCAGGTAGCCGATCTGGCTGACGATGTGAAAGGCCAGGATGCGCCGCAGGTCCCAGTGCCAGGCCGCGCCCAGGGCGCCCGCCAGCATCGTGGCCACCGCCACCGCGCCGAGCACCGTCTGCCAGTCGGCCATCGCCGCCGGGAAGACCTGCCCGAAGAGCCGCAGCAGCGCGTAGATACCCACCTTGCTGAGCAGCCCCGCGAACAGCGCGAGCACCGGCGCCGGCAGCACATGGTAGGCCGCCGGCATCCACGAGAACACCGGAAACGCCGCCGCCTTGGCCAGGAAGGCCACCGCCAGCAGCGCCACGCCCGCCGCCAGCAGCGGGCTCATGGGCGCCTGGGCCAGCGCCGCAAAGTTGAGCTGGCCGGTGGCGCCGTACACCACCGCGATGCCGGTGAGCAGCACCAGCGTACCCACCATGTTGAGCACCAGATAACGCAGCGTACCGTCCAGCGCCGCCGCCCGCCCCCGCAGCGCCAGCAGGCCCAGCACGGCGATCAGCATCACCTCGAACCACACGTACAGGTTGAACAGATCGCCGGTGGCGAACGCCCCGCCCACCCCCGCCATCAGCCCATGCACCAGCGGCAGCACCGCCGAGCGCCGCCCCGCCGCATCCACCCGCGCCGCCTGGAAGACCAGGCACACGAAGGCGATCAGCGCCGAGACGAGGATCATCCCCGCCGACAGGCGATCCACCGCAAACTCGATGCCGAAGGGCCGCGCCCAGTTGCCGAGGATCAGGCTCAACCGGCCGTGGGCCTCCACCGCCTGCAGCACCCCGAGCGCCGCCAGCAGGTTGGCCACCCCGGCCAGCAGGCTGAAGGCCTCCGCCAGCCGCGGCCGGGCCGCCAGCAGCACGCAGCCGACGGCGCCCATCAGCGGCACCAGCACCGGCGCCAGGGCGAGGTTGGCCATCCCAGCGCTCATGCCCGGCGCTCCGCATCGAAGGGCCGCGGCTTGCCGTCGGGGCCGGCGCCGGGTTCCGCGTCGGCAAGGCGATCCACGTCGCCCTCCGGCCGCTTTGCCAGCAGCGCCATCGACAGCACCAGCGCGAAGCACACGAAGGCGAAGCCGATCACGATGGCGGTGAGCACCAGCGCCTGGGGCAGCGGGTTGGCGGCGGCGGCGGCGAGCACCGTGTCGGCGTCGGCCAGGATCGCCGGCACGCCGGAATCCACCCGCCCCGCCATCAGCACGAAGAGATTCACCGCGGTGCCGGCCAGGGCGAGGCCCACCACCACCCGCAGCAGGTCGCGGGCGAGGATCAGCCACACCGCGGCGCCGCCGCACAGGCCGATGGCGAGGGCCAGCAGCCAGGCGTTCATGTCTTCCTCCAGAGCGCCAGCACCAGCGCCGCCAGCCCGCCCCACACGCAGAGCATCACCCCCAGGTCGAAGAGCATCACCGTGGACCACGGCAGCGCAAGGCCGGCCACATGCCACTCGCCGCTGAAGTGCGTGAGGAAGGGCCGCCCCGCCACAAGCGCCGGCACGCCGGCCAGCGCCGCCATCCCCACGCCCAGCGCCGCGAGGGCCTCCGGCGCCAGGGGCAGGCGCGCCCGGGCCGCCCGTCCGCCAAAGGCCAGGGCATAGCTGGCCGTGGCCGCCACCGCCAGCAGCCCGGCAATGAAGCCGCCCCCCGGCGCGTTGTGGCCGCGGAACCACACCACCAGCGCCGCCAGCAGCAGCGGCCGGTAAGCCAGGCGCACCAGCTGCTCGACGAGGATCTCGCGGGAGCCGAGGCGGACATCGCTCATCGCCCGGCCCTCCCCATCCGCCGCAGGATGCCGCCCGCGGCCAGCGCCGCCAGCAGCACCACGGCGATCTCGCCGAGGGTGTCCAGCCCCCGGAAATCCACGATGATCACATTCACCACATTGCGCCCGTGGGCGGCGGCGAGGGATTGCTCGCCAAAATATTGCGACAGCGCCCCGTCGAAGGGCGCGGCGGTCATGCCCAGCGCCAGGAGCAGCAGCCCCAGCCCGGCCAGCACCGCGGCGACCAGCGCCAGCGCCGGCCGGCCGTGGGGCAGCACGTCCCGCCCGGGGCGCAGCAGGCGGCCCAGCGCCAACGCCACCACCACCGCGAAGACCCCATCCACCGCCAGCTGGGTGAAGGCCAGATCCGGCGCCCCGCGGGACAGGAAGACCAGCACCGAGCCCAGCCCGGCGAGGCCGCTGGCGAGGAGCAGCGCCATCCGCCGCCGCACGAAGACGCAGGCCAGCCCCGCCCCGGCCACCAGCAACGCCCCGGCGGCGAGGCCGGCGTCCACGTTGCCCGACGCGGCCGGTAGCTCAAGCCCCGCCAGCCACGGCAGCAGGGCCAGCCCGGCGGCGGCCAGCAGGGTGGCGGTGTAGACCGGCAGGCGGCCGTGCTGGAGCAGCGGCGTCACCGCCCCGGCGAGCGTGCCCAGCCCCGCCATCGCCCGCTCGAAACCGCGCTGGCCGCTGGGCCCGCGGGCGGGGTCGCGCCCGTGCAGCCCACGCGCCCGCTGCAGCCGGAAATACAGCCAGATGCCGCCCACGAAGGCCGCCGCGCTCATGGCCAGCGGCAGGTTGAAACCGTGCCACAGGGCGATGCTCACCGCCGGCATCGGTGCGCCGGTCACCGCCGGCACCGCCACCGCGAGCAGCGGGCCGAAGGTCTGCATGGGCAGGAGCCCCACCGCCACGCACACCAGCACCAGCAGGTCGACGGGGATGCGCATCCACAGGGGCGGCTCGTGGGGCGTGCGGTCGAGGCCGACCGGCTCGCCGTGGAAGAAGGTGTCGTGGATGAAGCGCGTCGAATACGCCACCCCCAGCAGCCCCGCCAGCACCGCGCCGGTGGGCACCAGCCAGGCCAGCAGCGGGTGATCCACCGTCAGCGCCTCGGCGAAGAACATCTCCTTCGACAGGAAGCCGTTGAGCAGCGGCACGCCCGCCATCGCCGCGGCGGCGGTCATCGCCAGCACCGACGTCCACGGCATGTACCGGATCAGCCCGTTGATGCGGCGCAGATCGCGGGTGCCGCACTCGTGGTCGATGATGCCGGCGGCCATGAACAGGCTGGCCTTGAAGGTGGCGTGGTTGAGGATGTGGAACACCGCGGCCACCACCGCCAGCTCCGATCCCAGCCCCAGCAGCAGGGTGATGAGCCCCAGGTGCGACAGCGTGGAGTAGGCCAGCAGGCCCTTCAGGTCGTGCTGGAACACCGCGTACCACGCCCCCACCAGCAGCGTCGCCAAGCCTGCGAGGCTCACCGCATACAGCCACATGTCGCTGCCCGCCAGCACCGGGTAGAGCCGCGCCAGCAGGAACACGCCGGCCTTCACCATCGTCGCCGAGTGCAGGAAGGCCGACACCGGCGTGGGCGCCGCCATCGCGTGGGGCAGCCAGAAGTGGAAGGGAAACTGGGCGCTCTTGGTGAAGGCCCCCAGCAGGATCAGCGCCAGGATCGCCGGGTAGAGCGGGTCGGCGCGCACCGCCGGGCCGGCGGCGAGCACCGCGTCGAGATCGAAGCTGCCCACCGCCTGCCCCAGCAGGATCAGCCCGGCCAGCAGGCACAGGCCGCCCCCGGCGGTGACGGTGAGCGCCATCCGCGCCCCCTGACGGGCGTCGTCCCGGTGGGTCCAGAAACCGATCAGCAGGAAGGACGCCACGCTGGTCAGCTCCCAGAACACCAGCAGCACGATCAGGTTGCCGGCCGTGACCACCCCCAGCATCGCCCCCGCAAAGGCCAGCAGATAGGCCAGGAAGCGCGGCTCGGAATCCTCGACCGACAGGTAATAGTGGGCGTACAGCACCACCAGCGACCCGATGCCCGCGATCAGCAGGCAGAAGATCCACGCCAGCCCATCCACCCGCACCGTGTAGTCGATGCCGGCCAGCCACGGGGTGCTCGTGCGCAGCAGCTCGCCGGCGAACACCGCCGGCCCCAGCGCCACCGTCAGCGCCCCGCACGCCAGCATCGTCGCCCCGGCCAGGAGCGCCGACAGGCCACGCCGCTGCGCCGGCAAGGCGCCCACGAAGAACGCCGCCGCCAGAGGCAGCACGGGCAGGAAGGGGAGAAGACTCAGGACGCCGGAATTCACCGGCGGATGGTAGCAGCGTCGGGGCCCGCGGATAAGTCGAAAAAACCGGCACCAGCCTGCGGAAATACCGTTACCCGCCGGGCTCGCGCCGCGCCGCGGGTGGCCTGGTCGGGCGGAGCGTGGGCGGCGCTTGCTGCAGGGCATCTAAACCATCGTCTAATTTTTGGACAGCAAAAATCTCGATAAATTGAGCACCGAGTGGTTGAACGGCCCCCAGCCGCCGACCGGTCGATTCGGGGCGACAGCGTTCGCCCGCACAAAAAAGGTGCCGAACCGCACCCGCATTCCGATAAGGAGGAGACACCCATGGCCGTACTCAACCGGATGGACTGGTATGACCTCGCCAGAACCACCAACTGGACCCCCAAATACGTCGGCGAGGACGAGCTGTTCCCGCCCATGCTGTCCGGCACCTTCGGCCTGCCGCTGGCCGCCTGGGAGCAATACGACGAGCCCTACAAGCAGACCTACCCCGAGTACGTGAAGGTGCAGCGCGAGAAGGACGCCGGCGCCTACTCGGTGAAGGCCGCGCTGGAGCGCAGCCGCATCTTCGAGAACGCCGATCCGGGCTGGAAGTCGGTGATGAAGGCCCACTACGGCGCCATCGCCCGGGGCGAGTACGCCGCCGCCAGCGCCGAGGCGCGGATGATGCGTTTCTCCAAGGCGCCGGGCATGCGCAACATGGCCACCCTGGGCTGCATGGACGAGATCCGCCACGGCCAGATGCAGCTCTACTTCCCCCACGAGCACGTCTCGAAGGATCGCCAGATGGACTGGGCCTTCAAGGCCTACGACACCAACGACTGGGCGATGATCGCCGCGCGGCACTTCTTCGACGACATCATGATGACCCGCGACGCCATCAGCGTGTCGATCATGCTCACCTTCAGCTTCGAGACCGGCTTCACCAACATGCAGTTCCTCGGCCTTGCTGCCGACGCCGCCGAAGCCGGCGACCACACCTTCGCCAACCTCATCTCCAGCATCCAGACCGACGAATCCCGCCACGCCCAGATCGGCGGCCCGGCCCTCAAGGTGCTCATCGAGAACGGCCACAAGGCCGAAGCCCAGAAGCGCGTGGACATCGCCGTGTGGGGCGCCTGGAAGCTGTTCTCGGTGCTCACCGGCCCGATCATGGATTACTACACGCCGCTTGCGCACCGCAAGCAGTCGTTCAAGGAGTTCATGGAGGAGTGGATCGTCGCCCAGTTCGAGCGCGCCCTCACCGACATGGGCCTGGAGCTGCCCTGGTACTGGGACATCTTCCTCAAGGATCTCTCCGAGACCCACCACGGCATGCACCTGGGCTCCTACTTCTGGCGCCCCACCGTGTGGTGGAACCCGGCCGCCGGCGTCACCCCCGACGAGCGCGCCTGGCTCGAAGCCAAATACCCCGGCTGGAACGACACCTGGGGCCAGTGCTGGGACGTGGTCATCGACAACGTGGTGGACGGCAACATGGCCATGACCTACCCCGAGACCCTGCCCTACGTCTGCAACATGTGCCAGCTCCCCATTCTGGGCACGCCGGGCAAGGGCTGGAACGTCAAGGACTACCCGCTCGAATACAAGGGCCGGCTGTATCACTTCGGCTCCGAAGTGGACCGCTGGGTCTTCGAGCAGGAGCCCGAGCGCTACGCCGGCCACCTCTCCATCGTCGACCGCTTCCTGGCCGGGATGATCCAGCCCATGAACCTCGAAGGCGCGCTGGCCTACATGAACCTCGCCCCCGGCGAGATGGGCGACGACGCCCACCACTACGCCTGGGCCGAGGTCTACCGCGCCCTGCGCGAAACCCGCAAGGCCGGCTGAGCCCGCCGCCCCATCGCCCCCCGGCGCCACCGCGCGCCGGGCAACCCGACACCCGGAGAATCCCCATGGCCCTGTTCCCCCTCACCTCCAACTTTGAAGGCGACTTCGTGCTGCAGCTGGTCGCCGTCGACACCGACAACACCATGGACGAAGTGGCCGCCGCCGCCGCCGTCCATTCGGTCGGCCGCCGCGTGCGCGCCCGCCCCGGCCACATCCTGCGTGTGCGCCAGCAGGGCGCCGCCGACTTCCTGCCGCGCGACCTGAAGGTGGCCGACGCCGGCCTCAAGCCCACCGAGACCGTCGAGATCGTCTGGCAGGCCGCCTGAGCCCGCCCTCAACCGGAGCACGACATGAGCTTTACCAAGGTATGCACCGTCGACGAGCTGTGGGAAGGCGAGATGGCCCCCTTCACCGTCAACGACCACGAGATCGTGCTGGTCTGCGCCGACGGCGGCGAGATCAGCGCTTTCCAGGGCGTCTGCCCGCACCAGGACATCGCGCTGGCCGAAGGCCAGTTCGACGGCAAGAAGCTGATCTGCCGCGCCCACCTGTGGCAGTTCGACGCCAGCAGCGGCAAAGGCATCAACCCCGACGACTGCGCGCTGGCCAAGTACCCCGTGCGCATCGACGGCGACGACATCTACGTGAGCACCGAAGGCGTCGAACCGCTCTTCGCCCACAGCTGAACCCAGGAGAACCCCATGAGCACAGCCAGCGCCGCGCAGGCCTACCACAACAACCTCGTCGGCCCGGTGATGCGCGCCGGCGACCTCGCCCAGGCCGTCATCGAGGCCGCCAAGGTCGACAACCCCGGCAAGGAAGTCTTCGTGGACGACAAGCGGGCCTACATCCGCATCCACACCGAACACGAGATGATCCTGCGCCAGGCCACCATCGAAGAAGAACTCGGCCGCCCCTTCAAGATGAACGACCTGGAGGTGGACCTCAGCTCCTTCGCCGGCCAGATCGAGAGCCGCGACGACTCGGTGCGCTTCTACTTCGCCAAGAAGCTCTGAGCCGCCACCGCCCACCAGACAAGACAGAACACCGGAGGAGACAACCATGACCGAAGCCCAAGTGCTCAAGCCCCAGAAGACCTGGAGCCACCTCGCCACCCGCCGCAGGAAGCCCAGCGAGTACGAGATCGTCAGCGCCAACCTGCACTACAACGACCGCGACCCGAACGCCCCCTACGAACTCTCGCCCGACCTGTTCATGAACGCGTGGTACAAGCGGAACACCTTCGGCACCGCCCTCAAGCACGCCGACTGGAACGCCTTCCGCGACCCGGACGAGGTGGTCTACCGCACCTACAACCTCATGCAGGACGGGCAGGAGACCTACGTCACCGGCCTGTTCGACCAGTTCAACCAGCGCGAGCACGACAAGGCCGTAGACCCCCGCTGGGCCGGCACCCTCGCCCGGCTGTACACCCCGGCGCGCTACCTCTTCCACACCGTCCAGATGGCCTCGGCCTACGTGGGGCAGGTATCGCCCGCCAGCACCCTCACCAACTGCCACTACTTCCAGATGGCCGACAGCCTGCGCTGGCTCAGCCACACCGCCTACCGCACCCGCGAGCTGTCGCAGACCTTCGCCGACGTCGGCTTCGGCCTCGACGAGCGCCGCTACTGGGAAGAAGACCCCGCCTGGCAAGGCTTCCGCGAGCTGATGGAGCGCACCCTCACGGTGTGGGACTGGGGCGAGGCCATCGTCGTCCTCAACCTCGTCGCCAAGCCCGCCATCGAAGAGACCGTGCTGCGCCGCCTGGGCGAATCCGCCCGCCACAACGGCGACCTGCTGCTCGGCCTGCTCACCGACGCCCAGCTCATCGACGCCACCCGCCATCGCCGCTGGCTCGCCGCCTTCGTACGGATGGCCCTCGACACCCCGGACAACCTCGCCCTCATCCAGGGCTGGATCGCCAAGTGGGCGCCGCTGGCCGACCGCGCCATCGACGCCTACTGCGCCGCCCTGCCCGACGTGCCCGACGCCGCCGCCGCGGCCCGCGCCGCCACCCGCGACTTCCGCCGGTCCCTCGGCCTGTAACCCGATCGGAGCGGGGCGCGGCGGCCCCCACCGCCCGCCCCGAAAACCCCCATGCAAGCAATCCACATCCACAACGACAAGGACGGCACCGGCTTTGCCCAGGCAGAAGGCGACACCGTCCTGCGCGCCGCCCTGCGCGCCGGGGTCGGCCTCGCCCACGAATGCAACGCCGGCGGCTGCGGCGCCTGCAAGTTCGAGCTGATCGACGGCGAACTCGAAACCCTGTGGCCCGACGCCCCCGGCCTCTCCGACCGCGACCGCCGCCGCGGCCGCCACCTCGCCTGCCAGTGCCGGGCTCTCGGCCCCCTGCGCATCAAGGCCAGCGCCGGCCCCGAATACGTGCCGCGCATCCGCCCCGCCCGGCGCAGCGCCCGGCTCGCCGGCATCGCCGACCTCACCCACGACCTCCGCGAGTTCCGCTTCGTCACCGACAGCGCGGCGGATTTCCTGCCCGGCCAATACGCCATGCTCGACCTGCCCGGGGTCGGCGCCTCCCGCGCGTATTCCCTCGCCAACACCGCCAACGGCGCCGGCGAATGGCACTTCCAGATCCGCCGCGTGCCCCACGGCCGCGGCACCCACGTCCTGTTCGACACCCTCAAGGTCGGCGACAGCGTCGACCTCGACGGCCCCTACGGCGTGGCCTGGCTGCGCACCGACGCCCCCCGCGACATCGTCTGCGTGGCGGGCGGCTCGGGCCTCGCGCCGATGGTCTCCATCGCCCGCGGCGCCGCCGAAGCCGGCCTGCTCAAGGATCGCCGGCTCCACTTCTTCTACGGCGCCCGCACCCCGCGCGACGTCTGCGGCGAAGCCCAGCTCGCCCCCCTCGACGGCTTCGGCGAGCGCATCCGCTACGTGCCGGTGGTCTCCCTGCCCGGCGACGACGGCGCCTGGCAGGGCGAGACCGGCTACGTCCACGACGCCGTGGCCCACCTGCTGCCCGCGCCGCTCGCCGGCTACGAGTTCTACTTCGCCGGCCCGCCGCCCATGACCCAGGCCCTCCAGGAAATGCTGATGGTGGGCCACCGGGTCCCCTTCGGGCAGATCCACTTCGACCGCTTCTTCTGAAGATCCGGTACAAAGTTCGCCCCTTTGCCCGCAAAACCGTATCGTATCGACGGGCCGGCAGCGCCGCCGGCCCGCCACCGGGAGGATCTCCACAGCGTGACCAGACAGACCTCGGTACGCGGCGTCGTGCTGGGCGACGACGACGCCCCCGACGTGCGCCGCCACAAGATGGCCCGCATCATCCTCGACTCCATGTACCAGTTCCTCGGCCTGCTGGACGTGGACGGCACGGTGCTGGAGATCAACCAGGCCGCGCTCGACGGCGCCGGCCTCAGCCTCGCCGAAGTGGTCGGCCGGCCCTTCTGGGAAGCCCGCTGGTGGTCGGTGTCCGACGAGGTGCGCCACCGGGTGCGCGACATGATCGGCGAAGCCCGCGCCGGGCGCTTCGTGCGCTGCGACTTCGAAGTGTTCGGCGACCTCCACGGCAGCAAGACCATCGCCATCGACTTCTCCCTCACCCCCATCCTCGACGACAGCGGCCACGTCGCCTTCCTGCTGCCCGAAGGGCGCAACATCACCGAGAAGATCGAGCGCAGCGCCGAACTCACCCGCAAGAACGGCGAGCTGCAGGTGGCCCTGGAGAAGCTCAAGGAGATCGACGGCTTCAAGACCAAGTTCTTCGCCAACGTAAGCCACGAGCTGCGCACCCCGCTCACCCTCATCCTGGGCCCGGTGGACCAGCTCATCCACGAAGCCACCGCCCGCAGCGAACGCGAACGCGCCCGCCTCACCGCCATCAAGCGCAACGCCCAGTCGCTGCTCCAGCAGGTGAACAACCTCCTCGACCTCGCCCGCATCGACTCCGACCGGATGCCCATGGCCTACACCCGGGTCAACGTGCCGGCCTCGATCCGCGAGATCGCCGCCGGCTTCGAGGGCGAAGCCGAAGCCCGCGCCATCCGCCTCGCCGTGCCCGCCGAGGACGAACTCTACGCCGACATCGACCGGGCCAAGTTCGGGCGGGTGATGACCAACCTGCTCGCCAACGCCTTCAAATTCACCCCGCCCGGCGGGCGCATCGGCTGCCGCATCGCCCGGCTTGCCGGCGAGCGCCTGCTCATCGACGTGCAGGACACCGGCCCCGGCGTGCCCGACGCCATGAAGCGCCACATCTTCGACCGCTTCACCCAGGGCGACGGGCAATCCGGCAGCGAAGGCAGCGGGCTGGGGCTCAACATCGTCAAGGAATTCGTCGAGCTGCACCGGGGCACCGTGGTGGTGCTCGACGCCCCCGGCGGCGGCGCCCTGTTCCAGCTCGAGCTGCCGGCCCAGGCCCCCGACGGCGCCTACGTGCGCGCCAGCAGCGGCCGGCCCAAGCCCGCGCCGCCCCCCAGCATCGCCCCGGCCCCCCAACCCGCGCCGGCCAACCCCGCCTTCCGCCCCGGTCGGCCCCGGGTGCTGGTGGTGGAGGACAACCCCGACCTGCGCCACTTCCTGCAGGACGTGCTGCTCGACGAATACAACGTCACCCTCGAAGCGGACGGCGACGCCGCCCTCGCCACCGCCCTGGCCGACCCGCCGGATCTCATCGTCACCGACCTGATGATGCCCCGCTGCGACGGCGAATGCCTGCTGCGGGCCCTGCGCAGCCGGCCGGATTTCCCCAACGTGCCCGCGCTGGTGCTCTCCGCCCGGGCCGACGACGCCCTGCGCGAGCGCCTGCTCGAAGAGCTGGCCCAGGATTACCTCACCAAGCCCTTCTCCCCCCAGGAGCTGCGCGCGCGGGTGCACAACCTGGTCACCGTGAAGCGCACCGTGGACATCCTGCAGAAAGAGCTGCACACCCAGGCCTCCGACATCTGGGAACTCACCGCCGGGCTGGTGGAGAGCCGCAAATCCCTGCAACGCAGCTTCGCCGCGCTCCAGGTGGCCGACCGCCGCTGGCTCGGGCTGTACGAGAACACCGCCGTCGGCATCGCCCTGGCCGACCGGGACGGCCGCATCCTCTCCGCCAACCCCGCCCTGCAGCGCATGCTGGGCTACGGGCCGGAGGACATCGCCGGCGTCTCGCTCATCGCCCTCACCGACGCCGCCGAGCGGGCCACCACCGCGCGCAACGTGCACGGCCTCGTCGATGGCGAGCTGCCCGCCTACCGCACCCAAAAGCGCTACGAGCGGCGCGGCGGCGGCCACCTGTGGGCCAACGTCTCCGCCTCGCGCATCCCCGCCATCGCCGAAGACGGCCCGATGCTCGCGGTCATCGTCGAGGACATCACCTCCCGGATGGAGGCCGAACGCTCCCTCGCCGCCACCCGCACCGAGCTTGCGCGGGTAGCCCGCTTCACCGCGATGGGCGAACTCGTGGCCTCCATCGCCCACGAAGTAAACCAACCCCTCGCCGCCGTCATCACCAACAGCCAGGCCGCCCTGCGCTGGCTCTCCCTCGACACCCCCAACCTCGCCGAAGTGGCCGCCGCCCTGCACCGCGCCAACCGCGACGCCACCCTCGCCGCCGCCGTGATCGCCCGCATCCGCAAGTTCCTGCGGGCCGGCGAGATCAAGCGCGAGCGCGTCGACCTGCCGCGCATCCTCGACGAGCTGCTGCAGATGCTGCGGGCCACCCTCGCCGAACACAGCGTGCAGGTCAGCCTCCGCCTGCCCTCGCCGCCCCCCGCCCTCACCGCCGACCCGGTGCAGCTGCAGCAGGTCATCCTCAACCTCATCGTCAACGCCGTGGACGCCCTGCGCGAGACGCCCCCCGAGGCCCGCAGCCTCGCCATCGAGGTGAGCGCCGAGCCCGCCGGCGGGGTGCGCATCGCCGTGCACGACAGCGGCCCCGGCGTCGCCCCCGACAGCCAGGCCCGGCTCTTCGACGCCTTCTTCTCCACCAAGCCCGACGGGCTGGGCATGGGCCTCGCCATCGCCCGCTCCATCGTCGAGAACCACGGCGGCCGCCTGTGGCTCGACCCCCCCCCCCCCCCCCCCGCCCCCAGATCCCGCCCCCACCCCCCAGCCCCACGCCCCCGCCCGACCTCGTCCACGTCGTCGACGACGACCTCTCGGTGCGCGAAGCCCTCAGCAGCCTGCTCCGCTCGGTGGGGCTCGCCGTGCGCACCTACCCGTCGGCCGCCGACTTCCTGACCGCCCCGCGCGAGCCCGGCGTCGCCTGTCTGGTGCTCGACGTGCGGATGCCCGGCATGACCGGCCCGGCCCTGCAGCACGCCCTCGCCCGCGCCGGCGACGACATCCCCATCGTCTTCATCACCGCCCACGGCGACATCCCCATGGCGGTGCGCGCGATCAAGGCCGGCGCCGTCGAGTTCCTGCCCAAACCCTTCCGCGACGAAGACCTCCTGGGCGCCATCCACACCGCCCTTGGCCACGCCCGCGCCGCCCGCCGGGAGCACGCCGAGATCGACGTCATCCGCCGCAAATATGCCTCGCTCACCGCCCGCGAGAAGGAGGTGATCGCCTACGTCATCCAGGGCGCCCTCAACAAGCAGGCCGCGGCCGAGCTGGGCGTCACCGAAATGACGGTGAAAGTGCACCGCCACAACGTGATGCGCAAGATGGGCGCCACCTCCATCCCCGATCTGGTGCGCATGATGGAGCGCCTCCCCCCCTGAGCCCGCCGCGGCCCCCGTCATCCGGCTGCAACGCGCCCCGCCTATGCTGGCCTCCCCTCCCCCCCGACCGGAGACCGCCATGTACCTCTCGCCCAGCGACATCCAGCACGCCCGCCTGCACACCCTCGACAACCTCCACGCCGCCTCCCAGGCCTGGGTGGACGCCACCGAACGCCTCGCCGAGCTGGCCCTGCGCGCCGGCCGGCTGGCCCTGGAAGAAAGCCGCGACCACCTCGAAGAACTCGCCGAATCCCGCAGCCTGCGCCTCGACGCCCTGCCCCTCGAACGCCTCGCCGACTGGCGCAGCGAATCCGCCGGGCTGGTGAGCGAATGCTTCGAGATCGTCGGCGACGCCCAGCAAGCCCTCCTCCAGATGGCCCGCGATCAGGTCGCCGCCCTCGACACCCTGCTCCTGCGCCAGATGGACCGCGCCGCCCTCTCCGCCGACGCCACCGGCGAAGCCGCCATCGGCCACGTCAAGACCGCCATCCGTCAGGCCGAAACCAGCTTCAACGAACTGGCCGACGCCGCCGCCCGCGGCGCCGACATGGTCGAAGCCCAGGTGCGTCAGGTGTCCGACGCCTTCGTCGGCGGCAGCGAACCGGCCGAAAAGGTCGAAGTACCGCCCCCCGCCCGCAGCCGCCGCACCCGCGCAGGCTGAACCGGCCGGCGTTCCTGGCGCTAGAATTCCGGCCTTGGCGGCAGGGCGCGCCCCGCCCCAGCCCCGGCACACGTCAGGAAAGCCATGAACACCCCCAGCCCCACCCAACACGCCCTCTACCAGGCCCGCTACGGCTCGCCCGAGGTGGCCGTGCCCACCGCCGGCTCCCCGGTCATCGACCACCTGCTCGCCCACCGCTCGGTGCGCGCCTACCTGCCCGATCCGGTCTCCGATGACCAGCTCGCCGCCATCGTGGCCGCCGCCCAATCCGCCGCCAGCTCCTCCAACCTGCACGCCTGGAGCCTCGTCGCCGTGCGCGACCCCGAGCGCAAGGCGCGCCTCTCCATCATGGCCGGCGACCAGCCCCACATCCGTCAGGCCCCCCTCTTCCTCGTCTGGCTGGCCGATCTCGCCCGGCTCGAACAGGTCGCCAACACCGCCGGCGAAGCCCACGCCGCGCTCGATTACCTGGAAATGCTGCAAGTCGGCTTCATCGACGCCTCCCTGGCCGCCCAGAACGCCGTCGCCGCCGCCGAATCCCTGGGCCTGGGCACCGTTTACATCGGCGGCATCCGCAACCAGCCCGAAGCCGTCGCCGCCGAGCTGCAGCTCCCGCCCCGCGTGGTCGCCGTGTTCGGCCTGTGCGTGGGCACCCCCGACCCCACCCAGCCCGCGGCCGTCAAACCGCGCCCGGCGCAATCCGTGGTGCTCCACCGCGAGACCTACTCCCTCCCCGCCCAGGCCCAGGGCCTCGCCGACTACGACGGCGCCATGGCCGCCTTCTACGCCAGCCAGGGCATGAAGGTCCGCGGAGCGTGGTCCAACCACTCCGCCAAGCGCATCCGCGACGCCGCCGCCCTCACCGGCCGCGACCGCCTGACCGACGCCCTCAAAGCCCGCGGCTTCCCCCTCAAATAAGCCCGCCAATCCCTCTCGCAAGGCTGCGAATCCTTCACGCAGCCTTGCGAATGCTTCACACAGCCTTGCGAATGCTTCACACAGCCCTGCGATTGCCTCACGCAGCCCTGCGAATGCTTCACGCAGCCGTGCACATCCTTCACGCACGCCTGCGAATCGTTCTCTCACCCCTGCGATTGCTTCACGCAAGCCTGCGAATCCTTCACGCAGCGCTGCGAGAAGCATTCGC
>NZ_JAYRMI010000051.1:0-29834 GCF_041904905.1 Zoogloea sp. | reverse complement strand
CGTTGGTGGCGAACAGCCAGGTTTTCTCGAGGGCCGTGCCGATGACCTCCGACGCCTCCACCCAGCTCACCCCCGAGAACAGGCTCAGGCCGCCGGCGATCAGCGCCAGCAGCAGCAGGGTGCCGCCGGTGAAGCCCAGATACTGGAAGGTCAGGGCGCCCAGCTCAAGCCCGATCAAGCCGCCCGGCTCGAGGGGCAAGGTAGCCTTCATCGAGTAGAAACGCATCGACTCGAGGCCGCTGCTGGCCAGCAGCACGACGACGAAACCGAACCCGACCACGAAGAAGGATCGGCGGTCGGCCCCGAAACTGCGCTGCAGACGCCGGAAGCCCACAGCCAGCCCGACGCCCAGGAAGGCCACCCACCACCAGGCGGAGAGACCGAACAGGTACAGCAGCAGATCGGCCAGCCAGGCCCCGAAGCGCCCGCCCGGATTGCTCACCCGCTCCACCTGCACCGCGTGGGACCAGCCGGGATCGGCCTTGGAGTAACCGAACAGCACCATCGCCACGTAGCAGGCCAGCACGCCGAGCAGCAGCCAGCGCACCTCCTGCAGCAGGCTGGCGATCTTTTCCGGAAGGGGGAGCGGACGGGTGGACGGGCGATTGAGCATGGCTTGGCGGTACGGGGGCTTGCGAGGCGCGGCAAAAAACAAAAGCGCGGTGGGAAGCCGCGCTTTCGATTATAAACCAGGGTCTCTGGTTGTCCCCTCCTCGTCGCCCTCGGGGTCGCCGGGGAAGGATTTGCGAACCATTCACAAATCGTAAATTTTCTCGCGCAGGATCACGCCGCTGTCGGTCTCCTCGATCAGCCCGCGCAGGCCGAGATCCTTCATCACCCGGCTCACCATCTCGCGGGAGGCGCCGATCATCTTGGCGATGTCCTGCTTGGAGACCTTCTTGCGCACCACCTTGAGGCCATCCACCTCCTCGGACATTTCGAGGAGCAGCCGCGCCACGCGACCGTAAACATCCATCAGGGCGAGGCTTTCGATCTTGCGGTCGGCGTCGCGCAGGCGGCGGGTGAGGTTGCACATGACGTGCCACGCAAGCTCGAAGTTCTCCTGCATGAGGCGCTTGAAGTCGGTCTTGGCGATGGTGACCAGATCGGAAGGCGACACCGCCACCACCGACGCCGAACGGGGGCTGTCGTCGAGCACGCCCATCTCGCCGAACATCTCGCCCTGGCCCAGGATCGTCAGGATCACCTCGCGGCCATCCTCGTCGCTGACCATGACCTTGAGGTTGCCGGTGAGAACGAAATAAACGAAATCGGTGCGATCACCTTCGTGGACCACCGCGGACCCCCGCGGAACCCGTCGCATCATCGCGCAGCGCGCAACGGCAGCCAGCCGGTCATCGCCCAGGCCCTGAAAGATGGGGAAGGTACGCAGGGCAATCGTGGACACGGAGCTGGTAACGGTCATAGGGCCTCTCCTGAGCAAAGGGCTAAAGTATTTCTTGGCGATGTGACCAAGTTGTCATGTGCTATCAACGGCCAAGTATAAAGCAAACTTGAGGGTCTCCGGATGACGTCCGGGCGCACCCGCCGTCGCCGGCCCCGGGGGTGCCGGAATTTAGCGAGTTCATCGGGAACTCTGCCCCTTATAATCGCTCTCCGCTGTTCCTGCCCATCAGATCATCAGAGAGACCCACCACGATGGCCACCCGTCACATCAAGCTGCTCATCCTCGGTTCCGGCCCCGCCGGCTACAGCGCCGCCGTCTATGCCGCCCGCGCCAACCTGAACCCCGTGCTCATCACCGGCATCGCCCAGGGCGGTCAGTTGATGACCACCACCGAAGTGGACAACTGGCCGGCCGACCCGGACGGCGTGCAGGGCCCCGAGCTGATGGCGCGCTTCGAGAAGCACGCCGCCCGCTTCAACACCGAGATGATCTTCGATCACATCCACACCACCCACCTGTCCGAGAAGCCCATCCGTCTGGTGGGCGATGCGGGTGAGTACACCTGCGACGCGCTCATCGTCGCCACCGGCGCCAGCGCCCAGTACCTGGGCCTGCCCTCCGAAGAGGCCTTCTCCGGCAAGGGCGTGTCGGCCTGCGCCACCTGCGACGGCTTCTTCTACCGCAACCAGGAAGTGGCGGTGATCGGCGGCGGCAACACCGCGGTCGAGGAAGCACTCTACCTCGCCAACATCGCCAGCAAGGTCACCCTGGTGCACCGCCGCGACAAGTTCAAGGCCGAACGCATCCTGGTGGACAAGATCCACGAGAAGGTCGCTGCCGGCAAGATCGTGCTGGAACTCGACTCCACGCTGGATGAAGTCCTGGGCGACGCCACCGGCGTCACCGGCATGCGCATCAAGCGCGTCAAGACCGGCGAGACCAAGGACATCGCCCTGAAGGGCGTGTTCATCGCCATCGGCCACAAGCCGAACACCGACATCTTCGAAGGCCAGCTCGAGATGGAAGGCGGCTACATCGTCACCAAGGGCGGCCGCCACGGCAATGCCACTGCCACCAGCGTGCCGGGCGTGTTCGCGGCCGGTGACGTGCAGGACCACATCTACCGCCAGGCCGTGACCAGCGCGGGCACCGGCTGCATGGCCGCCCTCGACGCCGAGCGCTACCTGGACAGCCTCGGCCTCGCCGGCTGATCCGCTGCAGCACCCGCGAGCGGACCGGGCAACCCCCGGTCCGTTTCCATTTGAACCCTCACCTCCTGCAAGCATGGGCAAGGACAAGCGCAACTCCGGCCTCGACGCCCTGAAGGCCCTCCGCGACCGCGTACCCAACAGCGTCCTGAAGACCGTCATCGCCCGCCCGGCGCCCCAGCCGGCCCCGGCCAAGACGGCGGCGGCGCCGGACGAGCCCGACGCCGCCGCGCTGTTCCGCGCCCAGGTGGGCCGCGTCCAGCCCCTGCGCGCCGACAACCACGCCGACCTCGCCCGCCCCAAGCCGACCCCCACGCCGCGCCCCCGGGTTGTCGAGCCCGACGCTGAGGCGCCCCGCCGTGCCCCGCGCATCGACGAGAACGACCCCGCCGCGGTGTTCCGCGCCGCGCTCGGCGAGATCGCCCCGATCCGCGATTTCAACCGGGTCGACCTCAGCCACCAGCGCCAGCACGCCAACCCCCACGTGCGCGCCATCGAGCAGCAGGCACCCCAGCCAGCCACCGTGGACATGAGCGTCCTGCACGACCCGGCCGCCCTGTTCCGCCACGCCGCCGGCGAAGTCGCCCCCCTCAAGGACCGCAACCTCGCCAACGTCGAGCGGCCCACCCCCGCCCCGCGCCCCCGCAAGCGCGAGGAGGACGAGCGGGAAGTACTGCGCGAGGCGCTCGAAACACCGCTCACCTTCGAAGACCGTCTCGACATGGGCGACGAGGCCGCCTACCTGCGGGTGGGCCTGCCGCGCCGGGTGCTCACCGACCTGCGTCGCGGACGCTGGGTGGTGCAGGGCGAACTCGATCTCCACGGGCTCACCCGCGACGAAGCCCGGGCCACCCTCGCCCAGTTCATCGCCCTCGCCCTGCAGCAGGGGCGCCGCTGCCTGCGGGTGATCCACGGCAAGGGCCACGGCTCGCCCGGTCGTCTGCCGGTGCTCAAGCACCTCTCCCGGGGCTGGCTCGCCCAGCGGGAGGACATCCTCGCCTTCTGCCAGGCCCGCCCCCACGACGGCGGCGACGGCGCACTGCTGGTGCTGCTCCAGGCCAGCGCAGGTCCGCGGGGCCGCGTCGCACCCGAAAGCCATTAGCGTTTTCTGATATTCCCCCCACCGACGGCCCCGCGGCAGCGGGTTTCCGCACGTTTCCGGTGCATCGTCGGCAATTCTTGCCCGCGGTCAATTTTTTTCCGTCTCCACATCCCTAGAGTGCGCTGCGACAGATTGTCGCAGTGACAACACACCGCAGGCCTGTCCAGAAACCCGGTCAGGCTGCAGTCGATTTCGGTTAGGGACAAACGGAGACCAAAAATGAGCACCGATGACATCAAGCATGACGATCAAACCCTCGTACCGGGACGCCGCAAGTTCCTGAACACCGCCGCGCTCGCCGGTCTTGCCGGCGCCGGCCTGTCGGTAGGCCTGTCCTCGTGCAAGCAGGAAGCCGCCCCGCCCGCCGCCGGCACCGCGCCGGCCGCCCCCGCACCGGCCGCTGCCGCCCACGCCGCCGACGGCCTGAACATCCACCCGGCCCCCGGTCAGCTCGACACCTACTACGGCGTCTGGTCCGGCGGTCACTCCGGCGAAGTGCGCATCCTCGGCCTGCCCTCCGGCCGCGAGATCAAGCGCATCCCCACCTTCAACATCGACTGCATGAACGGCTGGGGCATCACCAACGAATCGAAGGCCGTGATCGGCACCAAGGCCGACGGCAGCCTGAAGTACAAGACCGGCGACACCCACCACGTCCACGGCTCCTACACCGACGGCACCTACGACGGCAAGTACTTCTGGGTGAATGACAAGATCCACGGCCGTCTGGCGCGGATCAAGGGCGACACCTTCGAGTGCGACAAGATCACCGAGCTGCCCAACATCCAGGGCTTCCACGGCATCTTCCCGGACAAGCGCGACCCGGTGGACGACAAGATCAACCACACCACCCGCGTGTTCTGCGGCAACGAGTTCCATATCCCGCACCCCAACGACGGGCGCGACATGGACGACGAGAAGAAGTACAAGACCCTCTTCACCTGCGTCGACGCCGAGACCATGGAAGTGCGCTGGCAGTGCCGCGTCGATGGCAACATGGACCTGGTCGCCACCTCCTTCGACGGCAAGCTGGCCGCCGCCAACCAGTACAACACCGAAGGCGGCGCCAAGTACGAGGACATGATGTCCGCCGAGAAGGACGCCTGCGTGTTCTTCAACGTCGGCCGCATCGAGCAGGCCATCAAGGACGGCAAGTTCGTCACCATCGGCGACAGCAAGGTGCCGGTGGTCGATGGCACCAAGGAATCCAACAAGGACCCGAAGACCGCCCTCACCTGCTACGTGCCGGTTCCCAAGAACCCCCACGGCGTGAACGCCAGCCCGGACGGCAAGTACTTCATCTGCTCCGGCAAGCTGTCGCCCACCGCCACGGTGATCGAACTGGTCAAGGTGCTTGACTATTTCGAGGGCAAGCTCGACGACCTCAACAAGAGCATCGTCGCCGAAGTCGAACTCGGCCTCGGCCCCCTGCACACCGCCTTCGACGGCCGCGGCAACGCCTTCACCACGCTGTTCCTGGACAGCCAGATCGTCAAGTGGAACGTGGACACCGCCATCAAGTTCCACGCCGGCGACAAGAACGCCAAGTACGTGGTAGACCGGATGGACGTGCATTACCAGCCGGGCCACATCAACGCCTCCATGTCCGAGACGAAGGAAGCCGACGGTCAGTTCCTGTGCGTGGGCTGCAAGTTCTCCAAGGACCGCTTCCTGCCGGTGGGCCCGCTGCACCCCGAGAACGAGCAGATCATCGACATCCGCGGCGAGAAGATGAAGATGCTGGCCGACCACCCGGTCTACCCGGAACCCCACGACTTCGTGATCGTCAAGCGCGACAAGATCAAGACCCGTCAGGTCTACAACCTCGACGAGTTCCCGAACGCCATCAAGGATCCGAAGGAAAGCGGCGTGTTCCGCAACGGCAACAAGGTCACCGTCAAGCTCGTGTCCCAGGCGCCGGCCTACAGCATGCGTGAGTTCAAGGTGAAGAAGGGCGACGAGGTCACCCTGATCCTCACCAACCTCGACAAGGTCGAGGACTTGACCCACGGCTTCGCGATTCCGAAGTACGACATCAACTTCATCGTGAATCCGCAGGAAACCAAGTCCGTCACCTTCAAGGCCGACAAGCCGGGCGTCTACTGGTGTTACTGCACCCACTTCTGCCACGCCCTGCACCTCGAGATGCGCACCCGGATGATCGTCGAGAAGTAACTCGACGCAGCAACGATTCCTTATCGAGAAGTAATTTGGGGAGACGCTCGCGTCTCCCCTTTTTTCTGGCGCGCGCCCCTGCCGCCATGCCGTGCGCCTCGCCGGGCGCGGCAAATTGACTCAGCTTAAGGCGGCCGACAGCGCCGCTCATCAGAATCCGCTCACATACTGATCGACCCACGGAGACCCCAATGCTTCCCCTGCGCCGCGCGTTGTCCGGCCTGGCCTCATGCCTCGTTTCGCTCCTCCTCGTCGGGACCGCCCAGGCGGACACCTACGAGGTCAAGCTCCCGCCCGAACTCACCACCTCGCCCCGGCTGTGCGACTACGCGCCCTGCAAGGACGTCATGCCCGGTGCCACCAGCTTCTCCGAGCGCAAGGGCCAGCCGCCCTTCGTCGAGGCCTACCTCGATGAAGCCGGCCAGAAGAAGCTCATCGGCTACGTGATGCTGTCCACCGACATCACCGACATCCCGGCCTACTCCGGCAAGCCGGTGGTCACCCTGATCGGCATGGACACCGCCGGCAAGTTTGCGGGCGTCAAGATCCTCAAGCACTCCGAGCCCATCCTGCTCCTGGGCATCCCCGAATCGGCCCTCATCAAGTTCAACAACCAGTACCTGGGCAAGTTCGTCGGCGACAACATCGAGATCGGCAAGTCGCGCCCCGAGGAGAACCTCATCGGCCTCGATGCCATCACCGGCGCCACCGTCACCGTCATCGCCCAGAACCAGGTGATGATGGTCTCCGGCGGCGAGGTGGCCAAGCAGGTGGGCATCCTCAAGCCGGTGGTGCGGCCCCAGGCCAAGTTCCCCCCCGCCGGCCCGGCCCCCAGCTGGGCGCAGCTGGTGGAGGACGGCAGCGTCCAGCGCCTCACCGTCAAGCCCGAAGAGGTCGGCCTCAAGAGCGACGGCCGGCCCTACATGGATCTGTGGTTCGGCTACCTCAACCAGCCCACCGTCGGCCAGGCCATCCTGGGCAAGGACGGCTACGCCAGCCTGATGGCCCGCCTCAAGGAGGGCGAGCACGCCATCTTCATCGTCGCCGACAACAGCATGGACTCCTTCAAGGGCTCCGGCTTCGTGCGCGGCGGCATCTACGACCGGGTGCAGGTGCGTCAGGGCGGCGACAGCTTCACCTTCCGCGATCTGGACTACCTCAACCTGTGGGGCATCTCGGCCACCGGCGCGCCCGCCTTCACCGAGTCGGCGATCTTCATCATCCGCGGCAAGAGCTTCTCCGCCGCCTTCCCCTGGAAGCTGGTGTTCCTGGGCAACAAGATCGACAAGGAAACCGCCGCCAAGACCTTCGCCAACTTCGACAAGGAATACTGGCTCGCCGACAAATACCTGGAAGGCGGCCGCCCGGTGGTGATCAAACCCGACCCGACCTGGCTCAAGGTCTGGAAGGAGCGCAAGGCCGAGATCGCCGGCTTCATCGTCTTCCTCCTCGCCATCTCCGCCGCCTACGCCAGCCGCGACAAGCTGGTGCGCCGCTCCACCCACAAGAACAAGTGGCCGGTCAATGCCTTCAAGTACACCGGCTGGCTGATCTCCATCGGATTTGTCGGCTTCTACGCCATGGCCCAGCCGTCCATCACCCAGGTGCTCACCTGGTTCCACTCGCTGCTCTTCCAGTGGAAGTGGGAGTTGTTCCTGTCCGACCCGCTGATCTTCGTGTTCTGGATCTTCATCATCGCCACCACCTTCCTGTGGGGTCGCGGCTTCTTCTGCGGTTGGCTGTGCCCCTTCGGCTCGCTGTCGGAGGCGCTCTACAAGGTGGGTCAGGCCGTCGGCCTCAAGCGCTTCCAGTTCCACCTGCCCCAGGCCCTCCACGACAAGCTCAAGTGGGTCAAGTACGCGGTGTTCTTCGGCCTCCTGGCGGTCTCCTTCTTCAGCATGGGCCTTGCCGAGAAGCTGGCCGAGGTGGAGCCCTTCAAGACCACTTTCCTGGTCGGCATCACCAACCGCAGCTGGCCCTACAGCCTGTTTGCCGCCGGTCTGCTGGGCCTGTCGATCTTCATCGAGCGCCCCTTCTGCAAGTACCTCTGCCCCCTGGGCGCCGCCCTCGCCATGCCCACCACCTTCCGCTGGTTCGGCCTCAAGCGGAAGGACGAATGCACCAGCTGCAAGGCCTGCGCCAAGGGCTGCGGTTCGCTCGCCATCGACACCAAGGGCAACATCGACCAGCGCGAGTGCATGCTGTGCCTCGACTGCATGGTGTTCTACTACGACGACCACGCCTGCCCGCCGCTGGCCCAGGAGCGCAAGCGCCGCACCAAGGCCGGCCAGCCCCTTACCCCCATCGACGGCAAGGGCTACTTCATCCCCATCCACCCGGCCCCGGTCAACACCAAGAAGGAAGGAGCCGCAGCATGACCATCGCCGACCGCAACGAACTGCGCCAGCCCGCCTACGGCAGCGCCACCGGCGCCCGCTGGCTGGCCGCCGAGCTGTGGGATCACCTGTGGCCCTGGGCCGGGCGCGGCCAGCCGGCCCGCAAAGCCATCCAGGGCGCCGGCTTCGCGCTGGCGATCGCCGCCACCGTCGCCTGGGTGATGGCTGCCCTGGGCCGCCTGGAAGCCGGCGCCATCATCGGCTGGTGGTTCGGCTGGAGCGTCTTCGAGGTCATCGTCCGCCTCGACGCCAAGCCCTACGTGAAGGAAGGCCCCTGGTGGGGCCATCTCTACCGCCGCGCCACGACGATGGACATGATCTGCTACGTGAGCTTCAAGAACCTGCTGATCGGCGCAGCGCTCTTCATCGGGCTGCGCACCCTGGGCATCGTCCAGGTCTGAACCGGCCCAGCCGGCGGCACGCCACCTCCCTGAGGTAAAGTGCCGCCCATGCGCTCCGCCCACCTCATCTCCGAAACCGAAGTCGAATTCACCGCCATCCGCGCCCAGGGCGCCGGCGGGCAAAACGTCAACAAAGTGTCGAGCGCGGTGCATCTGCGCTTCGACATCGCCGCCTCGTCGCTACCCGAGCACCTGCGGGAGCGCCTGCTCCGGCTGGGCGACCAGCGCATCAGCAAGGACGGCATCGTCGTCATCAAGGCGCAGGCGTTCCGCAGCCTCGAGAAGAACCGCGCCGAAGCCCTGCGCCGCCTGCAGGCGATCATCGACAGCGTCTCGACGACGCGCAAACCCCGCCGCCCCACCCGGCCCACCCACGGCTCGGTCGTCCGCCGGCTCGAGGGCAAGGCCCGGCGCAGCGCCATCAAGGCCAACCGCGGGCCTGTCGAATAAGGCGCCAACACCACCCCGATCGACGATAATCGCGGACTTCGATCTTCAACCCGAAGCCGTCGCCCCTGGCGCCCGGCGCCGCGGCGGCCGATCCGCCCCAATCCGGCCCCGTCGCCACCCCATTCCCGCGCCTCCGGCGCCCGCCAGTCGGCCCGCCGACAGGCGCTCACCCCTCACGCCCCAGCGGGCAGGACCACCCCCATGCAACCCGAAAGCTACATCGTCGGCAAGGACGCCTCCCTCGAACACTCCATCGCCACCATGCAGGGCAAGCTCGACGCCCTCGGCTTCCACGTCGAAGAGCGCTCCTGGCTCAACCCCGTGGACGGCATCTGGTCGGTGCACATCCGCGACCGGGACTGCCCCCTGATGTTCACCAACGGCAAGGGCGCCTCCAGGCTCGCCGCCCGGGCCAGCGCCCTGGGCGAGTTCTTCGAGCGCCTGTCGTGCAACTACTTCTGGAACCACTACTACCTGGGCCAGCGCTACGCCGAAGGCGGCGCCGGCCGCGAGTTCGTGCACTACCCCCAGGAGAAGTGGTTCGACCTGGGCCCCGACAGCGACGACGACACCGGCGCCTGGCCCGCCGGCCTGCTCACCCCCGAGCTGCAGGCCTTCTACAACCCCAACGACAGCATCCACGCCGAGAGCCTGGTGGACTTCAACTCCGGCAACCTGGAGCGCGGCATCTGCGCCATCCCCTACCGGCGCCTGCGCGACGACGCCACCGTGCACTTCCCGGTCAACATCATCGCCAACCTGTACGTGAGCAACGGCATGTCGGCCGGCAACACCCAGCCCGAGGCCCGCACCCAGGCCCTCTCCGAAATCTTCGAACGCCACGTCAAGTTCCGCATCATCGGCGAATGCCTGTGCCTGCCCGACGTGCCGGAAGCCGTGATCGCCCGCTACCCCGGCATCGCCGCCGGCATTGCCGGGCTGCGCGCCGCGGGCTTCTGCATCCTGGTGAAGGACGCCTCCCTGGGCGGCCGATACCCGGTGATGAACGTCACCCTGCTCAACCCCCGCGACCAGGGCTGCTTCTCCAGCTTCGGCGCCCACCCGCGCTTCGAGATCGCCCTCGAGCGGGCCCTCACCGAGCTGCTCCAGGGCCGCGCCCTCGACGCGCTGGACGGCTTCCCCGAGCCCGGCTTCGACCCCGAAGAGATCGCCAGCGCCCCCAACATCGAGATCCACTTCGTCGACTCCAGCGGCGTCATCAGCTGGAACTTCCTCGGCGGCAAACCGGATTTCCCCTTCCACGACTGGAACTTCAGCACCACCACCGCCGAAGACTACGCCTGGCTGGTCAACGCCATCCACGCCGAAGGGCGCGACATCTACGTGGCCGATTTCGCCCACCTGGGCGTCTACGCCTGCCGCATCATCGTGCCCGGCATGTCCGAGATCTACCCGGTCGATGAGCTGGAGTTCGAGAACAACAGCGTCGCCAACGCCATCCGCGAGCCCATCCTCTATCTGGCCGACCTGGACGACGACGAATGCGCCGACCTGCTCGACACCCTCAACGAAAGCGGCCTCACCGACGAGCGCCCGGTCGCCCCGCTGATCGGCCTTGCACCGGGGGACGACCCGTTCTGGAAGGATCTGCGCCTGGGCGAACTCAAGACCCTGCTCGCCCTCGCCATCGGCGACGACGACGCAACCCTCGAAGGCTGCGACTGGGTCCGCCACTTCGAGCAGCTCGACCCCGACCGTCGCCGCATCTACCGCTGCATTGAAACCCTGCTCAGGCTCGACGAGAACGAAGACAGCGCCCACTTCGCCCCCGCCCTCGAAGCCCTCTACGGCGCCGACACCCTCAACCGGGCCCGCGCGCTGCTGGACGGCGAAGAGCGCTTCTTCGGCCAGCCCTCCCCCGGCCTCGACCTGGAGGGCTGCGACATGCACCGGCGCCTGCTGGACGCCTACGCCAAGCTACACCCCACCGGCGCCTGAAGGCACGGGGCGGGCGCTCAACCCGCCTCGTCGTAGCTCGACAGCGTCACCCCGGCCGAAGCCAGGCATTCCCGCAGATGCTTCACCTCCACCTTGGCAAACTCGTTGCTGTGGTGGGGGTGATGGAGGAAGAACTCGCGCTTGTTGAGCACCACCCGGAAGCGCGCCCCGTGGCTGGGCTCGATGTCGGCCCCCAGGTGGCGGAGCAGCGACTCCACCTCGCGCCACTGGATGTTGCTGCTCACCGGCTCGCGGTAGATCGCCTCGAGAACGTGACGATGCTTGTGGCTCATGATTTCTCCTCCCGTTGATCGTTGGCGATATTCTTGCACCGCGCGCCCCACCCGCCTACCGCCCCGGCGGCCGGATCGGAGCGCCATCGCACCACCTTTGATCCACGACAAAGAAGGACGTCACCATGCCCGTGCTGCTGCAAGTCGATTTCCCCTTCCCCGGCCCCTGGGGCCCGGCCATGACCGAAGCCCTGCGAGGCCTCGCCGCCTCCATCGCCGACGAACCCGGCCTCATCTGGAAGATCTGGACCGAGAACCCCGCCACCGCCGAAGCCGGCGGCATCTACCTCTTCGCCGACCGCCCCAGCGCCGAAGCCTACCTCGCCATGCACACCGCGCGCCTTCAGGGCTTCGGCATCCCCCGGGTCAATGGCAAGCTCTTCGAGGTCAACGCCGAACTCTCCGCCATCGACCGCGCTCCGCTCTGACGCCCATGCCCTGCCAGCTCGTCGTCTTCGATCTCGACGGCACCCTCGCCGACTCCTTCGACACCTTCCGCCTGTGCCTGGACGACGCAGCCGCCGTCCACGGCTTTCGCAGCCTCGCCGGCGAGGACACCGCCCACATCCGCCGCATGTCGAGCCGGCAGCTCATGGACCACCTGGGCGTCCCCCTCTGGAAAGTGCCCACCCTCGCGGTGGACATGCGCCGGCGGATGTTCGAGCGGATCGACGCCATCCGCCCCTTCCCCGGCGCCGAAGCCACCCTGCACCACCTGCACCGGCACGGCGTAACCCTCGCCCTCGTCACCTCCAACACCCGCGACGCCGCCCGGGCCGTGCTGGGCGCCGACACCCTCGCCCTGTTCCATCACCTGCACTGCGGCGCCAGCCTGTTCGGCAAACGCTTCAAGCTGCGCGAGCTGCTGTGGGCCACCCGCCTCGCCCCCGGCGCCGTCACCTGCATCGGCGACGAGATCCGCGACGCCGACGCCGCCCGCGCCGTCGGCATGGGCTTCCTCGGTGTCGCCTGGGGCTACACCCACCCCGAAGCCCTGCAGGCCCACTGCGACGCCCCGCTGCTGGGCAGCCTCCACGAGCTGCCGGCGCGCCTCCTCGCCCCGCCTTAGCCCCCACCGGGCCCAGGCCCCGTCTTCGCCGCTACACTTCACGCAAATCAAGGCCCGCTGCGGCATTCGGTCGCACACTGCAGGCTATCCGGACTTCCCTGTACCCCAATCCGTGCCCCAACCATCGCGCCCGCTCCGCTTCGTCCTGGCTCTCCTCGCCGCAGGCACGGCCTGCGGCGCCCAGGCAGCCAGCTGGGACGTCAAGCCCGGCGAATCGATCCAGGCCGCCATCGCCCGCGCCGCACCCGGCGACACCGTGCGCGTGGCCCGCGGCCACTACCCCGAAAACCTGCGCATCGACAAACCCCTCAGCCTCGTCGGCATCGACCGCCCCACCATCGACGGCCGCGGCAAGGGCGACACCATCCGCGTCACCGCCACCGACGTCAGCATCGAAGGGCTCATCGTGGCCGACTCCGGCGCCGACCTGGGCGAACAGAACGCCGGCATCTACATCCAGCCCGGCGCCCACCGGGCCCGGGTCAGCCGCTGCGACTTCAGCTACACCCTGTTCGGCCTGTGGATCGAGAAAGCCCAGGACGTGGTGATCGAGCACAACCTCATCACCGGCAAGCGCGACCTCGACTCCTCCCAGCGGGGCAACGGCATCCAGCTCTACAACACCACGGGCGCCAAGATCGTCGGCAACAACATCAGCTTCGTGCGCGACGCCATCTACGTCGATGTCTCCCACCAGGCCCTGTTCCGCGGCAACCGCATGCACCACAGCCGCTACGGCACCCACTACATGAACTCCTACCACAACGTGTGGGAGGAGAACGACACCTACTACAACCGGGGCGGCCTCGCGCTGATGGAAGTGCGCGACCAGATCGTGCGCAACAACCGCGCCTGGGGCAATTCGGACCACGGCATCATGCTGCGCACCATCCAGGACGCCGTGGTCGAGAACAACATCGTCGCCGGCAACGCCCGCGGCTTCTTCATCTACGACGCCGAATACAACACCCTCCGGGGCAACGTCATCGTCGACAACCAGGTGGGCGTGCACCTCTGGGCCGGCTCCACCCGCAACGCGGTCGAGCGTAACGACTTCATCTCCAACCGCGAGCAGGTGAAATACGTGGCCGCCCGGGACGAAACCTGGGGTGCCAAGGAAGGCAACCACTGGAGCAACTACGTGGGGTGGGATCGCAACGGCGACGGCCTGGGCGACGTGCCCTACGAAGCCAACGACATGGTCGACCGTCTCTCCTGGAAACACCCGATGGTCAAGCTCCTGCTGGCCAGCCCGGCGATCCAGACCCTCCGCCTCATCGGCCAGCAGTTCCCGCTGCTGCGCGCCCCCAGCATCGTGGACCCCAAACCGCGCATGCGCCCCGACCATTCCGACTGGAGAAACTGGCTTGGCAAGCACTATCGTTGAAGCCCGCGGGGTGACCAAGGATTTCGGCACCGTTCAAGCGGTAAGAGGTGTCGACCTCGACATCGCCCCCGGCGAACTGTTCGGCCTCATCGGCCACAACGGCGCCGGCAAGAGCACCCTGTTCAAGATGATGCTCGGGCTCATCCCCGTCACCCACGGCACCATCCGCCTCGACGGCGAATCCGTCAGCGGCCCGCGTTTCCGCGAGACCCGCCGCAAGATCGGCTACCTGCCCGAGAACGTCGTGCTCTACGACAACCTCACCGGCCTGGAAACCCTCTTCTTCTTTGCCGACCTGAAAGCCGTGCCGCGCCGCGAATGCGCCGGCCTGCTCGAAAAGGTCGGCCTCTCCCACGCCGCCGGCCGCCGCGTGCGCGAATACTCCAAGGGGATGCGCCAGCGCCTCGGCTTTGCCCAGGCCCTGCTCGGCACCCCGCGCCTGCTGTTCCTCGACGAGCCCACCACCGGCCTCGACCCCGGCGCCATCCGCGACTTCTACCGCATCCTGCGCGAACTCAAGGCCCAGGGCGTCACCATGGTGCTCACCTCCCACATCCTGGCCGAAATCCAGGAACGGGTAGACCGCCTCGCGGTGATGGAAGGCGGCCTCATCCGCGCCACCGGCACCGTGCAGGAACTGCGCGAAGCCATGAACCTGCCCCTCACCCTCGAGATCGCCGGCGGCGGCGGGCTGCGCGAACAAGTCACCCGCCTGCTCGAAGGCATGGCCATCGAAAGCATCGAAGAAGCAGGCAGCGTGCTCCACATCCGCCTGCCCCGCGAAGCCAAGATGCCCGCCCTCACCCGCCTCGCCACCCTCGGCGACACCATGCGCGACCTGCACGTACGCGAACCGTCGCTCGAAGACGTCTTCTTTGGATACCGGTCCGGAAACGGGTAGCGGGTAATGGGAAACGGGGAGTCGGGAGTGGGAAGTGGGAAGTGGGGAAAGCCCCTCCGCTCACCCTGCTTCCTCCCTCCTCCACCACCCACTCCCCAACCCTTTTTTCAACCACACCACCCCCAGCAACGGAACCCCGGTCAAGCCCCTCCGCTCCCCTACTACCCACTCCCCACTCCCCACTACCCACTACCCATAAAGCCCATGCTCTCCATCGACTTCAGACAGATCGGCATCGTCGCCGGCAAGGAATTCTGGGACCGCATCCGCAACCGCTGGGTGCTGGCGGTGGCCGTCGTGTTCACCGTGTTCGCCCTCGTCATCGCCTACTTCGGCGCCGCCCAGCAAGGCGCGGTGGGGTTCCGCTCCATCGAACTCACCATCGCCTCCCTCGTCAGCCTGGTGATCTACCTCATCCCCCTCATCGCCCTCATCCTCGGCTTCGACGCCATCGTGGGCGAACGCGAGCGCGGCTCCCTCGACCTGCTCCTCACCCTGCCCATCACCCGCCGCGAACTCATCCTCGGCAAATACGCCGGCCTCGCCGGGGCGCTCGCCTTCTCCACCATCGCCGGCTTCGGCGCGGTAGGCGTCATCCTCTCCCCAAAGCTCAACCTCAACGCCCTCTTCCACTACGCCGGCTTCATGGGCTCCGCCATCCTGCTCGGCTTCGCCTTCCTCAGCCTCGCGGTGATGCTCTCCGTGTTCGCCACCGACCGCACCCGCGCCTCCGGCCTCGCCATCGGCACCTGGTTCTTCTTCGTGCTGGTGTTCGATCTGCTCCTGCTCGGCGCCCTCGTGGTCACCGCCGGCGACTACGGCGGCGCCATCTTCCCCTACCTCCTCCTGCTCAACCCGGCCGACGTCTTCCGCGTGCTCAACGTCTTCAGCCTAGAAGAAGTGCGCACCCTCTACGGCCTCGCCACCGTCTTCCCCGAAGCCCTCAGCCATCCGGCCACCCTGGGCGGCGTCATGATCGCCTGGATCGTCGCCCCCCTGGCCGCCGCCATCTGGAGATTCGAACGATGAAACTGCTGCCCCGCACCGTGCCCCCCCTCCTCCTGCACACCGCCGCCCTCCTGCTCGTCACCGGCCTGCTCACCGCCTGCGACAAGCACGACCACGCCAGCGCCGGCCCGGCCGAAATCACCAAAGAAACCGCCTGCGCCCTCGACGGCATGTACCTCGCCGACTACCCCGGCCCCAAAGCCCAGATCCTCTACGAAGGCGCCACCGCCCCCGAGTTCTTCTGCGACACCATGGAAATGTTCTCGCTCTACCTCAAGCCCGAACAGGCCCGCAAAGTGGCCGGCATCCATGTTCAGGATCTCGACAAGACCCCCTGGGACGCCCCCAAGGGCAACTGGATCGACGCCCGCACCGCCTTCTACGTGGTCGGCTCCAAGAAGCGCGGCGCCATGGGCCCCACCATCCCCTCCTTCGGCACCCGCGAAGGCGCCGAAAAGTTTGCCCAGGCCGAAGGCGGCAAGGTCTATCCTTTTGCCGAAATCACCGCCGACATGGCCCGCCTCGACGGCGGCGCCCTCCACGACCAGCGCATGTAAGCCCCCACACCGCCCCCCACGCCATGGACAGCTTCTACGACCGCATCGACTTCGACGACGCCATCGAGATCGAACAGCTCTCGCGCCTCATGTACGAAATCCGCGTCGCCCGGGACAACCTGCTCGCCCAGCTGGGCGCCGGCACCCCCGAGCAAGCCCTCGCCGCCATCCGCAGCGGCGAGCTGCCCGAACACCCCGGCTACGAGCAATACCTCACCACCCGCATGCTCACCGACCTCCACGCCGACGTGCGCGCCCGCCTGGCCGAACGCACCCAGGCCGCCAACCGCTAAACACCCCCACCCCGCCATGAGCCTTCACCTCGACCTCGCCGCCGCCATCGAAGAAGCCTTCGGCGAACACCTCGAAGCCCCGGTGGACGTCAAGCTCGACGCCCTCATCGCCCGCCTCGACAACGGCACCGTGCTCGAAGCCCGCATCGCCGCCCCCGACGCCTACACCATCGCCTGGGCCTGGGGCGAAGCCGAACTGCGCATCGACACCGCCCCCCTGCACCCCGAGCTGGCCACCCAGCCCAATCACCTGCACGCCGCCGACGGCACCCTGCGCCCCGACCCACTCACCCGCTGCGGCGACGCTCCCATCGACAACCTGCGCCGGGTGATCCACGCCATCCTGCAAGACCCCCTGCTCGACAACACCCCCGGAGCCCAGCCATGAACCACCGCCTGCGCTTTGCCATCGCCCCCGCCATCCTCGCCGCCCGCATCGCCGGCCAGACACCGGCCGCCACCGCCGCCGACCTATCCCCCCAATACGTCCAGCGCTCCACCCGCTGCCCCGTGTGCGGCATGTACCCCTACCGCACCCCCCAATGGACGGCGCAGATCGTCTTCAACGACCAGACCGCCAGCAGCTTCGACTCCCCCGCAGACATGTTCCGCTTCGTAGGCAACATGATGCTCTTCGACAAAACCCACAAACCCGCCGACATCGGCGCCATCTGGGTTGCCGACTACACCACCAAAGCCTGGGTGGATGCGAAGAAAGCCTTCTACGTCCTCGGATCAAAAGCCCGCGGCCCCATGAACGACCCCAACCTCCCCGCCTTCGCCAGCCGGGAGGCGGCGGATGCGCATGTGAAGGCGGAGGGGGGCAAGGTGCTGGGGTTTGGGGAGGTTACGCGGGATATCGTGAAGAGTTTGGCTGGGGGGCATAACCACTAGGCTGGCGAATCCCAAAACAAAGCGGGCTGGGCATCCTGAGATCAGGGATGGCCAGCCCGCTTTTTACATTAAGCAAACCCTTTTCTTATTGCTCAAACATCCTCACAGCTTTACGCAAGAAAGGAAAAAACACACATATCATTTTATTTCTTTCCGAATATATATCCGACCAATGTACCAAAAAGAATTCCAAGAGAAGTATCAAAGCTGTTCAAATAACTAAGAATCGATGACGAAATTACCACAATAAAAATAATACCCGCCTGGAGCCACTTCTCAAAAACCGCATGACTAGTAGTTTTGTCTAAAGTCGATTTTTTAATATCTTCAACAATCGACATAAAGCGAGTGAGTATCTCATGCCCTTGCTCAGATTGAAGATAGCTAAAAATTGGCCGAAGATCCGTTTCAGACCCTAACTCACCAGCACTCTTCACATCAACTTCATCGCTCATCAATCAACCACCTTAAAGGCCGGCCATTATTAAAATCTGCAGCACCGAAAGCATTCAAACAAAAACCGCTTTCAATTAATAGCCAACATTGAAAACAATCAGCAACCTAAACGCTCAGGAAATACTAACCTCAGGTATAAATGTGTCCCGCGCAATATTTCCAATCGTATTAGTAGCCACAGAATCAAACGTTGCCCCTACAAACCCGCCAATCAAAGGAACAGCTTTTCCTGCATTGACGACACCAGTTTCGCCAAATTTTGTCAGCAACCGAAATCCTACCTTTTGATTAATAGCCGAGATCGTCTTTCCGCTGATATTCTTAATCGCATTTTCGGTTATTTTACGACCAACAACAATTCCAATATCCTTCAAAATATCCTTCGCAGCATTTCCCGTTAAGCAAGCATAAACAAGAGACTTAACTCTATCATCATCAAGATTATGACCTCCCATATGCGCAATCGCAGCAATCATTCGAATTTGCACATACATCACACTTGAAATATTTGCCGGAACTGTCACGGGCATAGTTATAAGACCACCCAGCCCAGTCAAAAACCCCGACGTTCCTGCCTTTGTATTCTGCCACCTAATAAGCGAGTTTGCCTGATCACGGCGCGACCCTTTTATCTTCATATAGTCAGCAGCGAGATCGCGAGCTGAATCAAGCCCCAAAAATCCGCCAACCGCTTTGTCATAACCCCAATCAAGGACTTGCATGATCATATTCTCTGACAGTTCTTTTGACACAGCCACATCCTCAAAAAATTAGCAGAATTAATCGACACCTGCGCATATAAAACCAAGCTTGGTAGATCGGGTTAGCGCAGCACACCCCAACAGTACTCAAGCAACACCCCACTCACTGCGCCTTCAACGGCAGATCCGGCCGCAGCGTATCCAGCATCTCCCGCGTCACCGCTCCCTGCAACGAACACTCCACACGAATGAAAGCCGTCTCCCCGTTGTAAGGCTCGACCATCAGCACCCGCTCCACCGTGTTCGGTTTGGGCAAGCCCGGCTCGGTCACCTCCTTCACCCAGCCCCGCATTGGCTCGTCGTGATGCCACACCTCGGAGCGAACGAACACCTCGTCCTCCGTCCGCAAGCGCTCGCCCTCCCAAAACAGGCCGCGAAGCTTCTGCGCCGCCTCGGTAGTCGACGTCGGCACCAGCAGCCCCCACGAAACAATCAAACCACCCGGAATTCGCTTTATCTCATCGAAGTAACCGATCACGATGAGCCCGCGCACCTCCACCGGCAACGCGAAGAAGCTCTTGCTCTCGGTGTCATGGGCCATATCCGGCACAGGGAAGGTGGACGTACGCCCCCGCGCAATCACCTGCGCGTGACGATCCAGTTCGCCACGGCTCGCGCTTACCTCGTCGAAGAAACGGGCATCACAATAGGACAGTGACGAGACTAGGCGCTCGCCGAGGGATGTCTGGGCGCCTGCCGAGGCTGACAGGAGAAATAAGGTGATAGCCGAGAGGGTTTGAAGATACGGTAGTTTCATTAGACGCTCTCAGAGAAGATTTTAAGTACGGCTTTATTTCGTCGGGCATGCTGGCAGTCGCGCAGATAAAACTAGCCCATGCATAACTTAAGGAAACTCAGTGACCGTCAACTATCGACCCAATCCCGCCGTTGAGCTTTGAGGCAAGCAGTTGTTCAACGCCCGCGTTAACAGACGTCCACCTGCGAAGCTGGTGGACGCCCTGTTGAACAACCAGTTAGGCCACCATTGCAGCGAGTGACGGCAGAAAGGGCCCCACTACAGGTCCCAAAACCTGCATATGGTCTGCAAGGATGCCCATGAAGCGGTGGTATTTCTCTTTGAACGCAGCAGTTCCACGTGTCGCCCGGAGGTCTTCAACTGCACCGCCTAGTTCAGCTTCAAGAGACTTGGGTAGGTTGGCTGCAATGACGGCATCAAGGAGCTTGGCGAAGAGTTCGGGGTCAATACCTTTTTGCAGCTTGGCGGTTTGAGTCACATTGGTGCTGCCTGACGACAGGTTCTGCACGTCTCCCGTTATGTATGTATTGAATATGTGTTGAACAGTCTCTTGCGGAACGGGCTTTTCATTCGCCATTGCTTCTCCTGCGGCCGGATTCTGGGCTTCAATTTCTAGGGCAAAGTTTAGAACGCGTGTTCGAACGGTATCCAAAGCAGCTACTAATGCCGATGTCGGAATGACCTTCCATGCCTGCATGCAGACCATGTGTTTGTAGATTTGCTGCCCAAAGTGAGCAACCACATCAGGATTCCAAGGCTCTTGCAATGTTCCTGATGTGCTGTTCTCAACAAGTGATGCCATTGCTGCTATGGGCTGCATCAAGTATGAGTGCCCCAAACTTTCGCGGAAATCTTCGGGAAGGCAAAGCAGTGGGATGTCGGCATTGCGAAGACCCGACCCGAAAGCCCCACTGAAGTGGCCCTTTGAATTGACGCTTAATACTCTGTACTCAGGAAGATCGTCCTTGTTGTCGTAGCCGGATAGTTCATTTTCAATCCAACGCTTGAAGTCATCGTTGCCGAGGCGAGCCGCCAGAACCTTGCACTTGCGAAGTAAGGTCGGCAAATCGACGGACGAATCGATCGCAGCGTCTTGTATTTGGCGTAGAAGCGACATGATGTGTGTATTGGTGGCCTAACTTTGTTTTCTGGCGACAGTTCTGACGCATAACATTAAAATGCCGAATCACACGGCTGGCAAGTTGTTGTTCAAAAACGCAAACAACGAAAAATACAAAATAACACGGCGGGGAAAGCAGTGGCCGACAGCATAGTAGGGTGATGCGATCCATATGGTACATGTGCTGATGGCATTCCGACTCGCCTGGATGACTGCTATCTGGACCCAGGGCAATCGCACCTAAATGGCATGGCCTGATTTCGGTAAATTTTGCACAATTCTTGTGCAAACTGGCTCGTCCCTAGGCGATTGAACATCAGCCGCATGCCATCTTGAAGATGCTTTGGCATCCCGACGGGCTCTCGGTTGCCTAAAATTTAAGCAATCTCCGACCGTTTTGGCCGTGCATGACATTAAGGTGCGATTACCCTGTATCTGGACCGGGCGGTGACCGGCCACTTCTTGCCGCTAGCAGCCCCCAGCCAGCCCAACCGCACCAACCGGGGGTTCTTCACGCCTTACCTAGCGGCTCTCCCTCACCCCGCATCCTTCTCCTTCTTCCCCCGACCGCCGCCGGTCTTCTTTTCGGACTTCTTCTTCAGCCCCATCGACGCGAGTTCGTCGGAGTCTTCGCCGTAGGTGGCGCGGACCTGGGTCTTGCAGCCGTTCATCACGTCGTGGCGCTTGTTTTCGGCGATGGCGCGGGCGTCGCGGATGGCTTTGTAGGTGTTGTGGGCGACGGTTTCGGCTTCGTTCAGTCGCAGGCATTCTTCGTGGGCTGCGGTAGCGGCTTCGAGGCTGAACTCGGGATTGGAGGATTTATAGTCGGCGATGCTCTTGAGGCCGTAGTAGGCGGCTTCGTCGGCGCGGATGACCGCCGGGGCGAGGTTCTTGAGTTGCACTTTCGTCATGATGGTTTCCGTTACTGGATTGAACATGGAATGTGGCGCCACGACGAAATATTACAGTTGGGCGGCATGTTGTGGAATATGCCGTTGGATATAGAACACTCAAAAATCCGATAAAAATCGGGATTTTTTATACGGATGGGGGTTGTCTGCCGGATTTTTCTGGGCAAGGGGTGGGAATGTTGTGATTGCCGTTACGGCAATGGGAAGATGCGGCGGCGCAGCAATGGTGGCTGGGGTTGACGGGCTGGTCGGGTATGGCGAGGGCCGGGGTTTGCGGCGGTGGTGGCGGATTGGCGGTGTGGTGGGGAGGTGCGTGGAGGGGCGGTGGCAGGCGTGGGCGACTGAAGTCGCCCCTTCGGGTTGAGGGTGCGGCGGGTAAGGTGGCCGTCTTGATGCTGGCGGTGCAAACCTTCATGTTGACCTGCGCAACCCTTATGTTGACCGTCGCTACCTTTATGTTGGGCCGTGCACTGTTCTTGTTGACGGCGCTAACCTTTCAGTTGACCGCCCTAACCTTTATGTTGGGTCGTCAACTAAAGGGTTAGGACGGTGCACTGTTTGAGTTGACGACCCAACATAAGGGTTTCGCCCGTCAACATCGTCTGTTGCGTCGTGCACTGCGTTCTGCAGTGGCGTGATCGCCTTGATCCGGGGGCCGGGAGACGATGTTGGGTGGCGTGATGAAGGATGGCGCCGCAGGATTGAAGGGCGTGGGCCGGCCACCGCCGGGTTGGCGGGTGTGACTGCCTGGGTGTGGGGGCGCTTGCTGCGGTCGTGGCGTTGCGAGGGGACGTGGCGGGCCGCCAGCCCTTTTTCATGGCTCGATCAGGTGCTTCGTCACCATACAACCCGTGCCCACGGCGCCGCGTTCAGGCATCATGTTGGCCCTTACCGCTCACAGGGAAACGCCGGGCCACCCGAGGTTTCCTTGCCCCTTTCAGGGGCGGGCCTGGCATCGCCCGGCCCTGGGGGCGTCCAACACTACGCCCACGAAAGCCCTGCCATGTACCCCATCAACGACATTGACGCCCAGTTGCTGCTGGCCACCCTGATTGCTGCCAAGCGGCGGCCTGCCGAGTTGGTGGAGATTGTGGCGGCGGCAGAGTTTCTGGGGTGCCCGGTCACGTCCGGCAACCTGTGGGCGGAATCTTTCCGGCGCTTTGCCACCCATGATCTGATGGTGGCGGTGGATGGCCGGTATGCGCTTACCCCGGCCGCCCAGGCGCTGGGCGAGGGCTTGCCCAAGAAGGCGGATACCGCGGAGCGGGTGTTTCTGGTGCGCGAGCGCCTGTCGGAATACACGCCGGCCGAGAAGACCGCGTCGATCCCCATGAGCGTGGAGCAGATGGAGGCGGCCATGGCGGCCCACGCTGCCAACGCGGCTCAGGGCGGCAAGAACCTGCTGATGCCCAAGCCCAAGCTGTCGGAAGAGGAAGAACAGCGCCGCCGCGGCCCCCATCGCCGCTTTGGCGGTCGCGGCCGGGGGTGATCGGCCCCGGCCGGGGGGGGTCAGGGCGTTTCGTCGCGCTGGGCCACCCACCAGCGCTTGCCGTTCCAGTAGAGCAGCACATCGATGCCGGCTTCGGTGCCCAGGAGCACCGCGTCGCCCTTCCAGCGGCGGGACAGGCGCGGCCAATCCTTGATGGCGGGGTCGCTGCGCAGAAGGATGCGGATGGGCTTGTCGTCTTCGTCCCAGATGGGGGTGGCAAAGTGGCGTTGCTTCTGGATGAGGCTGCATTGCCGGCCGTGGGCGATCACGATGGTCAGCAGGGTGGGGTCGAAGCGGCGCCGGAAGCCCGACCAGGGGTCGGATGCGCGGTCGGCGACCGCGCCGGGGGCGTGCCCTGGGGGCAGCACCCACAGGCGGTCGGGCTTGCGGTCGCCATCGAAATCCCCTTCCCACACTTTGCCGGGGGTGCCGTTATAGGTGGGCGGGCCGGCGTCGCACAGGCTGGGGGTGGCAAGGGCGGCGCCGCTGGCGGCGGTCAGGCTCACGGCGATGCAGGTCGCGAGCCGGCTAAGGGTGAAACTCATGGGGTGGCGAGCCTCGTTTTCCAGTCGTTGAGGAAGGGTGTGGGGTCGATGAGATCGGCCCGGCGCATGAAGGGTACGCCATCGCCGCGGCGGGCGGAGTGCTCGGCGGATTTCTGGCTGAGGGGGCCGCTGGCGTCGCCTTTATACATCTCCAGGTGGAGCATGGCGCTGGGCACACTGATGCCGACCAGCAGGCCCACCTTGGCAATCGGCTGGCCGATCTTCACGGTGTCGCCCTTGCGCAGGGTGCAGCCGGGCTTGATCTCGCCATAGCGCAGCACAAAGTCGCCGTGGTCGATCTCGAGGGCGTCGGTTTCGGCGTAGAAGGCGTAGGGGTCGCGCAGCACCGTGCCGTCGCGCACGGCATGCACGATGCGGCCCACCGGGGCGTACAGATCGCAGCCGGCGTGGGCGCGCTTGCCGCCGTTGCGGTTCGATCCGAAAGCGCGGGGCGAATGGGCCCAGTCGGCGGTGGCGGGCTGGGCAAAGGGGAAGCAGGTGTCGCCGGGGGGCGGCACGGTGACGCTGCCTTCCACCACGGCGCTGAGGCGCTGCCAGGTGCGCCCGCCGGGGTCGATGCGGCCATCCACCCCAAAGCCGCAGAGGCTCTGAAAGGCGCGGATGGCCTTGACCGTGGACGAGGGCCGCGGCGGCCGGACGATGCCGCCATCCACCCCGCCGGGGTCGATCTCCGCGCGCCCGAGCAGCTGGGCGGCCTGGGTGAGCAGTTGCTGGACGACGGTGACATCTGGCGCGAGGTTCTTCGCGCCCTTCTCCCACGCGCCTACCGATGCGGTGATGTTCATGATGAACGCTCCTTGCCGTGAAGGTGGCCGCCGGCGGCGGCGCCCCTTGCTTCAAGCATAGTCGCTGCGTGGGGTTTGTGGCCCTTTCAGGCGATGGCGAAGGGCGACGGTGGGCCGGCGCAGCCCGCCGGTGAGCAAGGCTCGGGCGGGCCTTGCTGTGCGCCCCGCCGGGGCGCCCTGCGCCGCCCGCGGGGTTTTGCTCGGGCACCGGCGGGGGTTGGCGGTTGGGCGGGCTTGCGCGGTGGCGCGCGGCGCCCGCGGGGTATCGACCGGAGATGAGCCGTCGGCCATCCTTTGGATGGGCGACGCAGGCCGCCCCCGCAGCGTGTGCCGACACCTTGCGGCGGCGCGGCCCGGGGCGGTGGGCTCGCGGAACATCGCGCTCGCCGCGCGCGGCCGGCAACGGCGCGGCGGCGCCTTTCTGCCCGGCGACGACGGGGCCGGGCGGGCCGTTCAGCGCGGCGGGGCCACCGCCTGCCGGGCGTCGAGGGTGCCCAGCACGCCGGCGGCGGCCAGCAGCACCAGGCGCCCTACGTGCCATTCGGCAAGGGTGCGCAGGTGCTCCTGTCGGGCCTCGTTGTAGGCGCCCTGGGTGTTCAGCAGCTCGGCGATGTCGCCCACGCCGCGCTCATAGCGCCGCCCGGCGCTTTGGTGGGCGGCGCGGGCGGCATCCAGCAGCGCCTCGGCGTGGCGTAGCCCGGCGAGCGCCGCCAGGGTGCTGGCGTGGGCCTTGGCCACGTCGAGCGCGGCCTGATCCTGCGCCTGCTGCAGCCCGGCTTCGGCCTGGGCGAGCTGGGCCTGGGCGCCCTTGAGCTTGTAGCTGCGCGACCACCCTTCGAACAGGGGGATAGAGAGGGTCAGGCCCATCGTCGCCACCTGCGTCCGCATGGTGGACAGGCCCTGGTTGGGGTAGCCGTTGCTGAACCAGGAGCCGTTGAAATCCAGCGTGGGCATGCCTTCGGCCCGCGTGGCTTCGGTACGCGCCCGCGCGGCTTCCACCTGGGCCTGGGCGGCGGCGACGGCCGGGTGGTGGCGCGCCACGCTGCCCAGCCACAGGGCCAGATCGCCCGGGTCTGTGGCCGGCAGCGCGTCCAGGGTGTCGGGCAGCGCCGGCTCGCTGCCGGCGGGCAGGCCGATGGTGTGCACCAGCTCGGCCTGCGCCTGGCGCCGCTGGCCGCGCATGCGCGCCAGCGCCAGTTCGGCCCGGGCGAGCACGGTGCGGGCCTGCAGCGTGTCGATGGCGGCGGCAACGCCGCGCGCCTCGCGGCGCTGGGCGCTGGCGTGGCTCTCGCGCGCCAGGGCGACGGCCTCCAGCTGGGCGCGCTCGCCGGCCAAGGCGGTCAGCGCGTCGTAGTAGCGGCTGGTGAGTTCGCCCAGCAGGCGCTGCAGGGTGGCGTCGCGGCTGGCCAGCGCGGCGGCCAGCAGGCGGTCGGCCAGGCCCAGGTTGGCGCTGCGGACGCCAAAATCCCACAGACGCCAGCTCGCGGTGGCCTGCTGGGTGGTGCCCCACGCGGTGTTGTCGGCGCCTTCCATGTCGGGGTAGCGGGTGGCGGTGCGCAGGCGGCCAAGGCCAAGGTTGACGCGTGGCAGATAGGCGGCCCGCGCTTCGCCCACGCTGGCGGCCTGCGCCTGCACCGCGGCGGCGCTGGCGCGCCATTGCGGATTGAGGCACAGCGCGGCGGCGGCGGCGTCCGAAAGCGTGAGCGGTTGCGGCAGCGCGGTGGCGGCGACGGGGCACGGCCCCGAGCCGATCTCGGCCGGCAGCAGCAGGCGCCCATCGGCCTGGGGCACCTGGAGCGGATCGGACAGCCGCTCGCGCAGCGCGCGCGGATCGATCTGCGGGGGGGCGGCCACCGCGGGGACGGCCGGCGGGGTGGGCGGCTGCGCCTGCCCCCGGGGCGTGCCCCGGCGCCAGCGGGCCAAGCAGCAGCACGGCGGCCATCGCCCAGGCGGAGAGACGACGTTCAGCGCTCATGCAGGCTCTCGCGGCCGTGGCGCAGCAGGGGCGACAGCACGTAGTCGATAAGGCGCCGCTCGCCGGTGACGATTTCGGCGCTGCCGCTGAGGCCGGGGCCGATGGGCGCGGCCTGGCCGTCCACCGTCACGCTGCGGCGCGACAGGGTGAGGCGCACCGGGTACAGGGGGCCGCGGCGTTCGTCCTGCACCGCGTCCCGGGCGATCTGGCGCACGGTGGCGGGCACGCTGCCGTAGCGGGTGTATTCGTAGGCATCGAGCTTGACCTGGGCTTGCTGGCCTTCGCGCAGGAAGCCGATGTCGCGGTTCTCCACCATCGCCTCCAGCTCCACGTCGGCCAGGGAGGGCACGATCTGCATGAGCGGCTGCGCGGCCGGCACGATGCCGCCGACGGTGTGGGCGGCGAGCTGGTGCACAGTGCCCTCCACCGGCGCGGTGACCCGCAACAGCTCGCCATGCGACTGGGCGCGCCGGGCCTCGGCCTGCGCCGCGTCGAGCTGGCGCTGCGCTTCCTGGCGGGCGTTCTGGGTGGCGGTGCGCAGCTCGGCGACGACGGCGGCGCGCTGGGCGCGGGCGCCGGCGAGCTGGCTTTCCAGTTCGAGGCGGGCCTGCTCCTTCTCCATCCAGGCGTGCTGTGCCACGTCGCGGCTGCGGGCCAGCTCGGCGTAGTCGTGGGCGCGCTGGGTGGCCAGCGGCAGTTCGGCGCCGCAGCGGCGGATCTCGGTATCGAGGCGGGCCAGCCGGGCCTGCAGGTCGGCCCATTGATCGAGCAGGTGGCGGTGTTCGGTGCGCAGGCGGACGAGGTCGGCGCCGGGCAGGCTGGGCAGGGCCGGCGCGCGCCCGCTGTCGAGCGCCTGCAGCAGCGCGCCGGCGCGGGCGATCTGGAGTTCGGCCTGGGTGCGCGCCTGCTCGGCGGCCTGCAGGTCGCCGTCGCTGAGCCGGGTGTCCAGCTCGATCAGCAGATCGCCAGCGCGCACGGCCTGCCCTTCTTCCACGTGCAGCGCACGCACGCGGGCGGTTTCCAGTACGGCCACGGTCTTGCTCTGGCCCCGCGGCACGATGCGCCCGGCGGCATTGACGATGATCTCGGTGTGCCCCAGCAGGGCCCAGGCCAGCACGCCGACGACGCCCAGCACGATGAGCCGCGCCACCCAGCGCGCGGTGGGCGAGGTGGGCTCGGCCTGCAGGGCCAGCGCAGCGGGCAGGAACTCGGCTTCGTCGCGGGTGTGGGGCGGCGGCGTCAGGGTGTCGCGGTGCTGCCAGGCATGGCGCCAGGCCTGACGGTAACGGGCCAGCAGTTCGGCGGCGGCCTGCAGCCGGTGGATGAGTGCCATGGTCTCAGCGCTCCTGTTCGGCCGGGGCTGCGCCGGCGTCGCCGAACTGCAGGCGGTACAGGCGGCTGTACACCCCTTGGGGGTTTTGCAGCAGCGCGGCATGGGGGCCCAGCTCGACGATCTGGCCACGCTCCATCACCACGATGCGGTCGGCGTCGCGCACCGCGGAGAGGCGGTGGGCAATGATCAGCACGGTGCGCCCCCGGCAGATGCGGCGCATGTTGTCCTGGACGATGCGTTCGGATTCGTAGTCGAGGGCGCTGGTGGCCTCGTCGAAGATCAGGATGCGCGGGTCGGTGAGCAGGGCGCGGGCAATGGCGATGCGCTGGCGCTGGCCGCCCGACAGCCCGGTGCCGTGCTCGCCGACGACGGTGTCGTAGCCCTCGGGCAGCTCGCAGATGAATTCGTGCGCCCCGGCGAGCTGGGCGGCCTGAATCACCGCCTCGATCGGCGCCGCCGGCTGCACCAGCGCGATGTTGTCGCGCACCGAGCGGTTGAACAGCATGTTCTCCTGCAGCACCACGCCGATCTGGCGGCGCAGGCTGGCGGTGTCCACCACCGCAATGTCCTGGCCGTCGATCAGCACGCGCCCGCGGTCGGGCACGTAGAGGCGCTGGGCCAGCTTGGTGAGGGTGCTCTTGCCCGAGCCGGAGCGCCCGACGATGCCGATGACCTCGCCGGGCTGGATCTGCAGCGACACCTGGCGGAGCACGTCGGCGGTGTCGGGCCGGTAGCGGAACGACACTTGATCGAAGGCCACCGCGCCCTGCAGCCGCGGCAGCCGCGTCTTCTGCCCGCTCACTTCGGGCAGGGTGTTGAGGATGTCGCCCAGCCGGCTCATGGAGATGCCCACCTGCTGGAAGTCGTTCCACATCTGGGCCAGACGCAGAATGGGGTTGGCCACCTGCCCGGCCAGCATGTTGAAGGCGACGAGTTCGCCCACGCTCAGGCGGTGCTCGATCACCAGCCGGGCGCCGAACCATAGCAGCGCCACCGTCACCAGCTTGCTCACCAGCTGCACGCCGCCGCTCGCCAGCGTGGCCACGCGGGTCACGGCGAGGCTGGCGCCGACGTAGCCGGCGAGCTGCCGATCCCACTGCTGGGTCCAGCGCGGTTCGACCGCCAGCGCCTTGACGGTGTCGATGCCACTCACCGTCTCGACGAGGAAGGACTGGTTCTCGGCCCCACGGTTGAACTTCTCGTCGAGCCGCCGCCGGATCAGCGGGGTGAACAGCAGGGACAGCAGCACATAGATCGGGATCGAGCCCAGCACGATCAGGGTGAGCGGCACGCTGTACCAGAACATCACCGCGATGAAGACGCCGGAGAAGAGCAGGTCCATCGCGAGGGTGAGCACGTTGCCGGTCAGGAAGCTGCGGATGTTCTCCAGCTCGCGCACCCGCGCCACCGAGTCGCCGACGCGGCGCGCCTGAAAGTAGGCGAGCGGCAGCGCCAGCAGGTGCCGGAACAGCCGCGCGCCCAGCTCGACGTCGATCTTGCTGCTGGTGTGGGCGAACACCCAGCTGCGGATGCCCGACAGTAGCGCCTCGAACACGGTGGCGCCAAGCAGGCCGATGGCGATGACGTTGAGGGTGGTGAGCGCCTGATTGACCAGCACCTTGTCCATCACCACCTGGAAGAACAGCGGGGTTGCCAGACCGATGAGCTGAAGCACCAGGGATACCAGCAGCACCTCGGCGAGGATGCGGCGGTATTTGACGATGGCCGGGATGAACCAGCTGAAGTCGAAGCGCGCCAGCGCGCCGCTCCAGCTGGCCTTGCTGGTGATGTACACCAGCTCGCCGGTCCACACCGCCTGCAGCTGTTCCAGCGTCCACAGCGTGGGCGGCTCGCCGGCCCGCTGTACCAGCACCCGGCCGTCGGCGCCCAGCCGCGCGACGATGAAGTGGCGACCGTCCGCGTCGCAGGCGATGGCCGGCAGCGGCGCGCGGGCCAGCCGCGCGGGGTCCTGGCGGACGGTGCGCGCATGCAGGCCCAGGCCGCGGGCGGCGATCAGCAGCGTGGCGCGGTCGAACGGGCCTTCGCCGTGGGCGTGGCGCAGCTGCGCCTCGTCGGTGGCCACGCCGTGCAGCGCGGCGATGGCCATCAGGCTCCACAGGCCGGCGTCGGGCGTGGTGGGTGCGGAGGGATTCACGGTCGGGGTTGGCACGGTGGGCGTC
>NZ_JAYRMI010000050.1:0-30092 GCF_041904905.1 Zoogloea sp. | reverse complement strand
CGTTGTATGTCGAGGCCCGCGAGCGCCACCCTGCACGCTGGTCACGCCACACCCGCAACTGGTCTCCTGCCGGCCCGGTGACGCTCAATCCAGAGCGGGAATCCGTCGTCGCCATGGCAATGGGCAACACGAATAGACAGCCTTTGGCTGCATGACTCAGGTGGCAACTAGCTTGACGCGCGCCGGATCTTTCTTTCGTTGTAATTGCGGGTCCAGGTTTCTTTAAACAACACAAGTTGTTCGATAGACTCGGCGCGCCGGTCCCGGATACCTAGCGTGACCGCGCCTCCGGCGGTCCAGTCACCGCAGAATTTTTGGAAAGTCATGAAGTCATACCCAGAGTAAGCGTTCCTGCGCTTGGTGCCGAGGATCTGGAATGCTGCGGTTACGCCGGGGTGGGGTGGGGGATAGTCACGCCGGTTCAGGATGTAACCCGGTACGGGCGGATTCGGGGTCCTTGCCTCGCCACTGGTATACGTCACCATCTCGAATCGGACATCGCCGGGTTCGGCACCGCTATAGCACGCGCTGATATTGACGCCGTCCAGGTAGGCGTGGGAAACGCGGTACGCTCCGAACAGGTTGAGCGTGTAGTACTTGAGCGTCAATTCGCGTGGGGCGCGAGGTGAGCTAGGTAACGGCTGATCTGTACGGTTGCCGCGTGTCGTTTCAAGAGCGCACCCTGATAGAAAAGTCATTAAGAAAGAGAAGCAAAGTAACCAGCTCATCTTCTTGCTTGGTGCGGTACTTTCTCGATCCATGAGTGATCCATAAAGGACGGGCTTCAGCCTAAGCTCCGTCAAGTGGGGATCGCCGAGGGCCTACATTCCACCGGGACAACAATTCTGTACAAAGAAATGTAGTCCAATAGCAAAGAGGGCAGTCTTTTCAGACTGCCCTCTTTGCCTGTACTGATCTCGGTGCTATCAGTGTCCGCGCTTCTTCAGACGGTTGATCGCAGCGATTTGTGCCAGCGCCGATGCCAGTTCGGACTGAGCCTTTGCATACTCAAGGGCGGAACCCTGATTCTGCAGTGCTTCTTCGGCCAGCCTTTTGGCTTCGAGTGCCTTTGCCTCGTCGAGGTCCTTACCGCGGATCGCGGTATCCGCCAGCACGGTGACCAGATTCGGCTGAACTTCCAGCAGGCCACCGGCCACGAAAACCAATTCTTCTTCCGGCTGATTCTGAACCTTGACACGCACGGCACCCGGCTTGACACGGGTCATCAGCGGCATATGGCCGGGCAGAATCCCCAGCTCGCCGGATTCACCGGGAAGAGCCACGAACTCAGCCAAACCCGAGAAGATCATCTCTTCCGCGCTGACGATGTCAACATGAATGGTCATTGCCACAGCTTTATCCTCCTCAAACCGGCGGAGCCATCAGGCGCCGCCGGGCGATGGTCGCATTGATCAGAGGGTCTTCGCTTTTTCGAAGACTTCTTCGATCGGGCCGACCATGTAGAAGGCCTGCTCGGGCAGGTGATCCACTTCACCGCTGAGAATCGTCTTGAAGCCCTTGATCGTCTCCTTCAGCGGAACGTACTTGCCGGGGGAACCGGTAAACACTTCCGCCACGAAGAACGGCTGGGACAGGAAACGCTGGATCTTACGGGCACGGGCGACAAGCAGCTTGTCTTCCGGGGCCAGTTCGTCCATACCCAGAATCGCGATGATGTCGCGCAGTTCCTTGTACCGCTGAAGGGTCTGCTGAACGCCGCGAGCGGTGTTGTAGTGCTCTTCGCCAACCACCAGCGGATCAAGCTGGCGGGAAGTGGAGTCGAGCGGATCGACAGCCGGGTAGATACCCAGCGCGGCGATGTCACGCGACAGCACGACAGTGGAGTCGAGGTGAAGGAAGGTGGTCGCCGGAGACGGGTCGGTCAAGTCATCCGCAGGCACATACACGGCCTGGATGGAGGTGATCGAGCCCACCTTGGTGGAGGTGATCCGCTCCTGCAGACGGCCCATTTCTTCGGCCAGCGTCGGCTGGTAACCCACCGCGGACGGCATACGACCCAGCAGCGCGGACACTTCGGTACCGGCCAGGGTGTAACGGTAGATGTTATCCACGAAGAACAGGATGTCACGACCTTCGTCACGGAAACGCTCGGCCATGGTCAAGCCGGTCAGCGCCACACGCAGACGGTTGCCCGGGGGTTCGTTCATCTGACCGAACACCATCGCAACCTTGTCGAGAACGTTGGAGTCCTTCATTTCGTGGTAGAAGTCGTTCCCTTCACGGGTACGCTCGCCCACGCCGGCGAACACCGACAGACCGCTGTGCTGCTTGGCGATGTTGTTGATGAGCTCCATCATGTTGACGGTCTTGCCCACGCCAGCACCACCGAACAGACCGACCTTACCGCCCTTGGCGAACGGGCAGATCAGATCGATAACCTTGATGCCGGTTTCCAGCAGATCCACGGAGGGCGACAGTTCGTCGAACTTCGGGGCCTTCTGGTGAATAACACGGCGCTCGTCGCACTGGATCGGGCCGGCTTCGTCGATCGGGCGACCGAGCACATCCATGATCCGGCCCAGCGTGCCGTGACCCACCGGCACGGCGATGCCCTTGCCGGTGTTCGAAACTTGCATGCCACGACGCAGGCCGTCCGAAGACCCCAGCGCAATGGTACGAACCACGCCATCACCCAGTTGCTGCTGAACTTCGAGAACCAGTTCAGCACCTTCCAGGGTAAGGGCGTCGTAAACCTTGGGCATCGCGTCGCGCGGGAACTGCACATCCACCACGGCGCCGATGCATTGAACGATCGTTCCTTGACTCATCGTCGTTTCCCCAAACTTGTTAAAGCGTTACACCGCGGCCGCGCCGCCGACAATTTCCGACAGTTCCTTGGTGATGGCTGCCTGACGGGTCTTGTTGTAGACCAGTTGCAGTTCGCCGATCACGTTCCCTGCGTTGTCGGAGGCTGCCTTCATCGCCACCATCCGGGCACTCTGTTCGGACGCCATGTTCTCGGCGACAGCCTGGTACACCAGCGCTTCGACATAGCGCACCAGGAGTTCGTCGATCACCACCTGCGCATCCGGCTCATAGAGGTAATCCCAGGTCCCTTCCGGGGTACCGAGACGCTCGCCGGTCAGCGGGAGAAGCTGCTCAAGCTGGGGCTCCTGCTTCATCGTGTTGATGAAGCGGGAGTAAACAATGTGCACTTCGTCCAACTCGCCATTCTGGAAAGCATCGATCATGACCTTGACGGGCCCGATCAGCTTTTCCAGATGGGGGGTATCCCCGAGCTGGGTGACATGCGAAACCACCTTGGCACCCAGGCGCTGCATGAAACCCAGCCCCTTGTTACCGATGGCGGTCACGCGAATGTCGGTGACTCCACTGCTTTCCCAATCCTTGAGCGCGTTCAACCCGACACGCAAGGTGTTGGTGTTGAGACCACCGCACAGACCTTTGTCGGTCGTGACGACGATGAGCCCAACACGCTTGGCACTGTCCTTCTTGACGAGGAACGGATGCTTGTAGTCGGTGATGTTGGCTGCAGACAGATTCGCGGCGAGACGGCGGATCTTCTCGGCGTAGGGACGGGCAGCCCGCATGCGGTCTTGAGCTTTCCGCATTTTGGACGCTGCCACCATCTCCATGGCCTTGGTGATCTTTTTAGTGTTCTGGACACTCTTGATCTTGTTACGGATCTCTTTACCGCTAGCCATATTGCTCTCCGTATGCCCGCGTTAAGCCCAGCTCTTCTTGAACTCTTCGATGACAGCAGCGAGCTGCTTGGCACCGTCGGCATCCAGATCCTTGGTCGTTTCGATCTTGGTAACCAGATCGGCAGCCTTGGTCTTGACGTACTGGTGCATCGCGGCTTCGCAAGCCAGGGCACGCTTGACATCGACGTCGTCGAAAGCGCCCTTGTCGACCGCGAACAGGGTGATCGCCATTTCCGAAACCTTGAGCGGCGCGTACTGCTGCTGCTTCATCAGTTCGGTAACGAGACGGCCGCGTTCGAGCTGCTTGCGGGTGGCTTCGTCGAGGTCGGAAGCGAACTGCGCGAACGCAGCCAGCTCACGGTACTGGGCCAGCGCCAGACGCACACCGCCGCCGAGCTTCTTGATGACCTTGGTCTGAGCAGCACCACCGACGCGGGACACCGAGATACCGGCGTTGATAGCGGGGCGGATACCAGCGTTGAAGAGGTCGGTTTCCAGGAAGATCTGGCCGTCGGTAATCGAGATCACGTTGGTCGGAACGAACGCAGAAACGTCGCCGGCCTGGGTTTCGATCACGGGAAGCGCGGTCAGCGAACCGGTCTTGCCCTTGACTTCACCCTTCGTGTATTGCTCGACGTAGTCTTCGGACACGCGGGCAGCGCGCTCGAGCAGACGGGAGTGCAGGTAGAACACGTCGCCGGGGTAGGCTTCACGGCCAGGCGGACGACGCAGCAGCAGGGAAACCTGACGGTAGGCCCAGGCTTGCTTGGTCAGATCGTCATAGATGATCAGGGCGTCTTGACCGCGGTCGCGGAAGTATTCGCCCATGGTGCAGCCGGAGTACGGAGCGATGTACTGCATCGCCGCGGACTCAGAGGCAGTCGCGGCGACGACGATGGTGTATTCCATCGCGCCGTGCTCTTCGAGCTTGCGAACCACGTTGGCGATGGTCGAAGCCTTCTGACCGACCGCAACGTAGATACACACCATGTTTTCGCCCTTTTGGTTGATGATCGCATCAACCGCAACGGCAGTCTTACCGGTCTGACGGTCGCCGATGATCAGCTCACGCTGACCACGACCGACGGGAACCATGGAGTCAACCGACTTCAGACCAGTCTGCACCGGCTGGGAAACCGACTTACGCCAGATCACGCCCGGAGCAACCTTCTCGATCGGCTCGGACAGCTTGGCGTTCACCGGCCCCTTGCCGTCGATCGGCTGGCCCAGGGAATTGACGACACGGCCGATCAGCTCGGGGCCGACCGGAACTTCAAGAATACGACCGGTGCACTTGACGGTGTCACCTTCGGAGATGCCTTCGTACTCGCCCAGGACCACGGCGCCGACGGAGTCACGCTCGAGGTTCATTGCGAGGCCGAAAACGTTGCCGGGGAATTCCAGCATTTCGCCCTGCATGGCATCGGACAGGCCGTGGATACGGCAGATACCGTCAGTCACCGACACCACGGTACCTTCGGTACGGGCATTCGCGGACAGTTGCAGGTTCTGAATCCGACTCTTGATCAGGTCACTGATTTCAGAGGGGTTAAGTTGCATAGCTTATGCTCCTAGTTCTTTAGCGCGGCGGCCATGTTCGCGAGCTTGCCGCGGACCGAGGCGTCGATGACTTCATCCCCAACGGCGATCTTGACCCCACCGATCAACTCGGGGTCGACACTGACAGACACGTTGAGCTTGGCCTTGAAGCGGGCTTCAAGGTCAGCGATCAGCGTCTTCAGCGTGGCATCGTCCATCGGGAAGGCAGAGGCGATGCTCGCCTCCTTGACACCTTCGTGTTCGTTCTTGAGAGCAACGAACAGGTCACGGATCTCGGGAAGCACTTGCAGACGCTCGTTGTCGACCAGGACGCGGACGTAATTCTGCTGTTCGGCAGTCAGTCCGGTACCGGCCACATCGAGAAAGAGTCCAGCCAGTTGTTCGGGCTGGAGCTTGGGATCGCTGATGCAATCCCGCATTTGCGGATCGGCGGCAACTGCAGCCAGCCGATCAAGTGCTTCCGACCAAGGCCCCAGCGCATTGCCCGCAGAAGCGAGCTGAAAGGCTGCTTCAGCATAGGGGCGTGCGATGGTGACGTTCTCGGCCATGGCTTATTGAAGTTCCTGTTTCAGGTTGGCCAGCAGGTCGGCATGGGCCTGAGCATTGATTTCCTTGCGGAGAATCTTCTCGGCACCAGCGACAGCCAGTTGGGCGACCTGATCGCGCAGGGCTTCCTTGGCACGCTGGGCGGCGACGCCGGCTTCGGCTTCGGCGGCTTCACGAGCCTGGGCAATGATACGGGCGGCTTCGGCGCGCGCTTCGTCGAGGAATGCAGCAGCCTGCTTTTCAGCAGAGGCACGGACGTCCGTGGCGGACTCGCGGGCCTTGCGCATCTCTTCGACGACTTTCTTCTCGGCATGTGCGAGATCGCTCTTCGCCTTGTCCGCAGCCGCCAGCCCGTCGGCGATCTTCTTCGCGCGCTCATCGAGTGCCTTCACAATGGGGGGCCACACGAACTTCATCGTGACCCACGCCAGAATGAAGAACACAACGAGCTGGGCTACCAGGGTTGCGTTCAGATTCACGGTAGTCTTCCTTTAGTCAGGTTGAACCGCGAAACTTAGATCTTGAACGGGTTGGCGAACGCAAACATCATGGCGATACCGACACCGATCAGGAACGCGGCGTCGATCAGACCGGCCAGCAGGAACATCTTGGTCTGCAGGGCGTTCATCAACTCGGGCTGGCGAGCGGAAGCTTCCAGGTACTTGCTACCCATGATGCCGATACCGATACAGGCACCGATAGCACCCAGACCGATGATCAGACCGGCGGCCAGAGCAACAAAACCGAGAACGTGTTCCATGACTACTCCTTTAGTTGAGATGATTTAAATAGAAACCGAAACGACTGCTTGAAACTGAAACTTAGTGGCTTTCGTGCGCCTGACCGATGTACACCAGGGTCAGCATCATGAAGATGAAGGCCTGCAGGGCGACAATCAGGATGTGGAAGACGGCCCAGATGGAACCCGCAACGACATGACCAAGGAAGCCGAAGACGGTGGCGGTGCCGCCCATCAGCGCGATCAGCATGAAAACCAGTTCACCGGCATACATGTTGCCGAACAGTCGCATACCGTGGGAGACGGTCTTGGCCAAGAATTCGATCATCTGCATCAGGAAGTTCACCGGATACAGCAGCGGGTGGGAGCCGAACGGCGCGGTGAAGAGTTCATGAACCCAGCCACCGAAGCCCTTGATCTTGATGTTGTAGTACAGGCAGATCAGCAGCACGCCGATGGACATGCCGAGAGTGCCGTTGAGGTCGGCAGTCGGCACGACACGGAGGTAAGCGTGCTCGTTACCGGAGATGAGCGCCCAGATCTTGGGCAGCAGATCGACCGGAAGGAAGTCCATGGAGTTCATCAGGAAAATCCAGAAGAACACCGTAAGCGCGACGGGAGCAACAAACTTGCGGGACTCGGCGCTGTGCACGATGCCCTTGGCTTGATCGGCGACCATCTCGACGAGGATCTCGATGGCAGCCTGGAAGCGGCCGGGAACGCCGGAGGTGGCGTTGCTTGCACACTTGATCAGGATCAGCAGGGTGACGATACCGAGACCGATCGAGAAGAACAGGGTGTCGAGGTTCCAGACACTCCAGTCGATGATCGCGGTCTGGGCGTGACCCGTGCTGTTAAGGTGGGTCAGGTGGTGGACGATATATTCGCCAGCGGTGGGTGCGTGGGCTTCGTGGCCAGTACTCATGGTCAGGTCTTCACCAAAAATGCAAACAAATTCGCCTTAAGCGCCACGACCAACCCGATGAACAACGCCAACCAATGGACGTCTGGATACACGAGTTGAACGGTCGCCAACAATCCTACGGTTGACGCGATTTTCAGAAACTCGCCAACAAAAAACGCAAGCGGGTACGACGCAGCCGGCCGCCTTGAAACAGCGTGCAGACGCAGGGCGAACAACAAATTGGGAAGAACACAGGCTGCGCCTCCCAACGCCGCCGACAACGCACCGCGCACCCCTGTGATCGCTCCGACGATCAATGCCGTCAGAATTGTCGCGCCTATCTGCAGGAATACCGCTTTGAACATGGCTCTCTGCGTGGCACGCCGGGTGTTGCGCCGTCCGCCGTACGAAAAACACGCGGATACTACGGGTTAACCGTGACAAAGTCAATTACTGCCGCACTGCAACATCACACGCGGGGCTTGAAATTCCGAGCTTCGCCACAATGGGACCTTGACATGCCCGGAAAACATATCGATGATTATCGACATGAATAAGAACTACTCCCGGGCAATCCCCGAAACCTGGCGTGACATTTCCGCCATCTTCGCGGCGCTGGGCGACGAGCACCGGCAGCGCATCCTGCTGACTTTCGAGCCGGGCGAGCGCCTTAACGTGGGGCAGATCGCGGAAGTGTCGACCCTCGCCCGTTCCACGGTTTCGCACCATCTCAAGGTACTGCGGGAGGCCGGGGTGCTGATCGCCGAGCGGGAGGGCAAGGAGATTTTCTTTCACGTGAACAAGCCTTTCCTGCAGGACGCCTTCGGCAAGGTCACGGATTACCTCCACTCCGACCTCTGAGGCAGGGCCGCTGCGATGCGAGATCTCATCAAATTCCTGTTGCGCCGGGTTGCAGGCCTGCTCTTCCGCGTGCGGGTGAGCGGTGCGCTGCCTGAAGCCCGCGAGCGCCTGCTGGTGGTCGCCAACCACGAATCCTTCCTGGACGGGCTGCTCCTGGGGCTGTTCCTACCCCTCGACCCGGTGTTCGTGGTGCACACCGGCGTGGCGCGCAATCCGCTGTTCCGCGCGGTGTTGAGTCTGGTGGATTACCTGCCGGTGGACCCGACCAGCCCGATGGCAATGAAGAAGGTCATACGTCTTATAGAAGAAGGTAGACCGGTGGTGATCTTCCCCGAGGGGCGCATCACCGTCACCGGTAGCTTGATGAAGACCTACGACGGCCCGGCCTTCGTGGCGGCCAGGACGGGCGCCACCATCCTGCCCGTGCGCATCGACGGCGCGGCCCGCAGCTACTTCTCGCGCCTCGCCGCTCACGTGCCGAAGCGCCTGTTTCCGCAGATCAGCCTCTTCCTGCGGCCCACCACGGCGATCCCGATGCCGGTGGCGGCTACCGCCCGCCAGCGCCGCCGCAAGGCCGGCGAGGCGATGCGCCGGCTGATGCAGGACATGATCTTCGCCACCCGGCCCACGCAAACCCTGTTCGAGGCGCTGCTCGACGCCGCCGATATCCAGGGCCGCGGCCACACCCTGGTGGAGGATCTGAAGCAGATCGAATACACCTACCGGGATCTCATCAAGATGTCCCTGGCCCTGGGCCGCGTGGTGGCGCGCCACCAGGATGCGCGCGACAAGACCATCGGCCTGCTGCTGCCCAACCTGGCGCCCACCCTGGGGTTGATCTTCGGCCTCACCGCCCACCGGCGCGCGGTGGCCATGCTCAACTACACCGCCGGGGTCGACGGGATGCAGGCCGCCTGCTCGGCCGCGTGCATCGGCACCGTGGTCAGCTCCCGCGCCTTTGTCGAGCAGGCCAGGCTGGGCGACAAGCTCGCCGCCCTCGACGGGGTGCGCATCCTGTGGCTGGAGGATCTGCGCGACGAGATCGATCTGCTCGACAAGCTTTGGCTGATGACCTGGGCCTTGCCCTTCCCGCGGCTGGCTTTGCCCGCCGGCTCGCCGGAGGACACCGCGGTGGTGCTGTTCACCTCCGGCTCGGAGGGCAAGCCGAAGGGCGTGGTGCTGTCGCACCGGGCGCTGCTCGCCAACATCGCCCAGATCCGCGCGGTGGTGGATTTCTCCATCGACGACAAGATCCTCAACGCGCTGCCGCTGTTCCACTCCTTCGGCCTCACCGCTGGCGGGCTGCTGCCGGTGCTGGCCGGTGCCAAGGTCTTCCTCTACCCGTCGCCGCTGCATTACCGGGTGATCCCGGAGCTGGCCTACGACCGCAACTGCACGGTGCTGCTGGGCACCAGCACCTTCCTGGGCAACTACGCCAAGTTTGCCCACCCCTACGACTTCTACCGCCTGCGCTACGTGATCGCCGGTGCCGAGAAGCTCGCCGCCCCGGTGCGCGACCTGTGGTTCGAGAAGTTCGGCATCCGCATCTTCGAGGGCTACGGCGCCACCGAGACCGCGCCGGTGCTGGCGGTCAACACGCCGATGGCCTTCCGCAGCGGCACCGTGGGCCAGTTTCTGCCCGGCATCGCGACGCGGCTGGTGCAGGTGCCGGGCATCCCCGCCGGCGGCATGCTCCACGTGAACGGCCCCAATCTGATGTCCGGCTACCTGCGCGTCACCGCCCCCGGCGTGCTCGAACCGCCCGCCTCGTCCCAGGGCGAGGGCTGGTATGAGACCGGCGACGTGGTGGAGATCGACGACGACGGCTTCGTGAAGATCGTCGGGCGGGTGAAGCGCTTCGCCAAGGTGGCCGGCGAGATGGTGTCGCTGGAGGCGGTCGAGAAGCTGGCCGCCGCCGCCTCGCCCGGCGCTGCCCACGCCGCCTCGACCCAGCCCGACGCCAGCCGCGGCGAGAACATCTTGCTGTTCTCCACCGATCCCACGCTCACCCGCGACCGCCTCCAGGCCGCCGCGCGCGATGGCGGCTGGCCCGAGATCGCGGTGCCGCGCCGGGTTGTCCAGGTGGACGCCCTGCCGCTGCTGGGCACCGGCAAGATCGATTACGTGACCCTCAAACAATGGGCCGAAACGGCCTGACACCCAGAGAACCCATGCGCCATCGCACCCTCACCGCCCTCGTCGCCGCAGCACTGATCTCCAGCGGCTGCGCCACCTGGTTCGACCCGCCCCGGCAGACCCATCGCGCGAGCGTCGTCGATTATCTGTATCCCAAGAACGAGCAGCCCGCCCTCAAGCCGAGCGTGCCCGAGCTGCACCTGCCGCTGCGCGTGGGCATCGCCTTCGTGCCCGGCAACCTCACGGGCGATCTGCCGGAAGTCGAACGCAACAACCTGCTCAACCGCGTCAAGAACGCCTTCTCCAACCGGCCCTACATCGACAACATCCAGGTGATCCCCACCACCTATCTGCGAAGCGGCGGTGGCTTCGGCAACCTGGAGCAGGCCGCCCGCATGTTCAACGTGGATGTGGTGGTCCTCCTGTCCTACGACCAGATGCAGTTCAGCGACAACAACCGCCTGTCGGTCTTCTACTGGACCATCGTTGGCGGTTATCTCGTCAATGGCAGCCAGTACGACGTGAGCACACTGGTGGATGCGTCGGTCTTCGACGTGGCGAGCCGCCAGCTGCTGTTCCGCGCCCCGGGCACCAGCCAGCTCAAGGGCAGTTCGCCGCTCGTCAAGTTTGGCGAAGCATCCCGCGAGGCCCGCACCGAAGGCTACCGCCAGGCGGTGGACTCGCTCATCCCGCAGCTCGACGCCCAACTGGAAGCCTTCCGGCAGCGGGTGAAGGAGCAGAACGCCGCCCGGATCATCCACACCTCACGCAGCTCCGGCGGCGACAGCGGGCTCGCCGGCCTGGGCCTGTTCGGCGCAACGGCCGCCGTCGCGATCTACCGACGCCGTGCCCGCTGACCATTGGCGCCTTGGGTTGCCAACCGGCCTGCTGCTGGTCGCCAGCCTGCTGCCCGGCGAGGCGATGGAGCTGAACCGCCAGGCGGTCGCCGAAGGCCAGCTCTGGCGGCTATGGACGGGCCAGTTCTGTCACTGGTCGGCGCTCCATCTGGCCGGCAATCTGGCGGCCGTAGCAGCGATCTGCCTGATCGCCGGCCGGCCGATCCGCCCGTGGCTGGCCGCGCTGCCGCTGGTGGCGCCGCTGCTTTCCCTGTTTCTTCTGGCCGCTGCACCGGAGCTGGAGCGCTACCGCGGGCTATCCGGGCTGGTCGCCATGCTGGTGGTCGGCGCGGCGGTCGAAGGCGGGCTCGTCGGTCGCCTGCTGGTGGCAGCCTATCTGGTCAAGCTGGGCTTCGACGCCGCCACCGCCAGCCCATCGGCCCTGCTGCCGGCGGACATCGCCGTCGCCTGGCCGGCCCACCTGGGCGGATTGCTGCTGGGGCTGGCCGCCGCCGGCTGGTTTCGACTGAGAAGCACCCCTCGATGAATCGACGTCATTTCCTGCTGACCGGCCTGGGCGCCGGGGCGCTCCTCGGCCTGGGGGGCACCGCCAGCGCCCGTCAGCGGGTGTGGAACCCCTGCCGGGCCGTGCTGCCACCGGCCATCGCCGACCACGATCTGGTGCACGCCGCGTGGGACGGCATCGACGCCGCGCGGGTGTGGGACGTCCACGCCCACCTGGCCGGCACCGGCGACAGCGGCGCCGGCATCCGGATGAACCCGCGGATGCTGAGCCCGCTCCACCCCACCGAGTACATCCAGCGCCTGTTCTACCTCAACGCCGGCTGCGCCCACGCGGCGCCGGGCCGGGTGGACCAGAGCTACGTGGAGCGCCTGCACAACTTGGCCGACGGCATGCGGCCCGGCTTCAAGCTGGTGCTGTTTGCCTTCGAGCAGACCCACGACGCCGCCGGCCGGCCCCGCCCCGATCTCACCGCGCTCCACGTGCCCGACCGCTACGCCCGCGACGTGGCCCACGCCCATCCGGCCTACTTCGAATGGGCCTGCTCGATCCACCCGCTGCGGGAAGACTGCGTGGAGGCGCTCGAGGCCGCCGTCCGCGACGGCGCCCGAGCGGTGAAATGGCTGCCACCCACAATGGGCATCGACCCAGCCTCGCCGGCCTGCGACCGCTTCTACGCCGCGCTAGCGCGGTTCGACCTGCCGCTCATCACCCACGCTGGCGAGGAGAAGGCGGTGGCCGGCGCCGGCCGCCCGGAATGGGGCAATCCGCTACGCCTGCGCCGCGCGCTGGACCACGGCGTGCGGGTGGTGGTGGCCCACTGCGCCAGCCTGGGCGAAGATCGGGACGAGGACAGCCGCAAGGGCGGCAAGGTGGCCAGCTTCGAACTCTTCGCCCGGCTGATGGCCGAACCGCACGCCGAAGGCCGGCTGTTCGGCGACATCTCGGCGATCGCCCTGCGCAACCGCCACACCGACGTGATCCGCCAGCTGGTGGCGCGGGAGGACTGGCACCCGCGCCTGCTGTTCGGCACCGACTACCCGCTGCCGGGCATCCTGCCGCTGGTGTCGCCGGCCCGGCTTGCGGCCGACAAGCTGCTGCCGGCCACCGCCGTGCCGGTGCTCGAAGCGATTCGCGAGCACAACCCGCTGCTGTTCGATTTCGTCCTCAAGCGCACGCTTCGCGCAGGGGCCCACCGTTTCGCCCCGGGCGTCTTCGAGACGCGGGCCTTCTTCGACCGGAAAACCCCATGAGTTCCCAGTTCCGCCTGCTCCGCGCCCAGCGCTTCCGCCCGTTCTTCCTGACCCAGTTTCTCGGGGCCTTCAACGACAACCTGTTCAAGAACGCGCTGGTGGTGCTGCTCACCTTCCAGGCCGCGAGCTGGACGACCATCGACCCGGCGCTGCTGGCCAACCTGGCGGCGGGGATCTTCATCCTGCCCTTCTTCCTGTTCTCGGCCAGCGCCGGCCAGCTGGCCGACAAGTACGACAAGGCGCGCCTCACCCGGCTGGTGAAGGTGCTGGAGATCGGCATCATGGCGGTGGCGCTGGCGGGTTTCCTGGCCCACAGCCTGGCGGTGCTGCTGGTCGCGCTGTTCCTGCTGGGCTGCCATTCCACCCTGTTCGGCCCGGTGAAGTACGCGCTGCTGCCCCAGCACCTGCACGAGGACGAGCTGGTGGGCGGCAATGCGCTGGTGGAGGCCGGCACCTTCGTCGCGATCCTGCTCGGCACCCTGGTCGGCGGGCTGCTCGCAGCCCAGCCTCAGGGCGACCTGTGGATCGCCGGCGGCGGGCTGGCAGTGGCGGCGGCAGGCTACCTCACCAGCCGCGGCGTGCCCCCGGCCCCGGCCCCGGAGCCCGGGCTGAAGGTCAATCCCAACCCGATCTCGGAAACCTGGCGCAACATTGGCTTTGCCCGCCAGAACCGGCCGGTGTTCCTGGCGATCATGGGCATCTCGTGGTTCTGGCTTTACGGCGCGCTGTTCCTGGCCCAGTTTCCGGCCTACGCCAAGGGGGTGCTGGGCGGTGGCGAGGGCACCGTCACGCTGCTGCTGGCCACCTTCACGGTGGGCATCGGGCTGGGTTCGCTGCTGTGCGAGAAGCTCTCGGGCGGGCATGTGGAGATCGGCCTGGTGCCCTTCGGCTCGATCGGGCTCACCCTGTTCGGGCTCGATCTGGGCTTCGCCTCGCCGTCGGTTCTGCCGGCTGGGGCACCGCTGGCCATCGGCGCGGTGCTCGGCGAGCCGGGCATCATCCGGGTGCTGCTGGCGCTCCTGATGCTGGGGGTGTTCGGCGGCTTCTTCATCGTGCCGCTCTACGCGATGATGCAGAGCCGCTCGGCGCCGGGCCAGCGGGCGCGAATCATCGCCGCCAACAACATCCTCAACGCCCTGTTCATGGTGGTGGGCGCACTGGCGGCCGGCGCGCTGCTGTCGGCGGGGCTGACGATTCCGATGCTGTTCGGCGTGGCGGCGCTGATGAACGCCGCGGTGGCGATCTACATCTACCGGCTGGTGCCGGAGTTCCTGCTGCGCTTCGTGGTGTGGCTGCTGGTGCACAGCGTGTATCGCCTGCGCACCGATGGCGTCGAGCATATCCCCGCCGAAGGCCCGGCGGTGCTGGTGTGCAACCACGTGAGCTTCGTGGATGCGCTGGTGATCGCGGCGGCCTGCCGGCGGCCGATCCGCTTCGTGATGGACCACCGGATCTTCCGCTGGCCGGTGCTCTCCTTCGTGTTCCGCCACAGCCGGGCGATCCCCATCGCGCCCGCCAGGGAAGACGCGGGGATGATGGAGGCAGCCTTCGCCGAGGTATCGAAGGCGCTGGCCGAGGGGGAACTGATCGGGCTGTTCCCGGAGGGGAAGATCACCGCCGACGGCGAACTGTGCCCGTTCCGCCCGGGCCTTGCGCGCATCCTCGAGGCCAACCCGGTGCCGGTGGTGCCGATGGCGCTGCGCGGGCTGTGGGGCAGCATGTTCTCCCGCAAGGACGGCCCGGCCCTGTCGCGCCCGCTGCGCCGGGGGCTGTTCAGCCGGATCGAGCTGGCGGTGGGCCAGCCCATGCCGCCGGAGACAGCCAGCCTGACCGAAGTGCAGCTGCGGGTTGCCACCCTGCGGGGCGACCGGCGCTAGCTGTCGCTCACGCCACCAGCACGGCCCGCAGCGGTTGCGCGGTACCGGTGAGCCGCGCGGCCAGACGGGGCCGCACGAGCACCACCGCAATCGTGACCGCGCAGACCAGGATCACGATGTACAGCGCCATGAAGCCGCTGTAGCCGAACGCGCTGGCCAGCGGCTTGGCCACCCCGATGAACGCTGCGTACACCCACGAGGCGGCGCTGACCGCCCCGAAAACGGCCGGCATGGTGGCGGCCCTCAGCCCGTCCGCGTGGGTGACGCGGAAGGTGGGGAAGGCCACGAAATGCAGAGCGAGGCTGTTGACGGTGAGCACCCCGACCACCGTGAGCTTGGCCAGCAGCTTGGGCTTGGCCATCAGGGCGTCGAGATCCATGCCCAGATCGAGGACGACGATTGCCACACCGGTTCCCCACAACACCCCCATTGCGATGGTGGCGAAGGCCGCCGCTCGCTGCAGCAGCGCCTCGTCGATGCGCTCCCGGGCAAAGATCGCGTAGTCGCCGATGGCGACGGCCGACGCGGCACCCGCCAGGGCGAGCAGGTGCAGGTAGATCATGAACATCCGGGATGTGGCGATGGGATCGATGGTGAGTTCCATGGTCGGATCAGCGCTTGGTCATCTTGCGGTAGAGATAGTCGATCGAGGTGTGCATGGCCTTGACCGCGGTGTTGAGTTCGTGGATCTCGTTGGCAGAGGCGTGCTCGCCCTCGACGAACTCCACCTTGTCGATGCGGGCACCCGGATCGGAGTTGGACGCCGCAAGGGCAAACTCCCGCACCCGGCGGATCGGCAGGATCACCTGCTGACGGATGAAGACCAGCAGCCCGGCCATACCCACAGCAATGGCGGCCAGCGCCAGCCAGACCTGACGGTCGAAGCGCTGGATAAAGGTGGACAGGTTGAATTCGAGCGGAATCGCCACGCTGATGACACCGGCCAGCTTGCCCTCCTCGTAGCCGTAGCCCTGGGGCCCCGGGTACAGCGCAGAGACCGCCGACGGCGCCTCGGCAGGCACCCCGTGGCAGCGCAGACAGCCCTTCTCAGCCACCAGACGGCGGGCGTAGAGCAGCTGACCGTCGCGCACTTCGCTGTACTCGCTCGCACCGGATTCGCGGATCGCGTCCATCGCCACCTTGTCGAACTCGGACGGCGCGTTGTTGGGGTTCATGAAACGGTCGGAAGTCATCCGGAACTTGGCCTTCGCCGGCGAAGCCATGGTGATGTCGGACAGCTCCCGCTGGACCAGCGCCGGGTTCTTGCGATGGAAGGCCGCCAGATTGGACATGGTCGAGTCGCCACCCGCGCCGCTCGAAGACGCCTCCCGCTCCAGGAAACTGCCCACCTGCAGTTTGGGATCTCGCGGGTCGTCCTTCACCCACACGCCCCGATAGCGGGTAGCCCACTGGCCGAAGTTATCCACCATGTCGGCCACCGTGCGGGCCTGGTTGCGGATCTCGCTCACGTAAACCGAAGAGCCGATCAGATAACCGGCAATCGACGCGACCGCGATCAGCAATAGCAGCAGCACGGTGAACTGATAGGAAAGGGAAAGTTTCTTGAAAGCGTTCATGGGAGCTTCGATCAGGCCAGCAATTCACGGAGAAAGTCGGACCGGGCCTTGCCGCTATTGACGTGAGCGGCAACGGCTTCGGAGAAGACACTGACGGGAACCCCGTCGGGATATCGGGAATAGAGATCGTCGAGAACGTCGTCGATCATCATGCTGGCCACCGGACCGGCGTATTTCTTCAGCAGGATGCGGGCGTTCTCGATGACGACATCGATTTCAGGAAGGGGCTGATCGATTCTCGCGACGGGCCTCGCGGCTTGTTCGGTCAGCGGAACGACGCCCATCGCGACTGACTTGAGCGCGTCGAGAACCGCAGTCGCAGTGCGGCTGATGAACCCGGTGGCACCGGACGCCGCCGCCACGCCATCGACGCTGGACAGCAGCGAATTGGTCATCAGGAACAAGGGGGTGGAGATGCCATTGCGGCGCATCTGCCGCCCAAGCCGGAAGCCGCTGCCTCCATTGGCGAGGGACGCCGCGTCGCAGAAGACCGCGCCGAAGCTCGCCGAGGTGCAGAGCATCAGGGCGTCCTCGACCGAATCGGTGATCTTGGCGACCTTTACGAGACCCGGCGGAACGATTCCGGCATCCGTGGTAACGAACAGGACAGCTGTCGACATGGGGAATTCCCGGTTCGCAAGCTCATGAACCGGCATGTCATGAAAATCACCGGCAAGGTGCATTTCGACTTCGTGGCGGTTCATAAAACATGATCTGACAAATGATTGTCAAATTATGCAAAAGAGTGCGAGGAATTCCCTTCTATAACCTTCGATATACGTGACGGATGTCACGAAGAACATTTCAATAGAAAAACCAAATTGGGCAAAGGTTCAAAACTATGATTTTGAAATATGTAGTGCTCAAATTGGGAATAGGCGCTGGGGAATGATCGAGATGGTTTCATTTCCGGAAGAAAACCATACTTCCCCATCCTGAATAGTGCAGCTTAATTCCATCGAGCGCCCGGCCTTTTCGGCAAGCGCGCGGGAACTTTCCACACTCAGGGAATAAATCCTGAGGTTCTGAAGCTTGCTTAGGGTGGCGCCTTCCTTTTGCCACCAGATATCGACCGTGCGTCCGCCATAGGCCAGGACGATCACTTCATCTGCCCGCCCGGCTGCGCGACGCAGCAGACGCTCGTCGGGCAGACCGACCTCGATCCACTTCAGGATCCGGCCGGTGTCGTCCTTCAGCCACAGGGCCGGCTCGTCGTCGGTGGAGATGCCTTTGCCGAACAACAGGCGCTCGTCCGCTTGGAGGGCGAAGGCGAGGACGCGCACCATCGCCCGCTCGTCGGTCTCGGAAGGGTGCCGGGCGATGGTGAGCACGTGCTCGGCGTAATAGCCCCGGTCGAGATCGGAGACGTTGAGGGTGGCGCGGTAGATGGTGGATTTGAGGGCCATGGCGGGAGTGAGCGGAGGAAAGAAAAAACCGGGCGCGAGGCCCGGTTTCGAATGCTGCGCGGAACGGCTTACTTGCCGACGGCAGTCTTGGCCTTGTCTGCGGCTTCCTTGGCGGCGTCGGCGGTGGCGGCGACCGCTTCCTTGCCAGCTTCCTTGGCAGCGCCAGCGGCGTCCTTGGCAGCAGCGACGGCATCCTTCGCGGCGTCCTTGCTGGCATCAACCGCTTCCTTGCCGGCTTCCTTGGCAGCGCCAGCTGCATCCTTGGCGGCTTCGGTGGCAGCACCGGCTGCGCCCTTGGCAGCCTCGGCGGCCTGCTTGGCGGCTTCTTCAGCTTTCTGGGCGGCTTCCTTGGCGGCGTCGGCGACAGCAGGGGCCGGCGCCGGGGCGGGGGCGGGTTCTTCCTTCTTGGAGCAGGCGGCAAGACCGATGGCGAAGAGGGCGGCGAGAAGAACGGAACGGGTATTCATCGGGTAAGTCTCCAACTGGATGTTGAGGGGTGCTCTGGTGAGCGGTGCCGGGACAAAGTGCCCGACTGTGGATGCACGCGCCATCGTAACGCACGAAGACACCGCTTGGATGACACGCCCGCCCAAGAAAAAGGCCCTTGCGGGCCTCTGGTCACCGGACGTGAGCAGGCGCTTACTTCACGCGGTTGCGGTATTCGTCGGTGCGGGTGTCGATTTCGATCTTGTCGCCGATTTCCACGAAGGCCGGAACAGACAGCTCGAAGCCGCTCGGCGCGATGCGGGCGGGCTTGAGGACCTTGCCGGAGGTGTCGCCCTTGACGGCGGGCTCGGTGTATTCGACTTCGCGCACAACGGTGGTGGGCAGCTCCACGGAGATCGCCTTGCCGTTGTAGAACACCACTTCGCAGGGCATGCCGTCGATCAGGTACTTGAGCGCGTCGGTCATGTTCTCGGCTTCGACTTCGTACTGCTCGTAGTCGGCGTCCATGAAGACGTACATCGGATCGGCAAAGTAGGAGTAGGTCACTTCCTTGCGATCGAGGACGACGATCTCGAACTTGTCGTCAGCCTTGTAAACCGACTCGGACGGCGCACCGGTGAGCAGGTTCTTGAGCTTCATCTTCACCACGGCGGCGTTACGGCCGGACTTGTTGTATTCGGCCTTCTGAACCACGAGGGCGTCGCTGCCCACCATGATCACGTTGCCGGAGCGTAGTTCCATTGCGGTTTTCATGCGGTTTCCTGCTTTAGCTGTTGGTCGCGGCACGTGCCACGTAGAAAAGGTAACTTATCATTATATCTCATCTTTACAGAACTGCACCAGGTTTCGGGCGAGGTCGCCGGCCTCCATCAGGCTGGCAGACCAGGCCTTGCCATGCCGGGCGAGCGCCGGCAGCGCCTCCCGGAACGCCGGCCAGGCCTGCGCGACGCCTTGCCCGCGGTTCCAGGCCTGCCAGAAGTCGGTGAGCTGCCGGGCAGCGAGCGGATCGAGCCCGACCCGGTATCGGGCGAGAAAGGCCTCCAGCTTTTCCAGGTGAGCCTCATCCTGCTGCGGGTAGATGTGCCACACGAACGGATGCTCGGCCCATTGGGCGCGGACGAAGGAGTCCTCTCCCCGCACGAAGTTGAGGTGGCAGGCCCACAGCAGCTCGTCGTAGCAGGGCTGGGCGACGAAGGGCAGCACCTGCACCCGGAGCGCGTCGCGCACAAGCCGGTCGCCGGAGCGCAGATCGCTCAACCCGAAGGCGCGTGCAACCCCCGGCAGCACCCGCCCCTCCGGCACCAGGCAGGTGACCGGCGCCGACCCCTGGCGCCAGAGATCGAGCAGCTCGCCCAGGGCCGGGTTCTCGTAGCAGAACAGGGACACCCGCAGCTCGTCGGGCGCGGGCGGCGGCAGATCGAGGGCACGCCAGAAGTCGGCAGCCACGAACCGGGCGCGACGATCGGCGTAATCGGCCTCGCGGAGCAGCCCCCCGGTCGTCCGGTCCAGACCGGGAAAGAAGAAATACTGGCGCAGGGGCAGACGCGGGTGGGGCGAGGGGAGCCGATGGCAGCCAGCCACCCAGTCCTCCGCGCTGAGGTACTCCAGGTTGATCCACACCGGCCTCGGCGTACATCGGGCCATGGCCTCGAGGAACTGCACCGGCAGGTCGCACGCAAACGCGGCGATCACCACGTCGCCAGGCTGCACGTCGGGCAAGGGCGTTGTCCAGTGGCGGATCTCCACCTGGTCGACCCGCTGCACCTCGGTGCCAGGCCGGGCCGTCGGCAACAAACGGCAGGCGCTGTCGAAATCGTCGATCCACAAGCGCACGGCAACACCGTGTTCGACCGCCAGCTGACGCGCCAGCCGCCAGCACACGCCGATGTCGCCAAAGTTATCCACAACGGCGCAGAAAATGTCCCAGCGCGGCGTGGAGGAGGGCAAGGAGTTCAAAACTGGGGACAAACCTGGGAAAGAGGATCGGACAGATTGTGCACAAAGCGGGTCGGCAGCGGGTGGCGGAATTTCCTCAACAATCGGCACACACGCCGACGGCCCCTTTTCCGACAGACTTATGAACTGCCCAAGTGGCTGAATGCGTTAGACTAAAGGGGGTTGTCCACAGAAAACCGGAAAACGTTAACGTAAACAGTGTTTACATATAGATAAAAACTAACAACACCCAGGTGCGGAGACCACGGGGGCCAGTGAAGGACTGGCCTGAATCAGAAACAACGCGAGGTAACCGCCATGCTGTCGATCATCGATCTCAGGGATTTCATCGATCTGGACAACGAGACCGTCCGGATCGTCAACGAAAGCACTCAACTGTCCGACGCCCAGGCCACCGCCCTAGCCCGGGAACTGCTTAGCACCGAACGGGGTATTCATGCCCTCCACGAGATGTTCCGCGAACAGATCGCCGAGGCTGCCAGCAGCCACGAGCTGTTCCGGGAGCGCGAACTACGCAAGGCCTACGCCTACTTCGCGCGCAAGTACCCGATGCCCCGGATGCTGTGAGCCCCCCTGGCTGTGCACAAGTTGGGGGAAGAGAACGGGTACAGACTGTGGGCAAGCGGTGATAGAGGCCGAACCCCAAAATCGGTCCCCAATCCATCCAGTCGCTTCCAGGCCCTCTTTCCAGAGCTTTTTTCAGTGAACAAGCCACTGAGCTGGAAGGGGTTTACGGGCTTATCCACAGAAACAGGCTGAGCATAGTTAACTTTATCTTTTATATAAAAAGAAAAGATATAAACCCCTGGTCGAACGCCGCCGGGCACGGCTAGCAGCCCATTTTGGGCAAACGGTAGATTTTGTCTTGAGGCGTTAAATTCAGCGTGCAACCCGCTGACGCCACCTCCCCGGAACCGATACACTGCGCAGCTGACTTCCGGAGCGAGCCTTGCGTTTCGAACACCTCATCGAGATCAACGATCCCCTCAACCCGCTCATCGAACCCCTCAGCCGCGAACAGGTGTGGGACGGCCTGATGTATCGGGTGGATGAACCCACCGTGTTCCTGCCGGGGCTGGAGCGCTGCGTGATCCTGTCCCGGGTTGCCGACCGGGTCGAGCGGGAGTTGTACTTCGGGCAGGTCTGCATCCGCGACACCGTCACCTTCGCACCGCTCGACTGGGTACGTTTCGAGTCTGCAGCCAATGCCCAGCACGCCGGTGGCCGGCTCACGATCCGGCTGGAGCAGCGCGACGCCCTGTGGCTGGGGCTGCGCTTCACCTATGAAACCACCCTGTCCGACGGCGCTTCGCCCGGTGAGACGATCCAGGTATCGGAGTTCGTCAAAGCGGCCTACCGGGAATCCGACGTGGACACCGTGCGCATCATCCGCTTGATCGCCGCCAACGGACGCCCCCAGTAGGCGCTGGCGGTGCGACCCCGCCGCATCACAAGAACGTCAGGAGGAACCATGAACATCGAACGACCCGCGATCCCGTCCTTCCAGCCGCCGGTGCGGACCCTGATGGGCCCCGGCCCATCCGACGTGCCCCCCCGGGTGCTGTCGGCCCTGGCCCGCCCCACGGTCGGTCACCTGGATCCGCGCTTCGTCGGGATGATGGACGAGCTCAAGACCCTGCTGCGCTACGTCTTCCAGACCCGCAACGAGCTGACTTTCCCGGTCTCCGGGCCGGGCTCGCTGGGGATGGAGACCTGTTTCGTCAATCTGGTGAGCCCGGGCGACAAGGTGATCGTCTGCGTGAACGGCGTGTTCGGTGGGCGGATGGTGGAAAACGTGCACCGCCTCGGGGCTACTCCGGTGATCGTCGAGGATGCCTGGGGGACGCCGGTGGACCCGGCCAAGGTTGAGGATGCCTTCAAGGCCAACCCGGATGCCCGGCTGTTCGCCTTCGTGCATGCCGAGACGTCCACCGGGGCCCTGTCGGACGCCGCAACCCTGGCCGCCATCGCGCGCCGCTACGACGCGCTGACGATCATGGATTGCGTGACCTCGCTGGGCGGCGTGCCGGTGCTGCTGGACGAGTGGGGGATTGACGCGGCCTATTCGGGCAGCCAGAAGTGCCTGTCGTGCACGCCGGGTCTGTCGCCGGTGAGTTTCTCGGAAGCCGCGGTGGCCCGCATCCGCGCCCGCACCGCACCCTGCCCGAGCTGGTTCCAGGATCTGGGCCTGGTGCTCGGTTACTGGAGCGGCGCCAAGCGCACCTATCACCACACCGCGCCGGTCAATCCGCTGTACGGTCTGCACGAGGCGCTGGTGATCCTCGCCGAGGAGGGCCTCGAAGCGGCCTGGCAGCGCCATCGGGACAACCACCTGCGTCTGGCGGCCGGCCTGCACAAGCTGGGGCTGGATTTCGTCGTGTGCGAGGACGCGCGTCTGCCGCAGCTCAACACCGTGTGGGTGCCGCAGGGGGTGGATGAGGCTGCCGGACGCACCCGGCTGCTGAACGAGTTCGGACTGGAGATCGGCGCGGGGTTGGGGGCGCTCGCTGGCAAGGTGTGGCGGATCGGCCTGATGGGCCATTCGAGCCGCCCGGCCAACATCGCCCTGTGCCTGGCGGCGCTGGAGACGGTGATCGGCGGCTGACCCCAGCCTCCGGATGTGTGATCGAGGCAGCTGGCCCTAGCGGGTGGCTGCCTCGATGTCTTTCTGGCGTTGCCCGGCCTGCTGCTGGGCCGCGTCGAGCTGGCTGGCGATTCCGGCCTGGGCGGCGCGGGCCTGTTCGGCCTCCTGGGCCTTGAGTTTTGCGGCCGCGGTGGCGCTGCTGCCCGCATCGCCCAGCCCGCAGGCGCACAGCAGCAGGCTCGCGATCAGGCCGGCAAGGCGAGAAGCCGCAGGCTTGCCCGGCAATGCGGGCCTGGATGGAGCGCCGGGGTGAAGTCCGGTTGGCATGCCTGTCTCCGAAAGGATCGACCGGTAGCCATTGTGCTACGACTGCGCCGCGACGGCGCGGATGGCGGTGGCGCCGGGTTGTGCGGCAGGCGCCATCCGGGCGCGGGGGCTTACTTTCTGGTGCCCTCGCCGCCGACGCTCAGTTCGCCCTTCAGCTTGGCGATGCTCTTGTCGCCGAAACCCTTCACGTTCTTCAGGTCGTCGAGGCTCTTGAAGGGGCCGTTCTTGCTGCGGTAATCGACGATGGCCTGAGCCTTGGCGGGGCCGATGCCCTTCACGCCGTCGAGTTCGCCGGGGGTGGCGGTGTTGATGTTGATGGCGGCGTAGGCAAAGCCGATGCTGGCAAGGCTGAGGCCGATGGTGCATGCAAGGCGGGACAGGATGCGCTTCATGATGTTCTCCGGTTGAATGACGTGTGTATTTTACTGTGTTTAATAACACTTGATGCAAGAAATATTTTTTGGGGGCGGGTCTGCGCCGTCCTGTGCCCGGCAACATTTCGAGACGCTTCTCCCCCAACCGTTTTCCCGCTCGCGCGTTGAAGGGAGCACAGCCCTGCCGGAGTGCCCCATGAAACGCCTGATTGCCGCTGTTCTCCTTGCTTCGTCCCTTGGCGGTTGCATCGTCACGCCGCCGGCCCCGGGTTATTACGGCCACCGTCACCCCCGCTACGTGGAGCCGCCGGTCGTGGTGGTGCCGCCCTACCGCGCTTACGGTCCGCGCCCGGGGTGGGATCGCGATCGGGGTGGCGATTACGGCCGGCGCTGGTAGATCGCCGGGGTAAAGCTGCGCAAATTTCCGCCGGCGGTCGGGCGATTGCGGCTATCGTTCGCCTTGAATCCCCGTTTGCCCCCTGCCGATGTCTGCCGCCTCCGCCCACGCCGCCCGAGAACACCGCCTGACGCTTGTCGAAGTGCTCGACATGCTGCTGGCCGACGGCCTGGTGGAGCGGGCCGACGCCGAGGCGCTGCTGGCGTCCCAGGCCCGCAAGCCCGAGGATCTTCACCCGCTGCTGCTGGTGGGCCGCCAGAAGTGGCCTTCTCGCCAACCGCCCCACCGCCCGCTGGGGGCGGAAGAGCTGACCGAGTGGCTGGCCGGGCGCGTCAAGCTCGACTACTACCGGATCGACCCCCTCAAGATCGACTTCGCCGCGGTGACGTCGGTGATGTCGTCGGCCTACGCGACCCGTTTTGGGGTGCTGCCGGTGCAGGTGGGGCTGCGGGAGGTGGTGGTGGCGACGACCCAGCCCTTCCTGCGGGAGTGGGAGCGGGAGCTTGCCGGCATCCTGAAGAAGGAGATCCGCCGGGTGGTGGCCAACCCGGCCGACGTGGCGCGGTATCTCGTCGAGTTCTACAACCTGGCCCGTTCGGTGAAGAACGCGGTGCAGAGCAGCGGCGGCCATGGCGGTGGCGGCACGCTGTCGAGCTTCGAGCAGCTGGTGGAGATCGGCCAGGCGAGCAACCGCCAGTACGACGCCAACGACCGCCACATCGTGAACATCGTCGACTGGCTGTGGCAGTACGCCTTCGAGCAGCGCGCCAGCGACATCCACATCGAGCCCCGGCGCGACATGGGCGTGGTGCGCTTCCGCATCGACGGGGTGCTCCATCAGGTCTATCAGATGCCGATGCCGGTGCTGGTGGCGATGACCAGCCGGATCAAGATCCTTGGCCGGATGGACGTGGTGGAGAAACGCCGGCCCCAGGACGGCCGGGTGAAGACCCGGGTGGCCAGCGGCAAGGAGGTCGAGCTGCGCCTCGCCACGCTGCCCACCGCGTTTGGCGAGAAGCTGGTGATGCGCATCTTCGACCCCGAGGTGCTGGTGCGCAACATGGTCGAGCTGGGTTTTTCGGAGCAGGACGAGGCGCGCTGGAGGTCGATTTCCGGCCGGCCCAACGGGATCGTCCTGGTCACCGGCCCGACGGGCTCGGGCAAGACCACCACGCTCTACTCCACCCTCAAGCAGCTCGCCACGACCGAGGTGAACGTCTGCACCATCGAAGACCCGATCGAGATGGTGGAGCCGGCCTTCAACCAGATGCAGGTGCATCAGTCCATCGACCTGGGCTTTGCCGAGGGCGTGCGGGCGCTCATGCGGCAGGACCCGGACATCGTCATGGTGGGCGAGATCCGCGATCTGGAGACCGCCGAGATGGCGATCCAGGCGGCGCTCACCGGGCATCTGGTGCTGTCCACGCTGCACACCAACGACGCCCCGTCGGCGATCACCCGGATGCTCGACCTGGGCGCGCCGGCCTACCTGCTCAACGCCACCCTGCTGGGCATCATGGCCCAGCGGCTGGTGAGGGTGCTGTGCCCCCACTGCAAGGCTGCCCACCCGCCGACGCCCGAGGAGGAGGCGATCTGGGATCACCTGGTGGCGCCCTGGAAGGTCGCCCGGCCGCCGCGCATCCACCGGGCGGTGGGCTGCATGGAGTGCCGGATGACCGGCTTCATGGGGCGCATCGGGCTGTACGAGATCCTCCTCATGTCGCCGGAGATCCGTCGGGCGGTGTCGTCCGAGGTGGATCTGGCGCGGGTGCGGGAGCTGGCCATCCGCGAGGGCATGCGCCCGCTGCGTCTGTCCGGCGCGGCCAAGGTGGCGGCGGGCATCACCACGCTGGAGGAAGTGGTCAAGGTGGCCCCGCCGGCCGACGACGAGGGGCACTGACCCCGGGCAAACCGCAACTGCCGCGGCGCAGCAATTTCGGTTAGGCTCGACGGTTTCGATCTGCGCCCGCCCCTCCGATGTCCGGCTTTCTCCACCAGCTCAACCTGGCCGCGCCCTTCTTCGCGTTGGTCTTCATCGGCTACGGGCTGATGCGTTTCTCCGGCTGGCCGAAGGCGATGTCCGAGAATCTCTCGCGCTTCGTGTTCTCGGTGGCGATGCCGGCGATGCTGTTCCACATGATGAGCGACCTGTCGCGCCTGCCGCCGGTGGATGTGCGCCTCTTGATCGCCTTCTTCGGGAGCTGCGTGATCGTCTTCGCGATCGGGCGCATCGTCAGCTGGAAGCTCTTTGGCCTCGATGGCCAGGCCCAGTCGATCTTCGCGATGGGCGGGGTGTTCTCGAACAACGTGTTCCTCGGGATTCCCCTCGCCAAGGTGGCGCTGGGGGATGCGGCGATGCCGTCGGTGGCGCTGGTGCTGGTGTTCAACTCGCTGATCCTATGGACGCTGGTGACGATCAACATCGAGTGGGCGCGCCACGGCAGCTTCTCGGTGAAGGGCTTCGCCAAGACCCTGCGCGGCGTGCTCACCAACCCCATCGTGGCGAGCATCCTGTCGGGCAGCCTGTTCGGGGTGTCGGGGCTAGCGGTGCCGGATCTCATCGACCGGCCGCTGGCGATGGTCGGCCAGGCCGCCGCGCCGATGGCGATGATCGTGCTGGGCATGGGGCTGGCCGAATACGGCGTGCGCGAGGGCTGGCGGATCAGCGTCGGGATCAGCGCGATGAAGCTGGTGGTGCAGCCGGCCATCGTCTGGCTGCTGGCCCGGGCGCTCGGCCTGCCAACCATGGAAACCCAGGTGGTGGTGATGCTGGCGTCGCTGGCGGTGGGCGCCAACGTGTATCTGATGGCCCGACAGTTCAAGCTGATCGAAGGCCCGGTGGCGGGCAGCCTGATCCTCTCCACCGCGCTGTCGTCCGTCACCACCCCCCTGACCCTGGCGCTGATGGGCGCGACGCCGCCGTGAGCGCGCCGTCGATGCCGCCGTCCGTCCTGAGCCGTTTCCTGCCGGCCATCGCGCTGATCGTGCTGTCCTGCACCTGGGGCTACACCTGGGTGCTGGTCAAGCAGGGGCTGGCCTACGCCTCGCCTTTCGCGCTGGCGGCCCAGCGCTGCGTGGGCGGCACCCTGGCGCTGATCCTCGCGGTGCGCCTGTCGGGCAAGTCGATGCAGCTGGTGGCGCCGGGGGCGACGGTGCTGATCGGGCTGGTGCAGGTGGCCGGCTTCACCCTGCTGCAAACCTCCGCGCTGGTGGAGGGCGGCCCGGGCAAGACGGCGGTGCTGATCTTCACCATGCCGATCTGGACCCTGCTGCTGGGCTGGCCGCTGCTGGGCGAGCGGGTGCGCGGCAAGCAGTGGCTGGCGGCGGTGAGCACCCTGGGCGGGCTGCTGCTCATCATCGACCCCTGGAACCTGCACACCAGCCTGCTCAGCAAGGCGCTGGGGCTGGGCGCGGCCCTGTGCTGGGCGGTGGGCACCATCCTCATCAAGCGGCTGCGCCAGGCCCGGCCGGTGGATCTGCTGGTGCTCACCATGTGGCAGATGATCTTCGGCTCGATCCCGCTGGCGATCATCGCCCTGGTGCTGCCCGGCGAGCCAACCCGCTGGACGATGGACTACGTGCTGATCCTCGCCTTCCTGTCGGTGGCCAGCGTGGCCCTGTGCTGGTGGCTGTGGGTGTGGATCCTCGACCGGGTGCCGGCGTGGGAGGCCAGCCTGTCGGTGCTGGGCACGCCGGTGGTGGCCATTCTGTCGTCGCGGCTCACCCTGGGCGAGGCCTTCAAGGCCAGCGAGGTGGCCGGCATCGCGCTGATCGGCGGCGGGCTGGCGCTGCTGTCCCTGTTTGGCTGGCTGGCCAGCCGGCAGGCGGCCCGCAACTGACAACTGCCTGTTCACTCCGGCGGTCTCCGTCGCTATAGTCCGCCCCGCGGTCTGTGCACCGCATTCGAGACGATGAGCGGGGTGGCCCTGGGCCAGCCCCGGAAAACCTAAGCCGGGGCCGTTCTCCCCCGTCCCGGCGGCTGGTGTCGCGGCGACGCGCACCCCCTTGAGGAGCTGTCGATGACTTCCGTGCCCTTTGCCCGGCGCGCGCTGCTGCGCGCCCTTGCCGTTTCCGCCCTGGCCGCCGCTGCCGGCCTGCCGTTGGCCGCCCAGGCCGAGGACGTGCTGCGCGTCTCCGCGATCCCCGACGAGGCGCCCACCGAGCTGCAGCGCAAGTTCGCCCCGCTGGGCGCCTACCTCGAGCAGGAGACCGGGATGAAGGTGGTCTTCGTGCCGGTGACCGACTACGCCGCGGTGGTCGAGGCCCTCGCCACCCGCAAGATCGACATGGCTTGGCTGGGTGGCTTCACCTTCGTCCAGGCCAAGATCCGCACCGGTGGCACCGCCGTGCCGCTGGTGCAGCGGGCCGAGGATGCCAAGTTCACCTCGCGCTTCATCACCGCCAGCGACAGCATCAAGAGCTTTGCCGACCTGAAAGGCAAGACCTTCGCCTTCGGCGCGCCCTCGTCCACCTCCGGCCACCTGATGCCGCGCTACTTCCTGGGTCAGGAAGGCATCAACCCGGACAAGGATTTCAAGACGGTGGCCTTCTCCGGCGCCCACGACGCCACCGTCGCCTTCGTGCAGGGCGGCAAGGTGGATGCCGGCGTGCTCAACACTTCGGTGTGGGACAAGCTGGTCGAGCAGAAGAAGGTGGATACCGCCAAGGTGCACGTCTTTGCCACCACCCCGGCCTACTTCGACTACAACTGGACGGTGCGCGGCGACCTCGACCCGAAGCTCCAGGACAAGCTCCGTCAGGCCTTCCTCAAGCTCGACCCGGCCAACCCGGCCCACAAGGAGCTGATGGCCCTGCAGCGTGCCAGCAAGTTCATCCCCACCAAGGCCGAGAACTACAAGGGCATCGAGACCGCGGCCCACGCCGCCGGCCTGCTCAAGTAAGCGCCCTGCGCCGCAGGCCGCCAACGGAACCGCCATGGGTTTCTCCCTCGACGGCGTGGGCCTGGTCCACGCCAACGGCTATCGCGCCCTCGCCGACATCCGCCTGAACATCGCCGCTGGCGAACGGGTGGCGCTGATCGGCGCGTCCGGTGCCGGCAAGACCACCCTGCTGCGGGTGCTGGGGGCCTCGCTGCGCCCCACCGAAGGCCGCCTGCGCCTGCTCGATGCCGAGCCCTGGGCGGTGTCGCCGGCCCGGCTCCGCCGCCTTCGCGCGCGCATCGGGCTGGTGCACCAGGCGCCGCCGATCCCGCCCCGCCAGCGGGTTGTCACCGCCGTGCTGGCGGGCCGGCTGGGTCAGTGGCCGCTGTGGAAATCCCTCGCCTCGCTGGTGTTGCCGGTGGATGCCGAGGGTGCCTGCCGCGAGCTGGCCCGCCTCGACCTGGCCGACAAGCTCTTCGAGCGCTGCGACCGCCTCTCCGGCGGCCAGCTCCAGCGGGTGGCCCTGGCCCGGGTGCTGTACCAGCGGCCGGATCTGCTGCTGGCCGACGAGCCGGTGTCGGCGATGGATCCGGCGCTGTCCGAACTCACCGTGGCCCTGCTCAACGAGGAAGCCACCCGCCGCGGCGTGACCCTGGTGGCGAGCCTCCACGCGGTGGACCTGGCCCTGCGGCACTTTCCGCGGGTGGTGGGGGTGAAGGACGGCGGCGTGCTGTTCGACCTGCCCGCCGCCGCCGTCACCGAGGCCCAGCTGCGCGAGCTGTACGCCGCCGAGGGCGGGCTGCCGCTTGCTGGCGCGCCCGTGGCGCCCGCGCTGGGCATATCGCCGCTGCGCTGTTCATGAGCCGCACCCCCGGCCGCGATCCCGCCGCCCTGCCGCGGCTGGGCTGGACGCTGGTGGCGCTGGTGCTGCTGTGGCCGCTCCTGCGGCTCGCCGACTTCCGTCCGGCGGCGCTGTTCGACGACGGCAACCTCAATGCGATGGGGCATTTCGTCGGCGGTTTCCTGCCCCCCGAGACCTCGCCGGATTTCCTCGCCCTGCTTGGCAAGGCCACCCTCGAAACCCTGGCGATGGCCACCGCCGGCGTGGCCGTGGCCTTCGTGCTGGCGGTGCCCCTGGGCCTGGCGATGACCCGCTGCCTGTCCGTGTCGCGCCTCGGGCCGGGGCGCGGCGGGTGGGTCGGTCAGCTGCTGCGGGGGCTGGT
>NZ_JAYRMI010000117.1:0-4940 GCF_041904905.1 Zoogloea sp. | reverse complement strand
CCCCCCTATAACCCGGGGGGCTACTGAAGTCGCCCCTACATGAGGATGGCCGACGCCATGTCTTACCTCAGCATCAATAACATCGAGGTCATCTACGACCACGTGATCCTTGTGCTCAAGGGCGTCTCGCTGCAGGTGCCCCAGGGCAAGATCGTTGCCCTGCTGGGCGCCAACGGCGCCGGCAAGAGCACCACGCTCAAGTCGATCTCCAACCTGCTGCGGGCCGAACGGGGCGATGTGACCAAGGGCAGCGTCGAGTTCAAGGGCCAGCGCATCGACCAGCTCACGCCGGCCGATCTGGTGAAGAAGGGCGTGATCCAGGTGATGGAGGGCCGCCACTGCTTTGGCCACCTCTCCATCGAGGAGAACCTGCTCACCGGCGCTTACACCCGCAGCCAGTCCCGCGCGGAGCTGAAGGAGAACCTGGAGAAGGTGTATGCCTACTTCCCGCGGCTGAAGACCCGCCGCACCTCGCAGGCCGGCTACACCTCGGGCGGCGAGCAGCAGATGTGCGCCATCGGCCGCGCGCTGATGGCCAAGCCCGAGATGATCCTGCTGGACGAACCCTCCATGGGCCTCGCCCCGCAGATCGTCGAGGAGATCTTCGAGATCGTGAAGGACCTCAACAGCAAGGAGAACGTGAGCTTCCTGCTGGCCGAGCAGAACACCATGGTCGCCCTGCGCTACGCCGACTTCGGCTACATCCTGGAGAACGGCCGCGTGGTGATGGAAGGCGACGCCGCCGACCTGCGGACGAACGAAGACGTGAAGGAGTTCTACCTGGGGCTGTCGTCCGAAGGGCGGAAGAGTTTCCGGGAAGTGAAGCACTACCGGCGCCGGAAGCGCTGGTTGTCGTAAGGAGGGCTGCGGGGCGCTTCCCTGTAGGTCGGACTTCAGTCCGACATCGCGGGTTGATGCGGTGGTGCTTTCGGTGGGCAGGGGGGGCCGGGGAGTTCGTTCCACGGCCGGGTTTGCACACCCGGCCGGCTCCAGCGGCGTGGAGCAGTGCTCCGCGAAACCCCGCTTCCGCCCCTGGCGGGCGACCTACTTTCTTGCTTCGCCAAGAAAGTCGGCAAAGAAGGCGACCCGGCTTCGGCGGTCATTCGCTTTGCGAATGACTCCCCTGCGCTGCTCCCGTCAGGCGGCCGGCGCAGAACTCGCCCTTCGGGCTCAGACAGCTGCGCCGGAAAGCCCCGCCCGCCGGTGCGCTGCTCGGCGCCTCAGACGGGCTCCGGGGAACCACCGAGCCTTGGCTGGATGGGATGGGGTTGGATGGGATGGGATGGGATGGGGTTGGATGGTGGGGTAGGTGGGGTAGGTCGGGTTAGCGCAGCGTAACCCGACATCGCCCTTCAAGGCAGCAACGGATTTTGGTGTGGCGCGGTGCTTGGCAAAAGCCCGTCTGAACCGCCGAGCAGCACAGCAACAGGCGGGGAAGTTCGGCGCGGCTGTCTGAGCCGGCGTAGCCGGCGAGTTTTGGGTAGGTCGGGTTAGCGCAGCGTAACCCGACGTGGCCTAGTGCCAGCGCGTGTCGGTCCGGCGGGTTCGGGTGTCGGGTTACGCTGCGCTAACCCGACCTACGTGAATGTCTTTGCTTCCTTTGTGGGTGAAGCAAGAGAGCGGCTCGCCCGCCGGGGTGAGTCCCGGCCAACGAATGTGCTGTAGGTCGGACTTCAGTCCGACCTATACGGTGCCTTTGGTTGGCAGGGGGGCGGGGGCGCATCCCCGCCAACGGTACGTTGATAACAGGAAAAACCGTCCTGCAACCGGACGAACGAAAAAACCAGAAGGACGCGGAGACCCAATGAACTACTACGACGCCCGTGAAACCCGCGATCCCCTCGATCGCGAGCGCGAACTCCTCGCCCGGCTGCCTGCCCAGGTGGCTCACGCCAAGGCCAACGCGCCGGCGTTTGCCGCGCTGTTGAAGGACGTGGATGCGGCCGCCGTCGCCACCCGCGAGGCGCTGGCGGCGCTGCCGGTGATCCGCAAATCCGAACTCTCCGAGCTGCAGAAGGCTGCACGCCCCTTTGGCGGGCTGGCGGCGGTGCGGTGGGGCGGCGGCTGTGCCCGGGTGTTCGCGTCGCCGGGGCCGATCTACGAGCCCGAGGGCGCGCGCAAGGATTACTGGCGGCTCGCCCGGGCCTTCTATGCGGCGGGCTTCCGGGCCGGCGATCTGGTGCACAACACCTTCTCCTACCACTTCACGCCGGCCGGTTCGATGATGGAGACGGCCGCCCATGCGCTGGGCTGCACGGTGTTTCCGGCGGGCGTGGGGCAGACCGAGCAGCAGCTCGCGGCGATGCTCGACCTGCGGCCGGATGCCTACGCCGGCACGCCGTCCTTCCTGCGCATCCTGCTGGAGAAGGCCGACGAGCAGGGTGTGAAGCTGGACAGCCTGAAGAAGGCCTTCGTCTCCGGCGAGGCGTTTCCGCCCAGCCAGCGGGAGGCCCTCGCCGCCCGCGGCATTCAGGCTTATCAGGCTTACGCCACCGCCGACCTGGGGCTGGTGGCCTTCGAGACGCCGGCGCGGGAGGGCATGGTGCTGGATGAGGACGTGATCGTCGAGATCGTGCGCCCCGGCACGGGCGATCCGGTGGCGCCCGGCGAGGTGGGCGAGGTGGTGGTGACCACCTTCAACCCCGATTACCCGCTGATCCGCTTCGGCACCGGCGATCTGTCGGCGATCCTGCCGGGCATCTCGCCCTGCGGGCGCACCAACACCCGCATCAAGGGCTGGTTGGGGCGCGCCGACCAGACGACCAAGGTGAAGGGTATGTTTGTGCACCCCGGCCAGGTGGCGGCGGTGCTCAAGCGCCACCCGGAGATCGGCCGCGGCCGGCTGGTGGTGGATAACCCGGGCCAGAGCGACCGGATGACCCTCCACTGCGAGCTTGCCGCGCCGGCGGACGGCCTCGCCGAGGCGGTGGCCGGCTCGATCCGCGAGCTGACCAAGCTGCGCGGCGAGGTGAGCTTCTGCGCGCCGGGCAGTCTGGCCAACGACGGCAAGGTGATCGACGACCGGCGCACTTACGAGTAGGCCACCGGGGGCCGCCCGGGCCCCCTGCGGAAAGCCCGGATCGAACCGGGCCCGCCCTTCGGGCACACTGGCGGCATGTCGCCCCTTGCCGCCTTGCCCTGAGCGATGCAGAGCTTTCTGCTGCTCCTGCCCGATTTCGCCCTGATCGCCCTGGGCGTGGCGCTGCGTCGCCACTTCGGGCTGGCGGACGCCTTCTGGACCGGCGTGGAGAGGCTGGTCTATTTCATCTTCTTTCCCGCGCTGCTGTTCCACGCCCTGGCCCGGGCGACGATCGACATCGCCGCGATGGGCCCGCTGTTCGTGGTCGGGCTGGTCACGATGGCGTCGGGGCTGGTGCTGGGCCTTGCCGGGCGGCCGCTGATGGGGCTGGATGCGATGGCCTTTGCCTCGCGCCTGCAGTGCGCCTACCGCTTCAACACCTACATCGGGATCGCCGTGGCCGGCAAGCTGGCGGGGGCGGCCGGCGTGGCGACCATGGGCGCCCTGTGCGGGGCGATGGTGCCCTTTGCCAACATGGCCGCGGTGGCGATGCTGGTGCGCCACGGGCAGGGCCGGCTGTGGCAGGAGCTGGCGAAGAACCCGTTGATCGTCGCCACCCTGGCCGGGCTGGCCTTCAACCTGTCGGGTGCGCAGCTGCCGGCGCCGGTGCTGCCCTTTCTGCAGCGGCTGGCGGATGCGGCGGTGACGCTGGGCCTGCTGGCGGTGGGCGCGGCGCTACGCCTGGGGCGCAGCGAGGGCGGTCGCTTCGGCACGCTCTACCTGTGCGCGGTGAAGCTGCTGGCGCTGCCGGCGGTGGCGTGGGGCTTGGGGCGGATGCTGGGGCTGGAGGGCGTGGCCTTCCAGGTGGCGGTGGCTTTTGCGGCCTTGCCGACGGCGTCGTCGGCCTACATCCTGGCGATGCGGCTGGGGGGCGACGGGCCCGGTGTGGCGCGCTTGATCTCGGCCACCACGGTGGCGGCGGCGATCACCCTGACCGGCTGGCTGGCCTTGCTGCGGGTTGCGTGAGGCCCAGATGGCACAACCCCGGCGGGTGCCGGGGTTGCGGGGCGATTACTTGTCCTTGCTGCGGCCGGACTTGGCGGGGGCCGGCGCGGGGGCCGGGTCGGCAGCCTTGGGGGCTTCCGCCGCGCCGGGCATCAGGTTCCACGGCCACATGCCGGCGGCGAAGGGGTTGGGCTGGGCGGCTTCGGGGGGGCCGCCTTCCGAGGCGATCTTGCTCATGGCCTGCATGGTGGCGATGGTGGCGCGCTGCATCTCGAGGCCCTGGGTGGCCATCTGGAGGGAGCTGAGGTTCATCTTGAGCCAGTTCTCGACGGCCTTCATGTCGGCGATGCGCTTGTCGAGCTCGTCCACGTCGAGGGTTGGGGTGACCATGCCGGGCAGGCTGAAGCCCATCTTGCTCCACATGCTGCGCATGAATTCGAGTGGATCCTGCGCCTTGTTTTCGGTGCTCATTGCTCTCCCCTTGTCTGGTTGTGGAATCGATGGTCGATCTTAACCGAAGCGTAGGCCGGCTGCATCAGCCTTGGGTCTTTCGTTGCAGCAGGGCGCGCAGCTTGGCCGGGCGGACGGGCTTGTGGAGCAGCGGGATGTCGGCCTGCTGGGCGGCGCTGGCGGTGGCGGGCGAGGTGTCGCCGCTGAGGATGATCGCGGGGATGGGCTTGCCGAAGTGGGCGCGCAGGCGGCGGATGGTCTCCAGCCCGTCTTCGGTGCCGGCGATCTGGTAGTCGGACAGGATGATGTCGGGCACCGCGCCGATGGCGTCCAGGCTGCCCAGGATGTCTGCCTGGTTGTTGGCGGCGGTGACCCGGCAGCCCCAGGATTCGAGCAGCCCCACGGCGCTGGCGACGGCCAGCTCGTCGTCGTCCACGAGGGCGACGTGGAGGCCGTTGAGGGCCTG
>NZ_JAYRMI010000049.1:0-31051 GCF_041904905.1 Zoogloea sp. | reverse complement strand
CTCCACGCCCAGTTCCTTCAGGGCGGCGGCAAGGTGCGCCACCTGCCGGTAGAGATCGCTGTGGGCAAGGCGGTTATGGACGCGATCCTCACCCCAGAACACCAGCGCGTCGCTGTCGTCCCGCTGGCGCAGGAGGTTCTCGGCAAAGTTCAGGCGCGCTTCGGGAAACCAGCGCGCGCCGGGCATGCGGTCGCCGTGTTCGAGCACGGTCTCGCCCATGCTGCCCTTGACCTCGCCGTACGCCCAGATCGACGCCCAGAACTCTTCGGGGCGATCCACCGACCAGGCATGGAGCGCAGCGTAATCGGCAAAGCGGCGGCCCCAGCGGGCCTCTGCCTTGCGGGCGAAATCGGTGATGTTGGCGTCCGCGATGCGGGCGGCGTCCGGCGCCCAAAGCGGGTGCGCGGCAATGGGGTAACTCATGGACTTCTCCTCTTGGCTCGTCTTATATGCGGATTCCGGCTCGACGTCCGGTTCCGTTGCTGCATCGGACCTTCAGCTTACCTTGGCCCGGATGTCCTCGGGGAGCGGCACCGACTTGCCGGTCCGGGGGTCCATCCACACCACCTTCGACGCCCCTTCGGCATAGAGGCGCTCATCCCCCTCCACACCCAGCTCGTACCAGGTCATCACGCTGCTGCGCCCCGGGTCGCCGCCGTACATCCGCAGCACCACGGTGGCCGGATAATTGACGGGGATCAGGAAGGTGCAACTGGCGTTGATGATGACCGGCGCCACCGGGTTGTCCGGCGTCACGCTCGAGCCGCACTGCTCCAGCCACTCCACCCGCGCCTGCTCGCAGTAGCGAAAATACACGGTATTGTTCACGTGGCCGTAGGCGTCCATGTCGCCCCAGCGCACCGGGATGCGGGTGGTCAGCAGCAGTCGGCGGGAAGGGGCTTGGTCCTTGGCTGCGTCGTTCATTGTCGCTCGTCTCTCCACAGGTTGTTTTTTGATTGCGGCGCCCTGCGGGATGCTATACAACTGCCCCGCGCGGGCCGAGTCAATGTAACATACGCTTGCGTATGTTGCCTGCCATCTCCCATCCTGCAGCGGCCTCGCCGGAGCCACGGGGAAAGGTGTAGGCTTCGCGCAGACCGAGAACAAATCAAAACAACACAGGAGGTGACAGCGATGGAACGCGATTCCATGGAATTCGATGTCCTGATCGTCGGCGGGGGCCCGGCGGGCCTCTCCGCGGCGATCCGGCTCAAGCAGCTTGCAGCAGAAAAAGGTCAGGACTTCTCCGTCTGCCTGATCGAGAAGGCCGCCGAGATCGGCGCCCACATTCTCTCCGGCGCGGTGGTCGACCCCTGCGCCATCGACGAACTCTTCCCCGACTGGAAAGCACGCGGCGCCCCGCTCAACACCCCGGTCTCGGAAGACCGGGTGATCTTTCTGTCCGAATCCGGCGGCCGCCAGGTTCCCAACAGCCTGCTGCCCGACTCCTTCCACAACCACGGCAACTACGTCGTGCGCCTGGGCAACCTGGCCAAGTGGCTGGGCGAGCAGGCCGAGGCCATGGGCGTCGAGGTCTATCCGGGCTTTGCCGGCGCCCAGTTGCTGTTCGACGACAGCGGCGCCGTGGCTGGCGTGATCACCGGCGACATGGGCGTGCTGAAGGACGGCACCCAGGGCCCCAACTTCCAGCCGGGCATGGAGTTGCGCGCGAAGTACACCCTGTTCGCCGAAGGCTGCCGCGGTCATCTGGGTAAGGAGCTCGAAGCCCGCTTCAAGCTGCGCGACGGTGTCGATCCGCAGACCTACGGCATCGGCATCAAGGAGCTGTGGGAGATCCCCGCCGGCCAGCACACGCCGGGCCTGGTGGTGCACACCGCCGGCTGGCCGATGGACGCCTCCACCTACGGCGGCGGCTTCTGCTATCACCTGGAAGACAACCTGGTGGCGGTGGGCTTCGTGGTGGGCCTCAACTACGCCAACCCCTACCTGTCGCCCTTCGAAGAGTTCCAGCGCTACAAGACCCACCCCGAGATCCGCAAATTCCTGGAAGGCGGCAAGCGCCTTGCCTACGGCGCCCGCGCCATCGCCGCCGGCGGGCTGCAGAGCCAGCCCAAGCTGGTCTTCCCGGGCGGCGCACTGATCGGCGACGACGCCGGCTTCCTCAACGCCGCTCGCATCAAGGGCACCCACGCCGCGATGAAATCGGGCATGCTCGCCGCCGAAGCCGCCTACGACGCCCTCGCCGCCGAACGCAGCCAGGATGAACTCAGCGCCTACCCGGAAGCCTTCAAGGGCAGCTGGCTCCACACCGAACTCTACAAGACCCGCAACTTCAAGCCCTACATGAAGAAGGGGCTGTGGCTCGGGTCCATGCTGTTCGGCGCCGAGCAGATCCTCTTCGGCGGCAAGGTGCCCTGGACACTCCACAACCACGCGGATCACACGGCCCTCAAGCCGGCCGCCGAGTGCAGCCCGATCAGCTATCCCAAGCCGGACGGCAAGCTCACCTTCGACCGCCTGTCTTCCGTTTTCCTCTCCAACACCAACCACGAGGAAGACGAGCCCTGCCACCTGCAGCTCAAGGACGCCTCGGTGCCCATCGCCATCAACCTGGCGAAGTACGACGCACCCGAGCAGCGCTACTGCCCGGCCGGCGTGTACGAGATCGTGCGCACCGAGGGCGCCGATCCGAAGCTCCAGATCAACGCCCAGAACTGCGTGCACTGCAAGACCTGCGATATCAAGGACCCGACCCAGAACATCAACTGGGTCACCCCCCAGGGGGGCGAGGGCCCAATCTACCAGGGGATGTAAGCTTCGTAGAACAGGAAACCGGGCCCAGCCCGGTTTCTTCTTTTCGTCTGACGGTTGGCGGGCAGGCACAAAAACATCGAGGGGGCCGCGGCCCCCTCGATTCATTGAACGCCTGCAGCGTCGGCGTTCAGCCCAGCCACTTGCGGGCGTTGCGGAACATCCGCAGCCAGGGCGAATCCTCGCCCAGCTCGGCCGGGTGCCAGCTCATCTGAACGGTGCGGGCGGTGCGCTCGGGGTGCGGCATCATGATGGTGAAGCGACCATCCGGCGTGGTGAGGCCGGTGATGCCGTCCGGCGAGCCGTTCGGGTTGAACGGGTAGCGGGTGGCGATGGCGCCGGTGTTATCCACATAGCGCAGCGCAACCTTGGCGTTGTCCTTGTCGTCCACACCCTGGAACACCGCACGGCCTTCGCCGTGGGAGACGACGATGGGCATCCGGCTGCCCGCCATGCCGGCAAGCAGGATGGACGGGCTTTCCTGCACCTCGACCATCACGAAGCGGGCCTCGAACTGCTCGCTCCGGTTGCGCTGGAAGCGCGGCCAGCAGTCGGCACCGGGGATGATCTCGGCCAGGTTGGACATCATCTGGCAGCCGTTGCAAACGCCCAGCGCGAAGGTGTCGGCGCGGTTGAAGAAGGCCTCGAACTGCGAACGCAGCGCCGGGTTGAAGAGGATCGACTTGGCCCAGCCCTGCCCTGCCCCCAGCACGTCGCCGTAAGAGAAGCCACCGCAGGCCGCGAGACCCTTGAAGTCGGCCAGACGCACGCGGCCGGTCTGGAGGTCGGACATGTGCACGTCGAAGGGCGCGAAGCCGGCACGTTCGAAGGCGGCGGCCATCTCGGCCTGGGAGTTCACACCCTGCTCACGCAGGATGGCGATCTTCGGACGTGCGCCGGTGGCGATGAAGGGCGCGGCGATGTCGTCGGCCGGATCGAAACCGAGCTTGACCGACAGGCCAGGGTTGGCGAGGTCGGCGAGCGCGTCGAATTCCTCCCTCGCGCATTCGGCGTCGTCGCGCAGGCGGGCGATCTGGTAGCTGGTGGCAGACCACGTCTGCAGCAGCTCGGCGCGCGGGGCGCTGAACACCAGCTTGGCGTTGCGCCAGAAGCGCAGCTCGTCGCGGTCGTTGGGCTCGCCCACGAAGTGGTAGCTGAGGCCGGCGGCGCGCAGCGGCTCGGTGAAGCGGCTGCGGTCGTCGCGGCGGATCTGGATGACGGCGCCCAGCTCTTCGGCGAACAGCGCCTTGAAGAGCATGTCGTTGAAGCGGCCCTTGAGGGAATCGGGGCGCTTGTCGAGGCCGTCCACGTCGTTCATGAACTGATCGTAGGCGACGGTATCGAGCATCACCGACAGGCCGCACTTGGACGCGAAGGCCATCTCGCACAGGGTGGCGAAGAGGCCGCCGTCGGCGCGGTCGTGGTAGGCGAGGATCAGGTCGTCCTGGCGCCACTGCTGGATGAGTTCGAAGAAGGCCTTGAGCTGGGCGGCGTCCACGTCCGGCGCGTGTTCGGCGACCGAGTTGTAGGCCTGAGCCAGCACCGAGCCACCCAGGCGGTTGGCATTGTTGCCGAGGTCGATGAGGAGCAGCTCGGTCTCGACGCCATCCAGCAACTGCAGCTGAGGCGTGAGGGTGCGACGCACATCCTGCACCGGCGCGAAGGCGGTGACGATCAGCGACAGCGGCGAGACGACCTGCCTGGCCTCGTCCTCGTCCTGCCAGGCGGTGCGCATCGACAGGGAATCCTTGCCCACCGGGATCGCCAGCCCGGCCTGCTGGCAGAACTGGGACACGGCCTCGACCGTCTTGTAGAGCTTGACGTCTTCGCCCCGGTGACCGGCGGCGGCCATCCAGTTGGCGGAGAGCTTCACGTCACCTAGCGAGCGAATGTCGGCGGCGGCGATGTTGGTGATGGATTCGCCGATGGCCATGCGGCCGGAGGCCGGCGCATCCAGCGTGGCAACCGGGGTGCGCTCGCCCATCGCGAAGGCTTCGCCCAGGTAGCCGTGGAAGCTCATGGTGGTGACGGCCACGTCGGCCACCGGCACCTGCCACGGGCCGACCATCTGATCGCGGGCGGTCATGCCGCCCACCGAGCGGTCGCCGATGGTGATGAGGAAGTTCTTGCTGGCCACCGCCGGCATCGACAGCACGCGGCGACAGGCGTCGTCGAGGCCGATGTCGGTCACGTCGAAAGGCGGCACGAAAACCTGGCGGCTGGAGACGTTGCGGGTCATCTTGGGCGGCTTGCCCAGCAGCACCTGCATCTCCATGTCGACCGGCTTGTTGTCGAAGTGACGGTCGGAGACCACCAGATGACCGTCGTCCGACGCCGTGCCGACCACCGCGAACGGGCAGCGCTCGCGCTCGCAGATGGCCTGGAAGACCGGCAGGCTCTCGGGCGCGATGGCGAGGACGTAGCGTTCCTGGGATTCGTTCGACCAGATCTCCCGCGGGCTCATGCCCGGCTCTTCGATGTGCACTTCGCGCAGCTCGAAGCGCGCGCCCAGTTCGGCGGAATCGGCGAGTTCGGGGAAGGCGTTGGAGAGGCCGCCGGCGCCCACGTCGTGGATCGACAGGATCGGGTTGGCGTCGCCCTTCTGCCAGCAGGCGTCGATGACTTCCTGGCAGCGGCGCTGGATTTCGGGGTTGCCGCGCTGGACGGAGGCGAAGTCGAGATCCGCGGTGTTGGTGCCGGTGGCCATCGACGACGCGGCGCCGCCGCCCAGGCCGATGAGCATGCCGGGGCCGCCCAGCTGGATCAGCAGGGTGCCGGGGCCGAACTTGATCTTGAAGGACTGCTGGGCCTGGATGCTGCCCAGGCCGCCGGCGATCATGATCGGCTTGTGGTAGCCGCGCACCTCATCCTGCACGCTCTGTTCGAAAGTACGGAAGTAGCCGGTGAGGTTGGGACGGCCGAACTCGTTGTTGAAGGCCGCGGCGCCCAGCGGGCCTTCGATCATGATGTCGAGGGCCGAGGCGATGCGCTCGGGCTTGCCGTAGTGCTGCTCCCAGGGCTGCTCGAAGCCGGGGATCTCGAGGTTGGACACCGAGAAGCCTGCGAGGCCCGCCTTGGGCTTGGAACCGCGGCCGGTGGCGCCTTCGTCGCGGATCTCGCCGCCAGAGCCGGTGGAGGCGCCCGGGAAGGGCGAGATCGCCGTGGGGTGGTTGTGGGTCTCGACCTTGGCGAGGATGTGGGTGAGTTCCTCGCGGAATTTCCAGGCGCCGTCGGCATCCGGGTAGAGCTTGTCCACCGCCGCGCCCTCGATCACCGAGGCGTTGTCGGAATAGGCCACGACGGTGCCTTCCGGGTGGGCCTTGTGGGTCTCGCGGATCATGCCGAACAGCGTCTTGTCCATCGGCCGGCCGTCGATCACCCAGTCGGCGTTGAAGATCTTGTGGCGGCAATGCTCGGAGTTCGCCTGGGCGAACATCATCAGTTCGACGTCGGTGGGGTTGCGGCCCATCCGGGTGAAGTTGTCGACGAGGTAGTCGATCTCGTCTTCCGACAGGGCCAGGCCCAGCTCGGCATTGGCGATCACCAGGCCGTCACGGCCGCGGGTGAGGATGTCCACGCTGGTGAGCGGCTGCGGCGCGTAATGGTGGAACAGCGCGTGGGCGGCGTCGGGGTTGTCGAGCACCGACTCGGTCATGCGGTCGTGGATGACCGGAAAGACGGCTTCCCGGTCGCGGGCATCGAGGACGCCGCGCAGATCGAAGTAGAAGGCCGTGCCGCGCTCGACGCGGATGACCTTGTCGAACCCGCACTGATGGGCGATGTCCGTCGCCTTCGACGACCACGGGGAGATCGTGCCCAGCCGGGGCGTGACCACCAGCATCGACCCCGCCGGCAGATCGCCTTCGGGGTGAGCGCCGAGCAGATCCGCGAGCCGGGCCATCTCATCCACATCGAGCGGAGCGCTGACCTCCGCGAAGTACCAGTGCTCGGCCGCCAGCCCCTTCAGGCGTGGCAGGGCGGATTTCACCGCATCGTTGAGCCGGACGAGGCGGGAACTGGAAAAGGCGGGCGCACCGCGCAGCTTGAGGATTTCGGACATGGCAGGGATGGGCGCGAAGTTGAAACCGGCCCGGAAAGCGGCAAACCCACGATCCGGACACGCAAAGACCGCGCATTATACCCGAGCCCCGCCGACGCTCCGACCGCGCGATTCAACTCTCCGTGGCAAGCACCGCCCCCCGTGGAATCGCACGAACTGTGAGATAATTTACAGTCTTCAACAGTTTAGCCGCACAACCCATGGCCAGCCGCCGCTCCAACTTTCTGTCGTCGCGCGTGTTCTGGGCCATCGCGGTGGTCTTCTGCGCGATCGAAGGAGCGATCCTCGCCTTCGCCTACGAGCGCAACGTCGACCAGCTCGAGCTGTCCGATCAGGTCGCGGTGGTGCGCGAATCCACCACCGTCGTATGGCGCCTCGCCGCCAGCACCACGGCGCTCCCCGGCGCCGGCTTTCCCGACAACCCCACGATCGCCGACCCGCAGTTCGTCTGGCTGTCGTCGGCCCTCCAGAGCCTTCGCACGGGCGGCGAGATTCGCGGACTCGACGGCACCCCCTTCCACCTCGTCTCCATCGAGGCGGCCGACACCCGGCACATCCTCACCGACGCCATCGTGCGCTGGAGCAGCTTCCTGCGGCTGCACACCCACTCGCCCGGCTCCAGCGTCGCCTACGAGGAACTCCGCGCCCTTGGCCCCAGCCTTGCCGGCCTGGGCGTGCATCTTGCCGAACGACGCGACGAAGCCAGCCGGGCCGCGATGCGCCTGGTGATGGTCGCCCTGGGCACCAGCATGCTCGCCTTCGTGGTCGTCGGCACCCTGCTGATCCGCCAGACCCGCCGCTTCGAGCGCTCCGGCCAGCTCATGCGCTCGATGATGAACCAGATCGGCGCCGGCGTATGCATCCTGGGCAGCACCGACAAGATCGCCGACGCCAACCGGGCCGCCTGCCGCATGCTCGGCCGCCCCCGCCGCGAGCTGCGCGGCAAGCGCCTCGACGACATCCTTCAGGAGAACGACGGCGTCTGGACCGGCGAGCGCCCCGACGGCATGCCCCTCGCCATCGAACGCATCCCCGGCATGATCGACAGCGAGCGCGGCCCACTGCGCATCGTCACCCTGCTCGACGTGACCGCCCGCCACCTCACCAACGAGTGCCTCCAACACCTGGCCAACCACGACCCCCTCACCGGCCTGCCCAACCGGGGCTTCCTTGAAGGCTACTTCACCCGCGAGGTGGCCCGCAGCCGCGCCCAGGGCCTGATCCTCGGCGTCGCGGTGGTCGATCTCGACGGCTTCAAGCCGGTCAACGACACCTACGGCCACGCCGTCGGCGACGAACTCCTCGTCCAGATCGCCCAGCGCTTCACCTCCGCCCTGCGGGTGAGCGACCTGATCGCCCGCACCGGCGGCGACGAGTTCGTCGGCATCTTCCCCGACGTCGGCAACCGGGAGAGCCTCTCCTTCCTGGGCGAGCGCCTGCGCGGCGTGTTCGACCACCCCTTCCAGATCAAGGGCCACACGATCACCCTCACCGGCAGCATCGGCCTCGCCATCGCCCCGGACGACGGCGAGGATCAGGACAGCCTGCTGCGCGCGGCCGACGGCGCCATGTACCGGGCCAAGCAGGCCGGGCGGCGGCGCGCGCCCCTCGCCGCGGTGGGCGGCGCCGGGCGCGCAGCCTGACACCTGTTTCGACGCAGGGCCGCTATCGGGTAAACTGCACTGTTTTGTCGCACGAACCTGCCTTGCAACCGCCCGCCCCCACCGAAAACAACCCGCCGCCCCGCGTCGCCTTCCCCCTGGGATGGGCGCTGGCGCCTGCGCTGGTGCTCGCGGGGCTCGCGGGGGCATTGGCCCTTGCCGGCGCAAACCAGCCCCTTTTCGTCGCCCTCAACCACGCCAGCGCCGCCCTGCCGCCCCGGCTGTGGGCCGTCGTCACCGTCTGCGGGTCGGTCCTCGGCGCCATCGCCCTCCTCGCCGCCACCATCAAGACCCAGCCGCGCTGGCTCGCCTCGACCTTTCTGGCCGCGCCCCTGGGCGTCCTCATCAGCGAAGGCGGCAAGCGCTACTTCGACGTGATGCGCCCCGCCGGCGTGCTGGAGCCCGAGCGCTTCAACCTCATCGGCCAGAAGCTCTACGTCCACGCCTTTCCGTCCGGCCACTCGGTCACCGCCTTCTGTGTGGCCGCAGCCATCGTGCTCGCCTGGCCGAAACCCGAGCGTCGCTGGCGCGCCGGGCTGATCGCCCTGCCGCTGGCCGGGCTCGTCGCCTTCTCTCGGATCGCGGTGGGCGCCCACTGGCCGCTGGACGTCCTCACCGGCGCCGCCGGCGGCTGGCTTGCCGGCGCCCTGGGCGCGTGGCTCACCACCCGCACCGATTTCCTCCACTCGCCCCGCGGCGCCCGGACAATGGCCGCGGTCGCCCTCGCCACCAGTCTGGCGATGCTGTTCATCGACCTGGGCCAGCCCGATGCACGCCTGTTCCGCATCGGCCTCGCCGCCTGGGGCATCGGCGGCGCCGCCGCCGCCCTGATGCAAGACCGGGAGCCCCGCGCATGAACCTCAAACGCCTTCTCGCCATCGCCGTGTCGGCCGGGCTGCTGGCCTGGCTGATGGCCGACGGCCGCTGGCGCGGACTGGGCGAAGTGATCCAGCGCCTCAGCGGCCCGACGCTCGCCCTGTCGGCGGCGGGCTTCGCCCTCTCCTACCTGCTACGCGCGCTGCGCATCTACGACGAATTCCGCGCCCAGGCCGGCGGACGCTTCGGCACCTGCCTGCGCATCACCCTCATTCATAACGCGATGATCAACGTCGTGCCCTTCCGGGGTGGCGAGGCGGCCTTCCCGATCCTGCTCCGGCAGCACTTCGGCGTGCCGCTGCCGCGGGCGATCGCGTCGCTGTTCTGGTTCCGCCTTCAGGACGCCTTCGTGGTGATGGCGCTGGCCGCCGTGGTGTGGCCCGGCCTGCATCCCGCGCTCAAGGCCCTGGCCGTGGCCGGCGTGCTGCTGCTGGCCTGGTGGCTGCCCCGCTGGGCGCGGGCGCCCCACGCCTGGGCCGACGGCAGCGGCCTCACCGCCAAGTTCGCCAAGGTGCGCGATGCTTTCGCGGAGAGCACCAGACACGCCCGCTACGGCTGGGTGTGGACCATCGCCAACTGGACAGTCAAGCTCGCCGCCCAGGCGTGGCTGCTCGCCGCGCTGATCCCCGCCGCCCTCGACGTGGGCGCCGCCGGCGCCCTGGGGGCCGAACTCGCCGCGATCCTGCCGGTGCAGGGCGTGGCCGGTTTCGGCACCTACGAAGCCGGCGCCGCCGCAGCCCTGCTCCCCAACGGCGTTCCGCTCCAGGCCGGCCTGCAGGTGGCTTTGGCCCTGCATCTGTTCGTGATCGCCTGCGCCGTCGGCGCCGGCGCGATCGCCTGGCTCTTCCCGGCGGCGTCGGTGCCCGAAATGCGCGCCGAGCCCTCGTCCGACATACAATCCGCCTCGTCCGCCGCCGACGGGACGCCCACCCGAACTTCAGCCGACTGACCACCATGACCGACGTCACCCGCTACGACTCCCCCCTTCCGCCCGCCAAGGCGGAGATTCCCGCCGACCTGCCGCCCCATCGCCTGTCGGTGGTGGTGCCGCTCTACAACGAGGAAGACAACGTGGACCCGCTCCTCGCGCGCATCCACCTCGCCCTCGACGGCTACCCCTACCCGTGGGAAGTCGTGATCGTCGACGACGGCTCCTCCGACAACACGGTCCCCAACCTCGAGAAGGCCGCCGCCCGGCTTGGCCCCCACGTTCGCATCGTCGCCCTGATGCGCAACTTCAAGCAGACCGCTGCCATGCAAGCCGGCCTCGATGCGGCCCGCGGCGACGTGATCGTCACCATGGACGGCGACCTCCAGAACGACCCCATCGACATCCCGCGGATGGTCGGCCGCCTGCTGCGCGAGGATCTCGACCTCGTCGCCGGCTGGCGCAAGAACCGCAAGGACGGGATGATCCTGCGCAAGATCCCCTCCAAGATCGCCAACCGCCTGATCGCCCGCATCACCGGCGTCAAGCTCCAGGATTACGGCTGCTCCCTCAAGGCCTTCCGCGCCAGCGCGATCAAGAACGTGCGCCTCTATGGCGAGATGCACCGCTTCATCCCGGCGTGGCTGGCCACCGTCACCACCCCGCGCAAGATCGCCCAGGAAGTCGTCACCCACCACGCGCGGATGTTCGGCGAATCCAAGTACGGCATCTCGCGCACCTTCCGGGTCATCCTCGACCTGATCTTCGTCTACTTCTTCATGCGCTTCCGCACCCGTCCGGGCCACTTCTTCGGTGGCATCGGCCTGGGCCTTGGCGCGCTGGGCATCCTGATCCTCACCTACCTCGCCGGCCTCAAGCTCTTCACCGGCGCCTCCATCGGCACCCGGCCGATGTTCTTCGGCGGCTTCTTCTTCGTGATCGCCGGCATCCAGATGGTCACCACCGGTGTGCTGGCAGAGCTGCTCACCCGGGTGTACTTCGAATCCGGCCAGAGCCAGGCCTACGTCGCCCGTGACACCCCGGCCCTCGAAGACGGCCAGGCCTGGCACAACCCCGACAAAGCCTGACATCCGCCCCCATGATCGGTCACGCCAGCGCCGAAAGGCGGCTCGCGGGCACAGCCCTCGGCCGCCTGATCCTCGCCCTGCCCTTCGTCGCCTTCCTGCTCCGGCTGGGCGGCGCGCCGCTGTTCGACGTGGACGAAGGGGCCTTCTCCGAAGCCACCCGCGAGATGTTCGAACGGGGCGATTTCCTGTTCACCTATCTCAACGGCGCCCCGCGCTTCGACAAGCCGATCCTCATCTACTGGCTGCAGTCCCTGGGCTACCTGATCTTCGGCCCCAGCGAGTGGGCCTTCCGTCTGCCCTCAGCCCTGGCCGCCATCGGCTGGAGCTACGCCACCTACTTCTTCGCCCGCCAGCGTTTTGGCGAGGATGGCGGCCTGCTGGCGCTGGCGGTGGCCAGCACCGCCCTGGGCCCCTTCGCCATCGGCCGCGCCGCCACCGCCGACGGGCTGCTCAACTGCCTGCTGGCGCTCACCCTGTTCGACGTGTGGCGTCATCTTGAAAGCGGCCAGCGCACGCCGCTGCTGCGCGCCTTCGTGTGGATGGGCCTCGGCACCCTCACCAAAGGCCCGGTTGCGCTGGTGGTGCCCGGCGCGGTGAGCCTGCTCTACTGCGCCAGCCGCGGCGAATGGAGGCGCTGGCTGAAGATGCTGTCCAACCCCGCCGGGCTGGCCATCCTCGTCCTCATCGTCGCGCCCTGGTACGCCTACGCCCTGCATCGCCACGGGCAGGATTTCATCGACGGCTTCATCCTCCGTCACAACGTGCAGCGCTTCTCGGGCTCCCTCGAAGGCCACGGCGGCAGCGCGTTCTACTACCTGCTCGCGGTGCCGCTGCTGCTGCTGCCCTGGAGCGGGCTGCTGATTCGGGCGCTCGCCCGCCTCAAGGCCGGGCTGGCCGACCCGCTGCAGCGTTTCCTGTGGATCTGGTTCGGCTTCGTGCTCGGCTTCTTCTCGCTGTCGGGCACCAAGCTGCCCCACTACGTGCTCTACGGCTGCACGCCGCTGTTCATCCTGATCGGCCTCCACGCCCAGTCGATCCGCCGCGCCTGGCCGCACCTGCTGCTACCGGGCCTGCTATTCATCCTCTTCCCGCTGCTACCCAACCTCTTCGACGCGCTCTCCCGCAGCACCCTGGGCGACGGTTTCTACCGCGCCCAGTTGGCCCGAGCCCTGCCGTTGGCGGACAGCACCTACATCGGCGCCACCGTAGGAGGACTGGTGATCTGGATGGGGGTCGTGTTCTTCCCGCGGATGCCGGTGCTCGCCAAGCTGGTCGTCACCGCCGCGGTGCAGGTCGTCCTGCTGGCCGGGGTCGTCGTGCCCTACGCCGGCGAACTGGTGCAGGGCCCGGTGAAGGCCGCCGGCCTCAAGGCCCGCGAAATTGGCGGCGAGGTCGTCTTCTGGCGCTTCACCACCGCGCCGAGCTTTAGTGTCTATCGCCAGGCCGTCACCCTGAAGGGCGACCCCAAACCCGGTCAGCTGGCCCTCACCCGCATCGACCGCCTGCCGCCCGACGCGCCGGTGGATACTGTCTTCCAGGAAGGCGGCGTCGTGCTCGTGAAGGCCCGCCCATGAGCCTTGCCGACAGCCGCGCCGCACCCCTCGCGGTGATCGTCGCCGTGCTCACCGCCTACCGGCTGTGGGTGATCGGCCACCTGGGCATCGACCTCTACGTGGACGAGGCCTACTACTGGGGCTGGTCGCAGAACCTCGACTGGGGCTACTTCTCCAAGCCGCCGGCGATCGCCGCGCTGATCGCCGCCAGCACCGCCCTGCTGGGCAACGGCCTGATCGCCATCAAGCTGCCCTCGCTACTGCTCTACCCGGCCACCGCCTTCGCCCTCTACGCCCTCGGCGCCCGGCTCTACTCGTCCCGGGTCGGCTTCTGGGCCGGGCTGGGCTTCATGTCGATGCCGCTGGTGGCCGCCCTCGGGCTGTTCGTCTCCACCGACGCCCCGCTGCTCCTGTGCTGGTCACTGGCGCTGCTCTTCCTGCTGCGCGCGCTGGACCGCGACGGCTGGGCCGACTGGCTGGCCTGTGGTGCCATCATCGGGGTCGGCCTGATGTCGAAGTACACCATGGCCGCCTTCCTGCCCTCGGCGCTGCTACTCATCGCCCTGTCGCCCCGCCACCGCCGCTGGCTGGCCCGTCCCCAGCCGTGGGTTGCGCTGCTGCTGGCGGCAGCCATCCTGTCGCCCAACCTCTACTGGAACTGGGCCCACGACTTCCCCACCTTCCGCCACACCGCCGAGATCACCCGCGTCGGTCACGGCGAGCGCGGCTGGCACCCGGGCCAGTTGGGCGAGTTCATTGGCGCCCAGTGGCTGTCCTTCGGCCCGCTGCTTGGCGTGCTGCTGGGCTGGGCACTGATCCGCGCCTTCAAGCTGTGGCGCAACGACGCCCACCGCACGCTGCTGATCTTCATCGTGCCACTGCTCCTGCTGGTGAGCTTCCAGGCCCTCACCGGCCGGGCCAACGGCAACTGGGCGGCGCCGGTCTTCGTGGCCGCCTGCCTCCTGGTGCCGGCGGTATTTCTGGCAGAGCGGCGTAACTGGGTGATCGCCGGCGTGGCGGTCAATCTGGTTGCCTCCGTTGGTGCCTACCACTGGCCGGACCTCGCCCGGGTGGCCGGCATCGACCTCACCGCGAAGAACGACCCCTACAAGCGCGCCCGGGGCTGGATCAACCTCGCCGACGGCGTGGCGCCCTATCTCGCCCAGCACCCCGGCGCCATCCTGGTGGGCGAGGACCGGGAGATCATCGCCCACCTGGTCTATCGGCTTCACCCCACCAACTACGCCGCCTGGAACCCCGGCCACCTGCCCCGCGACCAGTACGAGGTCACCACCACCCTCGCCGACAAGCGCGGGCGCGACGTGCTGTACGTGGGTCGCAAGCCCGAGATCCCCGACATCGCCGCTCGCTTCGCCGCCAGCCAGCCGCTGGGCAAGGTCGTGGTGCCGATCCACAAGGATTTCAAGCGGGAGGTGTATGTCTTCCTGCTCAGGGATTTCCAGGGCTACTGAGCCACCGGGCAATCAGCCCTGGCTGTTGTCCGGCAGCGCGCCCGGCAGATCGTCCAGTTGCGCCGCCTCGATGCGCTGGAAGTGGGCGCTGATCTTGCGCGACGAGGTCTGCACCTCGGCCACGTCCTCGCCGGCCTGGCGGATATGGGTGGCGAGCCTCTGCATGCGCTCGTCGAAGCGGTTGAAATCCTTGGCCAGCTTGCCCAGCGCATCCTTGATGACGTGGATCTGCTTGCGGGTTTCCACGTCCTTCAGCACCGCGCGGGCGGTGTTGAGCACCGCCATCAGGGTGGTGGGTGAGACGATCCACACCCGCCGGCTCATGGCGTAGGCGACCACCTCCGGGTGGTAGGCGTGGATCTCGGCAAACACCGCTTCGGCCGGCACGAACATCACCGCCCCGTCCGACGTCACCTCCGGCAGGATGTACTTGCCGGCGATGGCGTCCACGTGCTTCTTCACATCGCTCCTGAAGGCCGACTGGGCCGCGCGGCGCTCCAGCTCGCCCACCTCGGCGGCGAACATACGGTGGTAGTTTTCCAGCGGAAACTTCGAATCCACGATCACCATCCCGGTGGGCTCGGGCAGACGCAGCACGCAGTCGGCGCGGGTACCGTTGGGCAGGGTGAACTGGAAATCGAAGGTCTCGGGCGGCAGCGCGTTGCGCACCAGCGCCTCCAGCTGAACTTCGCCGAAGGCCCCCCGCGCCCGCTTGTCGCCCAGCAGCTCCTGCAGGCTCACCACGTTGGTGGTGAGGTCGCCGATCTTCTTCTGGGCCTCGTCGATGGTGGCGAGCCGGGCCATCACGCTGGCGAAGGTCTCGTTGGTCTTGCGGAAGCCTTCGTCGAGGCGCTGATTGACGTGACCGGTGATCGCCTCGAGGCGCTCGCCCACCGTGCGGTTCATCGCCTCGATGCTGGTGCCCAACTGCTCGGACGCGCTCTTGAGACCGCTCTGGAGAAGTTCCCGGTCGGCCCGGGCGTGGTCGGCGAGGGTCTTGAGGGTTTCGGCGAGCATCTCGGTGCGGAGCTTCTCCTGGCCAGCGGCAAAGGCGTTGGCGAGATCCGCCAGACGCAGCACGGTTTCCTCCTTCTGACTGCCCAGCTGCCCCACCAGCGCCAGATGCAGCTGCTGCAGGGCCTGTCTCGATGCGGCCTGCTCGGCGTCGAGCCGATCCCGCAGGTTATCCACCTCGGCGGCCACCAGATCGATCACCCGGTCGCTGCCGGCCAGCGACGTGGCCTGCAACTCCTTCACCAGTTGCAGATGTTGATCGGCAAGGCCCTGCTCCACCCGACGCCCCAGCCGCCCGATCTGCACGAGCAGCCACAGCACCGCCACCACGAGCACGGCAAAGGCAACAAGAAAGGCCAGGAGGAAGAAGGCGTCGCTGTTCATCGGCCAGAGCATACCCCAGATAACTGTAAATTAGTTCAGCGTTCGCAAGCTACCAAGCGGTGGGCGATGAAGCAGGTGCCGGGTGCCCAGCCAGCCGGCCAGCGTGACCACCGCGCAGCCGGCCACCGCGCCGGCCACCAGCGGGAGCGCGCTGGGCGCGTAAGGAAGCTTGAAGACGAAGTGACCCAGCGCCCACCCGATGCCCGTGGCCCCCACGCCGGCCAGCCCGCCGGCCACCAGCCCGAGGGCGGCGAACTCGGCCAGCAGCGCCCAGCGCAGCTGCCGGTTGCGGGCACCCAGCGTGCGCAGGATCGCCAGTTCGCGCTCCCGCTCGTCGTGGGTGGCTTGCAGAGCGCCGAACAGCACGACCACCCCCGCCACCACCGCAAAGCCGAACACGAACTGAACCGCCGCGATGAGCTGATCCACCATCGCCTGGATCTGCCCGATCACCGCCGCCACGTCGATCACCGTGAAGTTGGGGAAGGCCGCCACCAGCCGGTTGGCAAGCGCCATCTGCGCGGGCGGCAGGTAGAAGCTGGTGATGTAGCTGGCCGGGAAATCCTCCAGCATGCCGGGCGCGGCGATCACGAAGAAGTTCACCCGCATCGAATCCCAATCCAGCTTGCGCAGGCTGGTGATGCGCGCCTCAGACCGGGCGCCGGCGATCTCGAAGGTCAGCACGTCGCCCATCGCCAGGCCCAGGGTCTGGGCGAGCCCTTGCTCCACCGAGAACTGCGGCTGCCGGCCGTCCCCGTGCCACGTGCCGGCCACCACGCGGTTGCCGTCCGGCAGTCGGGCGTCGAAGGAGAGGTTGAAATCCCGGTCGACGAGGCGCTTTGCGCGCTCGTCCGGGTAGTCGTCCGGCCCCACCGGCCGGCCGTTCACCGCCACCAGCCGGCCGCGGATCATCGGCTGCATGAGCGGCGGCATGCGCCCCTCGTCCCGGAAGAACTGGCCCAGGGGCGCCACCTGATCGGGCTGGATGTTGATGACGAAGCGGTTAGGCGCGTCCGCCGGCGTGGCCTGCTTCCAGTTGGCCAGCAGATCGCCCCGGACCAGCGTGAGGAGTAGCAGCGCCGTCAGCCCCATACCGAGGGCCAGCACCTGCACCAGGCTCGCCGTCGGCCGCCGCCGCAGCGCCGCCAGCCCGTAGCGCCAGCCGCTGCCCGCCACCGCCCGCAGGCGGCCCAGCAGCCGCAGCACCAGCCAGCCGGCAGCGCCATACACGGCGAAGGCCAGCGCAAACCCGCCCACCACCCACGCCCCGAGCAGCCAATCCCGGGCGATGCCCACCAGCAGGCCGGCCAGCACCAGCGCGCCCACCGTCCACGCAAGGCCTTCGCGCGCCGCGATACCGTCCCATTCGCGGCGCAGCACCCGCAGCGTGGGCACCCGGCCCAGGCGGATCAGCGGCGGCAGCGCGAAGCCAAGCAGCAGCAACAGGCTCACCGCCAGCCCGTGGGCCACCGGCCACCAGCCCGGCGCCGGCAGCGGGAAGCCCACCAGATCGCCGAGCAGGCCGTTGAGCACGAACTGCACGGCAAACCCCAGCGCGCAGCCCGCCGCGCCGGCCACCAGCCCCAGCAGCACGAACTCGCCGATGAAGAGCCGCAGCAACTGCCCCTGCCGCGCCCCCACGCAGCGCATCACCGCGCAGCCATCCAGATGCCGCTCGACGAAACGCCGGGTGGCGAGCCCCACCGCCACCGCCGCCAGCACCACCGCCAGCATCGCCGCAAAGCGCAGGAAGCGCTCGGTGCGGTCGAGGGTGGCGCGCACCTCGGGGCGGGCGTTATCGACGGTCTCGAGACGCTCGCCCCGCTGCAGCCGCGGCTTGGCCCAGGCTTCGAAGCCCGCCACTGCCACCGGCTCGCCCGCCACATGCAGGTGATAAAAGGCGCGGCTGCCGGGCTGGATCAGCTGGGTCGCCGGCAGATCGGCGGCGTTGATGACGAGCCGCGGCAGCAGGCTGAAGAAATTGGCGCCCCGGTCGGATTCAAAACTGAGCACCGCGGCCATCTTCATCCGCAGGGCGCCCAGGCCGATCTCGTCGCCCACCTTGGCGCCCAGCGCGCTGGCGAGACGTTCGTCCAGCCACAGCGTGCCCGGCGCGGGGATGCCCGGCGCCGGCGCGTCCGGCTGGTTGAGGCCCGGTGCGATGCGGATCGAGCCCCGCAGCGGATGGCCGTCCTCCACCACCTTCACCCCCGCCAGCTGGGTGCCCTCGCCCAGGCTGGCCATGCTGGTGAAGGTGGCGGAAACCACCGACTTCAGCCCTCGCCGGGTGGCCTCGCTCCGGTAGGCCGGGTCGAGGGCCCGATCCGACACCAGCACCAGATCGCCCCCCAGGAGCTGGTTGGCCTCGCGCTTGAGGGCCTGGGCGACCCGGTCGGTGAAGAAGCCGACGCTGGTCAGGCTGGCCACGGCGATCACCAGGGCCAGCGCGAGCAGGCCCAGTTCGCCGGCGCGCAGATCGCGCCGGAACATCCGGAGGGAAAGGGAGAACATGGTTCAGGCGGGAAGCGGCAACCCGGGTTGGAGCGGGCGACACGGCAAAAGTGCCCCCGCCGGCGCGATGGCCATCAGGCGTCGGCCAGCCAGCGTTCCACCAGACGCACCCAGTAGGCCACGCCGTAGGGAATCGCCTCGTCGTTGAAGTCGTAGTGGGGGTTGTGCAGCGTGCAGCCGCCCTCCCCCGGGCCATTGCCGAGCCACACGTAGCAGCCGGGCTTCTCCTGCAGGAAGTAGGCGAAATCCTCGGCGCCCATGCTGGGTTTGGGGTCGACGAGGGTGTTGGCCTCGCCGCACACCTCCGCCGCCACCCGGGCGCAGAACTCCGCCTCCGGCACCGTGTTGATGGTCGGGGGGTAACCGCGCCGGTAGCTGAAATGCACGTTGGCACCAAAGGCCGCGCCGATGCCCGCGCACACCCGCTGCATGGCGTCCTCCACCTGGGCCCGGACGTCCGGGCGGAAGGCCCGCACCGTGCCGCCGATGCGCACCACATCGGGGATCACGTTGTAGGCGTCGCCCGCGTGGAACTGGGTGACCGACAGCACCGCCGAATCCGCCGGGTCCACGTTGCGGCTCACCACCGACTGCAGCGCCTGCACCAGCGACGCGCCGCACAGCACCGGGTCGATGCCCTGATGGGGCATGGCGGCGTGGGCGCCGTGGCCGCGGATCTCGATGTCGAAGCGGTCGGCGCAGGCCATCACCGGCCCGCGATGCACGGCAAGCTGCCCCACCGGCACGCCGGGCCAGTTGTGCATGCCGAACACCGCCTCCATCGGGAAGCGCGCGAACAGCCCGTCGGCGATCATCGCCGGCGCGCCGCCCTCGCCTTCCTCGGCGGGCTGGAACAGGAAATACACCGTGCCGTCGAAGGCCGGGTTGCGCGCCAGATGCGCTGCCGCGCCCAGCAGCATCGCGGTGTGGCCATCGTGGCCGCAGGCGTGCATCTTGCCGGGGTGGCGCGAGTGGTGGGTGAAGTCGTTCTTCTCCTGGATCGGCAGCGCGTCCATGTCGGCCCGCAGGCCGATGGCGCGGCGGCTGGTGCCGGCCCGCAGCACGCCCACCACGCCGGTCTTGCCGACGCCCCGATGGGTTTCGATGCCCAGCGCCTCAAGTCGCTCGGCCACCAGCGCGGCGGTGCGATGCTCTTCAAAGGCGAGTTCGGGGTGGGCGTGGATGTCGCGGCGGATTGCCGTGGTGGCGGCCTGTTCGGCGCGCAGCGTGTCGAGTAGATTCATGGTGCGTCCCCGATGCGTCGAGTGACGGCCGTGACGGCCGCAATCGGGAAATAATAGCAGCGGAGCGACTTTCGCCCCACCGCGCCGCCCACGAATCCAAGCCGACAGCCCACCGATGAAGCTTTTCTACGCCGACCACTTCGTGCTGCCCCTGCCGCCGGGCCACCGCTTTCCGATGGAGAAGTACAGCCGCCTGCGGGAGCGCCTGCTGGCCAGCGGCCACTTCGCCGCCGACGACTTCCGGGTGCCCGACGCCGCCACCGACACCGAACTCCTGCGCGCCCACGACGCCGGCTACGTGCAGCGGGTGGCGCGCGGCACCCTCGGGCACGACGAGATCCGGCGGATCGGCTTTCCATGGTCCGCAGCGATGGTCGAGCGCTCCCGCCGCTCGGCCGGCGCCACCCTCGCCGCCTGCCGCGCCGCGCTCGCCGAAGGCTGGGCCGCCAACCTGGCCGGCGGCACCCACCACGCCTTCCGCGACCGCGGCGAAGGCTTCTGCGTGTTCAACGACGCCGCCGTGGCCGCCCTCGCCATGCGTGCCGAAGGCCGCGTAGCGCGCGTGGCCATCGTCGATTGCGACGTGCACCAGGGCAACGGCACCGCCGCCATCCTCGCCAACCGGGCCGACTGCTTCACCTTCAGCATCCACGGCGCGCGCAACTTCCCCTTCGACAAGGAAACCAGCGATCTGGACGTGGAGCTGCCCGACGGCACCGGCGACGAGCCCTACCTCGCAGCCCTCGACGACGCGCTGGCCGTGGTCTTCCGCCACCAACCCGATCTGGTGATCTACCTCGCCGGCGCCGACCCGTTTGAAGACGACCGCCTCGGCCGCCTCAAGCTCAGCAAGGCCGGCCTCGCCGCGCGGGACGCGCGCGTGCTGGGCGAATGCCGGCGCCGCAGCCTGCCCGTCGCCATCGCCATGGCCGGCGGCTACGCCCGGCAGATCGACGACACCGTGGCGATCCACGCCGCCACCATCGACACCGCGCGCCGGCTTTTCGCCGCCCCGCCGCCGCTATAATTGACGCAAACGTCAACGTCACCCCCGCCCCCGAGAGGAATCCCCCATGCGTTTCGAAGGCTCCGAGAACTACGTCGCCACGCCCGACCTGATGCTGGCCGTCAATGCCGCGATCCGGCTGCAGCGGCCGCTCCTCATCAAGGGCGAACCGGGCACCGGCAAGACGATGCTGGCCGAAGAGGTGGCCGCCGCCCTGGGCATGCCGCTGCTCCAGTGGCACATCAAATCCACCACCAAGGCCCAGCAGGGGCTCTACGAGTACGACGCGGTGTCGCGCCTGCGCGATTCCCAGCTCGGCGACGACCGGGTGAAGGACATCGGCAACTACATCGTCAAAGGCACCCTGTGGCAGGCCTTCGAGGCCGACGCGCCCTGCGTGGTGCTCATCGACGAGATCGACAAGGCCGACATCGAATTCCCCAACGACCTCCTGCGCGAACTCGACCGCATGGAGTTCTTCGTGTACGAAACCCGCGAGCTGGTGAAAGCCCGGCACCGGCCCATCGTCTTCATCACCTCCAACAACGAAAAGGAGCTGCCCGACGCCTTCCTGCGCCGCTGCTTCTTCCACTACATCAAGTTCCCGGACCGGGACACCATGCACAAGATCGTCGACGTGCACTTCCCCGGCATCAAGCAGGCCCTGCTGAAGGAGGCGCTGGAAGTCTTCTTCGGCCTGCGCGACGTGCCGGGGCTGAAGAAGAAGCCGTCCACGTCCGAACTCATCGACTGGCTCAAGCTGCTGGTGGCCGAGGACATCCCGCCCGAAGCCCTGCGCTCGCCCGACCAGAAGGCCATCGTGCCGCCGCTCCACGGCGCGCTGCTCAAGAACGAGCAGGACATGCACCTCTTCGAGCGCCTGGTGTTCATGGCCCAGCGCAACCGCTGACGGCTGCCGGAGCGCCGCGATGCTCATCGACTTCTTCCTGCACCTCAAGGCGCGCAAGCTGCCGGTCTCCACCAAGGAATTCCTGACCCTGCTCGAAGCCGTGCAGGCCGGGCTGGCCCGCCACAGCCTGGACGACTTCTACTTCCTCGCCCGCGCCACGCTGGTCAAGGACGAATCCCACTTCGACCGCTTCGATCAGGCCTTCGGCGAATACTTCAAGGGCGTCGAGGCCATCCCCGGGCTGGAGGTCGACCTGCCCGACGAATGGCTCCGCGCGATGGCACAGAAGCACCTCAGCCCCGAAGAGAAGGCAAGGCTGGAGGCGCTGGGCTGGGACAAGCTGATGGAGGAGTTCAAGAAGCGCCTCGCCGAACAGAAAGGCCGTCACCAGGGCGGCAGCAAGTGGGTGGGCACCGGCGGCACCTCGCCCTTCGGCAACAGCGGCTACAACCCGGAAGGCATCCGCGTGGGCGGCGAATCGGCCGGCAACCGCACCGCCGTCAAGGTGTGGGATCAGCGCGAATACCGCAACCTCGACGACAGCGTCGAACTGGGCACCCGCAACATCAAGGTCGCCCTGCGCCGGCTACGCCGCTTCGCCCGCCTGGGCGCGCCGGATGAACTCGACCTGGACGGCACCATCGCCGCCACCGCCCGCAACGCCGGCTACCTCGACCTGCTGATGCGCCCCGAGCGCCACAACGCCGTGAAGGTGCTGATCTTCTTCGACGTGGGCGGCTCGATGGACGACCACGTGAAGGTGTGCGAAGAACTCTTCTCGGCCTGCCGCGCCGAGTTCAAGCACCTGGAGTACTTCTACTTCCACAACTGCGTCTATGACCACGTGTGGCGGGACAGCATCCGCCGCCATTCCGAGCGCACCCCCACCCTCGACGTGATCCACAAATACGGGCCCGACTACAAGCTGATCTTCGTGGGCGACGCCACCATGAGCCCCTACGAGATCCTCCAGCCCAACGGCTCCATCGAGTACAGCAACAGCGAGGCCGGCGCCGTGTGGCTGCGCCGCCTGACCGACGCCTACCCGGCCGTCGCCTGGCTCAACCCGGAGCCCGAGCGGATGTGGGACTACCGCCAGTCGATCGGGATCGTCCGCAAGCTGATGACCGAGCGGATGTTCCCCCTCACCCTCGACGGCCTCACCCGGGCCATCGGCCAGCTCTCCCGCAAAAACTGAGGCGGGCCTCGGCCCGCCTCGTCTGGCAGTGCGGCTGACAACAACCGGCGCTCACGGCACCCGGTAGAAATCCTGGGTCAGAAGATCCACGCCGCAGGGCAGCTGCTCGATCCAGTCGAGGAAGCGATTCACCATCGCCTTGCCCTCGAAGCGGCAGCCGTGCTGGGGCACGATCATCTGCACGTCGAGCTGGCGGACCATGTTCACCCAGAAGCGGCACACCTTGTTGGAGATCATGTAGCGGCGATGGAAGCCGATCATGGTGGCGATGTGCTCGTCGAAATTGGTCACCGGCTTGGAAGCCTGCTCGTGATCCACGAGGGATGCGCCCATGTCGCCGGTGAAGAGGATCTTGGAGACCGGATCGTAGAACTGGAAGTTGCCCTCCGAGTGCATGAAATGGGCGGGCACCGCCTTGATGATGTTGTTGCCCAGCGAGATGTTCATGCCCTCGTCGGGGATGCCGATGATCCGGCTGGTGTAATCCTTGCCCGTGGTGAAGTGGGGCACGAAGCGGGTCCACAACCGCGAGATCATCACCTTGCAGTGGGTCGCGACCATCCACTTGTTGAGCGAGGCGATGATGTCCGGGTCGGCGTGGGTGGCAAAGATGAAATCCAGGCCGCGGGACGGAAAGAAGCGCTGCATCGACATGAGCAGACCGGTGTAGGTCATGTTGCCGCCCGGGTCAATCAGGGCCCCATGCTGGCCATCGACGATGAGGAACTGATTGCACTGGACCGCATGATCCGCCTCCTCGTCCACCAGATCGTAGAAGGCCAGGCAGGCATGCGTGCCGTTGTTGAAGAGTTCGACAGCCATGTTGTTGAAATGTGCAATATCGGCGGGACTCACACTTTATCCGACAAAATGACATGCCGAAAAGGCGCCGGCGAATTACATTGACGATTGTCAAAATATGTCCTCGTCAGCCTTGCGCATTTTGGGGTATGTTGTTCTTTTTTGCCCTGCAGCAAAGAGGCACCCGTCCGTGAAGAAACCCGCGCTGTTACTCCTTTCCCTGGCATGCCCCCTCCTGTTCGCGACCTCAGCCGCCGCGGCGCTGGGCTCGTCGTCGAAGACCGCCGCCGCCGGTCGCACCCAGCAGGCCGGAAACTTCGACAAGGCCGTTCCCTTCGGCGGCGCCCGCTCCGCCTACAAGGATGCCCGACGGGCGCCGGAGGTCCGGCCGCCCAGCTCCACGCTCTGCGCGCTGCGGGAGCAGACCCAGGGCATCGGCACCACCCGCCAGGACGCCTCCGGCAAGATCCAGGTGTTCAACGACCCGCGAAACGGCAAGGGCGCCAGCGGCGACATCTACGGCGACTGCAACCGCAGCCTCGCCGGTCGAGTCGTTCCGCGCGTGGCGGTCAAGCCCACGTCCGCCTACAACGCCAGCACCAACACCCTCAAGGCCGCGAGCGATGGCTACGTCAATCGCGCCGCCACCAGCTCGATGATGCCGAAGAAGGCGCCCTCGATGTACGACCCGGCCACCGGCACCCTGCGGGCCACCAAGCGCCCCAACGCCTACCAGATCTACCAGGAATGAAAACAGGGGCGCACGCCTTCCGGCATGCGCCCCTGTCGGGACTTCGGCGGCCGGGGGTTTCACGCCCCGGCGCGGCTCATCGTCAGTTGGCGTTCATCGCCAGCATCAGCTGGTTGATGCGCTTCACGAAGCTCGCCGGGTCGTCCAGCGTGCCGCCTTCGGCCAGCAGGGCCTGATCGAAGAGCACCGCCGCCCAGTCGTCGAACTGCTTGTCCTCGTACTTGAGGCGCAGCACCACCGGGTGAGCCGGGTTGATCTCGAGGATCGGCTTGGAGATCGGCATGGTCTGGCCGGCGGCCTTCATCAGGCGCGCCAGGTTCATCCCCATGTCGTGCTCGTCGGCCACCAGGCAGGCGGGCGAATCGGTCAGGCGGTGGGTGACGCGCACCTCCTTCACCTTGTCGCCCAGGGTGGTCTTCATCTTGTCGAGCAGATCCTTCAGCTCGCCGGTCTCCTTCTCGACGGCGGCCTTCTCGGCTTCGTCTTCCAGCTTGCCCAGATCCAGCCCGCCCTTGGCCACCGACGCCAGCGGCTTGCCGTCGAACTCGGTGAGGTTGCCCACCACCCACTCATCCACGCGGTCGGACAGCAGCAGCACCTCGATGCCCTTCTTGCGGAAAATCTCGAGGTGCGGGCTGTTCTTGGCGGCGTTGAAGCTGTCGGCGGTGACGAAGTAGATCTTGTCCTGGCCTTCCTTCATGCGGCCGATGTAGTCGGCCAGCGACACGGTTTCCTCGGCGGTGTCGGCGTGGGTGGAGGCGAAGCGCAGCAGGCCGGCGATCTTTTCCTTGTTGGCGTGATCCTCGCCGACGCCTTCCTTCAGCACCTTGCCGAACTCCTTCCAGAAGGTCGTGTACTTGTCCTTCTGGTTCTCGGCGAGGTCTTCGAGCAGGCCCAGCACCTTCTTGGTGCAGCCGGCGCGCAGGGTGTCGATGTCCTTGGATTCCTGGAGGATTTCGCGGGACACGTTGAGCGGCAGGTCGTTGGAATCCACCACCCCGCGCACGAAGCGCAGGTAAAGCGGCATCAGCTTCTCGGCGTCGTCCATGATGAACACGCGCCGCACGTACAGCTTCACCCCGTGACGGGCCTGACGATCCCACATGTCGAAGGGCGCGTGGCCGGGCACGTAGAGCAGCTGGGTGTACTCGTGGCGGCCTTCCACCTTCGAGTGGGTCCAGGCCAGCGGTTCTTCGTAGTCGTGGCCGACGTGCTTGTAGAACTCGGTGTACTCCTCGTCGGTGATGTCCGACTTGGCGCGCGCCCACAGGGCGTTGGCCTTGTTCACCGTCTCGTCCTCGTCGGTGACGACCTGCTCCTTCTTCTCCTCGTCCCACTGCTCCTTCTTCATCACGATGGGCTGGAGGATGTGGTCGGAGTACTTCTGGACGATCGAGCGCAGCTTCCACGACGACAGCAGGTCGTCCTGGTCTTCACGCAGATGCAGGGTGATCTCGGTGCCACGGCCGGCCTTCTCGATGGGCTCGACGGTGTACTCGCCGGCGGTGTCGCCGGTCATCGAGCACTCCCACTTCACACCGTCGGCGGCGGCGAGGCCGGCGCGGCGGGTGCGCACCGTCACCTTGTCGGCGACGATGAAGGCGGAGTAGAAACCCACGCCGAACTGGCCGATCAGGTGAGCGTCCTTCTTCTGGTCGCCGGTGAGCTTGCCGAAGAACTCCTTGGTGCCCGACTTGGCGATGGTGCCCAGATTGGTCACCACCTCGTCGCGGCTCATGCCGATGCCGTTGTCGGCGATCGTCAGGGTGCGGGCGGCCTTGTCGTAGGCCACGCGGATCTTCAGTTCGGCGTCGTCCTCGAACAGCCCGCCGTTCTCGAGGGCTTCGAAACGCAGCTTGTCGCAGGCATCCGACGCGTTCGAAACCAGCTCCCGCAGGAAGATCTCCCGGTTCGAGTACAGCGAGTGGATCATGAGGTGCAGCAGCTGCTTCACCTCGGCCTGGAAGTTCAAGGTTTGCGCGGACGTTTGCTCGACAGTCATAAAGCTTGCTCCATAAGAACCGTTAACGCTCCCCATATGGGTGCTGCCTTCCGGCTTTCAAGCCCCAGCCTTTCGATGGAACGAGCGCGCCAATCCACCCCCCTGCCGTCCATGCTGTCGCCGCGGGCGGAACAGGGCGTCCCCGGCACCCCCAGGTGGCGCGTCCGCGCAAGCATCTGGCTGGCCTTCGCCCTGCTTGCCACGTTGATCGTCGCGGTCGCCGTCTCGCTGATCCGCTTCGATCACCGCACCGCCCTCCAGCACACCGAATCCGAACTGCGCAGCCTCACCCGCGTCTTCGAGGAGCACGTGGCCCGCAGCTTTGGCGAGGCCGAGAGCGCCCTCACCGAGATCGCCACCCAGTTGGCGGCCCGCGGCGGCGCGGACAGCTTTGCCGACGGCGAACTCCAGGCCCTGCTGCGCGAGCGCGCCGGCCACCTGCCGGAGGTGGAGAGCCTCTTCGTGGAGCGGGACGACGGCAGCCTCGCCGCCCACTCCGACGCCCAGCCCCCGGGCGCCGGGCCGGCCTCGACTCAGCCACACCGCAGCCTGCCCGCGCGCATCGACGAAGGCATCGCCATCGGCAGCCCCACCCGCAGCCCGACCAGCGGGCGGTGGATCACCCCGCTCACCCGCCAGGTCTTCGACGCCGACGGCAAATACGTGGGCACCGTGGGCGCCGCCATCAGCCACGCCTACTTCGACGGCATCTACCGGGATCTCAGTTTCGCCGCGGGCGACACCGTGCTGATCCTCCACGCGATCCGGGCGATCACCCTCATCCGCCATCCGCCGGTCGACGCCCTGGTGGGCAGTAGCGTCGCCGGCTCGCCCGTGCTCGGCCCCGAGCCCGAGACCCGCAGCCGGGTCGTGACCGGCCCGCTCCCCGGCGAGACCGACGAGCGCATCACCGCCTACCGGCGGCTGGCCGATCGCCCGCTGGTGGTGGGCGCCAGCCGCCCGATGGCCGGCGCGCTGGCCGAATTCCAGGAACACCGGCGCCGCATCGTCGCCGCCGCCGGCGCCATGCTCACCCTCCTGGGCGCCCTCGCGCTGCTGCTGCACCGGGACATCCGGCGGCGTGGCGAAGAAAGCCGCGCCCTGGCCGAACTCAACGCCACCCTCGAAGACCGGGTGCGCCTGCGCACCGCCGAACTCGAGCAGACCAACCGCGAACTCCTCAGCTTCAGCTACTCCATCTCCCACGACCTGCGCGCGCCGCTACGGGCCATCAACGGCTTCGCCCACGCCCTGGACGAAGACTACGGCGACCGCCTCGACGACGCCGGCCGCAACTACGTGAGCCGCCTGCGCAAGGCCAGCCTGCGGATGGGCGACCTGATCGACGAGCTGCTCAAGCTCGCCAGCGTCTCCAACCGCCCCCTGCACATCGAGCCCACCGACATCTCCACCGTCGCCCGGGAAATCCTCGACGACCTGGCCGAGCACCACCCCGACCGGCAGGTCCAGACCCACGTCGAAGACGGGCTCTCCGCCGACACCGACGCCATCCTGATCCGCAAGGCCCTCGAGAACCTGCTGGGCAACGCCTGGAAATTCACCCGCGACAGCCGGCCCGCCATCGTCCAGGTGGGCGGGCGGCCCCACGGCGAGGAGCACCTGTTCTACGTCACCGACAACGGGGTGGGCTTCGAGATGGCCCACGCCGCCCACCTCTTCGAACCCTTCCAGCAGCTGCACCGCCACCAGGGCTTCGACGGCTCGGGCATCGGCCTCGCCAGCGTGCGGCGGATCGTGGAACGCCACGGCGGGCAGATCTGGGCAGAATCGGCCCCCGGCGCCGGCACCACGATGTTCTTCACCCTGCCGCGCACCCCCGCCATGGTGCGCAGGCCGCGCGAGCGCCTGCGCGGCTGACGATACAAAAAAAGGGCCAACCCAGCCCTAAACGTATCGAATCTCCAGCACCTCGATCTCGCGCAGCCCGGCCGGGCTGGCAAAGCGCACCACATCCCCCTCCCGCGCCTTGAGCAGGGCCCGCGACAGCGGCGCGATCCAGCTGATCCGCCCCTCCGACGCGTTCGCCTCGTCCACGCCCACGATCTGGTAGGTCTGCTCCTGGGTGCCGTCCACATCGCAGACCGTCACCGTGGCGCCGAAGAACACCTGCTCGATGTTCTCCTGCTCGGACGGCGTCACCACCGTCGAATTCTCCAGCCGCTTGATGAGGAAGCGGATACGCCGGTCGATCTCCCGCAGGCGCTTCTTGCCGTAGATGTAATCGCCGTTCTCCGAGCGGTCGCCGTTGCCCGCCGCCCAGCGGACGGTCTCCACCAGCCTGGGGCGCTCGTCGCGGACGAGCTGATCCAGCTCGGCACGCAGGATCTCGTAGCCGCGCCGGGTCATGTAATTGGTGGTGCCCGGCGGCAGGCTCGGCGCACCGGGCGGTGCGTCGTCGTCGTCCTGATCGTTTTCTTTGACGAAAGCCTTGTTCACCCTGAAACGCTCCGCTCAAGCAAAAATGGGACGGCTATGGTAGGAGCCGGCCGCCCCACTGGCAAGCCGCGCCGTCAGTGATACACCGCCGGCTGGTTGAGCAGGCTCCCGTAGTCAGCGATCAGGTTCTCGAAGTCGTCCATCTCGGTGGCGGACGCCGCCACGTCGCGCAGCTCGCGCTTGAAGCGCAGCGCCGCCTCGTCGCGGATCAGGGTTCCCACCCCCCGCCGCTTGTCGATCACCTCGACCGCGTCGAGGCCCGGATAATCCACCACGTAAAGCACAGGGTTGTTGAGTACCACGTTCATGACAGGTCTCCTCAAAAAGCGGATTGGCCTTGTGGGCGTCGGTGCTTCTGAAGATGGGAACGTTCCCGCCCGCTTCAAGTTCCCCGGCAGCGTTGTAATTCGCCACGCCCGGGCCTAAGATTCAGCTCATCCTGCCCTCAGTCGGGCCCCTCATCGAATGCAGGCATGAACGACAGCAACGAGCCCAGCGCCGACGTCTCCAGCCTGACCGCCAGGCTGACAGCCCTCACCACCGAACACCGGGATCTCGACGCGATCATCGGGCAGATTTCCCTCGCCCCGCCCCCCGGCGACGACCTCCTCCTGCGCCGCCTCAAGAAGCGCAAGCTGCTGCTCAAGGATCGCATCGCGATCCTCGAACGCATGCTCGACCCCGACATTCCCGCCTGACCCCCAACCGCCTATGCCCATCCACCGAAACGCCGGGGCCGACACGCTCGCCCTGCACGCCGGCCAGACCCCGGACGCCCTCCACCGCGCCCGGGCCACCCCGATCCACTTCACCACCAGCTACGTCTTCGAGAGCGCCGACCACGCCGCCGCCCTCTTCAACCAGGAACGCGCCGGCCACGTCTATTCGCGCATCTCCAACCCCACCAACGCCGTGCTCGAAGAACGCATCGCGGCGCTCGACGGCGGCGTCGGCGCCATCGCCTGCGCCAGCGGTCAGGCCGCGCTGATGCTCGCCATCGCCACGCTGATGGGCAGCGGCGGCCACATCGTCGCCTCCCGCTCCCTTTATGGCGGCTCCCACAACCTGCTGGCCTACACCCTGCCCCGCTTCGGCATCGCCACCACCTTCGTCGACGCCCGCGACCCGCACGCCTGGCGCGACGCCATCCGCCCCGAAACCCGCCTGCTGTTCGGCGAATCCATCGGCAACCCGGGGCTCGAAGTCCTCGACATCCCGGCCATCGCCGACATCGCCCACGCCGCCAGCGTGCCCCTGCTGGTCGATGCCACCCTCGTCACCCCGGCGCTGCAATGCCCCCTCGACCTGGGCGCCGATCTGGTCATGCATTCCGCCACCAAGTTCCTTGGCGGCCACGGCGTCGCCATCGGCGGCCTGCTGGTGGATGGCGGCAGCTTCGACTGGGAAGCCAGCGGCGGCCGCTTCCCCACCCTCACCGAACCCTACGACGGCTTCCACGGCATGGATTTCGCCGAAGAATCGCCCATCGCGGCCTTCCTGCTGCGCGCCCGCCGCGAAGGCCTGCGCGATTTCGGCGCCTGCCTCTCGCCCATGAACGCCTTCCAGATCCTCCAGGGCGTCGAAACCCTCGGCCTGCGCATGGAACGCCACGTAGCCAACGCCCGAGCCCTGGTGGCCCACCTGGCCGCCCACCCGCTGGTCGAATCCGTGTCGTGGCCCGAACTCGACAGCCACCCCGACCACACCCTCGCCGCGCGGCTGCTGCCCAAAGGCTGCGGCGGCGTGTTCAGCTTCAGCCTCAAGGGCGGCCGCGCCGCCGGGGCCACCTTCATCGAGGCGCTCCGCCTGTTCTCGCACCTGGCCAACGTGGGCGACGCCAAGTCGCTCGCGATCCACCCGGCCAGCACCACCCACTTCCGCATGTCGCCGGATGCCCTGCTGGCCGCCGGCATCGCCGAAGGCACCGTGCGCCTCTCGGTCGGCCTCGAGAACGCCCCCGATCTCATCGAAGATCTCGAGCGCGGCCTCGCCGCCGTCGCCCGCGCCAGTCAGGCCGGAGGTGCCCGATGAAACTCACCCTCGCCGGGCAGGGCGCCTGCTGCTACACCGGCGGCCGCGCCTTCGACGCCGCCCGCCCCACCGTCGTCTTCATCCACGGCGCCGGCCACGACCACAGCGTCTGGACGCTCCAGAGCCGCTACTTCGCCTCCCACGGCTGGAACGTGCTGGCGCCCGACCTGCCCGGCCACGGCCAGAGCGCCGGCCCGCAGCTCACGTCCATCGAAGCCCTCGCCGACTGGGTGCTCGCCCTGCTCGCCGAGCTGCAGATCGCCGGCGCCACCCTGGTCGGCCACAGCATGGGCTCCCTCATCGCCCTGGAGGCCGCCGCCCGCGCCCCCAAC
>NZ_JAYRMI010000048.1:0-31081 GCF_041904905.1 Zoogloea sp. | reverse complement strand
CTCCACCCCCGCCTTCACGAAGGCCATCGCCGCCACGATGGACGCCTCGCCGATCACCGCGTTGTCCATCACCACCGCGTTCATCCCCACCAGCGCGTTGCGGCCGATGCGGCAGCCGTGCAGCACCGCCCCGTGGCCGATGTGGCCGTCCTCCTCGATCACCGTGTCGGTGCCCGGAAAACCGTGCATCACGCAGGTGTCCTGCACGTTCACGCCACGCTCCAGCACCAGCCGGCCAAAGTCGCCGCGCAGGCTGGCGCAGGGCCCCACGTAGCAGTCGGGGCCGACGAACACGTCGCCGATCAGCACCGCGGAAGGATGCACATAGGCCGACGGATGGACGACGGGCACGATGCCGTCGATGGCGAAAACACGAAGCGGGGTCATGGCTGAATCTCCTGGTCTGCGGAAGAGTGTCGGGGACGCAGCGACGACGCCTTCGGGGTTACAAGCGCAGCCAATCGCCAGCGCACAAGCCCCAACCAAGGCCTCCTCACGCCTCCCTCCTTACTCCTCACTTGGGAATTATGATTGCTTTTTCTAAAATCAATTTACCATTACGTAACACGTTCAACCAACCACCGGATACCGAAACATGAGCGAAGAGCTGGAAGGAAAACACGGCGTCCAGTCCCTCGAAGTGGGCATGGGCATCCTCAAGGCGATGGTGTTCGGCAAGCGCTCGATGATGCTCAAGGACATCGCCGCCGCCGCCGACATGCCCCCCTCCAAGGCCCACCGCTACCTGGTCAGCCTGATCCGCAGCGGCCTGGTGGAGCAGGACCCGCTCACCTCGCGCTACAACCTGGGGCCGTTCGCGCTGAACATCGGCTTGGTCGCCATCGACCGGCTCGACCGCATCCGGCTCGGCCTCACCGCCATCTCCGAGCTGCGCGACGCGGTCAACGAGACCACCGCGCTGGCGGTGTGGGGCGACAACGGCCCGGTGATCGTGCGCTGGGAGCGCCCGCGCCGCCCGATCACCGTCAACGTGGTCACCGGCACCACCCTCAGCCTCCTCAGCTCCGCCGTCGGCCGGGTGTTCGGCGCGTGGCTGCCGCCGGCCCAGACCCGGCCGATCCTCCAGCGCGAGCTGGACGCCCGCAAGCACCTGCCGGCCGGCGTCGAGACCCTCGACGACGCCGACGCCCTGCTCGCCGACGTGCGCAGCAAGGGCGTGGCCGCCATCTCCGGCAACTACATGTTCCGCGGCGTCGAGGCGGTGGCCGCGCCGGTGTTCAACTTCAAGAACGAACTCACCATGTCCATCGTGCTGGTGGGCGTCGAGGGCTCCATCGACATGCGCGACGAGAGCCCCGTCATCGCCCACCTGAAGGACGCCGCCCACTCCCTCTCCCAGCGCCTCGGCTCCACCCGCGAGACCGCCGGCCCCCCGTAGCCCCCGCCTCCCGACGCACCTCCCGAACCGCCCCCGGCCCCGCGCCGGCGGGGCGGTTTTCGCTCGCCCCGCTCAAATCGATACATAAAATTTTCTTGACTAGATTTTTTGTATCATTTCTAATAAACAGAACCGATTACAAAATACAGAACTCGACGACCGCGCCGCCCTGGCGACGGCGTCGGATCGGGTTACTCGATCGAGAGGAGACACGATGACTCATCGACCCCACCCCGCCCCCACGGGAGGTGCGTGATGCTCGCCCAGCTGCTGCAGTTCCTGTTCTCCGGGCTCACCGTGGGCGCCACCTACGCGCTGGCCGCCCTCGGCTTCACGCTGATCTACAACGCCAGCAACGTCATCAACTTCGCCCAGGGCGAGTTCATCATGCTGGGCGGCATGCTCGCAGTGTTCTTCGCCCAGGCCGGGCTGCCCCTGCCGGCGGCGCTCGTGCTGGCGATCCTGGTGCCGGCGGCGGTGGGCGTGCTCATCGAGAAGCTCGCCATCGAGCCGGTGAAGGGCGCCGAAACCGTGACCCTCATCATCATCACCATCGGCGCCTCGCTGGTGATCCGCGGGCTGGTGCAGGTCTTCCTGGGCAAGAGCACCCACAGCCTGCCGGCCTTCTCGGGCGACACACCCATCGAGATCCTCGGCGCCACCCTGATGCCCCAGAGCCTGTGGGTGATGGGCGTCACCGCCATCGTCGTGGTGCTGCTGTGGTACTTCTTCAACCGCACCCTCACCGGCAAGGCCATGCTCGCCACCTCCTTCAACCGCCTCGCCGCAGAGCTGGTCGGCATCGACACCAACGGCGTGCTGTTCATGAGCTTCGCCATGTCGGCGGCCCTGGGCGCGCTGGGCGGCATCCTCATCACCCCGATCACCCTCACCTCCTACGACGTGGGGATCATGCTGGGCCTCAAGGGCTTCGTCGCGGCGGTGCTGGGCGGGCTCGGCAACGGCCTCGGCGCGGTGGTGGGCGGCCTGCTGGTGGGCATCCTCGAAGCCATGGGCGCCGGCTACCTGTCGTCGGCCTACAAGGACGCGATCCCCTTCGTGCTGATCCTCTTCATCCTCTTCTTCATGCCGCGCGGCCTGTTCGGCGCGAAGGTGACCGACCGGGTGTGACCATGCAGAAACGTGCCTACCTCGGCCTCTACCTCCTCATCGCGGTGCTGGCGGTGCTGCCCTTCGTGCTGCCCAACAGCTTCTATCTGGATCTGGCGATCCGCATGGCGATCAACGCCATCATCGTGCTGGGCCTCAACCTGCTGATCGGCTTCGCCGGCCAGATCAGCCTTGGCCACGCCGGCTTCCTGGGCATCGGCGCCTACGCCTCGGCGGTGCTGCCCACCCACTTCGGCTGGCACCCGGTGCTGGCGATGGTGGCCGGCGCGGTGGCCACCGGCATTCTCGCCGCGCTGGTGGCCCGCCCGATCTTCAAGCTCAAGGGCAACTACCTGGCGATGGCCACCCTGGGCCTGGGCATCATCATCAACATCGCGGTGCGCAACGAGGCCCAATGGACGGGCGGCCCCGACGGCATGCCGGTGCCCGCCTTCGGCCTGGCCGGCTTCGAACTCACCAGCGACAAGCAGTGGTACTGGGTGGTCGCCGCGCTGCTGGCGGTGAGCGTGTGGGCGTCCATCAACCTCATCGACTCGCCCTTCGGCCGCGCCCTGCGCGCGCTGCACGGCTCGGAGGTCGCCTCCCGCGTGGTGGGCGTGGATGTGGTGCGCTACAAGGTCGCCATCTTCGTGATGTCCGCCGTGTTCGCCAGCCTGATGGGCAGCGTCACCGCCCATTACGTGGGCTTCGTCACCCCCAACCTGGCGGATTTCTTCCACTCCATCGAACTCGTCACGATGGTCGTCATCGGCGGCATGGCCTCGGTGTATGGCTCGGTGATCGGCGCGGTGCTGCTCACCGCCCTGCCCCAGGCGCTGGCCACCTTCGAAGGCTGGGAGACCGTCGCCTTCGGCGCCATCCTGATGATCTGCATGATCTTCCTGCCCAAGGGCCTGGTGCCCACCCTGGCCAGCAAGTTTGGAAAGGCTGAATAAAGATGCCCCCACGCTCTCTTCGTTCGCTGCCCCCCACGGGGGCGCAGGCCTCCTTCGGGGCGGCCCTTCAGGAGTCCTGACATGGCCCTCCTCGACGTCTCCAGCCTCTCCATCCACTTCGGCGGCGTGAAGGCCGTGCAGGATGTGAGCTTCTCCATCGACGCCGGCATCGTCTATTCGGTGATCGGCCCCAACGGCGCCGGCAAGACCACCCTGTTCAACCTCATCACCGGCGTGTACAAGCCCACCGCCGGCGAAATCAGGCTGGACGGCGAAGCCATCGGCGGCAAGTCGCCGGATGACCTCGCCCGCCGCGGCGTGGCGCGCACCTTCCAGAACCTGCAGATCTGCATGAACATGAGCGCCATCGAGAACGTGATGGTGGGCGCCCACCTGCGGCTCGATCGCAACCTCATCAAGGCCGCGCTGCGCTTCCCCGGCCTCACCCGCCGCGACGCCGCGCTGCGCGACGAAGCCGCCGGGCTGATGCGCTTCGTCGGGCTCGAGAAGTACATCGACGCCCGCGCGGATTCGATGCCCTACGGCGCCCTCAAGCGCCTCGAGATCGCCCGCGCGCTGGCCATGAAGCCGCGCCTGATCTTCCTCGACGAACCCGCCGCCGGCCTCAACCCCAAGGAGACCATCGAGGTGGACCACCTCGTCCGCAAGGTGGCCGACTCGGGCATCACCGTGGTGCTCGTCGAGCACGACATGAAGATGGTGATGAACCTCTCCGACCGCATCCTGGTGCTCGACTACGGCAAGAAGCTGGCCGAAGGCACCGGCGAGGAAGTGCGCCGCAACCCCGACGTGATCGCCGCCTACCTGGGCGCCCACGCCTGATCCGAGGACACGCCATGCAAGCCCTCAGCATCATCAAGGACGAACACCGCAACCTGTGGCGCATCGCCATCACCGTCGAGCAGGTCATCGCCGAGATGGAGCGCGACCACAAGGTGGAGGCCGCCTTCCTTGGCTCGGTGCTCGACTACTTCGAGCACTTCATGGACGGCTGCCACCACCGCAAGGAGGACGAACACCTCTTCCCGGTGCTGCGCCAGCGCGCCCCCAGCGCCGCCGCGCTGCTGGACCGCCTCCAGGCCGAACACCGCAACGCCCCCCACAACCTCGCCGCCCTGCGCAGCCAGCTGGCCGACACCGTGGCCGGCCATGGGCGCATCGACAGCCTGGCCGAAGCCTTCCGGCGCTACATCGACGACCAGAAAGCCCACATCAAGCACGAGGAGCGCGACATCTACGGCCTCGCCAGCGACGTGCTCACCCCCGCCGACTGGGCCGGGATCGACGCCGCCTTCCTCGACAACGACGACCCGGTGTTCGGCAGCGCCGCCCGGGCCGAATTCCGCGAGCTGTTCCACAAGGTGGCCAGCCTCGCACCGGTGTCGGTGGGCCTGGGCGCCAGCAGCGCCGGCGAGCTGCAATCCGCCGCCAGCCAGCCCGACGTGCTGCTGTCGGTGTCCAAGCTCGAAAGCAGCTACGGCCGCATCAAGGCGCTGAAGGGCATCTCCATCGAAGTGCGACGCGGCGAGACCGTCGCCCTGGTGGGCGCCAACGGCGCCGGCAAGACCACCTTCCTGCGCAGCCTGTCGGGCGTGCAGCCCATGAGCGGCCAGATCCGCTTCGACGGCGAGGACATCTCCAGGCTGCGCGCCGACCAGCGCATGCGCCGCGGCATCTGCCAGAGCCCGGAAGGCCGCCAGGTGTTCGGCCCCCTGTCCATCGAGGACAACCTGCGCCTGGGCGCCTACACCCAGCCCAAGGCCCAGGTGGAAGGCGACCTGGAGAAGATCTACGCCATGTTCCCCATCCTCAAGGAGAAGCGGAAGCTCCCCGCCGGCACACTCTCCGGCGGCCAGCAGCAGATGCTCGCCATCGGCCGCGCGCTGATGGGCCGGCCCAAGCTGCTGCTCCTCGACGAACCCTCGATGGGCCTCGCCCCGCTGCTGGTGGAGGAAGTCTTCAACGTGGTGAAGGCCCTCAAGGCCCAGGGCATGTCCATCGTCCTCGCCGAACAGAACGCCTTCTCCGCGCTGGCGCTGGCCGACCGCGGCTACGTGCTCGAAACCGGCTCGATCACCCTCACCGGCACCGGTCGCGAACTGATCGAAGACGAACAGGTGCGCGCCGCCTATCTGGGCATGTAAGCCCCGCCCCCTCCGTGCCGGCCCGCGATGAGCGCCCATCGCCCATCGATGGATGGATTTCGCTCATCGATGGGTCGCGCGAACTCATGCATGAGCAAAAATCACTCATCGATGACTGCCCGAGACCCATGCACGAGTGAAATTCACTCAGCCGTCAGTCCCGGCCGCTCATCGGTGACCGACACGCCCCCATCGATGAGCGGCGCGAACTCACGCGTGAGCAAAAATCACTCACTGCCGGGTGCGCGAGACCCACGCATGGATGTCCGGGCCCCATCCCCACCTGCGTCAGACGCACCACCACACAGGTGGCGTGCTTCCCCGGCCGGGCTGGGGCATCATCAACGCCTGCGCCCCGCCGGGCGTTCGCCCAACCCGACCAGGATGACCCGATGATCGACTTCAAATGGGATGACCCCCTCCTCCTCGACCAGCAACTCACCGCCGACGAACGCCAGATCCGCGACGCCGCCCGCGCCTACTGCCAGGGCAAGCTCGCGCCGCGCGTGGTGCACGCCTTCCGCTCCGAACACACCGACCTCGCCATCTTCCGCGAGATGGGCGAGCTGGGGCTGCTCGGGCCGACCATCCCCGAGCAATACGGCGGCGCCGGCCTCGGCTACGTGAGCTACGGGCTCATCGCCCGGGAAGTCGAGCGGGTCGACTCCGGCTACCGCTCGATGATGAGCGTGCAAAGCTCGCTGGTGATGGTGCCGATCTTCGAGTTCGGCACCGAGGCCACCCGGCAGAAATACCTCCCCGGCCTCGCCCGCGGCGAGCTGATCGGCTGCTTCGGCCTCACCGAGCCCGACCACGGCTCCGACCCCGGCTCGATGACCACCCGCGCCCGCAAGGTGGACGGCGGCTACCGCCTCACCGGCAGCAAGATGTGGATCACCAACAGCCCGGTGGCCGACGTGTTCGTGGTGTGGGCCAAGGACGACGCGGGCAAGATCCGCGGCTTCGTGCTGGAAAAAGGCTGGGCTGGCCTGTCGGCCCCGGCGATCCACGGCAAGGTCGGCCTGCGGGCGTCGATCACCGGCGAGATCGTGATGGACGAGGTGTTCTGCCCGGACGAAAACGCCTTCCCCGACGTGCGCGGCCTGAAAGGGCCGTTCACCTGCCTCAACTCGGCCCGCTACGGCATCGCCTGGGGCGCGCTGGGCGCGGCGGAAGACTGCTGGCTCCGGGCCCGCCAGTACGTGCTGGATCGCAAGCAGTTCGGCCGGCCGCTGGCCGCCAACCAGCTCGTCCAGAAAAAACTCGCCGACATGCAGACCGAGATCGCCCTGGGCCTGCAGGGCTGCCTGCGCCTGGGGCGGATGAAGGACGAAGGCACGGATTCGCCGGAGATCACCTCGATCATGAAGCGCAACGCCTGCGGCAAGGCGCTGGACATCGCCCGCGTGGCGCGGGACATGCTGGGCGGCAACGGGATTTCGGACGAGTTCGGGATCGTCCGCCACATGGTGAACCTGGAGGTGGTGAACACCTACGAAGGCACCCACGACATCCACGCCCTGATCCTCGGCCGCGCCCAGACCGGCATCGCGGCGTTCTGAACCCCGCCCCTGCGCCGGCCGGGGCCTAGGCGCTCACCGCCGGGCAGGCATCGCAGGCACAGGGCCACGGTGGGGCCACGCAGTGCACCGGCCCGGCTGCGGCCGGCGCCCGCCGGTCGGCGCCGATCTCCGGCACGAACAGCAGGCCCTGCCAGTCGTCGTCCAGAACGAAGGCCGCCACATCCGGCCCGAAAAGACGGCGCACGACCCGCCGGACACCCTTCTCGAAAATCGATTCCATTTCTGACCCCAATCGCCCGATGACGTATCACGTCGTTCGTGACGATTCTGGGCAGATGAGATGACAGGCTGAAAACAGGCGTCTTGCAGGGAGGCTACAGCGGGGGGACAAACGAAAAACGGGGAAAACAACGATTGGCGTATCGTCGTTTTCCCCGTGCATTCTGGAGCGGCAGAAGAGTCTCGAACTCTCGACCTCAACCTTGGCAAGGTTGCGCTCTACCAACTGAGCTACTGCCGCTTTGTTCTAGCCTGGAGGCGCGAGCCGGAGTCGAACCGACCTACACGGATTTGCAATCCGGTGCATAACCGCTTTGCTATCGCGCCGTGTACCTCACAGAGAAGCATCCAAAAACTGCTTCCCTTCAAAATTTCTTGGAGCGGCAGAAGAGTCTCGAACTCTCGACCTCAACCTTGGCAAGGTTGCGCTCTACCAACTGAGCTACTGCCGCCCTGAAAGAGCCGCCATTATAGACACTTCAGCGGCAACGTCAACTACTTTTTGTCTGCCCGGCTTGCCTTCAACGGCTGCGCTTGGCCAGCTCCGGCCAGGCGCAGCGCATGTAGTAGCCCATCGACCACAGGGTGAGCACCGCGGCCACGTAGATCAGCACGGTGCCCAGGCCGATGCTGTCGAAACCCAGCAGCGGGGCCTGGTACAGCAGCAGCGGGATGGCGGACATCTGGGCCGCCGTCTTGAGCTTGCCCACGAAGGCCACCGCCACGCTGCCGGCCGCCCCCACCTTGGCCATCCATTCGCGCAGCGCCGAGATGGTGATCTCGCGCCCGATGATGACCAGCGCAATCAGCGAATCCACCCGCCCCAGGTGCACCAGCACGATGAGCGCGGCGGCCACCATCAGCTTGTCGGCCACCGGGTCGAGGAAGGCGCCGAAGGCGGAGGTCTGCCCCAGCGAGCGGGCGAGGTAGCCGTCGAACCAGTCGGTCACCGCGGCCACGATGAAGGTGAGCGTCGCAGCGAGGTTCTTGTCCTCGGGGGAGATCACGTTGTCCGGGAAGTAATAGATGCCGACGAAAAAGGGGATCAGCGCAATGCGCGCCCAGGTGAGGGTGTTTGGAATGTTCAGAGGCATGTCGGCGTTCGCTTGCTATCGCAAGGAAGTATATATCTGTTCGGCAAGGTGCCGGTTGATGCCTTCCACGCGGCACAGGTCTTCGACCGTGGCGTTGCGCACGCCGTCGATGCCGCCGAAGGCGGCCAGCAGCTTGCGGCGCCGGGTGGGGCCGACGCCGGCGATGTCTTCGAGGCGGGAGGTGTTGCGGGTCTTGGCGCGGCGGGCGCGGTGGCCGGTGATGGCGAAGCGGTGGGCCTCGTCGCGGATTTCCTGGATCAGGTGCAGGGCCGGGGCGTCGGGGCGCAGGTGCACCGGCTCGCGGCCGTCGGGGAAGACCAGGGTCTCGAGGCCCGGCTTGCGGCTCTCGCCCTTGGCTACGCCGAACATGGCGATGGATTCGAGCCCCAGCTCGGCGAGCACTTCCTTCGCCACGCCCATCTGGCCCTTGCCGCCGTCGATGAGGATCACGTCCGGGCATACCCCCTCGCCCGCCGCCACTTTCTCGTAGCGCCGGGTGAGCGCCTGACGCATCGCGGCGTAGTCGTCGCCGGCGGTGATGCCGGCGATGTTGTAGCGGCGGTATTCGGATTTCTTCATGGCCTTGCCGTCCCACACCACGCAGGACGCCACGGTGGCCTCGCCCATGGTGTGGGAGATGTCGAAGCATTCGATGCGGCTGGGCGTTTCGGCGAGGCCGATGGCGTCGCGCAGGGCGTCGAGGCGCTGCTCGCCGCGGCTGGATTCCTGCTCCCGGGCGAGCAGCGCGAGGCTGGCGTTGTTCTCGGCCATGCCGATCCAGGCGCGCTCGTTCTCGTAGCGGGCCGCGACGACCGTGACCTTGCCCTCGACGGCCTCCTCCAGCGCCTCCTTGACCACGGCCGGATCGCCATTGACGAGGATGCGCCCGGGCAGCGGGTGGTCGAGGTAATGCTGCTCGACGAAGGCCACCAGCGCATCCAGCGGCGCGACGCCCTGGGCGTTGCTGGGGAACAGCGGCCGGTCGCCCAGATGCCGCCCGCCGCGGATCATCGCCAGGTTGACGCACACCATGCCGCCCCGTTCCAGCGCGGCGATCACGTCCACGTCCTCGTCCTTGGCGCTCTCGACGAACTGCTTGTGGAGCACCGCCTGCAGGTTGCGGATCTGGTCGCGATAGACCACGGCCTTCTCGAAGGCGAGTTCGTCGGACGCGGCCTGCATCCGGCGCGACAGGTCGTCCACCACGTCGCCGTGGCGGCCGTTGAGGAACAGGCTGGCGAGACGCACGTCGCCGGCGTAGGCGTCCTTGTCGATCAGCCCGACGCAGGGCCCGGTGCAGCGGTGGATCTGGTGCAGCAGGCAGGGCCGCGAGCGGTTGGAGAAGGTGGTGTCCTCGCAGGTGCGCAGGCGGAAGATCTTCTGCATCAGGTGCAGGGTCTCGCGCACTGCCCAGCTGTTGGGGAAAGGCCCGAAGTAGCGCTCGCCCTTCTTGAAACCGCCGCGGTGGTAGTAGATCTGCGGAAAGTCGCCGGCCGACAGCGCGATGTAGGGGTAGGACTTGTCGTCCCGAAAGAGGATGTTGTACTTGGGCCCGAGGCGCTTGATGAGGTTGTTCTCGAGGATCAGGGCCTCGGCCTCGGAGCGGGTGGCGGTGGTCTCGACGCGCACCACCTGCCCCACCATGATCGCGATGCGCGGCGACAGCTGGGTGCGCTGGAAGTAGGACGACACCCGCCGCTTGAGGTTCTTGGCCTTGCCCACGTAGAGCACCGCGTCGCCCTCGCCGATCATCCGGTACACGCCGGGCTCCTCGGTGAGGGTTCGCAGGAAGGCCTTGGCGTCGAAACTCATGGCGCGGGCGGGTCAGGCCAGGGCGAGCACGCTGTCGCGGGCGGCCACGTAGGGCGCCCAGCCGGCCAGGGTGGCCGGATCGGCGGGCATGGTGCCGGGGCGCGGGCGCAGGGCGGCGACGCGGGCGGCGCTGTCGGCGCTCACCTCCGGGCGCCAGCGGTCGATGAGCTGCACCGCCAGATCGGGCCGGTTGCACACCAGCACCATGTCGCAGCCGGCGCTGTGGGCGGCGCCGGCGCGGGCCACGATGTCGCCCGCCACGCTGGCGCCTTCCATGGTCAGGTCGTCGGAGAAGATCACCCCGCCAAAGCCCAGCCGGCCGCGCAGCACCTCCTGCAGCCAGAAGGGCGAGAAGCCCGCCGGGCGCGGGTCGATGTGCTCGAAGATGACGTGGGCGGGCATCACGCCGCCAAGCACCGAAGCCAGGTTGCGGAAGGGCTGGATGTCGTCGGCCCACACCGCGTCGAAGCTGCGCTCGTCCACCGGAATCGCCACGTGGGAATCTGCCTCGACCGCGCCATGACCGGGGAAGTGCTTGCCCACCGCGCGCATGCCGGCGTCCGCCAGCCCGGCGATCAGGGCCCGGGCAAGCTCGGTGGCGACCTGGGGATCGCGGTGGAAGGCCCGGTCGCCGATGACCGAACTGACGCCGTAGTCGAGATCGAGCACCGGCGCGTAGCTGAGATCGACGCCGTGGGCGCGCAGCTCGGCGGCCAGCACGAAGCCGGCGTGACGGGCGGCGGCGGTAGCGGCGGCGGGGTCGTCGTTCCATACCGTGCCGAAGCGGCGCATCGCCGGCAGACGGGTGAAGCCGTCGCGGAAACGCTGCACCCGGCCGCCTTCGTGGTCGACCGAGATCACCAGCTCGGGCCGCACCGCGCGGATGGCGGCGGTGAGGGCGCGGAGCTGCTCGGGCTCGGCGTAGTTGCGGGCGAACAGGATCACCCCGCCCACCAGCGGGTGCTGCAGGATTTCGCGTTCTTCGGCGGTGACTTCGTGGGCGGCCACGTCGAGCATGACCGGGCCGGGCTGGGCGTGGGAAGGCTTCATGGTTTTTCGATCACGGCAAAGGCGACGACGTATTCGGCTTCGTCGGACAGGCTCAGGTGGGCCGCGAGGCCCTGCGCTCGCAGGTGCTCGGCGAGGGCGGCGGAGAATTCAAACAGGGGCTTGCCCAGGGCGTCGTGCCCCACCCGCACCGCGTGGAGCGTGGCCGGCACGGCAACCCCGGTGCCCAGCGCCTTGCCGAAGGCTTCCTTGGCGGCAAAGCGCTTGGCGAGGAAGCGCTCGGGGTGGGCGGCGGCCTCGAAGGCGGGCAGCTCGGAGGCATCCAGCACCCGGGCGGCGAAGCGGGCGCCGTGGCGCGTGAGGGCCTCGGCGATGCGCGCGACCCGGACGATGTCGGTGCCGATGCCGTGGATCACGCTTGCCGGCCGTGGGCGGCGCCTTCGCGCATCAGGCGTTTCATCTCGCGCACCGCCTCGCGCATGCCCGAGAACACCGCGCGGCTGACGATGGCGTGGCCGATGTGCAGCTCGCGGATGCCCGGCAGGCGCGCGATGGGCTGGACGTTGTAGTAGTTGAGCGCATGACCGGCATTGAAGCGCAGGCCCAGGCCGCGGATGGCCTCGCCGGCGCGGGCGATCTTGTCGATTTCGGCGAGCACGGCGGGGCTTTCGGCGTCGCGCCCGGCGGCGTGGAAGGCGTGGGCGTAGGGGCCGGTGTGGATCTCGCAGACCTTCGCGCCGATGCGCGCGGCGGCTTCCACCTGGGCCAGTTCGGCGTCGATGAAGACGCTGACGATGATGCCGGCGTCGGCCAGCCGGGCGACCGCATCCTTCAGCCGGGCTTCCTGGGACACGATGTCGAGGCCGCCTTCGGTGGTCACCTCGTGGCGACCTTCGGGCACGAACATCGCCATCTCGGGCTTGATGCCGCAGGCGATGCCGACCATCTCGTCGGTGGCGGCCATCTCGAGGTTGAGCTTGATCTGGGTGAGGTCGCGCAGGCGGCGCACGTCCTCGTCCTGGATGTGGCGACGATCCTCGCGCAGGTGTACGGTGATGCCGTCGGCGCCCCCCAGGTGCGCTTCGACGGCCGCCCACACGGGGTCGGGCTCCCAGGTGCGGCGGGCCTGACGGAGGGTGGCCACGTGGTCGATGTTGACGCCGAGTTCGATCAAGAGAGGTCTCCGGGAAAGGCGAACAGTTCGGTGAATACGCGGCGGGACTGGAGCTGCTGCCCGCCGAGGTGGTGCTGGATGAGCCGGCGCATCAGGGCCTTGCTCTGGGCCAGGGTCTCCGGGTCGCGGAAATCGCCGGCAGCCATGTCGAGCAAGGTCTTGCCGGACACGCTGGGCAGCTCGTCGCCCACGGCGCCGTAGGCCTCCAGGGCGACCGGGCCGCGCTCGATTATATAGGCGTAGCGGGCGTCGCCCCGGAGCGGCACGTCGTCGGCGTCGGTTTCGAGGAGCAGGCCGTAGCCAAGCTCCTGCAGCAGAGCGAGTTCGAAGCGGCGCAGGACGACCTCCTGCGGCTCACCCGCAGCCAGCGCCCGCAAGGCGTCGCCGTAGGCGGCGTAGAGCCGGGGGTGGGCGTCCTCGCGGGGCAGCAGGCGCATCAGCAGCTCGTTGGCGTAGTAGGCGCACAGCAGCGCCTGGCCGCCCAGCAGCGGCTGGCCGCCCTGCCATTCGGCGCGGACGAGGGTCTTCATCTCGCCGCCGCCGCTCCAGTCGATGAACAGCGGCTGGAAGGCCATCAGCACGCCGCGCAGCTGCGAGGCCGGGCGCCGGGCGCCCTTGGCCACCAGGCCGACGCGGCCGTGGTCGCGACTGAACACCTCGACGATGAGGCTCGTCTCGCGGTACGGATAGCTGTGCAGCACGAAGCCCGGCTGCTGGTCGACGCGCTGCTTGGCGCTCACGGCAGGCTGCCCCGGGCCGGCTTACTCGTAGCCGAGGCTCTTGAGGGCGCGCTCGTCGTCGGCCCAGCCGCTCTTGACCTTGACCCACACCTCCAGGAAGACCTTGGAGTCGAAGAGCTTTTCGAGTTCGACACGGGCTTCGGAGGCGATGCGCTTGAGGCGCTCGCCGCCCTTGCCGATGACCATCGCCTTGTGGGCGTCGCGGTCGACGATGATGGCCGCGTTGATGCGGCGCATGCCGGCTTCGGCCTCGAATTTTTCGATCTCGACGGTCATGCCGTAGGGCAGCTCTTCGCCCAGCTGGCGGAACAGCTTCTCACGGAGAAACTCGGCAGCCAGAAAGCGTTCGCTGCGGTCGGTGATGTCGTCCTCGCCGAAGATCCACTCGCCTTCGGGCAGGTAGGGCTCCGCGGCCTTCAGGAGCTGGGCGGTGTTGTGGCCCTTCTCGGCGGACACCGGGACGATCTCGGCAAAGGGATAGACCGCGCTCATCTTCTGGAGGAAGGGCAGCACCTTGGCCTTGTCCTCGAGCATGTCCATCTTGTTGACCACCAGGATCACCTTGGCGCCTTCGGGCAGCAGCTTGACCACCTGCTCGTCGGCGGGGCCGAAGCGGCCGCTCTCGATCACGAAGAGCACCAGGTCCACATCCGCCAGCACCTGGGTGACGGTGCGGTTCATCGCCCGGTTGAGGGCGTTCTTGTGGCGGGTCTGGAAGCCCGGGGTGTCGACGAAGATGTACTGGGCCTGGCCTTCGGTCAGCACGCCGGTGACCCGGTGACGGGTGGTCTGGGCCTTGCGCGACACGATGCTGATCTTCTGGCCGATCAGGCGGTTGAGCAGGGTGGACTTGCCCACATTGGGGCGGCCGACGATGGCGACGAAACCGGTGCGCATCGGCTGATCGCCAGCGGCGGAGGTGTTGGATTCGGTCATTTCTGGGGTAGGCGTTCCAGCGCCCGCTGGGCGGACTGCTGTTCGGCAGCGCGGCGACTCACGCCGATGCCGCGGGTCTTGAGGCCAAGGCCGGCGATCTCGCACTCGACCTCGAATTCCTGCTGGTGGGCTTCGCCCCGGGTGTCGGCGAGCGAATACTTGGGCAGCGCCATGCGCCGGCCCTGCAGCCACTCCTGCAGCGCGGTTTTTGGATCCTTGAGGGCGCGGGCCGGGTCGAGCGCGGCGAGGGACTTGTCGTAGAGCCGATCCACCACGCCCTTTGCCGCCTCGAAGCCGGCATCCAGGAACACCGCGGCGATGATGGCCTCCAGGGCGTCGGCGAGGATGGACGGCCGGCGATGTCCGCCGCTCTTCAGCTCGCCCTCGCCCAGGCGCAGGTATTCGCCGAGCCTGAGCCCGTCGGCGAGCCGGTGCAGGGCCTCCTGGCGCACCAGGTTGGCGCGCAGGCGCGACATGTCGCCCTCGCGCAGGTTGTCGAAGCGCCCGAACAGGGCGATGGCAGTGACGCAGTTGAGCACGCTGTCGCCGAGGAACTCGAGCCGCTCATTGTGGGGCGAGCCGAAGCTGCGATGGGTGACCGCCTGCTCCAGGAGCTCCGGCCGGGCAAAACGATGGCCGATGGCCTGCTGCAGGGCGTCCAACTTCATGGGGCGGAATCAGTGAGCGTCGGACGACGCGGAGAATTCGATCAGCAGGCTGACCCTGCCATAAAGCGGCACCTTGCGGGCGTAGTCGACGGACATCACGATTCGACCGTTTTCCTTGGTGATGTCGATATCCGCCGGCGTGACGCTGGTGATGTCGTCAACCGTGACACGCTTCGCGAAGGCGTTGCGCAGCTCCGAGACGGTGGCCGTCTGGGGGTTGGAGGCGCCGACCACCGCCGTCAGGGCGCGCTTGATCCCGTAGTACTCATTGACCACCGGGATCAGCTTGAGGCCCACCACCACGATGGCAGCCATCGCACCGCCGACCAGCAGCACGCTGACGAGACTCAGGCCCGATTGACTTTTTCGCGTCATGATCACTGGAAGCTGCCTATCCGTTTCAGGTCGCTGAAATTGAACCAGATGAAGAAAGCCTTGCCAACAATGTTCTGCTCCGGGACGAAGCCCCAGCCGCGGCTGTCGAAACTGCCGTCGCGGTTGTCGCCCATCATGAAGTAGTGCCCCGCCGGCACAGTGCAGGAAAGACCGCGGTTAGTATAGGTGCAGTTCTCCTGGAACGGATACTTGGTGACCTGGGAAACATAGGCCGGCGCGGCATTTTCCACGATGATCCGGTGCTCGACGTTGCCCAGCTTCTCGATGAAGCTCGGCGAGTAGTACAGCCGGTCGGTGTGCAGATAATCGCCGGCGGCGTTCTGCGGCACGGGCTGACCGTTGATCGTCAGCTTCTTGTCGATGTACTCCACCTTGTCCCCCGGCAGGCCCACGACCCGCTTGATGTAATCGAGGGAGGGGTCGCCCGGGAAACGGAAGACCATCACGTCGCCCCGCTGGGGCTCGTTCACGTCGATGATCTTCTTGTTGATGACGGGCAGGCGGATGCCGTAAGTCCACTTGTTGACCAGGATGAAGTCGCCGATCAGCAGGGTCGGGATCATCGAGCCGGACGGAATCTTGAAGGGCTCGACGACGAACGAGCGCAGGCAGAACACCACCAGGATCACCGGAAAGAAGCTCGCGCCGTACTCCACCCACCAGGGCGTCTTGGCGCCCACGCTGCGGCGCTTGCTGGCGACGAAACGGTCCAGCGCCCACAGGGCGCCGCTCACCAGCAGCAACAGGAAAAGAATCAGGGCGAAATTCACGTATCAGCTCCGGTCCGCAAGCTCATTTACCTTCATCCACCCGCAGCACGGCCAGGAAGGCCTCTTGCGGAATCTCGACGTTGCCCACCTGCTTCATGCGCTTCTTGCCCTCTTTCTGCTTCTCGAGGAGCTTCTTCTTCCGGGTGATGTCGCCGCCGTAGCACTTGGCCAGCACGTTCTTGCGCAGGGCCTTGATGGTTTCGCGGGCGACGATGTTGGAGCCGATCGCTGCCTGGATGGCCACGTCGAACATCTGGCGCGGGATGAGTTCGCGCAGCTTGGCCACCAGTTCGCGGCCGCGATACTGGGAGTTGGCGCGGTGCACGATGATCGACAGGGCATCCACCTTCTCGGAGGACACCAGCACGTCGAGCTTGACCAGATCGGCGGCACGGTATTCCTTGAACTCGTAGTCAAGCGAGGCGTAGCCGCGGGACACCGACTTCAGCTTGTCGAAGAAGTCCATGACCACCTCGTTCATCGGCATGTCGTAGATCAGCTGCACCTGACGGCCGTGGTAGAGCATGTCCACCTGGGCGCCGCGCTTCTGGTTGCACAGGGTGATGACCGGGCCGACGTACTCCTGGGGCAGGAAGATCACCGCCTTGATGATCGGCTCGCGCACCTCCTCGACCTTGGACAGGTCCGGCAGCTTGGACGGGTTGGACACCTGCTCGACGGTGCCATCCTTCATCAGCACTTCATACACCACGGTCGGCGCCGTGGTGATGAGGTTCATGTCGAACTCGCGCTCCAGGCGCTCCTGCACGATCTCCATGTGCAGCAGGCCCAGGAAGCCGCAGCGGAAACCGAAGCCCAGCGCCTGGGAGACTTCCGGCTCGAACTGCAGCGAGGCGTCGTTGAGGCGCAGCTTCTCGAGGGATTCGCGGAGCTGGTCGTATTCGTTGGACTCGACCGGATACAGGCCGGCGAACACCTGCGGCTTGATCTCCTTGAAGCCGGCCAGGGGCTCGGCGGCGGGCTTGCCGGCGAGGGTGATGGTGTCGCCCACCTTGGCGGACTTCAGCTCCTTGATGCCGGCGATGATGAAGCCCACCTGCCCGGCGGAGAGGCTCTCCCGGGATTGGGACTTGGGGGTGAACACCCCCACCTGCTCGCACAGGTGCTGGTTGCCGTTGGACATGAACAGGATCTTGTCCTTCGGCTTGAGGCTGCCATCGACCACCCGCACCAGCATCACCACGCCCACGTAGTTGTCGAACCACGAGTCGATGATGAGCGCCTTCAGCGGCGCATCCGGATCGCCCTTGGGAGGCGGGATGCGGGCGATGACGGCTTCCAGGATGTCCTCGACGCCCATGCCGGTCTTGGCCGAACAGGGGATCGCGTCGCTCGCGTCGATGCCGATCACGTCTTCGATCTCCTGCTTCGCGCCATCCGGGTTGGCCTGGGGCAGGTCCATCTTGTTGAGCACCGGCACCACCTCGACGCCCTGCTCCAGCGCGGTGTAGCAGTTGGCGACGGTCTGGGCCTCGACGCCCTGGGAGGCATCCACCACCAGCAGGCCGCCTTCGCAGGCCGCCAGGGAGCGGGAGACCTCGTAGGAGAAGTCCACGTGCCCCGGGGTATCGATGAGGTTGAGGTTATAGACCTGGCCGTCGCGGGCGCGGTAGCTCAGCGCCGCGGTCTGGGCCTTGATGGTGATGCCCCGCTCACGTTCGATGTCCATCGAGTCCAGCACCTGGGCCTCCATCTCCCGGTCGGACAGGCCGCCGCAAAGATGGATGATCCGGTCGGCCAGGGTGGACTTGCCGTGGTCGATATGGGCGATGATCGAGAAGTTTCTGATGTGTTGCATGGGCCATGAAAAAGGGTGCCGTTGGGCACCCTTGAAAAAATTGTTTGCCTGGCAAAGGGTTTGATTTTAACCGATACGCCGGAAATGAGCACGGACCGCGGCTTCGTCGAGGAAGTAATGACACAGTTCCACATCCCCGTCCAGCAACACCGGCACCTTCTCGCCCCAGACTTCTTCAAGCTCTGGCGCATCCGTGTCCAGATCCACGACGCGCACCGAAAACCCCAGCTCGTCCTGCAGCGGCGCGAGGGCGACGATCAGATCGTGGCACAGATGGCACCACATCCGGCTCAAGACGGTAAGTTGGCGATCAGCGCTCAAGGGTTCGCAGTGGCACGAAGGTCTGGGTTTCGCCACGCAGCACCAGCAGGGTGACGGTCTGCCCCAACTCGAGGCCACCCACCACGCGGTTAAACTGCTCCACCGAGCGGATGTCGGTGCGCACCCCCTTGCTCACCAAGGCCAGGATGCCGTCCCCAGCCTGGATCTCGGAGGCTCGCGCCGACGGGCTGCGCAGCGCATCCACCACCACCCCGCCGGCGGCAAAGCGGCCATCGCGGCGCTGATCCCCCGACGGCTCCACGACGACGATCCCGAGCCGGTTCGGCGCAACTTCCTGCCGGGGCGCCCTGGCGGCGAGCTTGCGCGCCTTCTCCTCGGGCAGCTCGGCCACCGTCACCGTGAGATCGCGCAGTGCTCCCTTACGCCATACCTGCACCGGCGCCCGGGCACCGGGCCGCGTGCTGCCGACGATCCGCGGCAGATCGCCCGACACGCCCACCGGCCGGTTGTCGAAGCGCAGGACGATGTCGCCCTGCTCGATGCCGGCCTTGTCTGCCGGGCTGCCCTTCTCCACCGAACTCACCAGGGCCCCGACCGGCTTGCCCAGGTTGAAGCTGTCGGCCAGCTCCCGGGAGACCTCCTGGATCACCACGCCGATCCGGCCCCGCTGAACCCGCCCGCTGGCCCGTAACTGGGCCTGCACGTCCATCGCCACGTCGATCGGGATCGCGAAGGACAGGCCCATGAAACCGCCTGTCCGGCTGTAGATCTGCGAATTGATGCCGACCACCTCGCCCTTCATGTTGAACAGCGGCCCCCCTGAATTGCCCGGGTTGATGGCCACGTCGGTCTGGATGAAGGGCACGAAGTTCTCCTGCGGCAGCGATCGCCCCTTGGCGCTCACGATGCCGGCGGTCACGGAGTTCTCGAAACCGAAGGGCGCACCGATCGCCACCACCCAGTCGCCGACGCGGAGCTTGCCCGCATCGCCCAGGGTGACCCTCGGCAGGCCCGTGGCGTCGATCTTGAGCAGCGCCACATCGGTGCGGGCGTCGGTGCCGATCACGCGAGCGCGAAACTCCCGCTTGTCGGTAAGCTTGACGACGATCTCGTCGGCACCATCCACCACATGGGCATTGGTCAGCACATAGCCATCGGGCGACACGATGAAGCCCGAACCCAGGGAGCGGTTGTCCGGGTCCATCCGCGGCCCGGATGGAGAACGCGGAATGAAGCGCCGGAAGAGGTCGAACATCGGATCGTCTTCTTCCAGGCTGGGCACGCCGGGCCGCGTCTGACGCAAGGCCTGGGTGGTGCTGATGTTCACCACCGCGGCCCCCTGGCGTTCGGCCAGATCGGCAAAATCGGGCAGATCCCGCGCCAACGCCAGACGGCCGGCGAACACGGCAACAAGCAGCGCCAGCCAGGCAAACAGGCGCCGGCAAACCACGTCGCCCCTCATCGCCCGCATGCCCCGTGCTGGGTACCGGCACGCTCCAGGCGCAGCGGCGCCGCGTCCTGCGTCCAGGCCGAACGGCCCCGCGCCAGCAGAAAGGCCACAACGCCCCCCGCCAGCGCACCGATACCCGCCGTCAGATCCACGCTACCACCCACCGGCGCCACAGCCGTACCGGCCGCAGCCCCCAGCAGCACGCCGGCCACCGGCAGCGCATAAGCCAGCAAGGCCGCGCGCAGCGGCGTGCCGTCGTCCACAACCAGCCCCACCGACTCACCGGGGCGCACGCCGATCTCGTCGCGCACCCGCACGGTCTGACTGGCAGCCGCCAGCGGCCTGGCGATATTCACCCCGCCGCATCCACCCGGTTCATGGCAACGACCGCAGCCCTGAGCCACCGTGACATCGACCCACGCATAACCCGACTCGACCCGCGAAACCACCCCGCTCACCCGCATCAGCGCTTCCGAACCTCCACACCGTCGGCGATGCGGACCAGCGCCGCCTGCGGCACCTCGCCCAACACCGTGATGAGGTGATCTGCCACCGTGCGACGGAAGATGTTGACCGCACCGTTGGTGCTCATGCCGCTCTGGGCGCCGGGCTTGGCCGACACCGGCTCGATGAACACCGAGATGGCCGCAAGCCCATCCGAAAAGACCACGTGATACGCCTCGGCCCGATCCTTGCGCCCCGGTCGCGCCACCGACACCACCTGGCGGAAGCCCGGGATCGAGTTGCGGAACACCCAGCCGATGTCTTCCACCTTCACATCGTTGCCGCGCGCCTGCACCACCTTCCAGTCGGCACCGCGCACAAAACGGGGCTTCACCTTCTCCTTGTCGAAGGGCGCGCCGATCTGCACCTCGTTGAAGGCAAACTGCTCGATGCTCTCGCCCTTCTCCCCGATCAGGCGAGCGCGCAGCAGGAGGCCGGAGTTCACGTCGGCCCACAACTGATGGCCGAAGCGCATGTCGTCCTTGGGCTCAAGGATGATCTGCTGACTCTCCAGGCCGGCAATCCGGACCACCTCACCCTTGCGAATGCGGTAGTTCTCGGCCAGAGCGCTCGGCGAGGCCGGCAGCCGCGCCGGGAAACCGCGCCGGGCCGCCGACTGATCGACGATCACCAGCTTCTGATCCGGCAGGAAGCACTGCACCTCTTCGTTGTTGCGCACCACCTCCCGCGGGCTGCCGTCCAGCGCCTCCATCTTCTCGAACTCGACTCCGCCGTCCACCAGATGGGCGATCCGCGAAGTCTCGACGTTCTTCCCGTTCTGGTAGCTGAAGGTGCCGGTGTAGTTGAGCCGATGCGCGGCGCTGGAGATGCGGCCCAGCCAGTTCAGCGGATCGGTGGGGACTTCGGCCGCGCCAGCGGCCCCTGCCGTCAGGAGTGCCGCCATCAATGCGACAAAGCGCTTCATCGCTGTCCGGCCACGCGACTGTCGGAAACGGTCCGCACGTAGAGCGCGACGCCGGGCATGGCTGCGGAAGGCGCCATCGCCTGATGGGCGAACAGGTACTCGCGCTCAGACGGCTCGCCCGTCGCCCCCTGCGGCCGCGTGGCCGACTCGGCCGGCGCGCTCACCAGCGCAACTGGCGCCTGAACCTTGGCCGCCGCCAGGCGTTCGACCGGCTCGCCGCTACCGTTGAGGGACATCGCCACCCAACCCACGGCAGCCACGCCCATGAACGACGCCGCGATCGGCATCAGGTGCCGGACGAGGCCACCGCCAACCTCCCGACGCGCCGGCGCCAGGACCGTGGGCTCGTCGTCAATGCAGCGCATCACCTTGCGCGTGAAATCGGACGACAGCCCGTTCTCATCCCGCAGCACGTCCCCGATGAGGCAGTAATCTTCCCAGTCTCGTCGAAGCGCTCCATCCCGCCTGAGCGATTCGAACAGTCGGGACGAAGCCTCGTCGTCGAGGGCGCCGTCCAGCAGGGCCGAAACCTTTTCTTTCATCGTCTTACCACCTCTTGTTCGGAGCCGTATCGAGCAACGGCCTGAGCTTTTCTGAAATTGCTTCCCGCGCGCGGAAGATCCGCGATCGGACGGTGCCGATCGGACACTCCATGATCGAGGCGATCTCTTCATAGCTCAGACCTTCGATCTCGCGCAGCACGATTGCCGTTCTCAATTCTTCAGGCAAGGCCTCCATCGCCACATTGACGGTATCCCCGATCTGCTTGGTCATCAGCAGACGCTCCGGCGTGTTGATGTCGCGCAGCTGATCGCCATCCTCGAAGGTCTCGGCCTCGTCGGAGTCGAAATCGGTGGACGTCGGCGCACGCCGGCCCTGCGAAACGAGGAAGTTCTTGGCGGTGTTGATCCCGATACGATAAAGCCAGGTATAAAAAGCGCTGTCTCCCCGGAAGGACGGCAAGGCGCGATACGCCTTGATGAACGTCTCCTGGGCGACATCCTCCACTTCGGCGGGATCTCGGATCAATCTCGACAACAGCCGGGCGAGCTTGCGCTGGTACTTAGCCACCAGCAGGCCAAAAGCCTGCTTGTCGCCACGCTGGACGCGCTCGACCAACTGCTGGTCAATTTCTCGATCGCTCATGGTCGGGAAAGGGCTACCTCGTGAGTCATGGCCCGGTCGGCCACAGCCCGGCAGTATACCTTGAGCGTCTCGATTTCCTGCCAAAGTCCTTCGGTTGACCGCAGCGGCCCCGCCATAGTTCAGTCACCGAAAGGGTTTTGTTGGCGTCGGCAGGGCAGATCGCACGTGCTATAGTCGGCCATCTGAACTATCGCGCCCCCGCGGAATTCCGAAGTGACCGCTTTTGATGTGCTCATCCTGGGCAGTGGCCTTGCCGGCCAATCCCTCGCCCTTCGCCTCGCCGACACCCTGAAGGTCGCCCTCGTCACCAAACGCACGCTCGAAGACAGCGCCAGCGCCTGGGCCCAGGGCGGGATTGCCGCGGTGCTCGACCCCACCGACAGCACCGAAGCCCACATCGCCGACACCCACACCGCCGGCGCCGGGTTGTGCTCGAAGAAAGCCACCCGCTTCGTCGTCGAGAACGGCGCACGAGCAATCCGCTGGCTGATCGATCGCGGCGTCCCCTTCACGGCGGATTCTGGCTCGCCGATCGGCTACCACCTCACCCGCGAAGGCGGACACGGACACCGGCGGGTCATCCATGTGGCCGACGCCACCGGCGCCGCCGTCCAGGCCACACTGACCGAACAGGTCCGCGCCCACCCGAACATCCAGATCTTCGAACAGCACATCGCGGTCGACCTCATCGTCGGCCACAAGATCGGACGCCCCGAGGCCGGCTGCCTTGGCGCCTACGTCCTCGACATCGCCAACGACGAAGTGCGCACTTTCGCAGCGCGCCACACCGTGCTCGCCACCGGCGGCGCGGGCAAGGTCTACCTCTACACCACCAACCCCGATACCGCCACCGGCGACGGGGTGGCCATGGCCTGGCGGGCCGGCTGTCGGGTCTCGAACATGGAGTTCATCCAGTTCCACCCCACCTGCCTGTACCACCCGCAAGCCAAATCCTTCCTGATCTCCGAAGCCGTCCGGGGCGAAGGCGGCCTGCTGCGCCGGCCCGACGGCTCGCGCTTCATGCCCGAACACGACAGCCGCGAGGAGCTGGCCCCGCGCGACATCGTCGCCCGCGCCATCGACTTCGAGATGAAGAAGCACGGCCTGGACTGCGTCTTCCTGGACATCAGCCACAAGCCGGCCGACTTCCTGCGCGAGCACTTCCCCAACATCCTGGCCCGCTGCGCCGAGCTGGGCATCGACATCACCCAGCAGCCGATCCCGGTGGTGCCTGCCGCGCACTATTCCTGCGGCGGCATCGTCACCGACCTGCGCGCCCGCACCGACGTACCCGGCCTTTACGCCGTGGGCGAGACCGCCTGCACCGGCCTGCACGGCGCCAACCGGCTAGCCAGCAACTCCCTGCTCGAATGTCTGGTCTATGGCGAGGCCGCAGCCAGCGACATCCTCGCCAACCCACGCCCCCAGGCCGCCGAGCTGCCCCAGTGGGACGAGAGCCGCGTGACCGACGCCGACGAATCCATCGTGATCTCTCACAACTGGGACGAGTTACGCCGGTTCATGTGGGACTACGTGGGGATCGTGCGCACCAACAAGCGGCTCCAGCGCGCCCAGCACCGCATCCGCCTGCTGGCCCGGGAGATTGACGAGTTCTACAGCAACTTCCGGGTGAGCAACGACCTGATCGAGCTGCGCAACCTGGTTGTCACCGCCGATCTCATCGTCCGCAGCGCCCTGAATCGCAAGGAAAGCCGCGGCCTGCACTTCAGCCGCGATTACCCCACCGCCCTGCCGGTGGCCCGCGACACGGTGATCCGCCCAACCCGCAGCCGGATGCGCTAGAGAACCTCTCGCGCTTCAGCCTTCCGCAGCGCGCCCGGCCCGCAGCCGGGCCCACACCTGAAAACGCCGCCAGTCGTCGCGACTGACCTGATCGCGCATCACAAGCCGCGCCCGCTTCCGGCGCGTGCGCTCGTCCTGCCAGACCAGCCAAACGGCGGCGGCGCTGACCGTCGTCTCCGGCCGGGCGTTCAGCTGCAGCTCGACGGCGCCATCCGGATCGAACTGAAATCCGCCGTCGCTCATCAGCCCGAGCCGACACCCATCACGCCGCCAGCGCAGCACAAAATTAGCCCACGACAGAACCGCAGTGGCAGCGCCTGCCACCCACAGCCACGACCCGCTGCTGAAGCAGAATGAAAAAACCGCCACGACATGCACCCCCGTCACAAGAACGAGGAGCAGCCGGGACGGCTTGATTTCAATGACAGTCACGACGCACGGATGGCCGTGCCATCGACTCAGACCTTGCGGAACACCAGCGTGCCGTTGGTACCGCCAAAGCCGAAGTTGTTCTTCACCGCCACGTCGATCTTCATCTGACGAGCCACGTTGGCACAGTAATCCAGATCGCACTCCGGATCCTGCTCGAAGATGTTGATCGTCGGCGGGGATACCTGGTTATAGACAGCAAGACTAGTGATGACTGACTCCAGCCCGCCAGCGCCACCCAGGAGGTGACCGGTCATCGACTTGGTGGAGTTGACCACCAGCTTCTTGGCGACATCCGCACCGAAGGCCAGCTTGATGGCTTCGGTTTCGTTCTTGTCGCCGAGGGGCGTCGAAGTGCCGTGCGCGTTGAGGTACTGCACTTCGTCGGGGTTGATGCCGGCGTTGTGCAGCGCATTCACCATGCTGCGACGCGGCCCGTCGGTATCCGGCGCGGTCATGTGGTAGGCGTCGCCGCTCATGCCGAAACCGGCGATCTCGGCGTAGATGCGGGCACCGCGCTTGACCGCGTGCTCGTACTCTTCAAGCACCAGCACACCGGCGCCTTCGCCAAGCACGAAACCGTCACGATCCTTGTCCCACGGACGGCTGGCCGTCGCGGGATCGTCGTTGCGGGTGGACAGCGCCTTTGCCGATGCAAAGCCACCCACCGCCAGCGGCGTGACGGTCGATTCGGCGCCGCCGCAGACCATCATGTCCGCATCGCCGTACTCGATCATCCGCGCGCTCATGCCGATAGCGTGCAGGCCGGTGGTGCAGGCAGTCACGACCGCAATGTTGGGCCCCTTCATCCCGAACATGATCGACAGGTTGCCGGAGATCATGTTGATGATGGTGCCGGGGATGAAGAAGGGGGAAATCTTGCGAGGACCGCCGCCGAGGAAATCGTCGTGGGTGTCCTCGATCATCGGCAGGCCGCCGATGCCGGAGCCGATATTGACGCCAATGCGGTGCGCATTGGCATCCGTCACCTCGATGCCCGAATCTCGGATGGCCTGGATGCCGGCCGCGAGCCCGTAGTGGATGAAGATATCCATCCGGCGCGCCTCTTTCGGGGAAAGATAGGCGCTGACATCGAAGCCCTTGACCTCGCCGGCGATCTTTGCCGAAAAGGCAGAGGTGTCGAAACGGGTAATCTGAGCGATGCCGGAACGCCCATTGACGATGGCATCCCAGGTTTCAGGTACGGTGTTACCGACCGGCGTGATGGCGCCGAGGCCGGTGACGACAACTCTGCGTCGGGTCAAGGCTGGCTCCTGCGCGTTACTTCTTCAGGTGGGCGGAGACGTAGTCGATCGCCTGCTGGACGCTGGTGATCTTCTCGGCTTCTTCGTCGGGGATCTCGCACTCGAACTCTTCTTCGAGGGCCATCACCAGCTCGACGGTGTCGAGGGAATCGGCACCCAGATCGTCAACGAAGGACGATTCGTTCTTGATTTCGGCTTCATTGACACCGAGTTGTTCGGCGACGATCTTTTTGACACGAGCTTCGATATTTTCCATGTAGCAACTCCTTCGCTGATTGAGCGGGGTGAATTCAAAACCCCCGCATTCTACCAAAAACGCGCCCCCCCGCCAGTCCGGCGAGGGTTACGCCATGTACATGCCGCCATTCACGTGGAGCGTCGCCCCGGTCACGTAGGACGAAGCAGGCGACGCCAGAAAGCCGACCACCGCGGCGATCTCCTCCGGTTTGCCCAGGCGACCCAGGGCAATCTTGCCCTGCAGGGCCTCGCGCTGGGCTTCGGGCAGCTCCTTGGTCATGTCGGTGTCGATGAAACCCGGCGCGACGCAATTCACGGTGATGTTGCGGCTGCCCAGCTCCTGAGCCAGCGCCCGGGTCATCCCCGCCACGCCGGCCTTGGCGGCGGCATAGTTGGCCTGACCGGGGTTGCCGGAGCTGCCCACCACCGAGGTGATGTTGATGATGCGGCCGTTACGGGCCTTCATCATGCCGCGCATGACGAGGCGGGACATGCGGAAGACCGACTTGAGATTGGTGTCGAGCACCGCATCCCATTCGGCGTCCTTCATGCGCATCGCCAGGTTGTCGCGGGTGATGCCGGCGTTATTCACCAGCACCAGCACCGGGCCAAGGCTCTTCTCGATCTCGGAGATGGCCGCCTCGCAGGCCGCCGCGTCGGTGACGTCGAGGGCCAGCCCGCGACCGGCGATGCCGGCCGCTTCAAGACCGGCCTGGATGTCGGCAGCGCCAGCCTCGGAGGTGGCCGTCCCGACCACCGTCGCACCCAGGCGCCCCAGTTCCAGGGCAATGGCCCGACCGATACCGCGGGAGGCGCCCGTCACCAGCGCCACCTGCCCCTGCAAAACCTGACTCATGCTGCCCCCGTCGTCTGAAGAATGTCGGCGAGGCTGGCTGCATCGGCGATGGCGCCGCCCTGCAGACTGCCTTCGATACGCTTGGTCATGCCGGCCAGCACCTTGCCCGGGCCGCACTCGAAAACGTGGGTCGCACCGCGGCGGGCGATCTCCTGCACGGTCTCGATCCAGCGGACCGGCGAATAGGCCTGACGCACCAGCGCATCCTTGATGCGGGCCGGATCGGTCTCGACGGCCACATCGACGTTGTTGAGCACGGCGATGGCCGGCACCCTGACCTCGATTTCGGCCAGACGCTGCGCCAGACGCTCGGCGGCGGGCTTCATCAGCGCGCAGTGGAAGGGCGCGCTCACCGGCAGCAGCACGGCACGCTTGGCGCCCTTGGTCTTGGCGACCGCCATGGCGCGCTCGACGGCCGCGCGGGCGCCGGCGATGACGATCTGCCCGGGGGAGTTGAGATTGGCGGCGGAGACGACCTCGCCCTGGGCGGCTTCGGCACAAGCCTCGGCGGCGGCGGGCTCGTCGAGACCGAGCAGCGCGGCCATCGCGCCCTCGCCGGCCGGAACGGCTTCCTGCATGGCCTGAGCACGCAGGCGCACCAGCTTGACGGCCTCCTGGAAATCCAGCGCACCGGCAGCCACCAGTGCGGAGTATTCACCCAGGCTGTGACCGGCGACGAGGCTCGGGGTTGCGCCGCCACGGGCAATCCACTCGCGATACACCGCCACGCCCGCAGTGAGCATCAACGGCTGAGTATTGACGGTCTGGGCCAGCACTTCGGCGGGGCCGTCGGCGACCATCTGCCACAGATCCTCGCCAAGGGCGGCGGAGGCTTCGGCGAAGGTGTCGCGGATCACCGCGGAGTCACCGTAGGCCGCCATCATGCCGACCGACTGGGAGCCCTGCCCCGGAAAAACGAAAGCGAAATTCATCGTCCCCTATCCTTCAATGACAATGCTTCTTGTTAGAACTGGATGAGCGCGGCGCCCCACGCAAAGCCGCCGCCGATTCCCTCGAGGATCACTTTTTGGCCTGGCCGGATACGGCCGTCGCGGACGGCCGCGTCGAGGGCCAACGGAATTGAGGCCGCCGAGGTATTGCCGTGTTCGCCAACCGTGGCGATGACCCGATCCATCGACAGGCCCAGCCGCTTGCCGGTGGCCTGGATGATGCGAATGTTGGCCTGATGGGGAATCAACCAATCCACGTCGTCGAGCGCAACACCGGCGCGCTCGGCCACTTCGCGGGCTACGTCGGCAAGCACCCGGACGGCAAATTTGAACACCGCCTGGCCGTCCATGCGCAGGAACGGATCGCCCGTCACAAGACCGCGATTAACCTGACCCGGCACACGCAGAATGCCGTTGTGGCTGCCGTCGGCATGCAGCGCGGTAGCGAGGATACCCGGCGTGTCAGAAGCGGCCAGGACCACCGCACCGGCGCCGTCTCCGAACAGCACGCAGGTACTGCGATCCTGCCAGTCGAGAATGCGCGAAAAGACCTCCGCGCCCACCACCAGCACGCGCTTGTGGTCGCCGGAGCGGATGAACTTGTCTGCAGTGGCCAGCGCGTATGCAAAACCAGCGCAGACGGCCTGCACATCGAAGGCGGGCGAACCATTGCTGATGCCCAGGCGCGCCTGCAGCAGCGTGGCTGTGCTGGGAAAGATGTAATCCGGCGTGGAGGTGGCAACGATCAACAGGTCGATGTCCTGCGGCCCACAGCCGGCTGCGGCCAGGGCACGCACGCTCGCTTCGTAGGCCAGATCACTGGAGGTCACGTCCGGCGGTGCCAGATAGCGACTGCGGATTCCGGTGCGCTCGACGATCCACTCGTCGGAAGTATCGATGCCACGGGCAACCAGATCGTCATTCGTGACCGGCGAGCCAGGAAGATAGCTGCCAGTTCCGATCACTCGGGTATGGATCATGCTGCAGGCCTTTCACGTTCCATTCGTTCGCTGATCCGCTCGATGAGCCTGTTCCGCGCCGCCTCGGCGGCCCGCCAGAGGGCCTGCTCGAAGGCGAAGGAATCGGCCGAGCCGTGACTCTTCACCACCACGCCGCGCAAGCCCAGCAGGGCCGCGCCATTGTAGCGGCGCGAGTCCACCTTGTGCTTGAACCCCTTGAGGGCGGACATGGCAAAGAATGCCGCCAGCTTGGTGATCCAGTTGCGGGAGAACTGCTCGCGCAGAAAGCTGGCCATCATGTGAGCCAGGCCTTCGGAGGTCTTGAGCGCCACATTGCCGACAAAGCCATCGCAGACGACCACATCCACCGTACCTTTGTAGATGTCGTTGCCCTCGACGTTGCCGTAGAAGTTGAGGCCGCTGTTACGCAGCAACTCACCGGCCTGCTTGACGATCTCGTTGCCCTTGATGTCCTCTTCGCCGATGTTGAGCAGACCCACGCTGGGCCGCTCGTTGTGCTCGACGGCCGCCACCAGCATGGCGCCCATGATGCCGAACTGTAGCAGGTGCTCGGCGGAGCAATCGACGTTGGCGCCCAGGTCGAGCATGTGGGTGAGACCGCGCATACTGGGGAGCGTGCTGCAGATCGCCGGGCGGTCGATGCCGGGAAGCGTTTTGAGGACGAAGCGGGAGATCGCCATCAGGGCGCCGGTGTTGCCGGCGGAGACGGCGGCCTGGGCTTCGCCCGACTTGACCAGATCCACCGACACCCGCATCGACGAATCTTTCTTGTTGCGCATGGCGAGCGCCGGCGGCTCATCCATGCCGACGACTTCGGAGGCCGGATGCAGGCGCAGGCGTTCGCCGAACTCCTGAAGCGCGCCACCCAGATGAGGCTCGATGGCCTCCGGGCGACCGACCAGAAGGATTCGGGTGTCGCGATCGCCACGCAGATAATGCAGCGCAGCAGGAACCGTTACCGAAGGGCCGTGATCGCCCCCCATGCAGTCAATGGCCAGGGTGACAGTCATTCGGCGCCAAGCGGAGAAAATGGGTGGACAAGTTGTGAAAACGGCGCGATCGCCCAAGGGCGTCGCGCCGTCTGGCAACCGGGAGAATTACTCGCCCTTGGCCTTGGCAACCTTCTTGCCACGGTAGACGCCGGACGGCGACACGTGGTGACGCAGGTGCACTTCGCCGGTGGTCGGCTCGACGGCCAGCGGGGGCGCAACCAGGAAATCGTGGGAACGATGCATACCGCGCTTGGACGGGGACTTCTTGTTCTGTTGAACAGCCATGAAACACTCCTTGAGGAATACTTAAACCTTGCCGCGCAGCTGACGCAGAACGGCGAAGGGCGAAATCTCTTCATCGACACCGGCTTTCACCGGCGGGTCGCAATCGTCGTGACGCGGCACCAGAGGCAAGGCCAGCAACACCTCGTCCTCGACCAGCGCCAGCAGATCGGTGAGCGGCTCGACCTCGAGGGCGTCTTCCGCATCGTTCTCCAGCTCATCTTCCGGCGGCGCTTCGCCGGGGCGGAGGAGCAGCAGACGATTTTCCACTTCACAGGGCCACTCCAGGGCTTCGAGGCAACGCTGACACTGCAGAACCAGGCGACCCCGGATCCACAGATCGACGTGGAGCCTGCCCTCGTCGTCACGCTCACCCTGAAACCCGAAAGCCACCGTTCCGGTCGGCTCCAGCACCGACTCGGCGACACGGCCGAGGCGCGTTACCGGCACCTCGCCCTCAAGGCTGCGCCCTTCTCTGGCCAGCGCCCGGAGGTCGATCACGAAGCTTTCTTGCGACATAAGAGCGGCATGATATTATTTTCGGCTCCCTGTGTCAAAACCCTGCACGCGCGCCGACGGCAATTTTCACGCCGCGCCTCCCTGCCCGATGAAACTCGTCCTTGCCTCCACCTCGACCTATCGCCGCGAACTCCTCCAGCGCTTCGGCCTGCCCTTTGAAGTCGCCCGCCCCGACATCGACGAAAGCCCCCTGCCCGGCGAGAGCCCCCGCGGCACGGCCGAGCGCCTTGCCATCGAGAAGGCCCGCGCCGTGGCCGGGCAGTTCGACGACGCCCTCATCATCGGCAGCGACCAGGTGGCAGCGCTGGGCGACATCCGCTTCGGCAAGCCCGGCACCGTCGAGCGCGCGGTGGCGCAGCTCCAGCAGATGAGCGGCCAGACCGTGATCTTCCACACCGCGCTGGCGCTCCTCAACACGCAAACTGGCGAAGCGCAGCTCGACGTGGTGCCGACCGAGGTGCGCTTTCGCCCCCTCAGCCACGACGAGATCGTGCGCTACGTGGAGCGCGAACGCCCCCTCGACTGCGCCGGCAGCGCCAAGTCGGAAGGCCTGGGCATCGCCCTCCTCGACGCCCTCTCCGGCGACGACCCCAACGCCCTCGTCGGCCTGCC
>NZ_JAYRMI010000047.1:0-31191 GCF_041904905.1 Zoogloea sp. | reverse complement strand
GAACTCCGCAGCCGCGTGCGCCAGCTTGGCATCGGCTTCGCGGTCGTCGCCGCCGGCCGCGTCGGCGCGCTTGGGCTGATCCTCATCCGCTGATTTTGTTGCACCGCAACAACGCCCCGTGACACCCGCCACGGGCTGGGGTTTCCCCGACCTTGCCAGCCCGTCTGCCGTAGCGGCAAGATGGCTTCCCGATCACGCCGGGCGGCCCGTGCCGTTCCCCTGACACCATGACCCTGCCCGACTACTTCGCCGAGCACGACCTGCGCCAGGCCCTCAACGACGAGTTCCACGCCCGGCCGCCGGTGCCGCTGGAGAGCCCCACCCTCATCAGCTACCTCGCCATGCACCACGACGGCGAGCCGGCCGGCGCGGCGCTGCACCACCTGATCGAGTTGGGCGCCCGCCTCGGCCAGCCCATCGACACCGACGGCAGCCACCGCCTGATCGACTTCGGCAGCTTCCAGCTCAAGTGGGAACTCCACAACGAGTTCTCCAGCTACACCTTCTTCCGCCCGGTGGCCCGGGGCGAAGGGCTGGACGGCAGCACCTCGGCCCTCGCCGTGGTGCCCCAGGACTGGCTGCGCCGGATGCCCGGCAAGCTCATCGTCGCCACCCACGTCGAGCTGCGCTCCGCCGCCGAAGTGACGCCCGAGAGCGTGATGGCCAAGCTGTCGCCCACCGGCACCCAGATGGTCGGCGCCAAGGTGGCCGACGGCGCCGCCTGGGTATTCACCGATTTCCTGTTCGAAGACGGCTTCTCGCGCTTCCTGGTGATCGACGTCGCCCTCACCCGCCGCCAGTCGGGCCGCACCGTGCAGCGCCTGGTCGAGATCGAGACCTACCGCCTGATGGCCTTGCTGGCCTTCCCGGTGGCCAAGGAAGTCGGCCGCACCGTGGGCGCCGCCGAGCAGCGCCTGGCCGACCTGATGGACCGCACCGGCAGCGCCCGCACGCCCGAAGACGAGCGCAGCGTACTCGCCGACCTCACCACCATGGCCGCCGAGGTCGAGCACTCGGTGGCCCGCACCACCTTCCGCTTCGGCGCCGCCCGGGCCTACCACAGCCTCGTGATGCAGCGCATCGCCGAACTGCGCGAGCAGCGCATCTCCGGCCTGCCCACCTTCCACGAATTCATGGAACGCCGCCTGCTGCCGGCCATGAACACCTGCGCCACCATGGCCCGCCGGCAGGAAGACCTCTCCAGCCGCGTGGCACGCAACAGCCAGCTCCTGCGCACCCGGGTCGAGGTCGAACTCGAACGCCAGAACCAGGAACTCCTGGCCCAGATGAACCGCCGCGCCAAGCTCCAGCTGCACCTGCAGGAAACCGTCGAGGGCCTGTCGGTGGTGGCCATCACCTACTACGCCTCGCAGCTCGTGCAATACCTCGCCAAGGGCGTCAAGCACCAGATCGAACCGCTCACCCCCGAAGGCCTCACCGCCGCAGCGATCCCGGTCATCGCGCTGATCGTCGCCCTCGGCACCCGGCGCATGCGCAAGCACCTGGCCGACGCCGAAGCCGGGCACTGAGCCCCGCCGGGGCGAGCCCGCCCGTCTCGTCACACCCTCCCCTCGCCGCTATAATCTCGTTTTGTCCAACGGACTTTCGACCGTGACCACTCCGCTCTTCGAATCCTCCATCCGCAGCCTGGCCCTCCTGGGCCGCGGCAAGGTGCGCGACATCTACGCCGTCGACGCCGACAAGCTGCTCATCGTCACCTCCGACCGCCTGTCGGCCTTCGACGTGATCCTGCCGGATCCGATTCCGCAGAAGGGCCAAGTGCTCACCGCCATGGCCGGCTTCTGGTTTGCCCGCCTCGGCCACATCGTCCCCAACCAGCTCACCGGCATCGACCCCGAAACCGTGGTCGCCGCCGACGAGCGCGAGCAGGTCCGCGGCCGCGCGCTGGTGGTCAAGCGCCTCACCCCGCTGCCCATCGAGGCAGTGGTGCGCGGCTACGTCATCGGCTCCGGCTGGAAGGACTACCAGGACACCGGCGCCATCTGCGGCATCCAGCTTCCCGCCGGCCTGCAGCAGGCCCAGAAGCTCCCCGCCCCGATCTTCACCCCCGCCAGCAAGGCCGACGTGGGCGACCACGACGAGAACATCAGCTTCGAACAGGCCCAGGCCCGCACCGACGCCCTCCTCGCCGACGCCCTCAAGGGCACCGGCAAGACCGGCGCCCAGCTCGTCGCCGAAGCCCGCGACGCCGCCATCGCCCTGTACACCCAGGCCGCCGACTACGCCGCCACCCGCGGCATCATCATCGCCGACACCAAGTTCGAGTTCGGCATCGACGCCGCCGGCACCCTGCACCTCATCGACGAAGCCCTGACGCCGGACTCCTCCCGCTTCTGGCCCGCCGACAGCTACGCCGTGGGGATCAGCCCCCCGAGCTACGACAAGCAGTACGTGCGCGACTACCTCGAGACCCTCGACTGGGGCAAGGTCGCCCCCGGCCCCAAGCTGCCCGCCGAAGTCATCGAGCGCACCGCCGCCAAGTACGTGGAAGCCTACGAAAAGCTCACCGGCCAGACCCTCTGAGCGGCCCGCTCTTCCGGCGCACCAAAGCAACAACCCGCCATCCGGCGGGTTGTTGCGTTTACCGTCCGGGCCTCGCTCAGGCCACGGTGAACAGATCGATCAGCGCCTGCCGCTCCTCCACCGACTCGGCCAGCACCTCCGCCAGCCGGGTCTCGTCCAGCCCCAGGGTGGCCGCCCTGGCCAGCCCATGACGCAGCTCATCAAGCTCCGGCGAGAACGGGTTGGGCGTCTCCACGATCAGGTTGGCCACGAAGATCAGATCCGGAATGCAGTCGGGCGGCCACACGCCGCCGTACATCTCGGGGTCGTCCACCGCATCCACCAGCTCCTGGGGCATGTTCATCGCCGCCAGCACCGCCCGCCCGATCGGCGCATGCCACACCCGCACCAGATCCGACAGCGGGCTGTCGTCGGTCAGCATCTCCGGGTATTCCCACACCCGGGACAGCAGGAAGAACTGGCCGATGTCGTGCACCATGCCGGCAAAGAAGGCCGCATCCCGATCGAGCTTGGTGCACTTGCGGGCCAGCACCGAAGCCGTCGCCGCCACATCCACGCAGTGGGCCCACAGCTTGCGGATCATCGGCTGGTAAGGCCCCAGCACATCCCGGTGAATCAGCTGCTCGGCCGCCACCGCCATCGCCAGCGCCCGCAGCTTGCCGAAGCCGATACGCACCAGCGCCTTCGGCACGTCGCTCACCAGCCGCCCGCCCGGGTTGTACCAGGCCGAATTGGCCAGCGCCACCGTCCGCGCCGCCAGCAGCGGCTCGGCCGACACCATCGACGACATGCGCCCCAGATCCATGTCCGGGTCGTCGAGCGCCTCCAGCACCCGCATCGTCACCTCCATCGACGTCGGAAAGCGCAGCTCACCCTCCTCGAGTTCCTGGGAAATCGTGTGCAGGAAGGCCTGCTCCGAGAGATTCAACGCCTTGTCAGTCACACCGTCCCCCTTTCAAACCGATTCATACGAACCCATATCCTTTGCTCAAGCCTATCCGCGGCATAGGCGACACCCCGCCCGGAATTCGGCACAATAAAACCATCCAATCGAACACCTCTCCGACACCCATGACCACAACCCCAGCCACCTCGCCCCTTCTCGAACTTTCCGGCCTGCCACGCTTCGACGCCATCGAACCGGCCCACGTCGAGCCCGCCGTACGCAGCCTGCTGGACGCCCTCGGCGCCACCGTCGCGCGCCTGCAGGACGACCCCCCGCCGCCCACGTGGGACAACTTCGTCGAGCCCATCGAAAACGACAGCGAGCGCCTGGGCCGCGCCTGGGGCATCGCCGTTCACATGCACAGCGTGATGGACACCCCCGAATGGCGCGAGGCCTACAACCTCATGCTGCCGGAGGTCACCCGTTTTTACGCCGAATTGGGGCAAAACCTTAAGCTTTTCGAAAAATATAAAGCGATCCGGAATAGCCCGGCCTTCGCCAGCCTGTCGCCGGCCCGCCAGCGCATCGTCGACAACGAGCTGCGCGGCTTCCGCCTCTCCGGCGCCGAACTGCCCGACGACCGGAAGCCCCGCTTCCAGGCCATTCAGGAAGAACTCGCCGGCCTGGGCGCCAAGTTCTCCGAGAACCTGCTCGACGCCACCAACGCCTACAGCCACATCGTCACCGATGAAGCCGCGCTGGCCGGGTTGCCCGCCGACGTCGTCGCCGCCGCCCGCGAAGCCGCCGACAAGGCTGGCACGCCCGGCTGGAAGTTCGGCCTCAAGATGCCGTCCTACCTCCCGGTGATGCAATACGCCGACAGCCGCGCGCTGCGCGAGACGCTGTACCGCGCCTACGCCACCCGCGCCGCCGAGATCGACAACGGCTACAGCAAGCCCGAATGGGACAACGGCCCGCTCATCAAGCAGATCCTCGCCCTGCGCGCCGAAGAGGCACGGATGCTGGGCTACCGCCACTTCGCCGACGTCTCGCTGGTGCCCAAGATGGCCGAATCCACCGAGCAGGTGCTGGGCTTCCTGCGCGAACTCGCGGTCAAGGCCAAGCCCTTCGCCGAAGCCGATCTGGCCGAACTCAAGGCCTTCGCGCGGGACGAGCTGGGCCTCGACCCGCTGGCGCCCTGGGACGCCGCCTACGCCTCCGAGAAGCTGCGGGTCGCCCGCTACGCCTTCTCCGAGCAGGAGGTGAAGGAATACCTGCCCGAACCCAAGGTGCTCGACGGCCTGTTCAAGGTGGTCGAACGCCTCTACCAGGTGCGCATCAAGCCCGACACCGGCCCCGTGTGGCACCCGGACGTGCGCTTCTTCCGCATCGAGCGCGACGGCCAGCTCATCGGCCAGTTCTACCTCGACCTCTACGCCCGCGACACCAAGAAGGGCGGCGCCTGGATGGATTCGGCGATCACCCGCCGCCGCCTCGCCCACGGCATCGAGACGCCGGTGGCCTATCTCGTGTGCAACTTCCCCGGCCCGGTGGGTGGCAAGCCCGCCACCTTCAGTCACGACGACGCGATCACCCTGTTCCACGAAGCCGGCCACGGCCTGCACCACCTGCTCACCCGGGTGGACGACCTCGCCGTCTCCGGCATCCACGGCGTCGAATGGGACGCCGTCGAGCTGCCCAGCCAGTTCATGGAAAACTTCTGCTGGGAATGGGACGTGGTGCGCGAGATGACCGCCCACGCCGACACCGGCGAACCCCTTCCGAAAACCCTGTTCGACAAGATGCTCGCCGCCAAGAACTTCCAGAGCGGCATGCAGACCGTGCGCCAGCTCGAGTTCTCCCTCTTCGACCTGCTCCTGCACATGGATTTCGACCCGTCCCGCCAGCACGTGATGGACCTGCTCGCCGAAGTGCGCAAGGAAGTCGCCGTGCTCGTGCCGCCCGAATGGCACCGCTTCCCCAACAGCTTCAGCCACATCTTCGCCGGCGGCTACGCGGCGGGCTACTACAGCTACAAGTGGGCCGAAGTGCTCTCCGCCGACGCCTTCGCCGCCTTCGAGGAAAGCGGTCGCCCCAAGGGCAGCGTGCTCGACGCCGAGACCGGCGCGCGCTTCTGGAACGAGATCCTGGCCGTCGGGGGCAGCCGGCCCGCCCTCGACTCCTTCAAGGCCTTCCGCGGCCGCGAACCGCAGGTGGACGCCCTCCTGCGCCACAGCGGCATGGTGCCCGCATGAACACCCGCCCCCTGCTCGCCCTGATGCTCCTCGCCGCGGCGCTGCCGGTCGCCGCCCAATCCGCCTACCGCTGGGTGGACAAGGACGGCCGCGTGCAATACAGCGACCAGCCGCCCCCGCAGGAAATCAAGCAGTTCGAGGAACGCAAGATCCAGCCCAACAAGGGTAACGCCCAGCTGCCCTTTGCCACCCGCAAGGCGGCCGAAACCTTCCCGGTCACCCTCTACACCGGCCGCGAATGCGGCAAGCCCTGCGACGACGGCCGCGCCCTGCTCACCCAGCGCGGCGTGCCCTTCTCCGAAACCCGCCTCGAAAGCGCCGAAGACCTCGCCGCCTTCAAGGCCCGTTTCCGCAAGGACGCCTTCGTGCCGACCCTCTCGGTCGGCCGCGAAACCGAAATGGGCTTCGCCGGCCCCGCCTGGAACAGCCTCCTCGACAACGCCGGCTACCCCACCGGCAAACGCTGACCCCCACCTCCCGCCTCGCCCGCCCTGCCGCCCACCACGGCAGGACGGGCGCGCTCGGCCATCGCCCGCCCACCTCCCTCGCGAAGACCTGACGACACCAGCCCGAAAAAACATGCTGTTCATATCAACAGCAAATGAAATATGTGCTAGCCTTGCAAAAAGACTACCCGCTATCAATACGCAGCACATCGTCACAGGAAAATCGCATGAATCCCAGGCTCTCCCCCCTCGCCCTCGCCCTCACTGGCGCCCTCACCCTCTCCGCCTGCGGTGGCGGCGGCGGAGGCAGTAGCAGCTCCTCGGGCAGCACCCCCGCCGCGGTCGACGTCACCGTCACCCCCGCCCTCGGCCAGTTCTCCTCCGGCTGCTCGGTCGAACTGCGCAAGGCCACCGGCGAACTCCTCGGCAGCGCCAACGTCGGCCTCAACGGCCGGGCCATCGTTCCGGTCAGCGGCTACACCGGCGCCGTGATCGCCGCCGTCAAGGGCTCGACCACATGCACCTATTTCGACGAGGCCAGCGGCACCGACAAGCCCTTCGACGCCAGCCGCCAGCTCAGCGCGGTAGTCGATAGCCTGCGCCAGGAATTCGGCATCAACATCCTCACCGACCTCGCGGCCACCCGCGTGCTCGACACGTCCCGCAACGCCCTCGCCAGCACTGCCACCACCGACACCATCAAGCAGGAAAACGCCGCCGTCCAGGTGATGTTCCAGGTCGGCGACATGTTCACCCCGCCCACCCTGCTCAACCGCACCAGCGGCAAGGTCGTCGACAACACCGAGGCCGGCCGCCTCGCCATCCGCCTCGCTGCGCTGGCCGAAGTCGCCACCGAGCTGTCGCTGGGTGTCTCCAGCCTCGCCACCCACCTCGCCGACGACCTGAAGGACGGCCAGCTCGACAGCCTCGACACCACCCGCCTGCAAACCGGCCTCAGCGCCGCCATCGGCAAATACGCCAGCGACTCGGCCAAGGCAAGCCTCGACGACGCCGCCGCCAACACCCACCTCACCGCCAACGCCGCCAGCGCCCTCGAACAGGCCCGCGCCGTCCTCGCCGCGGGCACCTCGCTCCAGCAGGCCAAGCAGATCTTCGCCGACCTGCGCAGCAGCATCCTGTCCATCTCCAACAACGCCGGCACGGGCTCCCTCGACCAGCAGAATGCGCTGCTCCAAAGCGATTTCCAGCATGGCGTGGATGCCGTTCAGGTCATTGACCAGCTCGCGCTGATGGCCTGGGCTTCCGCCGCATTGACCGACCCCGATGGCGCGGCGGTCAGCAGCGGCGACAGCATCTGCATGGTCCCGCATCCAGTCACCGCCAACCACATCGAGTGCGCCTTGATCGCAGGCCGCACCAAACGCGAATATCACGCCACCGTCCGCCCGGCCACCAACGGCGTCACCTGGGAGATCACCCACGTCCGAAACCTCGAAACCGGCACCAGCACTGCGCTCACCGGCCTCACCGGCACCCTCACCCGCGACACCGCCGGCCGCTATGCCGCCTCCGGCAACTTCTACCCGATGACCGGCGACAGCACCCGCACCGCGGTCAACTTCAGCTTCACCTACGACGGCTCCCGGGACGCCGCCCAGGTCTGGGCGGGCAGCGGCAGCGTCGACGCCCTCAAGGCCGACAACAGCAGCGCCCTCAAGATCATCGTCAGCGATGCCAGCGGCGACCAGGGCGTCAAATCCACCCACCTCGTGGCCAGCCTGATCGGCCCCCACCATCGCTTCGACGGCAGCCTGGACATCGGCACCCCCACCACCGCCCTCGACGGCGCCACCGTCGAACCGAAGAACGGCCGCCTCGTCGGCACCTTCACCGACATCTCCAACCCCGCCGCCCCCTTCAAGTTCCTCGAAGGCACCATCAACTACAGCCAGGATCTGAGCGCCTTCGACCCGCGGCTCGCTCCCAGCAGCAACAACTACATCCGCCAAGCCCTCGGCTTCACCGGCACCGCCTACAAGTCGGCGGGCGTCGCAGGCATCGGCCTGACCCTCTCCGCCACCAACGCCGACGGGCTCGCCGCGCAGCGGGGTGAGTTCAGCTTCACCGGGCTGAACGGCCTCACCCTCACCGGCAAAGCCACCCAGAGCAACGCCGGCTGGGTCTGGGAAATCAAGAACAGCAACGGCATCACCGTCAGCTACTCGTCGGCCACCCGCTCCGGCACCGTCAAGAACGCCGACGGCACCACGCTGGGCACGGTCAGCACCCAACGCGTCAGCTTCATCGACGGCACCTACGAGTCGCTGATCTGAGGCCCGCCCCCAAACCGCCACACCGAGCGGGCGCCATGCGCCCGCTTTTCGTTTCACCCCGATCCGCCCGCCCCATGCGCAACCTGCTCATCTTCGGCATCGCCAGCCTGCCCGCGCTGGCCTTCGCCGACGCCGCCGACCTGATGTCCATCGCCAACCCGGCCGTCCTCGACGCCCGCGCCACGCTCCGTGCCACCGCCAGCGGCTTTGCCGCCGACGACTTCGTGCCCGCTCACCGCATCGCCGACACCTGGCGCAACGCGCCCACGCCCCGCCCCGGCCGCAACCTCGCCGTCGGCTTCGGCCGCGCCGAAATCGGCCAGTCCTATGGCGGCTGGACCTTCGGCACCTTCAAGCGGGTGGATGCGCTGGGCGAGGGCAGCCGCGACACCGTGCGCATCTACGCCGCCTTCAACGACCCGGACAGCCTCCTCGCCCAGAACGGCCACTACAACCTCGACTACCGCTTCAAGGGCTATTCGGCCGACGGCCTGCGCTTTGCGTGGGCCGGCGCCATGAGCGAGCGCCTCACCGTCGGCGCCGCGGTCAATCTGCTCAAGGCCGGCACCTTGCGGGTCGAGAAGATCAGCGGCACCGCCGTCAGCGGCGGCGGCGTGGCCACCGTCAATGGCTGCCGCGAGCTGCTCTACACCGGCCTCGACTACACCTCGCCCGACCGGGCCAACCTCAACGACTTCGCCCCACCAACCCGCGAGCAGACCGACAACGGCTGGGGCCAGGCGCTCGACCTCGGCCTCCAGTGGCGCCCCCGCGACGACCTGCGGGTCAGCGCCGCGCTGACCGACCTGTTCGGCCAGCTGCGCTGGAACGACGTGCCCCAGCTCACCCAGGACTTCAACAACGCCAGCTGGCCGCTGCAGTTCAACAGCCCCGCCGCCGTCGCCAAGATCACCGGCACCAACCGCTACCGGGACTACACCCTGCAGCTCAAGCCCAAGGCCGCCGCCGCCGTCGAATGGAGCCAGCCGAGCTGGAGCGTCGGCGCCGGCCTCGCCGCCACCCGCGGCCTGATCCTCCCCGAAGCCAACGCTAGCTGGGGCCGCATGGGCGGGCCGCTGCTGCGCGTCTCCTACGAGCCCCGCTTCAAGAGCGCCGGCGCCGCCGTGCATTACGGGCCGTTCTACGCCGGCCTGCGCACCGACCGCAGCAACCTCAACGACGCCCGCGCAGTCGGCGCCACCGCCGGCCTCGCGATCCGTTTTTAGTTCCACCGCCCGGCCAACGCCGGGCCGCGCCAGGCAGTGACCCCGCAGGGGGTATGAGGGAAATTTTCGGGAGCGGCACAGGCGCCACATGCCGGATTGTTGGCACATTCGCCAACATGAAAGCCGAGCTGATAACCCGCTTCCGTGACATCGCCGAGGATGGAACCGGGCTTGAGATGGTCGTGTGGCGGGTGCCCGATCCGGTGCCGCCGTCCGAACACCGCTTCAAGTACCGGCTCGTCTATGTGGTGGCAGGCCCAGGGCTCCCGCAGCTACCCATTATGGATTCACGTCTTTGCTACATCATCAGTTGCACACCTCGAAGAAACAAAGGGATGCGAAGTCGTGAAGGCTGCGAAACGGTTGGAAATCAATTCAATATGAGTAGCTGCGGCAGCTCTGGTGGCAGGCCGGCGTGTGGTCGGCTTCGACAACGAACGCGGCAAGGGCGATCACAAGCACGTCGGCGACGAAGAGCGGCCCTATGCCTTTGCCGGCGTTGATAGGCTGATCGATGACTTCATTCAGGAGGTGGAGCGATGGAAAAGCGAACACTAACCGTGACGATTAACCCCGACTGGCGGGCAGCCCTGCGCGCCGCCGCGGGTGCCGCCTTCGCGGCCGATGCCTACCAGGGCGAAACCCTCAACTTTGAAAGCCCCGCCGCCTTCTTTGCCCGCCTGACCGAAAACCGATGGGCCATGCTCTACGCCTTGCAGGGGGCCGGCGAGGTGGCGGTAAGGGAGCTTGCCCGCCGGCTTGAACGCGACGTGAAGCGCGTCCATGAAGATGCGGGGGTGCTGGTGGAACTTGGCCTGATCGAACGCACCGACCGGGGCGGGCTGGTGTGCCCCTTCGACGACATTCATGTGGACATGCACCTAAGCCGGGCCGCTTGACGGCGGGCATTCATGAAGGTGGCGCGATGGAAGCACGCCCCTTGACCGTGACCGCCTGCCCCGAATGGCGGCCCGCCTTGTTGCAGTCCGCACAAAGGCATAACATAGTTATAACCATTAATGGAGGCAGCCATGAGAACGACTGTACGCAAGGTAGGGAACTCACGGGGGGTCTTGATCCCCGCTGCGCTCCTGGCTGAATGCCAGATTCAGGATGCGGTTGAGCTGACGGTAGAGGCGGGGCGGCTGGTGATTGCGCCCGTGCGCGCTACGCGTGCCGGCTGGGCCGCGGCTGCTGCGGAGATCGCAGCCCGAGGAGAGGACGAAGAGGTTTGGCCCGTGGCCTTCCCCGAGGAAGACGGCGGAGAGTGGGAATGGTAAAGCCGGCTCCCCAGCGGGGAGACGTATGGCTTGTTTCGCTCGATCCAACCCTTGGCGCCGAGATCAAGAAAACGCGCCCGTGCTTGGTGGTGTCTCCACCCGAAATTCACGACGCTTTGCGCACAGCGCTTGTTGCACCGCTTACCAGCAAGGGCTTTCCGGCGCCGTTCCGAATCCCCGTGGTGTTTGGTTGCACGTCTGGGCTCGTGCTGCTGGATCGGATTCGGACTGTGGACAAGTTGCGACTGGTGAAGCGCCTTGGCCCGGTACAGGACGGCGAGCTACAGCAGGTACTTGAAGTGCTTCAGGAGTTGTTTGCCCCCTGAGACCCTTCCGCACGATCACCGACGCCGGGCACGCCCCGGCGTTGTGCTTTCTGGCCCGGTGTGAACATTTCGGATGGCTCAAAAGGCAAACCTTTTGCGCCACCCCAAGAGGGGCGCTTCCTCTATAGCTCAAAACTGTTGTTTCTACTTTTGAGCTAGGTCAACATCTGACCCATAGATTTTGAGCCAGAAGGAGGCCTGCCATGTCCGCAATCGTCGCCTACGTCCGCGTATCTACTGACGACCAAACCTGTGAGAACCAGCGCCGCACCATCTCGACCCGCCACACCGTGGGAAAGTGGTTCTCCGATGACGGCGTGTCGGGTGCGGTCGCTGCCACCCAGCGCCCGGCCATGTCCGCCCTGCTCGCTTACGTGCGAGAAGGTGACGTGGTTATCGTCGCAGCAATCGACCGTCTGGGCCGCAACACCATTGACGTGCTCTCAACGGTGGAAGCCCTGAAGGCGAAGGGCGTCTCGGTCGTCTCGATGCGGGAAGGCTTCGACCTGGCGACCCCGGCCGGCAAGCTCATGCTCACGATGCTGGCCGCAGTGGCGGAACTGGAACGGGAAAACCTCAAGGCCCGCCAGCTCGCGGGGCTTGAGCGAGCAAGGGCCGAAGGCAAGAGCCTTGGGCGAACCAAGGCCATTGATGATGCCGCCGTGGTCGCATGGCGTGCGGAGCACTCTGCCAGCATCAAGGCGACTGCGGATCACTTCGGAATTTCGGCCGCAAGCGTGAAACGGGCTTGCAGCAAGGGCTAAATGCAAAGCACGAACACGGTCAGGCGTGTGGCTGGCACAATCGCTGAAACCCCTTCAGCGATTGTGTAGCTAAGAGCGTAGCTAACAGCAAAACTAAAACGCGAAACCCGCTCCACTACTGGATTTCAAGCCCCCATGAAGATCGCCACCTGGAACGTCAACTCCCTCAAGGTCCGTCTGCCCCATGTGCTCGACTGGCTGGCGGCCAATCAGCCGGACGCCCTGTGCCTTCAAGAACTCAAGTGCGAGAACAAGGCCTTTCCGCTGGCCGAGATCGAGGCCGCCGGCTATCGGGCCCAGTTCAACGGCCAGAAGACCTACAACGGCGTGGCCATCCTCAGCCGCCAGCCGCTGGCCGACGTGAGCTTCGACATCCCCGGCTTTGCCGACGAGCAGAAGCGCATCGTCGCCGGCACGCTGGATGGCGTGCGCATCGTGTGCGGCTACTTCCCCAACGGGCAGGCGGTGGGCTCCGACAAGTTCGCCTACAAGATGGCCTGGCTCGAAGCCCTCACCGGCTGGCTGCGCACCGAGCTGCAGGCCACCCCCCGGCTGGTGCTGGCCGGCGACTACAACATCGCCCCCGAAGACCGCGACGCCCACCCCGACTGGGAGCACGAGATCCACGTCTCGGAGCCCGAGCGCGACGCCTTCAAGGCGCTGCTGGGGCTGGGCCTCGTCGACGCCTTCCGGCTCTTCGAGCAGCCGGAAAAGAGCTTCTCGTGGTGGGATTACCGGATGATGGCCTTCCGCCGCAACGTCGGGCTGCGCATCGACCACCTGCTGGTGTCGCCGCCGCTGGCCGAAAAATGCACCGCCTGCGTGGTGGACCGGGCCCCACGCAAGCTCGAACGACCGTCCGATCACGCCCCGGTGATCGTCGAGTTCGCCTGAGCCATGCCCACCGACGCCCTGCCGGCCACGCTGCCCGCCCTCTACCCGATCCTCGCCGCGCTACCCGCGGCTGCCCGCCAGCGTCTGGCCGAGCGCGCCCGCAGGATGCAGCTCCCGCCCGGCACCCCGGTGTTCGACGAGCGCCAGTCGTGCCAGGGCTTCCCCTTCGTGATCGACGGCAGCATCCGGGTCGTCAAGGCCGCCCCCAACGGGCGCGAGCTGCCGCTCTACCGGGTCGCCCCGGGCGAAACCTGCGTCATCTCGTCGGCCTGCCTGCTGGGCCACACGCCCTACAACGCCCGCGGCATCACCGAGACCGACACCACCCTGCTGGTGCTGCCCACCGCGGATTTTCAAGCCCTGCTGGCCGAGCCGGCCTTCCGGGATTTCGTGTTCCAGCTGTTCTCCGAGCGCATCGCCGATCTGATGCAGCTGATCGAGGAGGTGGCCTTCCGCAAGCTCGACCAGCGCCTCGCCGCGCTGCTGCTGGGCAAGGGCCAGCGCCTGCACACCACCCACCAGCAGCTGGCCGACGAGCTGGGCAGCGTGCGCGAGATCGTCTCGCGGCTGCTCAAGAACTTCGCCGCCCAGGGCCTCGTGGCCCTGTCGCGGGAGCAGATCGAGATCCTCGACCCGGCCGGGCTGCGCCGGCTGGCCGGCGGCTGATCCGCCACCCGGCGGCTATGTAACCTTGGTTACAGACGCCTCCATCGGCAAATGCTGAAATACGCCCACTCGACAAACCAGTGCGCCAGGAGGCCATCATGAAAACGAACGTGGGCGGTATCGACAAGGTTTTGCGGATTGGCGCCGGTGTGGCGCTGGTGGCCTGGGCGGCCCTCGGCGGCCCGACGTGGGCGTGGATCGGCGTCGTGCCGCTGGCCACCGGCCTCACCGGCTTCTGCCCACTGTACCCGCTGCTGGGCATGAACACCTGCCCGCTGAAGAAGGACTGAAGCCCGGCCCGGCGGCCTGGGCGGCCCCGACCGACAACCCGGCCCGCCGCTGGCGCAGCCGGGTTTTTTAACGGCATTTAACAGCAGCTAGCCGTGGTTTCTGCAAACTTTTGTTGGCATCACAGAAGTTGGCACGGCGGAGCTTGCGCTCGCTCCTATCCTGCGACGTCCCATTTCGGGCTCAACTCGCAAGAAAGGATAACAAAAATGAGCAAAATCTCCGTTTTCTGTATCGCTTCGCTGCTGGCCTGCGGCAGCGCCTTTGCCGATGCCCCGCCGGCCGACGGCCAGTGGCGCGGCGCGGGTGGCGCCGGCATGTCGATGTCCACCGGCAACGCCCGCAACAGCAGCCTGAACCTGGTGGTGGACGCGGCCCGCGTCACCGCCGTGGACAAGCTGTCGGTGTATGGTCAGGCCCTCTTCGCCCAGTCGAAGAAGAACGACGACGACACCACCACCACCGCCAACATGTGGCGCGCCGGCACCCGCTACGACCACAACCTGAACGAGCGCGTGTTTGGCTTCGGCGGCCTCGACCTGGAACACGACCAGCTCAAGCACCTCAGCCTGCGCGGCGTGCTGAGCGGCGGCCTGGGCTACCACGTCATCAAGAACGCCGACACCACCTGGGACGTCTTCGGCGGTGTGGCCTACAAGCTGGACCGCTACATGTCGCCGGGCGTCGTCATCGACAACGACAGCCGTCGCACCTACAGCAGCCCCGAGCTGATCCTCGGCGAGGAATCGACCCACCGCCTCACCGAGACCACCAGCTTCCGCCAGCGCCTGGTGCTGTTCCCCAACCTGCGCGACACCGGCGAATACCGCGCGATCTTCGACGCGGGCCTGGCCGTGGCCATGAACAAGACGATGAACCTGACGCTCAGCTTCCAGGATCGTTACGACAGCCTCGCCACGTCTCCGGCCAAGCAGAACGACACCCTGTTCATCGCCGGCGTGAACGTGAAGTTCGGCGCCCAGTAAGCGGCGCCCCCCTGCGTGCCGCCCGCCCGGGTGGCACGCCCGCCCTCAGCGCACGCTCCAGAACCCGATCCGCCCCAAGCTGGCAGCCAGCCGCAGCCGCGTCGCGCGCCAGGTGGCCAGAGTGTTGATGCGCTGCTGGGCGGCGTCGGCCATCGCCCGCTGGGCCTCCAGCAGTTCGAGGGTCGACCCCACCCCGGCCTTGAAGCGCCCCTGGGCCACCTCCAGCGACTGGGTGGCGTAGCCCAGCAGCTTCTCGGTGCTGCCCAGGGCCTGGGTCTCGCTCTGCAGGGACTGCCACGCCTGCCACACCTCCAGCGCCACTTTCTGTTCCACGCTCTGCAGATCCGCCGACGCCAGATCGAACTCGGCCTTCGCCGCGCGGGTCTGGTAATGCCGCGAAAAGCCGTCGAAGATCGGCACCGCGAGCTGCAGCGCCACGCTGCGGTCGCGCTGGGCGATGTCGGGCAGGTCGGCGCTGTAGTCGCGCCCGGTGTGGCTGCGGCTGGCGGCCACGCTGAGGGTGGGCAGATAGGCGCGCTCGGCCACCGCGATGCGCGAGCGGGCCGCCGCCAGCCGGGCCCGGGCGGCGGCGAGTTCGGGGTGGGCAGCCTGAGCCAGCTCGAGCATCTCGCCCACGTCCTTGACGAAGGCGGTGTCGGGCAGGCGGGCGTCGTCGGCATCCACCGCCAGCGGGCGATCCGGCGCTTCGCCGATGGCCACCGCCAGCCGGCCGCGGGCGTTGGCCAGCGTGCCTTCGGCCCGCACCCGGGCCAGCACGGCCTGGGCGAAGGCGGTCTGGGTCTGCAGCTTGGAGGTGAGGTCGCCCACCCCGGCGGCGTGCTTGGCTTCGGCGGCCATGAAGCTCTGCAGGTTGATGCGCTCCACCTCCCGGGCCACGGCCAGCTCGCCCTGGGCGCTGAGGAGGGCGAAGTAGGCGTTGGCGGCGTCGAGGAACACCGTCTGCACGCCCAGGTTCTGGCTGGCGACGGCGGCCAGCAGGGTCTGGCGGGCGCTCTCCACGTTGGCCTCGCGCTGGCCGAAGTCGAAGAGGTTCCAGGCCAGCTCGAACTGGCCGACCCGGCTGGTGCTGTCGTTGCGGGCGGTGGTGCCGCCCTGGGCCACGGTCTGGCCGGCGCGAGCCTGGGAGAGCGTGGCGTTGATGGTCGGCAAGTAGGCCGCCCGCGCCGCGCCCAGCCGGGCCGCCTGGAGCTGGCTCTCGGCCCACGCCGCGCGGGTGCGCGGGTCGCGGCACAGGGCCCGCTTGACCGCCTCGGCCAGGCTGATGGTGCCGCCCGCGGCCGGCGCCGGCAGCGGCCCCGGGCAGGCCGGGCCACCCACCAGCCCGGCGTCCAGCGGCAGCTGCCCGGGCGGTGCCACGGCGGCCAGCTCGCCGCGACTGCCCAGCGGGTCGAAGGCCGCCGCACCGCTCACCCCGGCGGCCAGGGTCAAGGCCAGCACGAGGCGGCGCATCACGAGGCCCCCGCCACCGCCGGCGCGGCGGCCTGCCGGGCCAGCAGCTCGGCGATGGTCATGTCCTCCACCACCTTGCCGCCGTGCAGGGCCACCACCCGCTCGGCGCTGAGGATGGTCTCGGGCCGGTGGGCGATGAGGATTCGGGTGAGGTTGAGGGACTGGATGGCCTGGTTCACCGCCTGCTCCTTCTCCACATCCAGGTGGCTGGTGGCTTCGTCGAGGATCAGGATGCGCGGCCGCTTGTAGAGCGCCCGGGCCAGGAACAGGCGCTGCTTCTGCCCGCCGGAGAGCACCGTGCCCATGTCGCCCACCAGGGTGTTGTAGCCCATGGGCAGGGCGGCGATCTCGTCGTGCACCTGGGCCATGCGGGCGCATTCCTCGATGCGGGCGCGGTCGGGCGCCGGGTCGAAGAAGCAGATGTTGTCGGCGATGGAGCCGGCGAACAGGGTGTCGTCCTGCATCACCGTACCCACCAGGGCGCGCATGGCCTCGCCGCCGCTCTGCCGCAGGCTGGCGTCGCCGATCAGCACGTCGCCCTCGGCAGGGGGGAACACGCCCAGGATGAGGTTGATGAGGGTGGTCTTGCCGCAGCCCGAGGGGCCGACGAAGGCCACCGACTGGCCCGGCGGGATGGTCAGGTCGATGCCGTCCACCACCCACGGGTCGGTCTCGGCGTAGCGGAAGCGCACGCCCTGCAGGCGGATCGCCGGCACCGGCGCGGTGGGGGCGGTGGCCACCGGCGCGGCGGCAAGCTCGGGCTTGGTAAGCACGATGTCGGCCAGCCGCTCGCCCTGCAGGCGCAGCATGCGCAGCTCGAAGTATTTCTCGATGAGGCCGGCGATGCGGGCGTCGAACTGATCCTTGTAGGCCTTGAAGGCCATCAGCACGCCCACCGTCATCGCCCCGTCGAGGGTGAGCCGGGCGCCCATCCACAGCACGGCGACGCCGACCAGCCCGAACAGCAGCCCGTTGGTGGTCTGGAAGGCGATGGACAGGCGCTGGGTGCGCACCCCGGCATTGACCTGCTCCACCACCAGCCCGAGCCAGCTGGAGCGCCGCTCGTTCTGGCGCTGGAACAGCTTCACCGCCTTGATCCCGCGCACCGTCTCGAGGAAGTGCGTCTGCTGGCTGGCGTGATGGACGATCTCCTGCTCGGTGGCCAGCCGCAGCGGGCGGAACCACAGCGCGCGGATCAGCGCGTAGGCCACCATCGCCCCCACTGCCAGCCAGGCCAGCGGCGGGCTGTAGATGAACATCATCACCAGCGTGACCGCCGACATTAGCCCGTCGATCAGCGCCGAAAAGAAGGACGCGGTGAGCTTGGACTGGATCTCGTCCACCGCCCCGAAGCGCGACACGATGTCGCCCAGGTGGCGCCGCTCGAAGTAGGCCACCGGCAGCCGCACCAGGTGGGCGAACACGTTGGTGCGCCACTGCAGGCTGAGGTTGGTGCCGATGTGCAGCAGGATCCACGAACGCAGCGCCCCGAAAATCTGCTGGACGATGAGCAGCAGCCCGAAGCCCAGCGCGAGGGTGGTGAGCAGGTCGCGGTCGGCCGACACCAGCACGTGGTCGATCACCCACTGCAGGTAAAACGGGCTGACCAGGGCGAAGATCTCCAGCGCCACCGCCAGCGCCAGCACCTGGGCGCCGGCCCCCAGCAGGCCATCCACGCGGCCGATCAGATCCCGGAAGCGGATCGCCGGCGGCGGCGCGGAGGGCCGGAACTCGGCCGACGGCCACAGCTCCAGGGCCACGCCGGTAAAGCTGCGCGAAGTCTCGTCCAGGCTCACCCGGCGCAGCCCGCTGGCCGGGTCGTGGATCAGCAGCCCGCGGCGGGTCACCTTCTTCAGCACCACGAAGTGGTTGAGGTTCCAGTGCAGGATGCACGGCGTGCGCAGCTGGTCCAGGTCTTCCAGATCCAGCCGCAGCGGCCGGCTGGCCAGCCCCAGGGCATTGGCGATGCCGATCAGCTGGCCCAGGGTGGCGCCGTGCTGGGAGATGGAGAACTGGCGCCGCAGCTGGGCCAGATCGGTGCGCCGGCCGTGGTAGCCGGCCACCATCCCCAGGCAGGCCAGGCCGCACTCGGTGGCTTCGGTTTGCAGGATGACCGGCAGGCTGCGGCCAAGGAAAGGGGGCAGGCTCGGGATCAGGGGCATGGGCGAAGGGGACTGGAGGACGGCGTCACAGCTTGCCGGTGATGCTGAGGAGGGGTTCGAGCACCCATTCGTAGAGCTTGCGACGCTCCTGCATGATGTCGGCCTGCAGCTGCATGCCCACCTGCAGCGGGCGGGCCTCGCCGTAGGCCTGGATGGTCTGGGCGTCGAGGTCGGCGGTGATGCGATACACCGGCTCGGCGCTGGCCGCCTCGCCCGCCAGCCCGAGGGCCGACAGCTCCTGGCCCGACAGGGACACCCGCGCCACCTGGGCCACCCGGCCGGGCAGGTGGCCGAACTTCTGGTAGGGATAGGGGTCGAGGCGGATCATCACCCGGTCGCCCTCGCGCACGAAGCCCACCGCCTTGCTGGGGGCAAACAGGTAGGCCTGGAGGCGCCCGCCCGGCGGCACGATGGAGACCACCGGCCGGCTGCCATCGACGCTGTGGCCCACCTCGGCGGTGACCGCGGTGGCCACCCCGTCCCGCGGGGCCACCACCAGCACCTGACGGCGCAGTTCGCTCTCGACCAGCTCCTGGTCGGTGCTCGACAGGCTGCGGCGCAGCTCGGAAATCTGCTTCGACTGCTCCAGCGGCAGCCGCGCCAGCTCGCCCCGCAGCAGGGTGAGTTCGCGCTGCACGTTGAGGCGGTCGCGCTCCAGGGCCTGGAGCCGCGAGCGCTGGTCGATCAGGTCGGCCTCGCGCAGCTGCACCTGTTCGGCGGCGATGTAGTCCTTGTCCAGCAGGCCCTTGTAGCGGCGCAGGGTGTCCTCGGCCAGCGCCACCCGGTTCTTCTGGCCGTCGATGGACTGGGCGATCACGCGCAGCTCGGCATCGAAGGCGGCCTCCTTGCGCTGCAGGCCGGTGCGCTGCTCGACCTGCAGGGATTCGGTCTTGCCCAGCTCGGCGCGCAGGCTGTTGCGGCGCGCGGTGACCTGCTCCGAGATGCCGGCCAGCCCGCCGGAGGCCGCGTCGCTCTTGCGGTCGAGGGACAGCACGTAAAGCACGTCGCCCTGGCGCACCGCCTGACCTTCGCGCACCCGCTTCTCGATCACCACCCCGGCCTCGCGGGGGTAGACCTTCGACCAGCCTCCCGCGGGCAGCAGCTGGCCGGGCACCGTGGCGCGCTTGGTGTAGCTGCCGAAGGCAAACAGCGCGATCAAGGCCGCGCCGCAGGCGATGGCGATCAGCGCGAAGAGCGCGAAGGAGAGCGGCTGGGCCAGCACCACCGGCCCCAGCCAGTTGGTGCGCTGGGCCTCCAGGGTCTCGGTTCGGAACAGGGTGTCGTCGTTCAAGGGGGTGCGCTGCCGGAGATGTCCAGGAGCGGCAGGATGACAGCCCGTGTCGGGGCAGGCGAAGAACCATTCCGCAAGGAACGGCACCCGGCGGCCCGAAACGTGAAAAATACCCTGCCGGCAGAAATGGCGAAGGGCCACCGCGAGAACCGGGGTGACCCACCGGAGCCGTCATCCCGTCAGACGGGAGGCCGGCTCACTTGCGCGAAGCGCAGATCAGCAGCCGTACTTCGGCGTGGTCTGGCAGGGGGTCGGCGCCGGCTGGCAGGGAGTCGGAGCCGGCTGGTAGCAGGAGTAAGTGGGCTTCTGGTAGGAGAAGCAGCTGAACAGGCCGGAGAACCAGCTGGTCAGGCCGCCGAGCAGGCAGAAGGTGCCACCGGAGACGTTCTGGACTTCCTTGGCGGACAGTTCGCGAATAGCCATTTTGAGACCTCACTAGGGTTAATTGAAGTGAAATTTTTTCGCCGGCCCGGCGGCTTGCACCGCACGGAACCGACACCTTCAATCTATTCGCCCCCTGCCCCCGAAGCCGTGATGAATTCACGCCCCAGGCAGCCGATTTTTCAAATTTGACAGCAATTAAAAAATCGACAGACAAAAACAGCTCGAAAGATAAATTTTCTGACTTTTTGCCGTCAGACAGCTTTACCCGCCACGTGATTGGCGATCCGCACGAAATCCTCCACGCTCAAGCGCTCGCCGCGCAGGCCGGGGTCGATGCCCAGCGCGGTGAAATCCCCTTCGTCCAGGAAATCCCGCAGGGTGTTGCGCAGGGTCTTGCGGCGCTGGCCGAAGGCGGCGGTGACGATCTTGCCCAGCAGCGCGTAGTCGGACGCGGTGCACTCGGACGCGGGCCGCGGCACCATCCGCACGATGCTCGACATCACCTTGGGCGCCGGCCGGAAGGCGCCCGGCGGCACGTCGAACAGCCGCGCCATGTTGAAGCGGTACTGGAGCATCACCGACAGGCGGCCGTACTCCTCGGTGCCGGGCTCGCCCACCATGCGCATCACCACCTCCTTCTGGAGCATGAAGGTCATGTCCTTCACCCGGTCGGCAAACTCGGCCAGGTGAAACAGGATGGGGGTGGAGATGTTGTAGGGCAGGTTGCCCACCACGCGCAGGGGCGCGCCGTCCGGCACCAGGCTGGCGAAGTCGAACTTCAGCGCGTCGCCCTCGTGGATGGTCAGCCGCTCGGGCGGGTGGGTGGTCTTGAGCCGCGCGATCAGGTCGCGGTCGATCTCCACCACGTGCAGGTGGCCCAGGGCTTCCATCAGCGGCTCGGTCATCGCGCCCAGGCCCGGGCCGATCTCGACGATGCGCTCGCCCTCCCTCGGGCGGATCGCCTCGATGATCTTGCGGATGATGTTGGGGTCGGACAGGAAGTTCTGGCCAAAGCGCTTGCGCGCCTGATGTTGCTCGCTCATCCGGGTTCCTTCCGGTGTGGTTGTGCGGCCCGCAGCGGGCAGCGGTGTCAGTTTCTGCGTTCCCAGGCGGCGATGGCGTCGCGCACCCGCGGCACGGCGGCAAAGCCGGCCTTCTCGCCTTCGAGGATCGCCTCGTGGCGCTGCTGGAAGTTGGTGGCCGGCAGGCCGCGCAGCTCGGGGCGGATCACGATGTCGGCGGCGCTGAGTTCGTGCTTGCCGAGCGCGCCGCCCATGATCGAGATGGTGTCGAGGAGCAGATCCAGCGTGCCCTGGTTGCGCTTGCCGCTGGGGCGCGAGGAGATGTCGACGGCGATCACGAGGTCGGCGCCCAGGCCGCGCGCCTCGCGGGCCGGGATGGGCGCCACCAGCCCGCCATCCACGTATTCGCGCCCGCCGATGACGACCGGCGGAAACACGCCGGGGATCGACGACGAGGCGCGCACCGCAGTGCCGGTGTTGCCGCGCTGGAAGACGATGGGCTCGCCGCTCGCCAGATCGGTGGCCACCGCGGCGAAGCGGCGCTTGAGGCCATCGATGGGCCGGTTACCCACGCTGGCGTTGATGAACTGCTCCAGCCGCTCGCCTTTGATGACGCCCCGGTCGAACAGGCTCCAGTCGGTGACGGCGGCTTCGTCCAGCTGGATCGCCAGCTTCTGCAGCTCGAAGGGCCCGTGGCCGGCGGCGTAGAGGGCGCCCACCACCGAGCCGGCGCTGGTGCCCACCACCATGTCGGGGACGATGCCGCTGGTCTCCAGCGCCTTGATGACCCCGATGTGGGCAAAGCCGCGCGCCGCGCCACCGCCCAGGGCCAGCGCGATCTTCGGCTTGCGGGCCGTCCGGGGCTCGGGCTTGACGGCCGGGGCGCCGCAGGCGGCGAGGCCCAGCGCCGCCAGCCCACCGACGAGCAGACGCCGACGCGCGCTCATCGCCGGCTCCGGCTGGCGGCCATCGAGATGGCCAGTTCGACCGCGGCGAACAGGCTGCCCGGATCGGCGCGGCCGGAGCCGGCGAGATCGAGCGCGGTACCGTGGTCGACGGAGGTGCGGATGATCGGCAGGCCCAGGGTGACATTGACGCCGCCGCCAAAGCTGGCGTGCTTGAGCACCGGCAGGCCCTGGTCGTGGAACATCGCCAGCACCGCGTCGCCCTGCCGCAGGGTGTGGGGCACGAACAGGGTGTCGGCGGGCAGCGGGCCGACGAGCTGCATGCCTTCGGCGCGCAGCTGCTCGAGCACCGGGATGAGGGTGTCGATCTCCTCGGTGCCCATGTGGCCGCCCTCGCCCGCGTGGGGGTTGAGCCCGGCCACCAGGATGCGCGGCGCCGGCAGGCCGAAGTAGGCGACCAGATCGGCGTGGAGGATGCGCAGGGTGTCGGTGAGGAGCGGCCGGGTGATCGCGGCGGCCACGTCCTTCAGCGGCAGGTGGGTGGTGGCGAGGGCCACGCGCATGCCGCCGCCCACCAGCATCATCACCACCAGCGGCGTGCCGGTGGCTTCGGCGAGGTATTCGGTGTGGCCCGAGAAGGGCACGCCGGCGTCGCAGACGATGCCCTTGTGCACCGGCGCGGTGACCATGCCGGCGAACTCGCCCGACTTGCAGCCGGCGATGGCCCGGTCGAGGATGTCGAGCACGTAACGGCCGTTGGCGGCGTCGAGCTGGCCGGGGGTGGCCGGGCGGGCCAGGGGCAGGTGGAGCACTTCGATGGCGCCGGGCCGGGGGCTGCCGCCGGGCTGGTAATCGATCACATCGACGGAAGGCTCGACGGCATGGACGCGGGCGGCGATCAGGGCCCGGTCGCCCAGCACGACCAGCCGGGCGGGCCATTCGCGCCGCGGCAGGGCGGCGCAGAGGTCGGGACCGACGCCGGCGGGCTCGCCGCTGGTGATGGCCAGGATGGGGAGGGTCATGGCAGTGCGGTTCAGGGTTGGCGCTTCAAGGGTTCGGGGGCTTCAAGGCAAAGGGCTGGCGCCTGGGCCAGCCCTTGTCCGGGTGTCGCTCGCGGGCGGCCGCGCGAGGCCGCCGCGCCGGATTTATTTGTCTTCCAGCCGGTATTCCACGTAGGCCCTGTCGCGCAGCTGGCGCAGCCAGTCCTGGAAGGCTTCGTCGGACTTGCGCTCGCGCAGGGCGTTGCGGGCGGCGGCGCGCTTGCGCTCGTCGGAGACATCCTGCACCCGGCGTTCCTCGACGAGGATCAGGTGCCAGCCGAAGGGCGACTTGACGGGCTGGCTGAGTTCGCCGGGCTTGAGGGCGTCCATGGCCTGCTCGAACTCGGGCACGGTGTCGCCGGGGTAGATCCAGCCCAGGTCGCCGCCCTTGGCCGCGGAGATGTCGGCAGAGTGCTGGCGGGCCAGATCGGCGAAGCTGGCCCCGCCTTGCGCCACCCGCTCGCGCAGGTCGGTGAGGCGGCGCCGGGCGTCGGCGTCGGACACCACCTCGCTGGTCTTGATGAGGATGTGGCGGGCATGGGTCTGCTGCACCTGGGCGGGCGGCGCGGCTTCGCTGCCGCCCTTGCGCTCGAGCACCTTGACGATGTGGAAGCCGGCCGCGCTGCGCAGGATCGGGGTGACCTCGCCCGGACGCAGCTTGGCCACCGATTCGGCGAACAGGCCGGGCAGGCGCTCGGCGCTGCGCCAGCCGATGTTGCCGCCGGAAAGGGCGTCCGGCGCGTCGGAGTAGCTGGCGGCGAGCTTGTCGAAGGCTTCGCCCCGGGCGATGCGGGCGGCCACGTCTTCGGCCTTGGCGCGCAGGCGGGCGAGCTGTTCGGGGCTGGCGCCTTCGGGGGCGCGGAACAGGATGTGGGCGAGGTTGTATTCGGCCTGCCCGACGACGTTCTCGGGGTGGGACAGGAAGTTGCTCACCTCGGCGTCGGACACCACGATGCGGCTCTCGACCTCGCGCTCGCGCACCCGGCCCAGCAGGATCTCGTTGCGCACCTCTTCGCGGAAGCGCTCCCAGGCGATGCCGTCCCGCTCCAGCGCCTTGCGGAAGTCGGTCATGGAGAGCTTGTTGTTGTCGGCGATGCGGCCCAGGGCGCGCTCGAGGGTGATGTCGTCCACCCGCAGGGAGGTTTCGTTGGCGAGCTGGATCTGCAGGCGTTCGACGATCTGGCGTTCGAGCACCTGGCGTTCGAGCACCTCGGCCGGCGGCAGGGGCGTGCCCTGGCGGTTAAGCTGGCGGGTGACCTGCTCGACCCGCTGGCGCAGCTCGGACTTGGTGATCACCTCGCTGTTGACGACCGCCACGATGCGGTCCACCTCGACCGGGCCGGCTGCCAGCGAGGCATGGGCGAACAGGGACGCTGCGATCAGGGTAGCGATGAGTTTCATGGGGTTGGGGTGGTCTTTCAGAATTCGTCGTCGTCACTGGCGACGTAGGGCGTTGCACCGTCGTTGATCTTCCCATATCCGGGCACGTTGCGCTTGAGCATGGAGAGCGGGCTGGAGCCGATGCTGCCGGCGCCGTTGAACTCAAGCTGGAAGAAGAACGAGCGGTTCACGTCGGTGGAGGTGGTGACGAGCTGCTGCACCACGCCCCGGAACACCCAGCAGCCGGCGTTGTACTCGACCCCGGCGATGCCCTGGGTGAGCCGGTGGTCGCGCAGGTTGCGGTTGTAGCGGCCGACGCCGTACCAGTTGCCCCACAGCGGCCACTGGCCGGAGATGTCCAGATCGCGGAAGCCGTCGGGCGACTTGGGGTCGGTGGAGTAGTTGTGCTTGTAGCGCCAGTTGACCGACACCGCCCGGGCGTAAGCCGGCTGGAAGCGCACGCCGACATTGAAGCGCTCGGTCCAGTTGTCCCGCGGGTTGTACTGCCACGCGGTGTCGAACTGGAACTTGGGCATGAAGGTGGCGCTGAAGGCGGCCAGCAGGTCGGCCTGCTTGCCGGTGCGCATCGGCGCGCCGTCGTAGAGCCCGACGCGCTGATCCACCAGATAGTAGCGCTGGCCCAGGGCGGCCCGCACGGTCTCGGCGCCGGTGGTGGGGTCGATCAGCCGGCTCTGCAGCGCGGTGGTGACCTGGTTGGCGTTGGAGATGCGGTCGCCGCCGGTGTAGACGTTCTCGGCGAAGATCTGCGCGAAGTTGAAATCGTAGAAGCCGGAGTCGAAGTTGGGGATCTTCGACTGGTCGGTGTAGGGCACGTAGAGGTAGTACACCCGCGGCTCGAGGGTCTGGATGAAATCCCGGCCGCCGAAGCTGGCGTCGCGCTCGAAGGTTACGCCGGAATCCACCGACACGATGGGCAGCGAGCGGGACTGGGCGGTGTCGCCGGTGGCGGTGCCGCGGTAGTCGATGTCGTAGCGGGTGGCGTGCACCCCCACCTTGGGCGTGATGTAGAAGGCCGAAGTCTGCAGGGGCAGCGACAGCTGCGGGTAGAGGGTGAGGCGGCGGCCTTCGGTCTGGGTGGGGTGCGAGAAGGAGACGAACTCGCTGGCCAGATGGAAGGTGGTGCCGCCGGGCAGCTCGGGCCGCAGGGCGTTGAGGGTGAGCTGGGGCAGCCGCTTGTAGGGCTCGGTGCGCACCCCGGTGAGGGTGTCGGGCAGGGTCTGGAAGGACTGCAGCAGCGCACCGGCGTTCCACCAGCCCCCGCCGCTGTAGCTCAGGCTGGCCTGGCGCGGAATATTGACCTGGGAGGTGAGCGCCAGCCGGGTGGAAAGATCGGTGAAGTACTTCGGGTCGGAAATGCCCCCGAAGTTGATGTTGCCCTGCCAGCCGTCGCCGAAGTTGTGGTCGTGGCGGATCGTGCCGGCGTAGCGGCTGCGCTGCTCGACCTGGTCGTTGGGCAGGTACTCGAGGTAGGTGATGCCCCGGTAGGCCGGCGTGACGTAGCGCGCCTCGTTGCGCACCTGCAGGCCGCGCAGGCCCATGTAGCGCAGGGTGAGGGTGTCGTCGTAGTTGGGCGCCAGGTTGAAGTAGTAGGGCACCGACAGATCGACGCCGACCTTGTTGGAGGTGCCGAAGGTGGGCGACAGCACGCCCGAGCGGCGCGAATCCGACAGGGGGAAGTCGGCCCACGGCAGATAGCCCAGGGGCAGGCCCTTGAACACCAGGGTGCCGCCCTTGGCCTCGCCCACCTCCCGGTCGTAGTCGAGCTGCAGCTCGTTGGCGCGGACGTACCAGTCGGGGCGCTCGGGCTTGCAGCTGGTCCAGGTGCCGTTGAAGAAGCGGAACTGGTTCTCGCCTTCGAGTTCCAGGCGCTCGGCCGACCCGTGCCCGGTGATGGGCTGCTGGCTGCGCGGCACCGTCTGGCCGGGCAGCAGGATCTGCCCCGGCGGGATGGGGCGGCCCGGGCGGCTGATGACGTACTCGGGGGCGTCGAAGGTGCCGACCTGCTCCTCGACCTTCGTGCGCATGTGGGGGCCGCTCATGGTGTCGCCACCGCGGCTCACGCGGACGTTGCCGGTGGCCTCCACCTCGTCGGTGAGTTCGAAGTAGTGCAGCTTGTCGCCCTGGAAGCGGGTGTTGTCGCGCTGCAGCTCGGCGGCGCCTTCGGCCACCGCGTCCACGTCCTGGAGGCCCGACACCTTGTCGCCGGTGATGACCGTGGTGCCCGGCTTGAGGGGCTGGACGGGCGCCGGTGCGGGCGGCATGCCGCGGGCCACCCGACCCGGCGGCTGAGGCTTGTCGGCCGCCCGGGGCGCCTTGACGACGGCACCGGCGGCCGGCCTGGCTGCCACCGCGGGCGCCGGCTCGACCGCCGCCGGCGCGGCCACGGGGGCCGGCGCGGGGCCAAGCAGCGCCGGCGACACGAAGAAGGGCGGAAGCGTCTCGGCGCCGGCGCGCCCCCACAAGGCGAACAGGGCGACGGACAGAAAGCGCAACTGGGTACGAGGTTTCATCCCGGGACAGGAACCAGCCGGCGAACCGACCGCATGGTTTGATAAACTGCACGATTTTACACGAACGCCTCGCCGACTCCCGTGGAACGACGCCAACAACTCCAGTCCTGGCTCGCCGCCGAATTTCCCGGCCGCGCCTTTGAAATCGCCCCGGCCAGCGCCGACGCCAGCTTCCGGCGCTACTTCCGGGTTACATCCGCTGACGATTCCACCCCCCTGATCGTCATGGACGCCCCGCCCGCCCACGAGGACTGCCGGCCTTACATCAAGGTGGCCGAGCTGTTCGGCGCCGCCGGCGTGCACGTGCCCCAGATCTACCGGCAGAACCTCGACCAGGGCTTCCTGCTCCTGTCCGATCTGGGCAGCACCACCTACCTGCAGGCCCTCACCAAGGACAACGCCCACAACCTCTACGCCGAGGCCCTGGGCGCGCTCATCTCCATCCAGCTTGCCAGCCGGCCCGGCGTGCTGCCGGTTTACAACCGCGAGCTGCTGATGCGCGAGCTGGAACTCTTCCCGGTGTGGTTCGTGGGCCGCCACAAGGGCGTCACCCTCACCGAGAAGCAGACCGCCGATCTGTACGACGTGTTCGACCGCATCGTCGACGTGAACCTCGCCGAGCCGCAGGTCTTCGTGCACCGCGACTACCACTGCCGCAACCTGATGGTGAGCACGCCCAACCCCGGCGTGCTGGATTTCCAGGACGCCGTCTACGGCCCCCTCACCTACGACCTCGCCTCCCTGTTCAAGGACGCCTACATCCACTGGGAAGAGGATTTCGTCCTCGACATGCTGGCCCGCTACTGGGAAACCGCCCGCCGCCTGGGCCTGCCGGTGCGCTCCGACTTCGCCGAGTTCCACCGCGACTTCGAATGGATGGGCGTGCAGCGCCACATCAAGGTGCTGGGCATCTTCGCGCGGCTTTACCACCGCGACGGCAAGGACGGCTACCTGAAGGACATGCCGCTGGTGATGCAATACCTGCGCAAGGCCTGCGAACGCTACGGCGAACTCAAGCCCCTGCTGCGCCTGCTGGAGCAGCTCGAACCCACCGTCACCGAAGTCGGCTACTCCTTCTGAGCGCCCCGCGATGAAAGCCATGATCCTGGCCGCCGGCCGCGGCGAACGCATGCGCCCCCTCACCGACACCTGCCCCAAGCCGCTCCTGGCGGCGGGCGGCAAGCCGCTGATCGTCTGGCACATCGAACGCCTCGCGGCCGCCGGGATCGACGGCCTCGTCATCAACCACGCCCACCTGGGGCAGATGATCGAGGACGCGCTGGGCGACGGCGCCCGCTTCGGCCTGCCCATCGCCTACTCGCCCGAAGCCACGGCGCTCGAGACCGCCGGCGGCATCGCCCGCGCCCTGCCGCGCCTGGGCAACGCGCCCTTCCTGGTGGTGAATGGCGACGTCTTCTGCGACGCCGACTTCGCCGCCCTCGTCCGGGTGGCGGAAGGCCTCGCAGCCGATGGCCCCCTCGCCCACCTGCTGCTGGTGCCAAGCCCCGCCCACCACCCCGCCGGCGACTTCGGCCTGCTGCCCGACGGCCACGTGGCGGACGACGGCCGCGGCGAGCGCCTCACCTTCTCGGGCATCGGCGCCTACCACCCGGCCCTGTTTGCCGGCGTCGATCCCGACCAGCCCGCCAAGCTCGCCCCGCTGCTGCGTGCCGCGATGGCCGCCGGCCGCGTCACCGGCGCCCGCCACGATGGCCGCTGGGTGGACGTAGGCACCCCCCAACGCCTCGCCGAACTCGACGCCAGCCTGCAAGCAGCCGGCGCCCACCCGGCCCACGCGACACAGCCCCCACGGTAACCGCCCCATGCCCGTAGACATCGCCCCCTTCCAGGCCCGCCGCGCGCGGCTGCTCGCCACCATGCAGGCCGCCGGTGGCGGCGTGGCGGTCATCCCCACGTCGCCCGAGCGCCATCGCAACCGCGACACCACCTACGCCTACCGCTTCGACAGCTACTTCTACTACCTCACCGCCTTCCGCGAGCCCGAGGCGGTGCTGGTGCTGGTGGCGGGCGACACGCCCCGGAGCATCCTGTTCTGCCGCACCAAGGACGTTGAACGCGAGATCTGGGACGGCTACCGCTTCGGCCCGGATGCCGCGAAGGACGCCTTCGGCTTCGACGAAGCCCGCCCCATCGACGAACTGGACGAACAACTCGGCCAGCTCCTCGCCAACCAGCCCGCGGTGTTCCACTCCATCGGCTACGAGCCCGAATGGGACCGCCGCATCGCCGACGCCCTCAACCGGGTGCGCGCCCAGGCCCGCACCGGCGCCCACGCCCCGGCCCAGATCCGCGACGTGCGCAGCCTGATCGACGACATGCGCCTCATCAAGGACGCCGCCGAGATCGCCACCCTGCGCCGCGCCGCCGACATCTCCGCCGGCGCCCACATCCGCGCCATGCGCGCCGCCCGCCCCGGCGCCTTCGAATACCAGATCGAAGCCGAGCTGATCCACGAGTTCCGCCACCACGGCAGCCAGGCCCCGGCCTACAGCTCCATCGTCGCCAGCGGCCCCAACGCCTGCGTGCTGCACTACGTCGAGAACGACCGCCAGCTGGCCGACGGCGACCTGCTGCTGATCGACGCCGGCTGCGAACTTGACGGCTACGCCTCCGACATCACCCGCAGCTTTCCGGTGAACGGCCGCTTCAGCGGGCCGCAGAAGGCCGTGTACGAGCTGGTGCTCGCCGCCCAGGCCGCCGCCATCGCCGAGATCCGCCCCGGCGCCAGCTGGAACGCCGGCCACGACGCCGCGGTGCGGGTGCTCGCCCAGGGCTATCTCGACCTGGGCCTCCTCACCGGCAGCCTCGACGGCGCGATCGAATCCGGCAGCTACCGCCAGTTCTACATGCACCGCACCGGCCACTGGCTGGGCCTGGACGTGCACGACGCGGGCGAATACAAGCAGGCCGGCGACTGGCGCACGCTGCAGGCCGGCAACGTGCTCACCGTCGAGCCCGGCACCTACATCCGCCCGGCCGACGACGTGCCCGAAGCCTTCTGGCACATCGGCATCCGCATCGAGGACGACGCCCTCGTCACCGACGCCGGCTGCGACATCCTCACCCACGCCACGCCCAAGACCGTGGCCGACATCGAAGCCATCATGGCCGAGCGCTGAAGCTGATGACGCCCCCGAAGCGCCTGCGGCGCCTGGGGGGCCGGCCGTGCACACGGAACCTCCTGCGCCTTCGGGCGGCACGCAGGGCACTGGAAGACTGAAATGAATCGACACGACATCGCCATCGTCGGCGCCGGCCCGGTCGGCATGACCCTCGCGCTGGCCCTCAAGGACGCCGGGCTCGACATCCTGCTGCTGGACGCCCGCGCCCGCGGCGCCGCCCGCCACGACCCGCGGGTGCTGGCCCTCTCCCACGGCACGCGGCTCACCCTGGAACGCCTGGGCATCTGGTCGCAGCTACCCGCCACGCCCATCGAGACCATCCACGTCTCCCAGCAGGGCGGGCTGGGCCGCACCGTGCTCGATGCCCGCGAATACGGCCAGCCGGCGCTGGGCTACGTGGTCGGCGCCGGCCCGCTGGCCGCCGCGCTGGACGACGCCCTCGCCACCGCCGGCATCCCGATCCGCAACCACGCGGCGGTCACCGGCCTTGCCCCCGGCGCCAACGACGCGATCCTCAGCCTCGCCGACGGCAGCGCCGTCTCCGCCCGCCTCGCCGCCTGCGCCGAGGGCCTCATCGACGCCGACGACGACGCCCCCCTCGTCGAGCGCGACTACGCCCAGCACGCGGTGATCTGCGTCGCCACCCCGGCCACCGGCCACGGCAACCGCGCCTGGGAACGCTTCACGCCGCAAGGCCCGCTGGCGGTGCTGCCCTGCGGCCACGACTGCGCCATCGTCCACACCGCCAGCCCGGCCGACGCCGACGCCCTGCTGGCCCTCGACGACGACGCCTACCTCGCGCGCCTGCAAAGCCACTTTGGCGACCGCCTGCGCTTTGCGTCGGTGGGCGAGCGGGCGCGCTACCCCCTCAAGCTGCGCTACCGGCCCGAGCCCGTCGGCCAGCGCACCGTGTGGCTTGGCAACGCCGCGCAAACCCTGCACCCGGTGGCCGGCCAGGGCTACAACCTCGCGCTGCGCGACGTGTGGGCCTGCGCCCAGGTCATCCTG
>NZ_JAYRMI010000046.1:0-31195 GCF_041904905.1 Zoogloea sp. | reverse complement strand
CGACGACTGGGCGGGCGTGTCTTCCTTGACCGAGCCGGTGCCGGCGCTGAGGACGGCGGTGTCGGCCGTCGGGGTGATGTCGATGGTGGCTGTGGCGGTGCTGGTGCCGCCCTTGCCATCGGCGATGGTGTAGGTGATGGTCACCGGGCCATTGACGTTGGCGGCCGGGGTGAAGGTGAGGGTGCCGTCCGGGTTCACCGTGACGCTGCCCTTGGCCGGGTCGACGGTGGCGCCGGTGACGGTGAGGGGGTCGCCCTCGGCGTCGGTGTCGTTGCCCAGGACGGTAAAGGTGACCGGCTTGTCTTCGTCGGTGCTGGCGGTGTCGGGGGTGGCGACGGGCGGGGTGTTGGCGCCGGCGATGTTGATCGTCAGCACGGCGTTGGCGCTGCCGCCTTTCCCGTCTTCAACCGTGTAGGCGAAGGTGTCCTGCAGCGTGGCGCCCGGGGCGAGGCCGGCGACGGCCGGATTGGCGGTGTTCTGGATGTAGCTGTACTGGCCGTCTGTGTGGATGGTCAGGGTGCCGTAAAGACCGGTGATGACCGTGGCGCCGCTCACCGGCGCGCCGGCAACAGTGGTGACCGTCAGGGCGTCGCCGTCCGGGTCGGTGTCGATGCCGGCCGGGTTGGCGATGACATTGCCCGTTGCGGGGGCTGCGTCGGTCTTGGTGAGCCCATTCACGTCATTGCGGGCAAGGGGGTTATCGTTGAGCGGGGCGACGTTGATCGTGGCGGTGGTCGTGCTGGTGTCGCCGTGACCGTCGGAGAGGGTGTAGGTGACGGTGACCGGGCCATTGACGTTGGCGGCGGGGGTGAAGGTGAGGGTGCCGTCGGGATTGACGGTGACCGAGCCCTTGGCCGGATCGACGGTGGCGCCGGTGACGGTGAGCGGGTCGCTGTCCGGATCGGTGTCGTTGCCCAGGACCGCGAAGGTGACCGGCTTGTCCTCGTCGGTGCTGGCGGTGTCGGGGTTGGCGACGGGGCCGTCGTTGGTGCCGAGGACGGTGAGGGTCACCGTCGTGCTGGTGCCATCCACGCTCTGGACGGTAAAGACTTCCGTCTTGCTCTCGCCTTCCTTGAGGGCCTGGACGGCGGGCAGGGTGTTGTCGAGGGTGTAGGTCCACACCCCGGCCGCGTCGATGCCGAAGCTGCCATAGGTGCCGGCGGTGGCGGTCTGGGGCCGGAAGGCGGCTTCGCCGGCATCCGGGTCGGCGATGGTGAGGGTGCCACCGGCCGACGACTGGGCGGGCGTGTCTTCCTTGACCGAGCCGGTGCCGGCGCTGAGGACGGCGGTGTCGGGCTGGGGCGCGACGTTCACGGTGGCGGTGCCGGTGGTGACCCCACCGTGACCGTCGGAGAGGGTGTAGGTGACGGTGACCGGCCCATTGACGTTGGCGGCCGGGGTGAAGGTGAGGGTGCCGTCGGGGTTGACGGTGACCGAGCCCTTGGCCGGATCGACGGTGGCGCCGGTGACGGTGAGGGGGTCGCCATCCACATCGCGGTCGTTCGTCAGTACCGCGACGGTGACGGGCGTGTCTTCGGTGGTGGTGGCGGTGTCGGCTACGGCGACCGGGGGGTCGTTTACCGGGGCGACATTGATCGTCACGGTGGTGGAGGCGGTGCCGCCCTTGCCGTCGGCGATGGTGTAGGTGACGGTGTCGGTGCCGTGGAAGTCCGGGTTGGGCTTGTAGCTGAGGCTACCGTCGGGATTGACGGTGACGGTGCCGTTGTTTGCACTGGCGCCGGTGACGGTGAGGGTGTCGCCGTCGGCGTCGGTGTCGTTACCGAGCACCGGGAAGGTGACGGGGGTGTCCTCGGTGGCGGCGACGGCCGGATCGGGCGTGGCCACCGGCGGGTTGTTAGCGATGGTCGTGGTGGGGAAGACGTTGCCGGCGTTGAGCGGCAGGAAGTCGATCCCGTCGCTGCTGGAGCTGTACTGGAAGGCGAGCGGGGTGACTTCTTCGAGCACCCGCACCAGACGCACGAAGTCGTGGGTCTGGTCGCCGACGCCACCGCCGGCGAGACCGGCCGCAGGGTCTTCGAGATCGGCGAAGGGGTCCTTGCCGTTGTTGAGGGCCTGGATGACCTTGTCGGCTTCGGCGCCTTGGCTCGAGATGACGTTTTCGGTGCGTTCCGGCGTCGTGGTGGCGAAGAAGTCGTCGTTCAGCAGCAGCTCGCGGTCGGGGCCGACGCTGACCTTGGCGCCGGTGGCGAGCTGCAGTTCGACCACGGCACCCGGCCCGGTGACGATGACCTGCCCTTCGCCGACCGGATCGCCCGGCTTGACGGCGGTGAGCTTGCCGGAGGCGTCGCGCAGATAGGCGTCTCCCTGCACGAAGACGACGGTGCCCTTGGCGGTTGCGTTGGTGGTGGCGTTGGTCGGTGCGGTGGGGGTTGCCATGACGATCTCCGGAGTCTGGGTATTCAATCGATTGGCAATTTACGGCGGGTGCGGGGCGTTCTGTATTGTCCACGAGGACAGGGGGCGTGACGATTGCCACGGGGAGGCGCCGGGCAGCGGCGGAACGGCGGCGAGGCAGGGGCGTACGATGACCGAGCCGGGCGGCTCGGTCGGGAGGGACGGGCTGGCTTGCGGAACTGGTGTTAGCGCACGCCGTGGACGCGCAGGGCCAGTTGCAGGCGGTCGGTGAGGTCGAGCTTTTCGAAGATGGCCTTGAGGTGGGCCTTGACGGTGCGCTCGGTGATGCCCAGGGCCAGCGCGATGGTGTGGTTGCTGTCGCCGACGGCGGCAAGCTGGGCGACTTCGCGTTCGCGCTCGGTGAGCGGCGTTGCCCAGTCGACGAGGCCGGCGCGGGGGAGGCGGGTGTCCACCAGCCGCAGCAGGCGCGAGAGCAGGGCGCGCCCCACCCACAGCTCACCGCTGGCGATCACGTCGAGGGCCTGGCGCAGGGTGTCGATGGGCGCGTGGGAGTGGCAGTAGCCGCTGGCGCCGGCGTTGAGCACCGCCAGCCCCTGGTCGTCGTCGGGGTTCGAGGCGGCGGCCAGGATGATGAGGCCCGGTGCGTTGCGTTGCCAGGCCGGGCGCGTCCACAGCGGCGGCGTGCCGGCCCGGGCGCAGCCCAGGTCGGCCAGCACCAGCCGGTGACCGGCCGCCCGCCAGGCGTCGAGGCCGTCGATGCCGCGGGCGTGCAGCGGCGCGGGAGCGAGGGCCTGCCAGCGCTGGGCAAGCAGGTCGTCGTCGGTGAGCAGAAGGAGCGGTTCCGGGGTGGTCATGATCGGGGTGGTCCGGGCTTTCAGCGCTCGGTGAGGGCGTTGGCCTTGGCCCGCAGGACGGGTTTCATCAGATAGGTGAGGAGCGATTTCTTGCCGGTGAGGATGTCCACCTCGGCCACCATGCCGGGGATGATGGGCATCTGGGCGTCGCCAATGGTGCTGCGGGTGGTGCGCACCCGCACGATGTAGAAGGCGTTGCCTTTTTCGTCGGTGATGGTGTCGGCGCCGATCTGTTCGAGGGTTGCGTCGAGGCCACCGTAGATCGAGAAGTCGTAGGCGGTGAATTTGACCAGCGCGGGCTGGCCGGGGCGCAGGAAGGCGATGTCCTTGGGCTGGACGCGGGCTTCGAGCAGGAGCGCGTCGTCGCTGGGGACGATCTCGATGATCTCCTTGCCCGGCTGCACCACGCCGCCGACGGTGTTGGCGAAGAGCTGCTTGACGGTGCCGTTCATCGGCGCGCGGATTTCGGCCTGCTTGACCCTGTCGGCCAGGCCCTCGCTGCCGGCCGAGAGGGCGGCGAGCTTGGCGTTGGTCTCGGAGAGTTCGCTGCGGGCCTGGTTGCGCAGGTTGAGTTCGACCTCCTCGATCTTGCGCTGGGCTTCGGAGATGGCGGCCTGGATGCGCGGGATCTGGGCGCCAGCGGCGTCGCGCTCGCCGCGGTAGCGGGCCACGTCGCGCTCCAGGCGGAGCAGCTCGACTTCGGACACGGCGCCGGTCTTGGCCAGCGGCCGGGTGACTTCCAGCTCCTTGGCGGTGAGGCTGTAGCTCTGGGTGGCCTGCTCGCGTTTGGCGGTGACCTCGTTCAACTCCTGGCGTCGCTGGGAGAGTTGCTGGCGCGCCACGCCTACCGCGGCGTCGAGTTCCATGCGCTTGTTTTCGTAGGCGGCGCGTTCCTGCTCGACGAGATCCGGCGCCTCCTTGATGAGTTCGGGCGGCGGCACGAAGGCCTTGCCGTTGGCCACCGCGCTGAGGCGGGCGGACTTGGCGAGGAGGGCGATGTACTGAGCGCGGTTCTCCCGCAGGGATGACACGAAGCGGGTCGGGTCCACCTTGAGGAGGAGCTGGCCGGTCTTCACCTGCTGGCCTTCCTTGACCAGGATCTCGGAGACGATGCCGCCGTCCAGGCTCTGCATCACCTGGACCTGTCGGGAGGGAATCACCTTGCCCTCGCCGCGGGTGACTTCGTCGAGCTGGGCGAAGGCGGCCCACACGATGAGGACGACGATCGCCGCGAAGGTGAGGATCACGGCGATGCGGCTGCCGCGCAGTTTTTGTTCGGACATGGCCCATTCGGCGTCGGCCATGTAGTCGGCGTCGTCGTGGATGTCCTTCTTCTCGACGCCGTCCAGGACGCGGTCGAAGGTGTGCGAGGCGCGCCGGTAGAGCGCGTCGTAGGCGGGCTGGAAGAGGGCGGCGAGGCGCAGGAGGATGGCTTTCATGGTGTCACCCCGCCCGTCCGATGCGGCCCTGCTGGAGGGCTTCGACCACCTGGGCCTTGGGCCCGTCGGCGACGATCTGGCCCTGGTCGAGGACGATGAGGCGGTCGACCAGATCGAGCAGCGAGGTGCGGTGGGTGACGAGGACGATCGTCTTGCCGGCGGCGAAGCGGCGCAGACGCTGCTTGAGGCCCTCTTCGCTCTGGTGGTCCATGCTGCTGGAGGGCTCGTCCAGCAGCAGCACGGGTGGGTCGTTGAGCACCGCGCGGGCGATGGCCACCGCCTGGCGCTGGCCGCCGGAGAGGGATTCGCCCCGCTCGCCGACGGGCATCTCGAAGCCCTGCGGGTGGGTGTTGGCAAACTCGCGCACGCCGGCCAGATCGGCGGCGGCGAGGATCGCGCTGTCGTCGGCGAAGGGTGCGCCCATCGCGATGTTCTGCTTGAGGGTGCCGTAGAAGAGGGTCACGTCCTGGGGCACGAAGCCGATGGCGCGGCGAAGTTCGGCCGGGTCGATCTGGCGGTCGTCGATGCCGTCGACCAGCACCGCACCTTCGGAGGGCTGGTAGAGGCCGAGGAACAGCTTCTCGATGGTGGTCTTGCCCGAGCCGATGCGGCCGATGATCGCCACCTTCTCACCGGCCTTGAGGCGGAAGCTGACCTTCTTGAGCACCGCCTGCTCGCGGCCGGGGTAACAGAAGCTGACGTCCTTGAACTCGATGTCGCCGGTGAAGCTGGGGCGATGGACGAAGCTGGCGCCTTCCGGGCGTTCGACCGGCAGGTTCATGTGGGTGCCCACCGAGTCGAGGGAGGTGCGGGCGTTCTGGTACTGCATCATCAGCCCGGCCACCTGGCCCAGGGGCGCCATGGCCCGGCCGGAGAGCATCGACGCAGCGATGATGCCGCCCATGGTCATGTTGCCCTCCGACAGCTCATACACGCCCACGATGATGACGGCGATGTTCACCAGCTGCTGCATGAGCTGGGCAAAGTTGACGGTGCCGGCTGAGAGCAGCTTGAGCCGCCCGCCGATCTGGGCGATGAACAGGGTGGCGCGCTCCCACTGACGCTGGACGCTGCTCTCGGCACCGAGGGTCTTGAGGGTTTCCAGGCCGACCAGGCTTTCGACCAGCGTGGCGTTGCGCTGGGCGCTGGCCCGGTAGGTGGTTTCGGTGAGTTCGTGCATCTTGTCCTGGGCCACCAGGGTGACGAACAGCACGGCCAGCATCCCGACCAGCGGGGGCAGGAGCAGCCACGGGGAGACCCAGGCCATCACGACCAGGAAGAGGAGCACGAAGGGCAGGTCGATCAGGGTGGTGACGGTGGCCGAGGCGATGAAGTCGCGCACGCCTTCGAAGGCCCGCAGGTTGGCGGCGAAGGAGCCCACCGAGGCCGGCCGGGCGTCCATGCGCAGGCCGAGCACGCGCTCCATGATGCGGGCCGAGAGCTGTACGTCGATGCGCTTGCCGGCGCTGTCGACGATGTAGGCGCGCAGGGTGCGCAGGCAGAAGTCGAAGCCGAGCACGAGGATCGCCCCGACGGCCAGCACCCACAGGGTCTCGACGGCGTGGTTGGGCACGACCCGGTCGTAGACCGTCATCGAGAACATGGGGATGGCCAGCGCGAAGAGGTTGACCACCAGCGCGGCCAGCAAAGTATCACGGTAGAGGCGCCAGTTTTCGAGGACGGTGCCCCAGAACCAGTGGCTGGCGCGCACGGCCTTGACCTGGGGGGCGCGGGCTTCGAAGCGGAAGCGCGGACGGACGAAGCACACCAGCCCGGTGTAGAGGGCGGCGAGCTGGTCGGGGCTGAGGATGTCGGCGGATTCGCCGGCTTCTGGGAAGCGCACCCGGGCGCGGCCGTCCGGCAGGCGCTCCAGCAGGATGCAGGCGCGGCGGTCGTGGAGCAGCAGGATGGCGGGCAGCAGGCTGGGGGCGACCGCCTCAAGGGGCTTGCGCACGATGCGCGCGGTGAAGCCGGCGCGGGCGGCAGCGCGGGGCAGCAGCGAGGGGGTGAGGCGGTTGTCCACCAGCGGCAGCCCAGCCGAGAGCGCGGCGCCGCTGAAGGGGTTGCCGTGGATCTGGGTGAGGATGACCAGCGCGTCGAGGAGCGGGTCTTCGTGGGTGGCGGTCACCCCGGGATGCCAGTCGGCATCGACGTTGCTGGGGCCGCCGGCGTGCGGCGCGGGGGATGCGGAAGGTGCGGCGTCAGTCATCGGCACAATCGTAGGTGGGGTCGTTTCTCGACCGGGCAAGGGGCTGACCTTGCCCGGGCAGATCGCCGGCGAAGCCGGCGGACGTCCGGATTGTAGGGATAACGGGCTGCAGTGGGGGAACTTGAGCCTTCAGGCGCCCGATGCCGGGCGACTCTCGGGCTATGCCGACTCGCGCGCCGGAGGGCCGTGGCGCGCGGGTCGGCGTGGGGCTCAGATGATGTCGCTGGGCCCGAGCAGATCGAGCCCTTGGCGCAGCCGCGCCCGGGCGCCTTTGCGGGCGAGCAGCTTGCGCTGGGCTTCGGGCGGGAGATCGGTGAGGCGCAGCAGGCCGCGGTCGATGAGCACGTCCACCACGTCCTCGATGACGCGGATGAGGTCGGCGTCGAGCCGGGCGAAGGCTTCCGAGCCGGTGAGGGCGGCGGTGTCGGGGTGGCCGAGGGGCAGCTCTTCCTCGTGGCCGGGGCCGGCTTCGGAGAAGAGGGCGACCACCCGACCGGTGGCATCGCGTTGGACGTAGGGCATGGGCGGCTCCGGGTGGGCTCAGGCGGCGGGCGCCTGGAGTTCCTTGGGCAGCGGGAAGGTGATGCGCTCGGGCACGCCCTCGAGGGGGCGGACCGACGCGGCACCCAGCGCCTTCAGACGGGCAATGACCGACTCGACCAGCACCTCGGGCGCCGATGCGCCGGCGGTGACGCCGATGCGCCGCTTGCCGACGATCCAGGCCGGGTCGATGGCCTCGGCGTTGTCGATGAGGTAGGCGGGCACCTGGAGGAGTTCCGCCACTTCGCGCAGGCGGTTGGAGTTGGAGCTGTTGACCGAGCCGACCACCAGCACCAGATCGGACTGGGGGGCCATGAACTTCACGGCGTCCTGGCGGTTCTGGGTGGCGTAGCAGATGTCGTCCTTCTTGGGGCCGACGATGTTGGGGAAGCGCGTGCGCAGGGCGGCGACGATGGCGCCGGCGTCGTCCACCGAGAGGGTCGTCTGGGTGACGTAGGCAAGCATGTCGGGGTTGGTGACCACCAGGCCGGCCACGTCGGCGGCGTTCTCGACGAGGTGGATGCCGTCCTTCACCTGGCCCATGGTGCCTTCGACTTCCGGGTGGCCCTTGTGGCCGATCATGATGACTTCGCGGCCCTGGTCGCGCATGCGGGCGACTTCGAGGTGCACCTTGGTGACCAGCGGGCAGGTGGCGTCGAACACGCGCAGGCCGCGGGCGTCGGCCTCGGTGCGCACCGACTGGGGCACGCCGTGGGCGCTGAAGATGACGGTGTTGCCGGCAGGCACGTCGGCCAGGTCTTCGATGAAGATGGCGCCCTTGGCGCGCAGGCCGTCCACGACGAAGCGGTTGTGGACGACCTCGTGGCGGACGTAGATCGGCGCCCCGAACTGGGCGAGCGCCCGTTCGACGATCTCGATGGCACGTTCGACGCCGGCGCAGAAGCCGCGGGGGTTGGCGAGCAGGACTTCCATGGCTTTCCTCGTGTCGTTCAGTTGACGCCGATGATCTCGACTTCGAAGCGGATCGCCTTGCCGGCCAGCGGGTGGTTGAAGTCGATGGTGGCGTGGGTGTCGCCGACTTCGCGGATCAGGCCGGGGTAGCGGGTGCCGTCGGGGGCGGTGAATTCCATGATGACCAGCGGCTCGACCGCGGCGCCGTCGGGGAAGTCTTCGAGGCGGACCTTTTCGACGAGGTCGTCGCGATAGGCGCCGAAGGCGTCGTCGGGCTGAAGCAGGAAGGTGTGATGTTCGCCCACGGCGGTGCCGGCGAGGCAGCGCTCTAGGGTGGGCAGCAGATCGCCGCGGCCCAGGTGCATGGTGGCGGGCGTGGTCTCGAAGGTGCTGATGAGCGACTGGCCGTTGTCGAGGGAGATCCGGTAGTGGAGGGTGACGAGGCTGTCGGGCTGGACGATCTGGGTCATGAGAGGTTCTCTTGGGCGGGGGCGTGGCGGTGCTCGCGGAGCTGGGCGATGACCATCAGCGTGACGCCCACGCAGATGGCCGAATCCGCCACGTTGAATGCCGGCCATCCGTAGCGGCCGACGTGGAAATACAGGAAGTCGACCACCGCGCCGAACACGAAGCGGTCGATGACGTTGCCGATGGCGCCGCCGATGATGAGCGAGAAGGCCAGGGGCTGCAGGAACTCGTGCTGGTGCCGGGCCAGGAGGCGCAGCAGCCAGCTGCAGATCCCGGCCGCCAGCGCCACGAAGAACCAGCGCTGCCAGCCCGACTGATCGGCCAGAAAACTGAACGCGGCGCCGGGGTTGAAGGCGAGCACCAGATCGAACCAGTCGGTGACGTGGATGACCTCGCCGTTGCGCAGGGCGCCGCGGACGAGGTGTTTGGTCCATTGATCCACCAGCACGACGATGGCTGAGAGGCCGATCCAGTTGCCGAGGCGTAGTTTCAAGGGCGGGGCTCCTGTGCGAGGCGGGGTCAGGCGGCGGAGCGGGCTTCGCCCTCGCCGTGCAGGTTGGACGTGCAACGGCCGCAAAGTTCCGGATGGGCGGCGTCGTGGCCCACATCGGCACGGTAGTGCCAGCAGCGGTCGCACTTGGCGTGGGCCGAGGGGGTGACGACGATGGCTTCGGCGGCTTCGTCGGCGGCCCTGACGAGGGTGGTCTTGGAGCAGATGAGCACGAAGCGCAGGTCGTCGGCGAGGCTGGCAAGCACGTCGTAACGGCCACCCGCGGCGCGGATCTCGACTTCGGCCTGCAGCGAGGAGCCCACCTGGCCGGCGGCGCGCACGGCTTCGATTTCCTTCTGCACATCGGCACGGATGGCGCGGAGGGTCGTCCACTTGTCGAGCAGGGCGTCCTCGCCGTCTTGGGCGGGCAGGGTGTGGAAGGTGTGGAGCATCACGCTGTCGTCAGCGTCCTTGCCCAGCAGCAGCCAGATTTCTTCGGCGGTGAACGAGAGGATCGGGGCCATCAGTTTGACCACCGACTGCAGGATGTGCCACAGGGCGCTCTGGGCCGCGCGGCGGGCCGTGGAGTTGGCCTGGGTGGTGTAGAGGCGATCCTTGAGGATGTCGAGGTAGACCGCGCCCAGGTCTTCGGCGGCGAAGTTCTGCAGGGCCTGCACCACGCGGTGGAACTCGAAGCGCTCGTAGTCGGCCTTGGCCTGATCCTGCAGCTTGCGGATGAGGGCCAGGGCGTAGCGGTCGATCTCCAGCCACTCGGACACCGGCAGCATGTCGGTGGCGGGGTTGAAGTCGGCGGTGTTGGCGAGCAGGAAGCGCAGGGTGTTGCGCAGGCGGCGATAGACTTCGACGACGCGGTCGAGGATCTCCTTGGAGATGGAGAGTTCGCCGGAGTAGTCGGTGGAGGCGACCCACAGGCGCAGGATCTCGGCGCCCAGCTTGCCGGTGACTTCCTGCGGCACGACCACGTTGCCCAGCGACTTGCTCATCTTGCGGCCGGTGCCGTCCACGGCGAAGCCGTGGGTGAGCAGGGCCTTGTAGGGCGGGTGGCCGTCGATGGCGCAGCCGGTGAGCAGCGACGAGTGGAACCAGCCGCGGTGCTGGTCGGAGCCTTCGAGGTAGAGGTCGGCCCGCGGGCCGCTGGCGTGGCCGTCGGGGTGGGAGCCGCGCAGCACGTGCCAGTGGGTGGTGCCGGAGTCGAACCACACGTCGAGCGTGTCGCCGATCTTTTCGTAGTGGGCGGCTTCGTCGCCCAGCAGCTCGGCGGCGTCGAGCTTGAACCAGGCTTCGATGCCTTCCTGCTCGATGCGCTGGGCGACTTCTTCCATCAGTTCGACGGTGCGCGGGTGGAGTTCGCCGGTCTCGCGGTGGAGGAAGAAGGGGATCGGCACGCCCCAGTTGCGCTGGCGCGAGATGCACCAGTCGGGACGGTTGGCGATCATGGCGTGCAGGCGGGCCTGGCCCCAGGACGGGAAGAACTGGGTGGCGTCCACGCCGCCGAGGGCCAGTTCGCGCAGGCTGGGGCCGCCGTCGGGCTTGAGGTCCATGCCGACGAACCACTGGGCGGTGGCGCGGTAGATCAGCGGCGTTTTATGGCGCCAGCAGTGCATGTAGCTGTGGCTGATCTTTTCGTGGGAGAACAGCGCACCGACTTCCTGCAGCTTGTCGACGATGACCGGGTTGGCCTTCCAGATGTGCAGGCCGCCGAAGTAGGGCAGGGATTCGGCATAGACGCCGTTGCTCTGCACCGGGCTCAGGATGTCGTCGTTGGTGAAGCCGTTGGCCTTGCAGGAGTTGAAGTCGTCCACGCCGTAGGCCGGGGCCGAGTGGACGATGCCGGTGCCGGCGTCGAGGCCCACGTAGTCGGCCACGAAGATCGGCGAGAGGCGGTCGTAGAAGGGGTGGTGGAAGGCGATGCGGTCGAGCTTGCCGCCGTTGGTGCGGGCGACGACGCTGCCTTCGAGGCCGAAGCGCTTGAGGCTGGAGTCGGCCAGTTCGGCCATCAGCACCAGCAGGCCGCGGGGGGTGTCCACCAGCGCGTACTCGTGCTCGGGGTGGACGTTGAGGGCCTGGTTGGCAGGGATCGTCCAGGGGGTGGTGGTCCAGATCACCGCGCAGGCGTCCTTGCCGGCGGGAAGCTGGGCGAGCCCGAAGGCGGCGGCGAGCTTTTCAGGCTCGGCGCACACGAAGCCCACGTCGATGGCGGGGCTCTGCTTGTCCTGGTATTCGACCTCGGCTTCGGCCAGCGCGGAGCCGCAGTCGAAACACCAGTTGACGGGCTTGAGGCCCTTGAACACCCAGCCGCGCTTGACCATCTCGGCCAGGGCGCGTACTTCGCCGGCTTCGTTGCCGAAGTCCATGGTGCGGTAGGGCTTGTCCCAGTCGCCCAGCACGCCCAGCCGGATGAAGTCCTTCTTCTGCTCTTCGATCTGCTCGAATGCGTAGGCGCGGCACAGTTCGCGCACCTTGTCGGCGGGCAGGCCCTTGCCGTGGGTGACTTCGATCTTGTGTTCGATGGGCAGGCCGTGGCAGTCCCAGCCGGGCACGTAGGGGGCGTCGAAGCCGGCCATCGTCTTGGAGCGGACGATGATGTCCTTGAGGATCTTGTTGAGCGCGTGGCCGATGTGGATGCTGCCGTTGGCGTAGGGCGGGCCGTCGTGGAGCACGAACTTGGGCCGGCCGGCGGCGGCCTTGCGGATCTTCTGGTAAAGCTTGCGTTGTTGCCAGTCGGCGATCCAGCCCGGCTCGCGCTTGGCGAGGTCGCCCCGCATGGGGAAGGGAGTGTCGGGCAGGTTGAGGTCGTTGCGCTTCTGGGACATGGTTCGTTGCGGCCTGTGGAATTCAGAGAGGATTCTGGGCGAAGTAGGCGCGAGCCTCGTCGGCGTCGCGGGCGATCTGGGCGGTGAGGGCGTCGAGGCTGTCGTAGCGCGCCTCGTCGCGCTGCTTGCGCAGGAAATTGACGCGCAGGTGCGCGTCGTAGCATTCGGTGTGCCAGTCGAAGAGGTGCACCTCGAGGCTGGGGCGGCCGGCGTCGTTGATGGTGGGGCGCACGCCGACGCTGGCGACGCCGGGCCACGGTGTGTCGGCCAAGCCGTCGACGCTGACGGTGTAGATGCCCATCAGCGGTGGGCTGCGGTGCTTGAGCTGGATGTTGGCGGTGGGAAAACCGATGGTGCGGCCGATCTTGTCGCCGTGCAGCACGCGCCCGCTGATGCTGTAGGGCCGGCCCAGGAGGCGGGCGGCGTGGGGCATGTCGCCTTCGGCCAGCGCGGCGCGCACGGCGGAGCTGGATACCCGCTCGCCTTCGTGATCGACGGTGTGCATGGCTTCGACGGTGAAGCCGACCTCCTGGCCTACGGTGCGGAGCATTTCGAAGTTGCCGGTGCGGCCCTTGCCGAAGCGGAAGTCGTCGCCGATGAGCAGGTGACGGGTGCCGAGCCCGTGAATCAGGACGTCTTCGATGAAGGCTTCGGCGGTGAGGCCGGCGAAGCGGTCGTTGAAGCGGGCGATGTAGAGGCGGTCGACGCCGTGGGCTTCGAGGAGCTGGATCTTCTCGCGCAGGGAGGTGAGGCGCCGGGGGCGGTTCTCGTGGGCGAAGTATTCCCGCGGGTGGGGCTCGAAGGTCAGCACCGCGGCGGGCAGGCCGGTGGCCAGCGCCTTGGCGGAGAGCTTGGCCAGCAGCGCCTGATGGCCGCGATGCACCCCATCGAAGTTGCCGATGGTGAGCACGCAGCCGTGTTCGGCGCGCTCGGGGATTCCACGGAAGACCTGCATGGACGGGTTTCGGGCAAAGGCGCGATTATAGCGGCAAGGCGCCGGCCGGCGAAGCCGGCGCCCGCCATGGGCTCAGGCGCCTTGGCCGGCGCGCTCGCGGTGGAAGCGGGCGACGTAGTCGGTGAGGGTGCCGCTGGCGATGGCGTCGCGCAGGTCGCGCATCAGCTGCTGGTAGTAATGCAGGTTGTGGATGGTGGCGAGGCGCGCACCGAGGATCTCGTTGAGGCGGTTGAGGTGGTGCAGGTAGCCCCGCGAGAAGTTGCGGCAGGTGTAGCAGTCGCAGGTTTCGTCGAGCGGGCGGGTGTCGGACTTGTGGCGGGCGTTGCGGATCTTCACGTCGCCGTGGCGGGTGAACAGCCAGCCGTTGCGGGCGTTGCGGGTGGGCATCACGCAGTCGAACATGTCGATGCCGGCCTGCACCGCGAAGACGATGTCCTCCGGCGTGCCGACGCCCATCAGGTAGCGGGGTTTGTCCTTGGGCAGGCGCGGCGCGGTGTGGTGGAGGATGCGCTGCATGTCGTCCTTGGGCTCGCCCACCGACAGGCCGCCGATGGCGTAGCCGTGGAAACCGATCTCTTCGAGTCCGGCCAGGGATTCATCGCGGAGGTTTTCGTACATGCCGCCCTGGACGATGCCGAAGAGGGCGTTGTTGTTTTCGAGGCGGTCGAACTCGTCCCGCGAACGACGCGCCCAGCGCTGGGACAGGCGCATGGAGTCGGCGGCCTCGGTGACGGTGGCGGGGTAGGGCGTGCACTCGTCGAAGATCATCACCACGTCGGAGTTCAGCACCTTCTGGATGCGCATGGACTCCTCGGGAGTGAGGAAGAGCTTGTCGCCATTGACCGGCGAGCTGAAGCGCACGCCTTCCTCGGTGATCTTGCGCAGGGCGCCCAGGGAGAAAACCTGGAAGCCGCCGGAGTCGGTGAGGATGGGGCCGTCCCAGGCCATGAACTGGTGCAGGCCGCCGAAGGCTTCCATCACCTCCAGGCCCGGGCGCAGCCACAGGTGGAAGGTGTTGCCCAGGCAGATCTGGGCGCCGATGTCGCGCAGATCCTGCGGCGAGATGCCCTTCACCGAGCCGTAGGTGCCCACCGGCATGAAGGCCGGGGTATCGACGGTACCGTGGTTGAGGGTGAGGCGGCCGCGACGGGCGGCGCCGTCGGTGGCGAGGAGTTCGTATTTCATTCGGGGGTCCGGGTGAGGAACATGGCGTCGCCGTAGCTGAAGAAGCGATAGCGCTCGGCGATGGCGTGGGCGTAGGCACGGCGGATGGTGTCCATGCCGGCGAAGGCAGACACCAGCATCAGCAGCGTGGACTTGGGCAGGTGGAAGTTGGTGATGAGCGCATCGGCCACGTTGAAGCGGTAGCCCGGCAGGATGAACAGGTTGCTCTCGGCCTCGCCGGCTTGGGGCTGACCGCCGGCGGCGCAGGATTCGAGCGCCCGCATGCTGGTGGTGCCGACGCACACCACACGCTTGCCGGCGGCCTGGGTGGCGGCGATGGCGTCGACGGTGGCCTGGGGCACGAAGTAGGCCTCGGTGTGCATCTTGTGTTCGGACAGATCGTGGACGCGCACCGGCTGGAAGGTGCCGGCGCCCACGTTGAGGGTGACGAAGGCGCTATTGACACCCATCCCGGCCAGGCGGGCGAGGAGCGGCTCGTCGAAGTGCAGGCCGGCGGTGGGGGCCGCCACCGAGCCCGGATTCCTGGCGAAGACCGTCTGGTAGCGGGATTCGTCGGCGTTGCCGGCGGCGCGCTCGATGTAGGGCGGTAGCGGCAGGCGGCCGTGCCTTTCGAGCAGCACGACGAGATCCTCGTCGCCCGGGAAGCGCAGATGGAAGAACTCGCCGGCACGGCCGAGCACTTCGACTTCAAGCGCGCCTTCGAGCAGCAGCCGGGTGCCCGGCTTGGGCGACTTGCTGGCGCGCACCTGGGCGAGGGCTTCGTGGGCGCCAAGGGGGCGCTCGATCATCACCTCCACCTGACCGCCGGTGTCCTTGGTGCCGAACAGGCGGGCGTGGATCACCCGGGTATCGTTGAAGACGAGCAGATCGCCCGGAGTGAGCAGGCTGGGCAGATCGGAAAAACGCAGGTCGGCCAGCTGCGGGCCAACCTGGAGCAGGCGGCTGTCGGTGCGGCGGTCGAGGGGAGCCTGGGCGATCAGTTCTTGGGGGAGCGGGTAGTCGAAGTCGTCTAGGGTCCAGGCCATGAGTCAAGAGGCGAGTTGATGCAATAAGCGGATTCGTAGATAATGCGCGGCTTCCCATGCCGGGATGGCGGAATCGGTAGACGCAGCGGATTCAAAATCCGCCGCCGCAAGGTGTGAGGGTTCGAGTCCCTCTCCCGGCACCAATAAAATCAATGGGTTAGAAAATTGTAGCAAAAAACGGGCTGGTTTTTCCGTTTTTGGTGCAAATTTGGCCCGATTGGTTTCCGCCAGTCCCGATTTTCCCTTCTGCCGTTCCCGGATTTGCTGCCATGGCCCTCGACCCCCAAGCCCAGGCCCTGCTTGCCATGATCTATCGCGTCGGTGCGCCGCGCTTTCACGAGCTGGACACCCATCAGGCCCGACGTTCCTTCGAGAAGCTCCAGGGTAGCTTCGGGCCGGAGGCGCGGGCGGTGTCCTCCGTCACCGAGGTGCCGATCCCCGCAGCTCGTGCCGGCGACGGGGCGATCATGGCGCGGCTCTACCGGCCGCTGTCGGCCGGGCCGGACGACATCCTGCCGGTGGCGTTCTACTTCCACGGCGGCGGCTGGTGCATCGGCGATGTGGCGAGCTACGATGGCCTGTGCCGCGAGCTGGCCGATCGCAGCGGCGTGGCGATCCTGTCGGTGGATTACCGTCTGGCGCCGGAGCATCCCTTTCCCACCGCCGTGGACGATGCCTTGCGCGCGGTCACCTGGAGCCTCGCCCACGCCGCCCTGCTGGGCATCGACCCGACCCGCTTCGCGCTGGCGGGCGACAGCGCGGGGGGGACGCTGAGTGCCGTCACTGCCCTCCAGCTTCGCAACGCCAACGGCCCCCAGGCCGCGCTGCAGCTGCTGGTCTATCCGTGCACCGACATCCTCAGCCAGCGCCCGTCGCGACGGGCGTTCGCCGAAGGCTACTTTCTGGATACGGCCAGCCTGGCGTGGTTCTTCGAGCGCTATCTGCCGAACCAGGACGACTGGCAGGACTGGCGGGCCTCACCGCTCAACGCCGCTCGGTTCGACGGCCTGCCGCCGGCGGTCTTCATCCTCGCCGAGTGCGACCCGCTCACCGACGACGGCAAGGCTTACGCGGCCGTGCTGGGCGAGGCGGGTGTGCCGGTCACGGTTCATGAGTTCGAGGGGATGGTGCACGGCTTCTTCTCGCTGGGGAAATACTTCCCACAGGCGGTGAGCGCGATGGAGCGGGCGGGCGACGCGTTGAAGGCGGCGCTGCTAGGCTGACGAGTGGCGGCCGGGGCGGCGGGGGGGCGGCCCCGCCCCGCGAGCGGCCGCCCCACCGGCCCACCGGGGGGCGGCTGGAGCAGCTCCGGCCCAGGGCAAACTGACCGCGGCCGCGCAACACCACCTCCTCGCGCGACAGCAGGAACTCCCGCTCGCCCTCGATCTGAACGAAGGTGCCATTGCTGCTGCGGTCGATCAGCACGAACTTGTCGCCGCGCAATTCGATTTCGGCGTGGCGGCGCGACGACTGAGTGTCGCCCACTACGAGATCGGCCGCCGGGTCGCGCCCGATGCGGGCGCTCGGTCGGGGTGACTTGAGTACCAGCGACGTGGCGTCGAGGTAGAGGCGCAGCTCGGGCTCGGTGTCGAGCAGGAAGTGGTCGCTCTGGACGATGGTGAGTTCGCCCACGGCTTCGCACATCAGCTCGAACAGTTCGACCGGGCGGGTCACGCCGCGGATCACCCGGGGCGGGAGCGCGTGCAGCACCGAGCGCCATTCCGGGCCCAGGCGACGCGCAGTCTCACCGGAGGTGATGGCCTTGCCCGGCGAGGCGAGTTCGGCAAGGCGGGCCGCAAAGTTGACGGTGTCGCCGAAGACATCGGTGCCGCTGGCAACCACCGCGCCGAAATGGAAACCGATGCGCACCGCAAGACGCTGCTGGTCGGCGGTGCTGGGGAGTTCCTTGAGGGTCTGGTGGATCGCGAGGGTGGCGTCGGCGGCGCTGTCGGAATCGGCAAAGACGGCCATCAGGCCGTCGCCGGTGTGCTTGACGACGCGGCCTCGCTTCGTCTCCACGGCGATCCGCATGGCGCGAATGCTCCGATCAACCACCTCGAAGGCGGATGTGTCACCCACGCGCTGATATAGCTGTGTGCTGCCCACGAGATCGGCAAACAGGACAGCGCATTCCTTAGCGGGGTGAGAAGAATCCGACATCTGATAGTGGTTGGCGGCGAAGCCGAGATTTTAGCGGAGTACGTGACCGTTGCCGCACATCTGAAGGTAACAAATTTTGCCCCCTTCTGTCGCGCCGCCCGTCGGTCTGGAGGGGGCGGCAGTCGGTTTTCGGGCATTGATTGAATTTTCCTTGATTTAAACGGCCTCAATAAAGCCTGCTCGGTGGGATAATGTTGTATTCGGCTACATATTTTGCTTGGCGGTTCTCTTGACGCGCCGAGTCTGTCTGGAAGGAGTTTCATGAAACGAGTTGATGATTTCCGTCTGCGCTTTGGCAAGCAGGAGCTTGTGCCCATCGTGGTTGGCGGGATGGGGGTGGATATCTCCACCGCTGACCTGGCACTGGAAGTGGCGCGTCTGGGCGGAGTGGGTCACATCTCGGACGCGATGATCAAGACGGTTACCGATCGCCGCTTCAACACCAAGTACGTCAAGGAAAAGCTCAAGCTCTACAAATACAACGTCAACAACCCCGACAAGTCGGTGGTGCAGTTCGATCTTGGCCAGCTCGCCGAGGCCACCCGTCTGCACGTGGGCAAGACGATGGAGGCCAAGCGCGGCCCCGGCATGATCTTCGTGAACTGCATGGAAAAGCTCACGATGAACGCCCCCAAGGAGACCCTGCGGGTGCGCCTTGCCACGGCGCTCGATGCCGGGATCGATGGCATCACGCTGGCTGCCGGCCTGCACCTCGGCTCGTTTGCGCTGATCGAGGATCATCCGCGCTTCCGTGACGCCAAGCTCGGGATCATCGTCTCATCCCTGCGGGCGCTGCAGCTATTCCTTCGCAAGAGCGCGCGGACCAATCGTCTCCCCGATTACGTGGTGGTCGAGGGGCCGCTGGCGGGCGGTCACCTTGGTTTCGGGATGGACTGGGCCCAATACGATCTCGCCGCCATCGTGGCGGAGATTCGCGCGTGGCTGATCGCCGAGAAGCTGGATATTCCGCTGATTCCGGCGGGGGGCATCTTTACCGGCAGCGATGCGGTCTCGTTTCTCGAGAACGGTGCCGCGGCGGTGCAGGTGGCGACGCGTTTCACCGTCACCTCCGAATGCGGGCTGCCCGAGAAGGTTCAGCAGGAATACTTCAAGGCGAGCGAAGACAACATCGTCGTCAATCAGGTGTCGCCCACCGGCTATCCGATGCGGATGCTCACCAACAGCCCGGCAATCGGTTCGGGAATCCGCCCGAATTGCGAGGCGTACGGTTACCTCCTTGACGCCAACGGCAGTTGCGCCTACATCCAGGCCTATAACCGCGAGGTGGCGGCGCATCCCGGTGCAAAACGGGTTTCGGTGATGGACAAGACCTGCCTGTGCACCCACATGCGCAACTTCGATTGCTGGACTTGCGGGCACTACACTTATCGCCTCAAGGATACGACCCGCAAGGCGGAAGACGGCAGCTATCGAATCCTGTCTGCCGAGCACGTCTTCAAGGACTATCAGTTCAGCACCGACAACAAGATCGCCCTGCCGGCCTGACTCATCGCCGGCGCGCTTGGCTTTTTGAGCGACGCCCGTCACCGTGAGGTGGCGGGCGTTTTTATTGGCGGCGCGGTGGCGGGCGCCTGCCTGTGTTTCAGAAAAAGCGCTGCTTCGCTTCGGCCGGGATCTCCATTCCGGTGCTTCTGGCGCGCTTCAGCAGTTCCCAGTAGTAGCGGTAGGAGGCGCGGTCGTGAAGCTTGCCGGCGTGCTGGATCGGCCCCCAGTTACGATCCTGAGCCGCCAGCAGGATGCTCGTCGCCTCTTCCACCTCGGTGAAATCGGGGCGCATGGCCTCGACGATCGGGACGATCTGGTTCGGGTGGATGCTCCACATGCGCAGATAGCCGAACTCCTTCCGGGCGCGCTCGGCGTCGCGGCGGATGTAGGCCAGATCCTTGAGTTCGGTGGTCACGTTGTGCGACGGCACGACGCCGTTGGCCAGGGCGGCAGCTGCAATGTCGCACTTGGCGCGGATGATCAGCGGATGTTCAAACTGACCTGGGCTGCGCATTGCGGCGCCGGGGATCGCGCCATGGTGACCGCTGACGAAATCCATCAGGCCGAAATCGAGGGATTCCACCCGGTCGAGGGCGGCAATGTCCCAGGCGTCGCGCAGCGCGCCGTGAGTTTCGATGAGTACGTGGACCGGAATCTCCCGACCAGTGCCGTGGCGTTCTTCGGCACTGCGGATCGCCTCGATCTGGCGGGCGGCGTCGGCGACGCAGCGGGGCTTGGGGAGGGTCAGGAAAGCCAGCCGTTCGCCGGCCTTGCCGACGAGAAGGTCCACGTCCTGCTCCCAGTGGGGGTGAGTGATGTCGTGGATCCGGGCGCCGACGCGACCGAAGCGGTTGTCCGACGACATGACGACGTCGGCTGCCATGGCGGCGTGTTCGGCCTCCGCGCCGGCGTGGGCGCCGTCCTCGCAGTCGCAGGTGATGTCGAAGACCGGGCCGAGTTCGTGCTGAAGGCCGAGCGCCTTGCGCATCAGCTTTTCGCTGCCGGCGTAGTGGTCGACGGCCGGGAGGATGGGGAAGGGCTTTTCGCCCTGGAAAAGCACGTGATCGGGATGCGGCAAGGCAGACATGGCGGGTACTCGGAGTGATCGGGCAGGCGGAGGAGGGTAGCAAAAAACGGCGTGAACGAAAAACGCGGGAGCATTGCTGCCCCCGCGTTCTGACCGGCTGAGAAATGTGGCGATCAGGCCAGCAGATCCTTCACGCCGTCACGCTCTTCGAGCAGCTCGTTGAGCGTGTGGGTCATGCGCTCGCGGGAGAACTCGTCGATCTCCAGGCCCTGGACGATCTTGTACTCGCCGTTCTCGGTGGTGACCGGGAAGCCGTAGATGATGCCTTCGGGGATGCCGTAGGAACCGTCGGACGGGATGCCCATGGTGACCCACTCGCCGTTGGAGCCGAGCACCCAGTCACGGATGTGGTCGATGGCGGCGTTGGCGGCGGAAGCGGCGGAGGACAGGCCACGGGCTTCGATGATCGCAGCGCCACGCTTGCCGACGGTGGGCAGGAACACGTCGCGGTTCCAGGCGTCGTCGTTGATCAGGCCCTTGACGCTGTCGCCGTTGGAGGTGACGGCGCGGTAGTCGGCGTACATCGTGGGGGAGTGGTTGCCCCAGACGACCAGGTTCTTCAGGCTGGAGACGTCACGGCCGGACTTGGTGGCCAGCTGGGACAGGGCGCGGTTGTGGTCCAGGCGCAGCATGCCGGTGAAGTTCTTGGCATTGACGCGGCCGTACTTGACGGCGATTTCCTTGGCGATGTAGGCGTTGGTGTTGCAGGGGTTGCCCACCACCAGCACCTTGACGTTCGGGTCGGCGTACTGGCCGATGGCGGCGCCCTGAACGGTGAAGATCTTGGCGTTTTCGGTCAGCAGATCCTTGCGCTCCATGCCGGGGCCGCGGGGGCGGGCGCCGACGAGCAGGCAGACCTGAGCGTCCTTGAAGGCGACATTGGGGTCGTCGGTGGCAATCATGCCGGCCAGCAGCGGGAAGGCGCAGTCTTCCAGTTCCATCATGACGCCCTTGACGGCCTTCTGGGCTTGCGGCAGGTCGAGCAGCTGGAGGATGACGGGCTGATCCTTGCCCAGCATTTCGCCACTGGCGATGCGGAACAGGAGGCTGTAACCGATCTGGCCGGCGGCGCCGGTGACTGCGACACGAACGGGGGCTTTTGCCATTATTGAAACTCCCTCTACATAGAAAGTGTTGTCGAAACGAGTGTACTGCTGATTCGCGCCGCCAGCAGGTTGCCGCGGTGCAGAAACCGGGTTGGCGCGGGCGTGGAGCCGGTCAACATTTGAATCGTAGGTGCATTCAGCGGTACTGTCAATTCCCTTGTCTTATATCTTATATAAGATATAAGACTGATTATAGACTGCCCGCAGAAAGTGTGTTCAAATACACGCATGCGACACGACTCGCCCACCTTCAGCCCTCTCTACCGTCAGATCAAAAGTCTGATGCTTAACGCTTTGGAGTCCGGCGAGTGGCGCCCCGGTCAGGCGATTCCCAGCGAGCAGGAACTCGCCATTCGCTTTAGTGTGAGCCAGGGAACCGTCCGCAAGGCCATCGACGAAATGGCAGCGGAGAACTTGCTTGTGCGCAAGCAGGGCAAGGGCACCTACGTCGCCTCTCACAACGATCCGCGCGCGCTGTTTCGGTTTCTTCGTCTGGTTCCGATGGATGGCGATCTCGCTCACCCGCAGAGCGTACCGCTGGATTGCTGGAAGGCCAAGGCCGGGAACGAAGCGGCGCGCATGCTGGGCATCGAGCTTGGCGCGCCGGTCACCATTCTTCGCCGTCTTCTGCGTTTTTCCGGCAAGCCGGTGGTCGTCGATGAAATCTATCTGCCCGGCGAGATCTTCCAGGGTTTGACCATGGAGGTTCTGCAAGGCGCGCATGGCTCTCTTTACAGTCTTTTTGAAAGTCGGTTCGGGGTTCGGATGATTCGGGCCGAAGAGCGTATCCGTGCGGTGGCCGCCGACCGGATGACCAGCGAGACCCTCGGTGTGGCGGAGGGGACGCCCTTGTTGTCGGTGGAACGGGTGACTTATACCTACGGCGACCGGCCGGTCGAATGGCGGCGGGGGCTTTATTCGACGGCCGAACATTATTATCTTAATGAGTTGAGTTGACAGTTTTGAATTGATGGGATCGCCCGGCCTGTCAGTTGATGGTAAGGGTATATACTTATAATTTTGTTTGTGTGGGAAATGAGCAACTTTCAAGTTGCTATTGTTAGAGGGAAATCTTATGACAGAGGTGATTTTGAAGAAACAGCGCCCGAAGCATCTGGCGCTGAACGAGATCAGACTCCCGCTTGCCGGGAAGGTCTCGATTCTGCATCGGGTGAGCGGCGCAGGTCTGTTCCTCATGCTGCCGGTGCTGCTTGCGCTGTTCGGCGCCAGCGTGGGTTCCCCGGAATCCTATGCTGACTTCGCCAAAGTTGTCGGGAATCCTTTCGTCAAGCTGATTCTGAGCGGCCTCGTGTGGGCCTATCTGCACCACTTCTGCGCCGGCATCCGTTTCCTGCTGCTGGACGTGCATGTCGGTGTCGATAAGGAATCCTCGGTCAAGAGCGCCCGCATGGTGCTGATCGTCAGTCTCGTTCTCACTGCTCTTCTGGTGACCAAACTATGGTAAAGCCCGTCATCGTTGGTGCTCACTACGGTTTCCGCGACTGGCTTGTCCAGCGCATCACTGCTGTCGTGATGGCACTCTATACCGTCATTCTCGCAATCTGCGTCCTGACCATGCCCGATGCCTCTTACGAAAGCTGGCGCGGCGTCTTCAGCGGCGGGTTCATGAAGTTCGCGACCTTCCTGTTCTTCATGTCGCTCTTCTTCCACGCCTGGATCGGTGTGCGCGACATCTTCATGGACTACATCAAGCCGACGGGTCTCCGTCTTACTCTGCATTCGATCGTTGCCCTGGCGCTCATCGGTTACGCCGGCTGGGCTGCTCAGATTCTCTGGAGGCTGTAAGTGAAAGTCGCTAAGCATACTTTTGACGCGGTTATCGTCGGTGCCGGTGGCGCCGGCCTGCGGGCGGCACTCCAGCTTTCCGAAGCCGGCCTCAAGACGGCCGTCCTGACCAAGGTTTTCCCGACCCGTTCCCACACCGTTGCTGCGCAAGGTGGCGTCGCGGCCTCGCTGGGCAACTCGACCGAGGACAACTGGCACTGGCACATGTACGACACCGTAAAGGGGTCGGACTGGCTGGGTGACCAGGATGCGATCGAGTTCATGGTGAAGAAGGCCAATGAGGTTGTGGTCGAACTCGAACACTACGGCATGCCCTTCGACCGTACCGACAACGGCAAGATCTACCAGCGTCCGTTCGGCGGTCACTCGCAGAACTACGGCCAGACCCCGGTGTCCCGCTCCTGCGCGGCAGCCGACCGTACCGGCCACGCGATGCTACACGCCCTGTACCAGCGCAATGTGCGTGCCAACACCCAGTTCTTCGTCGAGTGGATGGCGATGGACCTGATCCGCAACGCCGATGGCGATGTGCTGGGCGTGACCGCCATGGAAATGGAAACCGGTGAGGTTTCGATCTTCCACGCCAAGGCGACCATTTTCGCCACCGGCGGCGCCGGTCGTATCTACTACAGCTCCACCAACGCCTTCATCAACACCGGCGACGGCGTCGGCATGGCGGCTCGTGCCGGCATTCCGCTGGAAGACATGGAGTTCTGGCAGTTCCACCCCACCGGTGTGGCCGGCGCTGGCGTGCTGATCACCGAAGGCGTGCGTGGCGAAGGCGGCATCCTGCGCAATTCGTCCGGCGAGCGGTTCATGGAGCGTTACGCGCCGAACCTGAAGGATCTGGCTTCCCGTGACGTGGTGTCCCGCTCGATGGTCACCGAGATCAACGAGGGCCGTGGTTGCGGTTCCGAGAAGGATCACGTCCTTCTCGATATCACCCACCTGTCGCCCGAGACCATCATGAAGCGCCTGCCCGGCATTCGTGAGATCTCGATCCAGTTTGCCGGCGTCGATCCGATCAAGGCCCCGATCCCGGTCGTGCCGACCTGTCACTATCAGATGGGTGGCATCCCCACCAACTACAAGGGTCAGGTCGTGGTGCCGAAGGATGGCAACCCGAACGTCCCGGTTGCCGGCTTCTACGCCGCTGGCGAATGTGCCTGCGCCTCGGTGCATGGCGCCAATCGTCTCGGCACCAACTCGCTGCTCGACCTGCTGGTCTTCGGCAAGTCCGCCGGTGAAACCGTTGTGGCCGACTTCCAGTCCGGCCAACTCACCCTCAAGCCGCTGCCGGATGACGCTGCCGACGTGTCCCTTGCCCGGATCGCCCGCCTGGAGAGCCAGACCAACGGTGTGGAAGTGAACGACGTTCGCCTCGACATGCAGCGCACCATGCAGAAGCACGCCGGCGTGTTCCGCTTCGCCGACATGCTCAAGGAAGGCGTCACCAAGATCCTCGAAGTGGCGGAGCGCGCCAAGCACACCCAGATCAAGGACAAGTCCAAGGTCTGGAACACCGCCCGCACCGAAGCCCTCGAACTCGACAACCTGATCGAAGTTGCCAAGGCGACCATGATCTCCGCCGAGGCCCGCAAGGAATCCCGTGGCGCCCACGTGCGCGACGATGCGATCGATTGCGCCGAGACCCCCAACGGCCGTGACGACAAGAACTGGCTCAAGCACACGCTGTGGTACAGCGAGGGCAACCGCCTCGACTACAAGCCGGTCAATCTGCAGCCGATGTCTGCCGACGTCGAGCCGATCGCGCTGGCCAAGCGTACCTACTGAGCGTTCCGGAGATTAGAAGATGAGCAGCAAGCGAACCGTACAGTTCAAGATCTACCGCTACAATCCGGACAAGGACGACAAGCCCTACATGCAGGACATCTCTGTCGAACTCGAAGAGTCCGACAAGAAGCTCCTTGATGCGCTGGTCCGCCTCAAGGCCAAGGACGACACCCTGTCCTTCCGCCGCTCCTGCCGTGAAGGCGTTTGTGGCTCCGACGCCATGAACATCAACGGCAAGAACGGTCTGGCCTGTCTGACCAGCATTGACGAACTGGCTCAGCCGATCACCATCCGTCCGCTGCCCGGCCTGCCGGTCATCCGCGACGTGATCGTCGACATGACCCAGTTCTTCAAGCAGTACCACTCGATCAAGCCCTACCTGATCAACAACGATCCGGCTCCGGAGCGCGAACGCCTTCAGAGTCCGGAAGATCGGGAAGAGCTCAACGGTCTCTACGAGTGCATCCTCTGCGCGTGCTGCTCCACGAGCTGCCCGTCGTTCTGGTGGAACCCGGACAAGTTCGTCGGTCCGGCTGGCCTGCTGGCGGCTTACCGCTTCCTGGCCGACACCCGCGATCAGGCAACCAGTGAGCGTCTCGACAACCTGGAAGATCCGTACCGTCTCTTCCGGTGTCACTCCATCATGAACTGCGTCGACGTCTGTCCGAAGGGTCTCAACCCGACCAAGGCGATCGGCAAGATCAAGGACATGATGGTCCGTCGCGCCGTATGACGCTCAATCGGGGGCGTGTGCGCTGGCAGTGCCGTCGGGCTCTCCTGGAGCTCGATCTGGTGTTCACGCGCTTCCTCGAAAGGCACTTCGATCGTCTCACCGACGATCAACTGGCGGATCTTGATGACCTCCTGCTGGTCGAGGACCATGACCTCTGGGCCATGGTCAACGGCAGCAGGCCGGTCACCAACGAACGCTGGAAGGAAATGATGGATCTGCTCCGGGCAGGTTGACGGGGCAGGGCATCGCTAGGGAGTTGTGGAGTTTCAACAGGGAAAAGGGACCAAAATATGACCACGCAACGTACTGCTACACTGACCGTAGATGGCAAGGCCGTAGAGTTTCCGATCATGTCGGGGACGCATGGCAATGATGTGATCGATATCCGCACCCTCGGCGGAAAGACCGGGTACTTCACGTACGACTCCGGTTTCCTGTCCACGGCCAGCTGCCAGTCCAAAGTCACCTACATCGACGGTGACAAGGGCGAACTGCTGTATCGCGGCTACCCGATCGAGCAATTGGCCGACAACTGCAACTTCCTCGAAGTCACCTACCTGTTGAAGAACGGTGAGCTGCCCAATGCCGCTCAGAAGACCGACTTCGAGAACACCATCAAGAAGCACACGATGGTGCACGAGCAGCTCTCCAAGTTCTATTCCGGTTTCCGTCGTGACGCTCACCCGATGGCCGTCATGACCGGCGTCGTCGGCGCGCTCTCCGCGTTCTATCACGACGCGATGGATTTCTCCGACGCCGAGCACCGCAACGTCAGCTTCAACCGTCTTGTGGCCAAGATGCCGACAATCGTCGCGATGGCCTACAAGTACAACACCGGCATGCCGTTCATGTACCCGGACAACGAGCTGGACTACACCGCCAACTTCATGCGGATGATGTTCGGCAACCCGTGCGAGAAGTACGTGCCGAACCCGGTTCTGGTCCGCGCGCTCGACGTCATCTTCACCCTGCACGCCGACCACGAGCAGAACGCCTCCACCTCCACCGTCCGCCTGGCCGGTTCGTCCGGTGCCAACCCGTTTGCCTGTATCGCCGCCGGCATCGCCTGCCTGTGGGGCCCGGCTCACGGCGGTGCAAACGAAGCCTGCCTGAACATGCTTGAAGAGATCGGTGACGTCTCCCGCGTCGGGGAGTACATCGCCCGCGCCAAGGACAAGAACGACAGCTTCAAGCTGATGGGCTTCGGTCACCGCGTCTACAAGAACTTCGACCCGCGCGCCAAGCTGATGCGCAAGGTGTGCCACGACGTGCTGGGCGAGTTGGGCCTCGAGAACGACCGTCTGTTCAAGCTGGCGATGGAACTCGAGAAGATTGCCCTGGAAGACCAGTACTTCGTCGAGAAGAAGCTCTACCCGAACGTGGACTTCTACTCCGGCATCGTTCAGAAGGCGCTGGGCATCCCGACCGAGATGTTCACCTGTATCTTCGCGCTGGCCCGCACCGTCGGCTGGATGACCCAGTGGGAAGAGATGATTACCGATCCGGAGTACAAGATCGGTCGTCCGCGTCAGCTGTACATCGGCGCCGCCCGCCGCGACGTCGTGCCGCTGGCTCAGCGCGGCTAAGTAATACGGAGGGGGAGGGGGAAACAGGGGAAACGAATGCGGGATGGTCGATCTTTGGGCCATCCCGCTTCGTTTGTCCAGAAAACTAAAGAATCAGGGATTTCTCCCCACCGCATAAACACTCAGAAGACAAGACACAAGCCTGGTGGTCGCCCATGATGAAACAGCTTTTTGAAAGCTCCCAACTGTTCGGCAGCAACGCTCCGTTCATTGAGGAACTTTACGAGAACTATCTCGACAATCCGGATTCCGTCTCCGACGAATGGCGGACCTATTTCGATGCGCTGCAGAACACGCCGGGCAATGGCCGTGACGTGGCGCATTTTCCGATCATCAACGCCTTCGCCGACATGGCCAAGCGTGGCCCGGTGCGTACCGTGGTGGCGAGCGGCGGCGATCAGAAGCAGGTCAGTGTCCTGCAACTGATCAACGCCCACCGTTTCCTGGGTACCCGCTGGGCGCAGCTCGATCCGCTCAAGCGCACCGAGCGTCCCGAGATCCACGAACTCGAGTTGTCCCACTACGGCTTCACCGAGGCCGATCTCAACGAGACCTTCAACACCGGCTCCTTCCACGGCCTGCCGAGCGATCGCGCCACCCTGCGCGAGATCCTCGACGCCGTTCGTCAGACCTACTGCGGCTCGATCGGCGCCGAGTACATGTACATGACGGACATCGGCGAGAAGCGCTGGATTCAGGCTCGTCTCGAGCCGAACCGCGGCCGCCCGACCTTCGACGCCCAGAAGCAGCGTCGGATTCTCGAGCGCCTCACGGCTGCCGAGACCATGGAGCGCTACCTGCATACCAAGTACGTCGGCCAGAAGCGCTTCTCGCTGGAAGGTGGCGAGAGCACCATCGTCGCGATGGATGAGCTGATCCGCGTTGCCGGCAGCAAGGGCGTCCAGGAAATCGTGATCGGCATGGCCCACCGCGGCCGCCTCAACGTGCTGGTCAACACCCTTGGCAAGTCGCCGAGCATGCTGTTCTCCGAGTTCGAGGGTAAGGCCGTTTCCGACCTGTCCGCGGGCGACGTGAAGTACCACATGGGTTTCTCCAGCGACGTGATGACTGCCGGCGGCCCCGTGCATCTCACCCTGGCGTTCAACCCGTCCCACCTGGAAATCGTCAACCCGGTGGTCGAAGGCTCGGTGTATGCCCGCCAGACCCGTCGCGGCGAGAACGGCAAGGCCGAAGTGGTGCCGGTGCTGATCCACGGTGACGCGGCCGTCGCCGGCCAGGGCGTCAACCAGGAAATGCTCAACTTCGCCCAGACGCGCGGTTACGGCACGGGCGGCACGATCCACATCGTGGTGAACAACCAGATCGGCTTCACCACCTCCGACCCCCGCGACTACCGCTCCTCGCTGTACTGCACGGACATCTTTAAGATGGCCGAGGCGCCGATCTTCCACGTCAATGGCGACGATCCGGAGGCCGTGGCCTTCGTGATGGGCCTGGCGGTCGAGTATCGCCAGGAGTTCAAGAAGGACGTGGTGATCGACATCGTCTGCTATCGCAAGCTCGGCCACAACGAAGCCGACGAGCCGATGGTGACCCAGCCGCTGATGTACAAGAAGATCGCCAAGCATCCCGGCACCCGCAAGCTCTACGCGGAGAAGCTGGTTGCCCAGGGCGTCTGCCAGGCCGACGAGCCGGAACAGTTCATCAAGGATTACCGCGCAGCCCTCGACAAGGGCGAGCTGCTCACCAATCCGGTGCTGTCCGACTTCAAGCGCCAGTTCTCCCAGGATTGGGGCCCGTACGCCAACAAGAAGTACACCGACAAGTGCGACAGCAAGGTGCCGATGGCGGAGCTCAAGCGCCTCTCGAAGGCCCTGACGACCACGCCGGAAGGCTTCGTGCTGCACCCCCGCGTCCAGAAGATCATCGACGACCGCAAGGCGATGGGCGACGGCAAGCTGGCCCTCGACTGGGGCATGGGCGAAAACCTCGCCTACGCCAGCCTGCTGGTGCAGGGCTTCGGTGTGCGCATCTCCGGTGAAGACGTCGGCCGTGGCACCTTCTTCCACCGTCACGCGGCGCTGCACGATCAGAACCGCGACCAGTGGCACGACGGCACCTTCTACCCGCTGCAGAACATTCGCGACGGTCAGGCTCCGTTCTACTGCTACGACTCCGTGCTGTCCGAAGAGGCCGTGCTGGCCTTCGAATACGGCTACGCGTCGGCCGAGCCTAACCAGCTCGTGATCTGGGAGGCCCAGTTCGGCGACTTCGCCAACGGCGCCCAGGTGGTGATGGATCAGTTCATCAGCTCCGGCGAAGCCAAGTGGGGCCGTCAGTGCGGTCTCGTGATGATGCTGCCGCACGGTTACGAAGGTCAGGGCCCCGAGCACTCTTCCGCCCGTATCGAGCGCTACATGCAGCTGTGTGCCGAGATGAACATGGAAGTGTGCATCCCGTCCGGCCCGTCCCAGATCTTCCACCTGCTGCGTCGTCAGGCCCTGCGCAAGCTGCGCAAGCCGCTGGTCATCATCACGCCGAAGTCGCTGCTGCGTCACAAGGATGCTGTCTCCTCGCTGGAGGAACTCTCCAAGGGCACCTTCCAGACCGTCATCGGCGAAATCGACGAACTCGACGCCAAGAAGGTCAAGCGCGTCCTGCTGTGCTCGGGCAAGATCTACTACGAACTGCTGGCCCACCGTCGTGCCCAGGGCATCGACGACATCGCCATCGTGCGCATGGAACAGCTCTACCCGTTCCCGGCGGAGGCTTTCGCCGCCGAAGTGAACAAGTACCCGAACGCCAAGGAAGTCGTCTGGGTGCAGGAAGAGCCGCGCAACCAGGGTGTCTGGTACTGGCTGGCTTCGCGCCACCACCTGGACAGCAACCTCGGTGCGGATCACAAGTTCCTGCTTGTGGCCCGTCCCGCGGCGGCTTCGCCGGCTGTCGGCTACTACGCCAAGCACAACGCGCAACAAAAGGCTGTCATCGAAAACGCATTCGGCGAAATCAAGTCCTGATGCCGTCCATGCCGAACTGAACACAAGGGAGAAAACATGCTGATCGAAGTCAAAGTGCCGCAACTGTCCGAGTCCGTCTCCGAAGCCACGCTGGTCAGCTGGCACAAGAAGGAAGGCGACGCCGTTTCCCGCGACGAGAACCTGATCGACATCGAGACCGACAAGGTTGTGCTGGAAACCCCGGCGCCGGCCGATGGCGTGCTCGTCAAGCTCGTCAAGAACGGCGGCGACTCCGTGACCTCCGGTGAAGTCATCGCCACCATCGACACCGAAGCCAAGGCTGCTGCCGGCGCTCCGGCGGCTGCTGCCGCTCCGGCCGCCGCTCCGGCCTCGGCTGCTGCCGCCGCTCCGGTTTCCGCTGCCAGCCCGTCCGCCCGCAAGATCCTCGACGAGAAGGGCATCGCTGCCGCCGATGTCGCTGGCTCCGGCCGTGGCGGTCGTGTGACTAAGGAAGACGCCGTTGCTGCCCAGCCGAAGGCCGCTGCCGCCCCGGCGGTTGCCGTGGCCACCGGCGACCGTGCCGAACAGCGCGTTCCGATGACCCGTCTGCGCGCCCGTATCGCCGAGCGCCTGATTCAGTCGAAGAACGAAAACGCCATCCTGACCACCTTCAACGAAGTCAACATGGCGCCGGTCATGGCCCTGCGCAAGCAGTACGCCGAGAAGTTCGAGAAGGCCCACGGCGTGCGTCTGGGCTTCATGGGCTTCTTCGTCAAGGCCGCGGTCGCTGCCCTGAAGAAGTTCCCGATCCTGAACGCCTCGGTCGACGGCAACGACATCGTCTACCACGGCTACATCGACATCGGCATCGCTGTCGGCTCGCCCCGTGGCCTGGTGGTGCCCATCCTCCGTGACGCCGATCAAATGTCCATCGCCGACATCGAGAAGAAGATCGCCGAGTTCGGCCAGAAGGCCAAGGACGGCAAGATCTCCATCGAGGAACTCACCGGCGGCACCTTCTCCATCTCCAACGGTGGCGTGTTCGGCTCGATGATGTCCACCCCGATCATCAACCCGCCGCAGTCCGCGATCCTGGGCATCCACGCCACCAAGGACCGTGCCGTGGTCGAAAACGGCCAGGTCGTGGTGCGCCCGATCAACTACCTCGCCATGTCCTACGATCACCGCATCATCGACGGCCGTGAAGCC
>NZ_JAYRMI010000045.1:0-31504 GCF_041904905.1 Zoogloea sp. | reverse complement strand
GGGCCACTCCCCCCTTCACCGCGCCGAAACAACTGCGCTGCGAAGAGGGCCGAATTATAAAGAACTATCAGAACCCGTCAAGAGGTTTGAGAAATTAATTCAGATCAGTCGCCGTCCTGAACAATGCCCCGGCTCTTGAGCCGGTAAACCATCTGTGGGCGGGTGATGCCGAGCAGGCGTGCGGCGGCGGCAATATTTCCGCCGGCCCGCTCCAGGGCGCGCTTGAGGAGCAGGGTTTCGATCTCGTCGAGGGAGACGTTCTCGCACTCTTCGCCGTCGCCGAGCAGCAGGTTATTGACGCCGCGACTCACCCGATCGAGTTCGCAGCCTTGATCCGGCCCAGAGACCAGCGACGCAGGATCGCTGGCCACCAGACGCCCTTCGCGGCCCACTTCGAAGCGGTGCTCGCCGAAATGCTCGCCGCTGGTGAATAGGTGGGGCGAATCGATGGCGCCGTTCTCGGGCGCAAGGATCGCGCCGCGCTCGATGACGTTCTCGATCTCGCGCACGTTGCCCGGCCAGTCGTAGGACAGCATGGCATCCACTGCGCGCTGGGTGAAGCCGGTGAGATGGCGCCCGTGCAGCCGGTTGAACTTGGTGAGGAAGTGAGTCATCAGCAGCGGGATGTCCTCACGGCGCTCGCGCAGGGGGGCGATGCGGATCGGGAACACGTTGAGGCGGAAGAACAGGTCTTCGCGGAAGCGGCCGGCCCGAACTTCCTCGCGCAGATCGACGTTGGTGGCGGCGATCACCCGCACATCCACCTGCCGGGTACAGGTGTCGCCAAGGCGTTCCACTTCGCCCTCCTGCAGCACCCGCAGCAGCTTGCCCTGGGCGATGGCGCTGAGGGTGCCGATCTCGTCGAGGAACAGGGTGCCGCCATCGGCGCGCTCGAAACGGCCGGGCCGGCTCTGCAGGGCGCCGCTGAAGGCGCCCCGCTCGACGCCAAAGAGTTCGGATTCGATCAGCTGTTCGGGGATCGCCGCGCAGTTGATGGCGACGAAGGGTTTGCTGCTGCGGTTGCTCAAACGATGCAGGTTGCGCGCGAAGACTTCCTTGCCCACCCCGCTCTCCCCCAGGAACAACACCGTCGCCTGAGTGGGCGCCACGCGCTTCACCATATGTAAGGCGGCGGCGTAGCTGGGCGAGATGCCGACCGGGCCGCTCTGCTGCGCGTCCTCTTCGGTCGGGCGGCCGACGGCGCTGGCCGGGCGCCCGGTGGGCACGGGGTGCTCGGTGAGGGTCTCGGGCATCATGTAGCGGAGATCCTCGACGCCCTCCTCGCCCCATTCTTCCACCAGCTTGCCGACGATACGACAGGCCGAATGGCCCATCGACTGGCATTCCACTTCGCGGTACAGCACCTGACGGCCCATGAACTCGGTGGAGAAGCCCGAGGCGTAGCCGATCTGCATCCAGCAGGCGGGCTCGCTGCCGATCGGGAAGTGGCGCATGTGCTCTTCGTCCTCCACCTGGCTCGTCCAGATGAACTCGCCGTAGTGCTGCCCGCGCGCCACGTCGAACTCGAGCCGGACCGGCTCGGAGATGCCGATGCCTTCGAGGCAGTGCATCTGGGGGCCGACGACGAACATGTCGCGCAGGGAGGTGCGGGAGCGCACCTTGCGGGCCATCTGGGCGTCGTGCACGCCGGCGTGGTAACCCATCCGGGTCATGAAGCCGCGGGCGACGTCCATGCCGAGGGCCTCGATCATCTCGCGGCGCAGGGTGCCGAGGGATTTGGCGTGGATCAGCAGCATGCGCTGGTCGTCCAGCCAGATGCGCCCGTCGCCGGTCGAGAAGCGCAGGCGGGCGAGGAGGTCGGAGAAGTCGGGAAGCCGGAGCTTGCCCTGGCTGTCGGGCCCGGGATCGACGACCGGCCGGCCTCGCGCTGCCGATGGCGCCTTGGCGATCGTCTTCATGCCTGGCCTCCGGCCTCGGGGCGCGCTGCGCTGCTCATAGTGTCTCCATCCTGAATACGTTGTTCCGGCCGCCGCATCGGTGCGGACCGTCTTTGCCGCCAAAGATACGCCGGCTCATGGGAAAGAAACAACGCCATGAAGGGAACTATGCACGCATTGATTCATATTGCGCCGCAAAATTTATGGGCGCATTAAATCATTTGATTCACACCCGCCAGCACCACCTTGTCGCAGGCCAGCCGCGTCACCCCCGCCCGGGCATCGCGAAACCGGCAACAACCCTTTGCGGACAAGGGGATAGGCCAAGCGGAGGGGCCCGCCCGGCGCAGCGTGGCACAGCTCCTGCTAAATCAGGGTGTGGAAGGCCGCCAGGTGAGCAAATGCTCGACAGCCACCCGGCAGCGCCCGAACCGCCCCCAGAGAGGCACACCAAGGAGACAGCCATGCAGCACCTCTTGCGCCATCGCGACCGGCGCCGCTAGCCGGACCGCCACCCAAACCCGCCCCGCCAGACAGCCGACCCGCCGCGACGCAGGTCGTCACGGACGTCCGTTGCCTGGAGAAACGTAACAAGAGGGGTCGGCAAGCCCCGCGGCCGTCCCTCGATTTAGACCATGGATAGGAGATCAGCGTGACCCAAGCAACCCAAGACACCCAACTCAAGATTGCGAAGCTGGACGCGATGCTGGAGGAGGACCCGGCCAGGAAGATGTACCGCATCGACCGCGCGGCCTTCACCGACGCCGAGCTGTTCGAGCTGGAGATGAAGTACATCTTCGAAGGCAACTGGATCTTCATGGCCCACGAGAGCCAGATCCCGAACCCGAACGACTACTTCACCCTCTACGTGGGCCGGCAGCCGGTCATCATCACCCGCGACAAGAGCGGCCAGCTCCACGCCTTCGCCAACACCTGCACCCACCGGGGCGCCACGCTGGCCCGCCACAAGAAGGGCAACAAGTCGAGCTTCACCTGCCCCTTCCACGGCTGGACCTTCAACAACGCCGGCAAGCTGCTCAAGGTGAAGGACCAGAACCCGGACGCCGGCTACCCCGAGTGCTTCAACAAGGAAGGCAGCCACGACCTCATCAAGCTGGGCGCCTTCGAGAGCTACCGCGGTTTCCTGTTCGGGTCGCTGAACCCGGACGTCGCGCCCCTCGTCGAGCACCTGGGCGAAGCCACCAAGATCATCGACATGATCGTGGACCAGGCCCCGGACGGCATCGAAGTGCTGCGCGGCTCGGGTGCCTACACCTTCGACGCCAACTGGAAGCTGCAGGCCGAGAACGGCGCCGACGGCTACCACGTCACCGCCACCCACTGGAACTACGCCGCCACCCAGGGCCGCCGCACCGCCGACGGGAAGGTGGACACCATCAAGGCGATGAGCGCCGGCGGCTGGGCCCGCCAGGGCGGCGGCTCCTACTCCTTCAAGAACGGCCACATGCTGCTGTGGACCAACTGGGCCAACCCGGAAGACCGCCCCCTGTGGAGCAAGCGTGCCGAGTGGGTCGAGAAGTTCGGCGAGGCGCGCGCCGACTGGATGCTGCGCAAATCGCGCAACCTGTGCCTGTACCCCAACGTGTACCTGATGGACCAGTTCAGCTCGCAGATCCGCGTGCTGCGCCCGCTGGCCGTCGACAAGACCGAGGCCGTCATCTACTGCATCGCGCCGAAGGGCGAAGCCCCGGAAGCCCGCCAGCGCCGCCTGCGCCAGTACGAAGACTTCTTCAACGCCACCGGGATGGCCACCCCCGACGACCTGGAAGAGTTCCGCTCCTGCCAGCACGGGTTCAACGCCCGCATCGTCAAGTGGAACGACATGACCCGCGGCGCCACCCACTGGGTGGAGGGCCCGGACGAGAACGCCGACCTCATCGGCCTCAAGCCGGAGCTGTCGGGCATCAAGACCGAGGACGAAGGGCTGTACGTGATGCAGCACCAGTACTGGGTCGAAGTCATGAAGCAAGCCATCCTCGCTGAACAAGAAAACGGAGCCAACTAATGCTGTCCTACGAAGCCATTCAAGCCTTTGTCTTTCAAGAAGCCCGCGCCCTCGATGAGCGCCGCTGGAACGACTGGCTGTCGTTCTACGCCGACGACGTGGAGTTCTGGATGCCGTCGTGGGACGACGACGACACCCTTACCGACGACCCGCACAGCCAGGTCTCGCTGATCTACTACGCCAACAAGCAGGGCCTCGAAGACCGCGTCTTCCGGATCGAGACCGACCGCTCCAGCGCCACCATCCCGGACACCCGCCACTGTCACCTCATCACCAACCTCGAGGTGCTGGCCCAGGACGAGACGAGCGCCACGGTCCGCTTCAACTGGGCGACCCACAGCTTCCGCTACGACATCCTCGACACCTACTTCGGCTACTCCGAGTACACCCTCGACACGTCCGGCGAGCGCCCGCTCATCAAGAAGAAGTACGTGGTGCTGAAGAACGACTACATCCACCACGTGCTGGACATCTACCACATCTGATTCATTGATCGACGACGGCCCGCCCCCGAAGGCGGGCCGCGCACCACCCGCGCAGAGAAGGACAACTCCCATGCCGTACAACATCGCCCTGCAATTCGAAGACGGGGTCACCCGCATCATCCAGTGCGACGCCGACGAGCTGGTGGCCGACGCCGCCTACCGTGCCAAGATCAACATCCCCCTCGACTGCCGCGACGGCGCCTGCGGCACCTGCAAATGCCAGTGCGAGAGCGGCAGCTACACCCAGGGCGTCTACATCGAAGACGCCCTCACCGACGACGAGGCCGCCCGGGGCTACATCCTCACCTGCCAGATGAAGCCCGCCTCCGACTGCGTGATCCGCGTGCCGGCCTCCGCCGCCGCGTGCAAGACCGAAGTCGCCACCCACCGCGCCACCCTCACCGAGATCGACCGCAACTCGCCCACCACCGTCTCCTTCAAGCTCGAAGCCGACAAGCCCATCTCCTTCCTGCCCGGCCAGTACGTCAACCTCGTCGTCCCCGGCACCCAGGAAACCCGCGCCTACTCCTTCAGCAGCGCCCCCAACCGGAGCGGCGTCGGCTTCCTGATCCGCGACGTGCCCGGCGGTCTGATGAGCACCCACATGCGCCACACCGCCCAGGTCGGCGACACCATGAGCTTCACCGGCCCCTACGGCAGCTTCTACCTGCGCCCGGTCGACCGCCCCGTGCTGATGCTTGCCGGCGGCACCGGCCTCGCCCCCTTCCTGTCGATGCTGCAGTCCCTCCAGAACAACCCGCCCGCCCAGCCCATCCTGCTGGCCTACGGCGTCAACAGCAACGACGACCTCGTCGAGCTGGAAACCCTGGCCGCCCTCCAGGCCGCCATCCCCGGCCTCGAGTTCTTCACCGTGGTCGTCGATCCCGCCAGCGGCCACCCGAAGACAGGCTACGTCACCGACCACCTCACCGCCGCCCAACTGCACGACGGCAAGGTGGACGTCTACGTCTGCGGCCCCCCGCCGATGGTCGAGGGCGTGCGCAAGTGGATCGAAGGTGCCGGCGTCACCCCCAACAGCTTCCACTTCGAGAAGTTCTCGTCGTCCACCGCGGGGGCCCACTGACATGGCCGGCGCAAACCGTTTCAAGAAGAAGGTCGTCATCGTCACCGGCGCTGCCCAGGGCATCGGCCGCGGCGTCGCCCTGCAAGTCGCGGCCGAAGGCGGCGCCGTGGTGGCGGTGGACCGCTCCGACCTGGTGAAGGAGGTCGTCGCCGAGATCAAGGACGCCGGCGGCAAGGCCATCGCCGTGCAAGCCGATCTGGAGACCTTCGCCGGCGCCCGGTCGGTGATGGACGCTGCCCTCAAGAAGCACAAGCGCATCGACGTGCTCATCAACAACGTCGGCGGCACCATCTGGGCCAAGCCCTTCGAGTTCTACGAAGAAGCCCAGATCGAGGCCGAGATCCGCCGCTCGCTGTTCCCCACCCTGTGGTGCTGCCGCGCCGTGCTGCCGGCCATGCTGGCCCAGAAGAAGGGCGTGATCGTGAACGTGTCGTCCATCGCCACCCGTGGCGTGCACCGGGTGCCCTACTCCGCGGCCAAAGGCGGCGTGAATGCCCTCACCGCCTCCATCGCCATGGAACACACCAAGGACGGCATCCGCATCAACGCCACCGCCCCCGGCGGCACCGAAGCCCCGCCCCGCCGCATCCCGCGCAACGCCGAGCCGCCCTCCGCGCAGGAAACCGAGTGGTACCAGGGCGTCATCGACCAGACCATCGACGCCAGCCTGATGCACCGCTACGGCACCATCGACGAACAGGTCGCCCCGATCCTCTTCCTCGCCTCGGACGAATCCGCCTACATCCCCCCCCCGGCCCCCCCGGGGGGGGGGGGCTTCGGGGGGTGCCCGCCCCCCCCCCCGCCCCCCGCGCCTGCCCATAACTACACAAACATCGAGAGACCCATGGCCCACGTAGACATCCACCACCTGTCGGACCACGCCAGGTTCAACCGCTTCCACGGCGTCGTCCTGTTCTGGTGCGCCCTCATCATCATCTTCGACGGCTACGACCTGGCCGTGGCCGGCATCGCCCTGCCCTCGATCATGAAGGAGATGGGCGTCACCCCCGCCACCGCCGGCTACATGGTCAGTTCGGCCCTGTTCGGGATGATGTTCGGGGCGATCTTCCTCGGCACCATCGCCGACAGGATCGGCCGCCGCTGGGCCATCGTGATCTGCATCGTGCTGTTCAGCGCCTTCACCGCCGCCGCCGGTTTCACCAGCGACCCGGTCAGCTTCAGCGTCACCCGCTTCCTGGCCGGCCTCGGCATCGGCGGCGTGATGCCCAATGTCGTCGCCCAGATGACCGAGTACTCCCCCCGCAAGATGCGCAGCACCCTGGTCACGCTCATGTTCAGCGGTTACGCGGTGGGCGGCATGCTCGCCGCCGTGCTCGGCAGGGGGCTGATCGAAAGCTACGGCTGGTCCTACGTGTTCTTCGCCGCCGCCGCGCCGATGCTCCTCATCCCCTTCGTGCTCCGGGCCCTGCCGGAATCCATGCCCTTCCTCATCAAGACCGGCCGCTTCGACGAGCTGAAGGCCATCGTCCAGCGCCTGGAGCCGGGCTACGTCCCCTCGCCCAACGACGAGTTCGCCCTGCCCGCCGCCCACAAAGCCCACGGCGCCCCCATCGGCAAGCTGTTCCAGGAAGGCCGCGGCTTCAGCACGCTGATGTTCTGGATCACCTTCTTCATGTGCCTGTTCATGGTGTACGCCCTCAGCTCCTGGCTCACCAAGCTCATGGCCAGCGCCGGCTACAGCCTGGGCTCCGCCCTCACCTTCGTGCTGGTGCTCAACTTCGGGGCGATGATCGGCGCCATCGGCGGCGGCTGGCTGGCCGACCGCTTCCACATCAAGTACGTGCTCCTCGGCTTCTACGCGCTCGCCGCGGTGTCGATCACCCTGCTCGGCTACAAGGTGCCCACCGAAGCGCTGTTCGTCCTGGTCGGCCTTGCCGGCGCCTCCACCATCGGCACCCAGATCATCACCTACGCCTACGTGGGGCAGTACTACCCCATGGCGGTGCGCTCCACCGGCATCGGCTGGGCGTCGGGCGTGGGGCGCAGCGGCGCGATCCTGGCGCCCATCGTGATCGGCGCGCTGGTGGGCATGAAGCTGCCCCTCGAACAGAACTTCATGGCCATCTCCATCCCCGCCGTGATCGCCTTCATCGCCGTCGCCCTCATCGACGCCGGGCGCTCCGCCACCGCCCACTGAACACCCGGCAGGCGGGGGCCCCATAAAAATATCGATATTGCTGATAAATTTTGAGAATTTTGGCTATGCTATCGGCCGTGCGCACATCGCACGCCCGCCGCATGGCCTGCATCACCCGCAGAGGGCCCTCGGGCCGAAGCCCACCGGACGGCTGCCCCCGCGCGCCGGCCGGCAACAGTCGATCGCCCGGTTTCGGGTTTCAGGCGACGACACACATAAATCAACCCGAAGAGGAGATATTGAATGGCACTCACCGGCGTATTGCGCCCCGGGCACGTCTCGATCCGCGTGCTCGAACTGGAACCGGCCGTCAAGCATTACCGCGACGTGCTCGGTCTCATCGAAGTCGCCCGCGACGCCCAGAACCGCGTCTACCTGAAAGGGTGGGACGAGCAGGACCACAGCAGCGTCATCCTGCGCGAAGCCGACGAAGCCGGCATGGATTACATGGGCTGGAAGGTCGACTCCCCCGCCACCCTCAAGAAGCTCGCCGCCGACGTGGAGGCCTCCGGCCTCGCCACCGACTGCAGCTGGGTGCCCGCCGGCGAGCTGCTTGCCACCGGCGAACGCTTCCGCTTCACGGTGCCCACCGGCCACGCGATGGAGCTGTACGCCGAGAAGGAGACGGTCGGCAACAACTGCGGCACCGACGGCCCCAACATCAACCCCGACCCCTGGCCGGACGACCTGAAGGGCATCGCCCCGTCGCGCTTCGACCACTGCCTGCTGTACGGCGACGACCTGGACGGCACCGTCAAGCTGTTCATGGACGTGCTGGGCTTCGGCCTCGCCGAAAAGGTGGTGCTGTCCGACAACAAGGACTTCATGATCGGCGCCTTCCTGTCCTGCTCGAACAAGGCCCACGACGTGGCCTTCATCCGCCAGCCGGTAAAGGGCAAGTTCCACCACGCCTCCTTCGAGCTGCGCAGCTGGGAGCAGGTCCTGCGTGCCGGCGACATCCTGTCCCGCACCAAGACCTCCATCGACATCGGCCCCACCCGCCATGGCATCACCCGCGGCGAGACGATCTACTTCTTCGACCCGTCGGGCAACCGCAACGAAGTCTTCGCGGGCGGCTACATCTACTACCCGGACAAACCCACCATCACCTGGTACGACGAAGCCCTGGGGCCAGCGATCTTCTACCACGACCGCAAGTTGAACGAGGCCTTCCTGAGCGTGTTCACCTGACCGGAAACCCCCAACCGCGCACCGGCCTCCGCTGCGCGGTTTTTCCTTTCGGCCTGCCTCGAAAAAATATCGAGATTTCTAGAAAATATCGGAAAACTAGGCTATGCTAACAGGCGTGAATGCTTTCACGCCCCCCGGGCATCCGATGGACGAACAGCCGGTCGATGCGGAGCGCTGCAGCGGGCACGGCCGAGACACCACCAAAAGAAGAGAGTACGACATGAAAGAGATCAAGAACTTCATCAACGGTGAGTACGTCACCAACCTCAGCGGCAAGACCTACGAGAAGCGCAACCCGGTCGACAACTCCTTGATCGGCATGGTCTATGAAGCCGGCCAACCCGAGGTGGACGCCGCCGTCGCCGCCGCCAAGGCCGCCCTCAAGGGCCCCTGGGGCAAGCTCTCGGTGGTCGAGCGCTGCGCCATGCTCGACGCCATCGTCGCCGAGATCAACCACCGCTTCGACGACTTCCTGCAGGCCGAGATCGCCGACACCGGCAAGCCCGCCCACCTCGCCTCGCACATCGACATCCCCCGCGGCGCCGCCAACTTCAAGATCTTCACCGACACGATCAAGAACGTGTCCACCGAATCCTTCGAGATGCGCACCCCGGACGGCAAGACCGCCCGCTCCTACGGCGTGCGCACCCCGCGCGGCGTGATCGGCATCATCTGCCCGTGGAACCTGCCCCTGCTGCTGATGACCTGGAAGGCCGGCCCGGCGCTCGCCTGCGGCAACACCGTCGTCGTCAAGCCCTCCGAAGACACCCCCAGCACCGCCACCCTGCTGGGTGAAGTGATGAACAAGGTCGGCGTGCCCCCCGGCGTGTACAACGTGGTGAACGGCTACGGCGTGAACTCCGCCGGCTCCTTCCTCACCGCCCACCCGGACGTGAACGGCATCACCTTCACCGGCGAAACCCGCACCGGCACCGCCATCATGCAGGCCGCCGCCGTCGGCATCCGCCCGGTGTCGCTGGAGCTGGGCGGCAAGAACGCCGCCGTGGTGTTTGCCGATGCCGACTTCGACAACGCCGTCGCCACCGTCACCCGCTCCTGCTTCGAGAACGCCGGCCAAGTGTGCCTGGGCACCGAGCGCGTGTACGTCGAGCGCCCGATCTTCGACAAGTTCGTCGCCGCCCTGAAGGAAAAGGCCGAACAGATGAAGCCCGGCCGCCCCTTCGACCACGACACCAAGATCGGCCCGCTGGTCAGCAAGAAGCACCAGGCCAAGGTGCTGGGCATGTACGCCAAGGCCAAGGAAGAAGGCGCCAACATCGTCTTCGGCGGCGGCATCCCCGACATGCCGGACGACCTGAAGGACGGCTGCTGGGTTCAGCCGACCATCTGGACCGGCCTGCCCGAGACCGCCACCGTCGTCACCGAAGAAATCTTCGGGCCGTGCTGCCACATCAGCCCCTTCGACAGCGAAGACGAAGTGCTGAACAAGGTCAACGCCAACCGCTACGGCCTCGCCACCTCCATCCACACCCAGGACATCAGCCGCGCCATGCGCCTGGCCAACGCCATCGAAGTGGGCCTGTGCTGGGTGAACAGCTGGTTCCTGCGCGACCTGCGCACCCCGTTCGGCGGCTCCAAGCAGTCCGGCATCGGCCGTGAAGGCGGCCTGCACTCGCTGGAGTTCTACACCGAGTTGCGCAACGTGATGGTCAAGTACTGAGCCACCGGCGATGACCCAGAACCCCGAGATCGGCCGGCGCATCCGCACCGGTAGCTTCGAGACCAACGTCCATGACGTGGGCAGCGGCGCCCCGGTGCTGCTGATCCACGGCTCGGGCCCGGGCGTCTCCGCCTGGGCCAACTGGCGGCTGGTGATCCCCGCGCTGGCGAAGGCTCGCCGGGTGATCGCCCCGGACATGGTGGGCTTCGGCTACACCGACCGCCCGGCCGGCATCGAGTACGGCATGGACACCGGGGTGCAGCAGGCGCTGGACCTGCTCGACGCCCTCGGGCTCGAGCAGGTGGACCTGGTGGGCAACTCCTTCGGCGGCGCCCTGGCCATGGCCCTGGCGATCCGCGCGCCCCAGCGGGTGCGCCGGCTGGTGCTGATGGGTTCGGTGGGCGTGCCCTTCGAGATCACCGAAGGGCTCGACGCAGTGTGGGGCTACCAGCCCTCCTTCGAAGCCATGCGCAGCATCATGGACTACTTCGCCTGGAGCCGCGAACTCGTCTCCGACGAACTCGCCGAGCTGCGCTACCAGGCCAGCATCCGCCCGGGCTTCCAGGAATCCTTCGCGGCGATGTTCCCCGCCCCGCGCCAGCGCTGGGTGGACGCCATGACCAGCCGCGAGGCCGACATCCGCGCCCTGCCCCACGAGACGCTCATCGTCCACGGCCGCGAGGACAAGGTGATCCCGCTCTCCAACTCGCTCACCCTGGCCGACTGGATTCCCAACGCCCAGCTCCATGTGTTCGGCCACTGCGGTCACTGGACCCAGATCGAGCACAACGCCCGCTTCAACCGGCTCGTCGGCGATTTCCTCGCCGAAGCCGACCCGCAGATTTCCTGACATTCGAGGTAACCCACGATGGACAACTCCAAGATCGAACGCTACGGCGACGAGCTCTACAACGCCCTCGTCACCCGCACCCCGGTCGCGCCGCTCACCGACCGCGAAGCCGACATCACCATCGAAGACGCCTACCGCATCCAGCAGCGCATGATCGCCCGGCGCCTGGAGGCCACCGGCGAGACCATCATCGGCAAGAAGATCGGCGTCACCAGCAAGGTCGTGATGGACATGCTCAAGGTCAATCAGCCCGACTTCGGCATGCTCACTTCCGGCATGGTCTTCAACGAGGGCGAGGCCGTCGACACCGGCAAGATGATCGCCCCGCGCGCCGAAGCCGAAGTGGCCTTCATCCTCAAGTCCGACCTGACGGGCCCGGGCGTCACCGCCGCCGACGTGCTGCGCGCCACCGACTGCGTGGTGCCCTGCTTCGAGATCGTCGATTCGCGCATCCAGGACTGGAAGATCAAGATCCAGGACACCGTCGCCGACAACGCCTCGTGTGGCGTGCTCACCCTCGGCGGCCGCCGCAAGAGCCCCCGCGACATCGACCTGGCCCTGGCCGGCATGGTGCTCGAGAAGAACGGCGAAGTGATCAGCACCTCCACCGGCGCCGCCGTGCAGGGCTCCCCGGTCAACGCCGTGGCCTGGCTGGCCAACACCCTCGGCCGCCTGGGCATCGGCCTCAAGGCCGGCGAAGTGATCCTGTCCGGCTCCCAGTCCCCGCTCGTCCCGGTCAAGGCCGGCGACAGCCTGGTGTGCTCCGTCGGTGGCCTGGGCAGCACCTCGGTCCGCTTCATCTGATACTGAACAATAGAGAGACACCGCAATGAAACTCGACAACGCCACCATCCTGAAGCTCGCCGAGCACCTCGAAAACGCCGAACTGCAGGCCCACGACGTCACCAAGATCACCGACGACCACCCGGACATGGACTGGGACGACGCCTACGCCATCCAGGACGAGATCCGCCGCCGCAAGGAAGCCCGCGGCAACAAGGTCGCCGGCCTCAAGTGCGGCCTCACCTCCTTCGCCAAGATGAAGCAGATGGGCGTCGAGACCCCGGTGTTCGGCTTCGTCGCCGACTACATGTCCCGCCCGGACGGCGGCGAGATCAAGCACGCCGAGCTGATCCACCCGAAGGTCGAGGCCGAGATCTGCGTCGTCACCAAGGCCCCGCTGAAGGGCCCCGGCTGCCACGTGGGCGCGGTGATGGCCGCCGTGGATTTCGTGCTGCCGGCCGTCGAGATCATCGACTCCCGTTACCGTGACTTCAAGTTCGACCTGAAGAGCGTGATCGCCGACAACACCTCGTCGTCGCGCTTCGTGATCGGCGGCAACATGCGCAACCTCGACGAACTCGACCTGCGCACCCTGGGCGTGGTGCTCGAGATCAACGGCGAGATCAAGGCCATGGCGGCCGGCGCCGCCGTGCTGGGCCACCCGCTGGCTGCCGTCGCCATGCTGGCCAACCACCTGGGCGCCCGCGGCCAGGAGATTCCGGCCGGCACCTTCATCATGACCGGCGGCGTCACCGAAGCCATCGCCGTCAATCCGGGCGACAACGTGAACGTGCGCTTCCAGGATCTGGGCTCCGTCTCGATGCGCTTCGTGTAAGCGCCAACGGCGCGGCGGGCCTCCCCGCCGGCCGCGCCGGCATCCGACTCATCGACCGGTCCGCAGCGATCCGGCGACCGCCGCCACGGCCGTCGCCGGCTTCCGCACGCGAGCAGCAGGCAGGGCGCCGACCGGGAGGAGACACACAAGAGGACAAGAAAAATGTCATCCAAGCAAGACCTCGGCAACACCTTCACCCGGGAGACCGGCGAAATTCACCTGGGCGGCATCGACGCCATCGTCCGGCTCAGCCTGGACCAGATCCGCACCGACGCCCGGCGCGGCCTCAAGACCGGCATGTTCATCTCCGGCTATCGCGGCTCGCCCGTCGGCATGCTCGACGCCGCCCTCCTCAAGCAGCAGAAGCTGCTCGTCGAGAACAACATCAAGTTTGTGGACGGCCTGAACGAAGACCTCGCCGCCACCGCCGTCTGGGGCACCCAGATGATGCACACCGTCGGCAAGCAGAAGTTCGACGGCGTCACCGGCATGTGGTACGGCAAGGCCCCGGGCGTGGATCGCTCGGGCGACGCCCTCAAGCACGCCAACTACACCGGCATCGGCAGGAACGGCGGCGTCCTCGCCATCGCCGGCGACGACCCCAGCTGCAAGAGCTCGTCCCTGTGCTCGCAATCCGAGCCGATGCTCTTCCACGTGGGCATCCCGTCCCTCTACCCGGCCAACGTGCAGGAGATCCTCGACCTGGGCCTGCACGGCTACCAGATGTCGCGCCTGGCCGGCGTGTGGATGGGCATGAAGATCGTCACCAACGTGGCCGACGGCACCGGCACCGCCAACGTCGACCCGGCCCGCCTGAACTTCGTCACCCCTGATCTCACCTTCGACGGCAAGCCCTTCACGCCCAACATGAACCTGGGCATGAACGTGCGCGTCGAGGCGCTGGAGATGGAGCAGTCGCTCTACACCCGCCGCCTTGAAGTGGTGAAGCGCTACGCCCGCGCCAACAACCTGAACAACATCGTGATCCCCAACCCCGACGCGTGGCTCGGGATCATCACCGCCGGCAAGACCTACAACGACCTGATGCAGGCCTTCCTCGAGATGGGCCTGGACGACGCCGCGCTGCGCCGCTACGGCATCCGCGTGCTCAAGATGGGCATGCTGTTCCCGATGGAGCCGACCATCGTCCGCGAGTTCGCCGAGGGTCTCGAAGAGATCTTCGTGATCGAAGAGAAGCGCCCCTTCCTCGAGATGTTCGCCAAGCAGGTGCTGTACGGCCGTGCCAATGCGCCGCGCATCGTCGGCAAGTTCGACGAGGAAGAAAAGGAGCTGCTGCCCCACTACGGCGAGTTCGAATCCGACGTGATCGTGCGCGCGCTCCTCAAGCGCCTGTCGCGCAAGACGCGCATCGAATCCGCCGAAGCCTGGCTCAAGCGCCTCGACGAGATCCACGAACGCACCAAGCTCCCGACCACCGCCCGCACCGCCTGGTACTGCTCGGGCTGCCCCCACAACAGCTCCACCGTGGCGCCCGAAGGCAGCATCGTGTCGGCCGGCATCGGCTGCCACACCATGGCCATGTGGATGAACCGCAACGTGGTGATGGGCACCCACATGGGGGCCGAAGGCGCCCAGTGGATCGGCATGGCCCCCTTCACCGAGACCGGCCACATCTTCCAGAACATGGGCGACGGCACCTACGCCCACTCGGGCAGCCTGGCCATCCGCTACGCCGCCTCCACCGACATCAACATCACCTTCAAGCTGCTGGTCAATTCGCACACCTCGATGACCGGCGGCCAGGCCATCCAGGGCGCCAACCCGGTGCCCAACATGGTGTCGGACCTGCTCGCCAACGGCGTGCGCCGCATCATCGTGACCACCGACGAGCCGGGCAACTACTCGGGCATCTCGCTGGCCGGCCACACCGAAGTGTGGCACCGCGACCGCCTGGACGAAGCCCAGCGCGAACTCGCCGCCACCCCCGGCACCACCGTGCTGATCCACGACCAGGAGTGCGCCGCCGAGCTGCGCCGGGCCCGTAGCCGCGGCAAGGCCGAAGAGCCGGCCGAGGTGGTCGTCATCAACGAGCGCGTCTGCGAAGGCTGCGGCGACTGCGGCGAGAAATCCAACTGCATGAGCGTGGAGCCGGTGCAGACCGAGTTCGGCCGCAAGACGCGCATCCACCAGTCGTCGTGCAACAAGGATTTCTCCTGCGTGAAGGGCTTCTGCCCGTCCTTCCTCACCGTCACGCCCAACCCGGCGCCGGCCTCCGAGGGCAAGAAGAAGAAAAAAGGCCGCATCCCGGTGCTCGACCGCGCGCTGCCCGATCCGGTGAACAAGATCGACGACACCATCGGCGTGGGCATCCACGTGATGGGCATCGGCGGCACGGGCTCGGTCACCGTGGTGGCCACCCTCGCCAACGCCGCGCGGCTCGAAGGCAAGCACGTCATCGGCCTCGACCAGACCGGCCTCGCCCAGAAGGGCGGCGCGGTGATCTCCGACATCAAGATCACCTACAAGCCCTTCCAGGGCTCCAACAAGATCTCCGACGGGCGGGCCGACCTCTACCTGGGCTTCGACATCCTCAACGCCACCGATCCGAAGAACCTGGACAAGTGCGGCCCCAACCGCACCATCGCCATCGTCTCCACCACCCAGACGCCCACCGGCCAGATGGTCACCAACCGGCGCAATCCCTTCCCGGCCGTGGCCGCGCTGACCGCCGGCATCGACCGCGTCACCCGCAAGGACGACAACGTCTTCCTGGACGGTCAGGCGATGGCCGAGGGCCTCTTCGGCGATGCGATGGCCACCAACAACTTCATGGTCGGCGTGGCCTTCCAGGCCGGCACCATTCCGCTCAAGGCCGAATCCATCGAGCAGGCCATCAAGAACTCCGGCGTGGGGGTCGAGCAGAGCCTCGCCGCCTTCCGTTGGGGCCGCATGGCGGTGGTTGATCGCGCCTTCGTCGAAGCCGAGATCGACCGCCAGACCGGCGCCGGCGTGGTCGCCCTCAACCCGCAGCCGCAGCGCTCCGCCACCGCCCGGGCAATCGTCGATTCGGTGGGCGCCCAGGGCGAGGTGAAGCGCCTGCTCGAAGTGCGCGTACCCGAGCTGATCGCCTTCCAGGACGAAGCCTACGCCCGGCGCTACGCCGACGTCGTCAAGCGCGTGGTGGCCGCCGAGCAGCGCGTGCTGCCGGGCAGCGCGCTCTCCGAAGCCGCCGCCCGCCACCTCTACAAGCTGATGGCCTACAAGGACGAGTACGAAGTCGCCCGCCTGCACACCGATCCGGCCTTCCTGGCCCAGCTCGACGCGCAGTTCCCCCACGGCTACGAGGTCAAGTACAACCTCGCCCCGCCGCTGCTGGCCGACCGCGACCCCAAGACCGGCCACCTGCAGAAGAAGCAGTACGGCCCGTGGATGTTCAAGGCCTTCCAGCGCCTCGCCGGCCTCAAGAAGCTGCGCGGCGGCGCCCTCGACCTGTTCGGCAAGACCGAGGAACGCCGCACCGAGCGCGACCTGATCGACGAGTACATCAAGACTCTCGACGAGATCGTCACCAAGCTCTCGCCCGGCAACCACGCCGCGGCGGTGGCGCTTGCCAGCGTGCCGGACGAGATCCGCGGCTTCGGCCACGTGAAGGAGAAGAACCTCGCTGCGGCGCGCAAGCTCCACGCCGAGCGCCTCGACGCCTTCCGCGCGGCCCAGCCCGTGCGCCTCACCGCCTGACTCCGGCCCACGCCGGCAACTGCGGGCCCGCCACCGGAAACGGTGCCGGGCCCGCAGCCCATCCGCCCCCGCCGACGCCACCCCATGCGCATGGCGCCGACCGTGATTTCCGTTACAGCAGGATACATCTCACATGTTGCACGGCAGCAAATTACCCTCTATGATTTGAAACGTCTCCTCCACCCTCCTCCTTTGGTGTGGATTTAACCCGAGTGGCTACCCCCCGCCCTCGGGTTTTTTCTTTTCGTCGCCCGCCGGTGTATCCTCGACCCGATACGCATGCCCCGGCCCCCCATGGCGCACGTCCACATCTTCCTCTCCACCGTCAGCGCCGAGTTCCGCCGCTACCGCGACGCCCTGCACCATTCCCTCGACCGCCCCAACGTCACGGTCAAGGTGCAGGAGAACTTCATCCCCACCGGCACCGAAACCCTGGACATGCTCGACCAGTACATCCGCCAGTGCGACATGGTGATCCATCTGGTGGGCGACCTGACCGGCGCGATGGCCCAGGCGCCCTCCGTCGCCGCGATCCGCGCCAGCTACCCCGATTTCGCCGACACGCTGCCGGTGGCGGCCTTCCTCGCAGCCGGCGGCCCGCCCATGTCCTACACCCAATGGGAAGCCTGGCTGGCCCTCCACCACGGCAAGCGCCTCATCATCGCCGTGCCCGAACCGGGCGCCCTCCGCGACTCCGGCGATGCCTCCCCGCCCGAGGAGATCGCCGCCCAGCAGGCCCACCTCGCCCTGCTGGCCAGCGTCGAGCGCCACCCCGGCATCCGCTTCCGCAACCCCGACCACCTGGCCGCCGAAGTGTGGCGCTCGGGCCTGCTGGATCTCCTCATCGCTGCCGGGCTGATCACCCGACGGGTGCATCTGCCCCAGGCCAGTCTTGGCCCGCTGTTCATCGGGCGCGACGGCCTGCTCGACCAGCTCGCCGGCCTACTCGGCACCCCGCCTCAGGCCAAGGAAAGCCCCGCCACCTGCGTCGCCCTGTGGGGCCTGGGCGGCGTCGGCAAGACCCGGCTGGCGCTGGAATACGCCTGGCGCCGGGGCGGTGCCTACCACGCCCTGTTCCTGATCGGCGCCGACAGCCCCCAGGCCATCGACCGCAATCTGGCCGCCCTGTGCGGCCCCGCGCTGCTCGACCTGCCCGAAAAAGATCAACCCGACGAAAGCCGCCAGAAGGGCGCCGCCCTCGCCTGGCTCAACCATCACCCCGGCTGGCTGCTGATCCTCGACAACGCCGACGACGAAGCCGCCGCCCAAGCCGTCGAAGCCCTGTGCCCGCGCCTTTCCGGCGGCCACATCCTGATCGCCAGCCGCCTGCCCAACTGGAGCGCCGCGATCCAGCCCGTGGCGGTGGACGTCCTCGCCCCCGCCGCCGCGGCCGACTTCCTGCTCCGGCGCACCGCCGGCCGCCGCGCCGCGCAGCCCGACGACCCGGCCCACGCCGCCGTCCTCGCCCACGAACTGGGCCACCTCGCCCTGGCGCTGGAACAAGCCGGCGCCTACATCGCCAAACTACGCCAAAGCTTCGCCCAGTACCTCGACCAGTGGCGCAGCCGCCAAGCCGCGGTGCTCGGCTGGTACGACCCGCGCCTGATGCAATACCACGCCAGCGTCGCCATCACCTGGCAGACCAGCTTCGACCAGCTCACGCCCCCGGCCCGCCGGCTGCTGCAGCGCCTCGCCTGGCTCGCCCCGGACCCCATCCCCGTCACCCTGCTGGACGTGCCCATCCCCGGCGAGGACGCCGACCTGCGCGACGCCCTCACCGAGCTGGAAGCCCTGTCGCTGGCGAGCAGGTCCGACGACGGCACGGCCTTCGCCGTCCATCGCCTCGTCCAGGCCGTCACCCGCCACGGGCAGGCCGACGACACCGCGAAGCCCGCGCTGGGTGAAGTGCTGGGCTGGATCGACGACGCCTTTGTCGGCAAAGCTCAAGACGTACGCAGCTGGCCCGTCCTCGACCCCCTCGCCCCCCACGCCCAGGCCGTCGCCAGCCACGCGGCGGACAATCAGCTAGCCGGCCCCAGCGCCCGGCTGTTCAATCAGGCTGGCGTTTTGCTGTGGGGAAAGGCCCGCTACGCCGAAGCGGAACCGCTGATGCGCCGGGCTCTGGCAATCGATGAAGACAGCTTCGGCAAGAATCACCCCAAGGTCGCCACCTATCTCAACAACCTGGCCCTACTGCTGCATGACACCAACCGCGTCACCGAAGCCGAACCACTGATGCGTCGGGCGCTGGAGATCGATGAAGCCAGCTTCGGTGAGGATCACCCCGAGGTCGCGGCCGACATCAACAATCTGGCCCGACTGCTGCAGGATACCAACCGCCTCACCGAAGCCGAACCGCTGATGCGCCGGGCGCTGGAGATCGATGAAGCGCACTTCGGCAAGGATCACCCCGAAGTCGCCACCGACCTCAACAACCTGGCCCAATTGCTGAAAGCCACTAACCGCCTCACCGAAGCAGAACCGCTGATGCGCCGGGCACTGGAGATTGATGAAGCCAGCTTCAGGAAGGATCACCCCAACGTCGCCCGCGACCTCAACAACCTGGCCGGACTACTGCAAGCCACCAGCCACCTCGCCGAAGCCGAACCCCTGATGCGCCGCGCCCTGACGATCTTCCTCACGAGCCTCGGCCTCGACCACCCGAACAGCCAGCTCGTCGCCGACAACTACATCTCCCTCCTCCAAGATCTCGGCCACACCGACGCCGAAATCGCCGAATCCCTCCGCACCCTCCTCGACTGATCCACCCCGTCACACGCCCGTAACATCGCCCGGCCACGATTTCCGGCATGAGCGATAACAACAATAACAACATGGCTTATGACTCCCCTGCCGCCCGCGATCTGTGGCTGCGGCTTCAGCAGTGGTCGCCGGATCGACCCGGCGCCGCCCATCCCCTCTCGAAGCGCCTCCAGCTCGAAAACGGCTGGACGGCCGATTTCACCCGGCGGGCCATCGACGAATACCGGCGCTTTGCGTATCTGGCGATGGTGGCCGGGCACACCGTCACCCCGTCGGACGAGGTGGATCAGGTGTGGCACGCCCACCTGCAGTACAGCCGCGATTACTGGGACGACTTCTGCCCGCGGGTGCTCGGCCGGCCGCTGCACCACCAGCCCAGCGACGGCGGGCCGGAGGAGGCGGCGCGTTACAACCAGCTTTACCGGCACACCCTGGCGAGTTACGAGCGGGTCTTCGGCGAGGTGCCGCCCCAGGATCTGTGGCCGGCGCCGGCGGTGCGCTTCGGCGGACGCTTCCAGCGGGTCAACCTGCGCACCCACCGCGTGCTGCCCCACCTCGATCTGCCCGGCCGCCTGCGCCCGCTACTGGCCTGGGCCCGGAGTGCGGCGGTGGCGCTGGCGTCGGCGATGAGCCTCTCGGGCTGCGCGCGCTTCGTGGATTCATCCCTGCCCGGCAGCCCGGGGCCGGGCACCTTCCTGTTCGTGTATCTGCTGATGATCGTGGCCGGCGTGGCGCTGGCCGCGGGGCTGCGACGCGTCCTCACCGGCAGCGCCACGCCCGGCGACGCGCGCTTCCGCCGGCTCGATCTTTACGCCCTGGCCTACCTGACCGGCCGCCGACGACGGGTGCTGGAAACCGCCGCCAGCCGGCTGCACCAGCAGGGCTGCATCGCCTTCCCGGAGGGCAACCTACGCTGGGAAGCCATCCAGCCGCCACCTGCCGACGCCCACCCGATTGAGCTAGGTCTGTTCGCCAACGTGGCCTACGGCAAGACCATCCACGCCCGACGCCTGAGCCCCGACCTGAACGCGGCGATCGCCGACCTGCACCGAGCGCTCAAGGCCGAAGGGCTGATCCCCGGCCGCCTGCCCGGGCTGCTGGCCGCCCTCGGCGGCGCGGCGACCCTGGCCGGGGTGGCCGTGGCGGGCGGGCTGCGGTGGTGGCACGGGATGATCCAGGGCAAGCCGGTGCTCTTCGTCGCGCTGCTCACGCTGGCGGCGGGCGGGCTCGCGCTGTACCTGCTCAGGCCGCCCCGGCTCAGCGGCGCGGGCCGCCACGCGCTGCAACAGGCTCGGGTGCGGGTGCCACGAAACAAGCCCATCGGGCAGCTCGACCCGATGCTGATGAACGCGCTGGCCCTCTTCGGGCTGAGTGCGCTGGCCGACAACGCGCTGGCCGACCTGAAGGCCGCCCTGCAGCCGCCCAGCTCATCGTCCTCCGGCGGGGACGGGGGCGACGGTGGAGATGGCGGCTGCGGCGGTGGTTGTGGCGGCTGCGGCGGCTGACGCCCTCACCCCTCGCACAGCGCCCGGATGTCGGCCGGCACGCCCACCGCGCGGATCACCGGCGGATCGACCGACTCCCGCACCGCAAACACCCGCACCTCGCGCCCTTCGGCGAGCACCGTGTCGCCGCGCCGGGCGACGTGGCGCATCGTGAAGCTCTTGCCGCCCCAGCCTTCCACCCAGCTCTCGATCTCGATGTCCTCGCCGTAGGTGGCGGGGCTCCGGAAGCTCGCCTGGGCGTCCACCAGCGGCGTGCCGATGATGCCCGATTCGCGCTCGGTGTCGCGCCAGCCGGGCACGCCGCAGGCGGTGAAGAACTCGCGGCTGGCGGTGTCGAACCAGCGGAAGTAGTTGGAAAAATGCACGATCTGCGCCGGGTCGCAATCGACGAAAGCCACCCGCAGCCGATGGATGTGGCGTCGCGCCATTCCGTTCTCCTCAAAAAAAAGCGGCCGCCGGTTGCCCGGCGAGCCGCATCAACGAGCCGATACCACCACGGCGGCCTCAGCGGCCGCCGATCCGCTCGGAGAGACGCCCCCACTGGGGCTGAAAAAGGCCCGCGTCCATCAACTGCACGTCGCGCACGATAGGCGGGAAGGCCATGTGCGCCACCACGTCGCGCTCAATGTCGATGCCCGGCGCCACTTCCAGCAGCTCCACCCCTTCGGCGGTGAGCTGGAACACCGCCCGCTCGGTGACGTACAGCACCGTCTGACCGATGCTCGCCGCGTAGTGGCCGCTGAAGGTGATCTGCTCCACCTGCTCGATGAACTTGCGGCTCTTGCCTTCCTTCACGATCTTCAGCCGGCCGCCCTCCACGCCGATCTCCAGCCCGCCGGCGGTGAAGGTGCCGCAGAACACCACCTTCTTGGCGTTCTGGGTGATGTTGATGAAGCCGCCGCAGCCCACCGGGCGCCCGCTGAACTTGCTCACGTTCACATTGCCCTGGCCGTCGGTCTGGGCGAGGCCCAGGAAGGCCACGTCGATGCCGCCGCCGTCGTAGAAATCGAACTGGGCCGGCTGCTCCACCACCGCCTCGGCGTTGGAGGCGTGGCCGAAATCGAAGCCCGCCGCCGGCACGCCGCCGATGGGGCCGGTTTCCAGCGTGAGCGCCATCAGGTGCTCGATCTTCTCCTCCGCCGCCACCGAGGCCACGCCCTCCGGCATGCCGATGCCCAGGTTCACCACCGCGCCGGGCTTCAGCTCCATCGCCGCCCGGCGGGCGATGATCTTGCGCTCGTCCAGCGGCAGGGGCTGCATCGCCCGGGTGGGCACCTTGATGTCGCCGGCGTACACCGGGTTGAAGTAGGTGTTCATGGTCTGGAGGTGATACTCCGGCCGGCCGATCACGATGTAATCCACCAGAATGCCGGGGATCTTCACCTCCTTCGGGTGCAGGGTGCCGTTCTTGACGATGTGCTCCACCTGCACGATCACGATGCCGCCGCTGGCCCGCGCCGCCTGGGCGATGGACAGCGACTCCAGCAGCACACCCTCGCGGGCCATCGACACGTTGCCGTTCTCGTCGGCAAACGAGCCGCGCAGGAGCGCCACATCCACCTTGGGGTTGCGGTAGTACAGCCACTCCTCGCCATCCAGATGCACCACCTCCACCAGATCCTCGGTGGCGGACGCATTCACCTTGCCGCCCTCGATGCGCGGATCGACGAAGGTATCCAGGCCCACCTTGGTCAGAAAACCCGGCCGCCGCCCGGCGATCTGCTTGGGCAGCTGCACCAGCACGCCCTGGGGCAGGTTGTAGGCCTCGATCTTGTTTTCCATGATGAGGCGCATCAGCGCCGGCCCACCCACGCCGAAGTGCCCGCCGACGATGCGCTTGAGCAGGCCTTCGCGGGCAAAGTGATGCACGCCGCGATCCTTGCCGTTGCCCACCCCGGTGGCGTGGTAGAGGGTGATATCCCGCGGGTGGCCGGTGGCCTCGAAGGATTCGCGGATCGCCAGCACCGCCTCTTCGGCAAAGCCGGCGAGGCCCATGCCAGTGCAGTAAACCGTGGCGCCGTTCTTGACCAGATGCCCCACGTCGGAGGGCGCAATGATTCGTGCCATCGCCGCCCCCTTACTTGGCCGACAGGCGCACGGCGCCGTCGAGGCGGATCGCCTCGCCGTTGAGCATCGCGTTCTCGACGACGGAACGCACCAGCTGGGCAAACTCGTCCGGCCGGCCCAGGCGCGGCGGGAAGGGCGTCGCCTTGCCCAGGGAATCCTGCACGTCCTGGGGCAGCGCGGCCATCATCGGGGTGAGGAACAGCCCCGGCGCGATGGCATTCACGCGGATGCCCGAGCGAGCCAGCTCCCGGGCGATGGGCAGGGTCATGCCCACCACGCCGGCCTTGGACGCCGCGTAGGCCGCCTGGCCCACCTGGCCTTCAAACGCCGCCACCGAGGCGGTATTGACGATCACGCCCCGCTCGCCTTCGGCGTTGGGCGTGCCCGCCGCCATCGCCGCCGCCGCCAGCCGCACCATGTTGAAGGCGCCCACCAGGTTGATGTTCACCGTGCGGGCAAAGCTGTCGAGGGGATGCGGGCCGTCCTTGCCCAGCACCTTCCAGGCCGGGCCCACGCCGGCGCAGTTGATGAGGCCGTGGAGCGCGCCGAAGCGGCTCACCGCCAGCTCGACCGCCGCCTTGCCGTCGGCCTCGCTGGTGATGTCGGTCTTGATGAAGGCAACGCGCTCGCCAAGCTGGGCGGCGAGGCTCTCGCCCTTGTCGACGCCCACGTCGGCGATCACGACCTTCGCCCCGCCAGCGTGCAGGTTGCGGACGGTGGCTTTGCCGAGGCCCGAGGCGCCGCCGGTGACGATGAAAACGGAATCCTGAATGTGCATGTGCTTGTCTCCTTCCTTCGTCCGGCTTGGGGCCGGAGGTGTGATCTTGTTGTTGGGGCAATCGGTGTTGCCCGGTGCCTTGCTGTAGGTCATCGTTGGCCGGGGCCCCATTCCACGGCCGGGTTTGCACACCCGGCCGGCTGCGGCGGCGCGGAGCAGTGCTCCGCGAAACCCCGCCTCCGCCCCCGGCGGGCGACTTCCTTTCTTGTCTCGCCAAGAAAGGAAGCAAAGAAGGCGACCCGGCTTCACCGGTCGGCCTGCGGCCGACTGCCCTGCGCTGCTCGCAACAGGCGGCCGGCGCAGAACTCGCCCTTCGGGCTCAGACAGCTGCGCCGGAAGGGCCCGCCTGTTGCTGTGCGGATCAAAGGTTCAGACGGGCTTTTGACGAGCACCGAGCCTTTGCTGAACCGACGCAAGCGCATTGCGCTGGGGTCAATACGGGCTACGCCCGCTCCACCAGAATCGCCATGCCCTGACCGCCGCCGACGCAGGCGGAGGCGATACCGAACTGCTGGTCGTCCAGGTGCAGCTGGCGCGACACGGTGTGGGTCAGGCGCATGCCGGAGGCGCCCAGCGGGTGGCCGATGGCGATGGCGCCGCCGCGGGTGTTGGCGCGGTCGCGGTCGAGGCCCAGCTCGCGCTCGCAGCCCAGGTACTGGGCGCCGAAGGCTTCGTTGATCTCGACCCGCCCCACGTCACCCAGGCTGAGGCCGGCATTGGCGAGCACGGCGCGGATCGCCGGGGCGGGGCCGATGCCCATGATCTCGGGCGGCACACCGGCCGCCGCACCGCCGACGATGCGGGCCAGGGGCTTGAGGCCGTGGGCGCGCACGTAGGCGCCGGAGGCCACCAGCACCGCGGCGGCGCCATCGACGATGGCGGAGCTGTTGCCGCCGGTCTGCACGCCCTTGAAGGCGGGCTTGAGCTTTTGCAGGGTTTCAAGGGGGGTGGGTTTGACGTGCTCGTCGCGCTCGAACACCGTCTTGCGGTCGGCCAGCTTGAGGAAGCGGCTCTGGTAGCCGTCGAGGGCGAATTCGGCGTTGGTCACCGGCACCACCTCATCGGCAAAGTAGCCGCCATCCCACGCGGCGTTGGCGCGGGCGAAGGTCTGGGCGGCGTAGGCGTCCACCTCGTCGCGGGTGATGCCGTATTTCTGGGCCACGTTCTCGGCGGTGTTGCCCATGCCCTGGCGGGTGGCCGGGTCGGTGAAGGCTTCCCACAGGAAATCCTTGAACTCGACCTGCCCCATGCGGAAGCCGGCGCGGTGGGTGTAGGCCGCCACCGGGTTGCGCGACATGGATTCGGTGCCCACCGCCAGCACCACCTGGGCGCTGCCCAGGGCAATCTGGTTGGCAGCCTGCACGATGGTCTCGAAGCCGGTGCCGCAAATGCGGGTGGCGAGCATCGCCGGCGCGGTGGCCGGCACGCCGGCGTAAAGGCCGATGTGGCGCGGCAGGTAGTAGGCGTCGAAGCCCGCCTGGGCCATGTTGCCGGCCACCACCGACTGCACGTCGGCCGCCGGGATGCCGGCGCGCTCGAACAGCGCCCGGGCGGCAAAGATGCCCATGTCGATGGGGTTCACATCCCGCAGCACGCCGTTGTAGTCCGCGAACGGGGTGCGGGCACCGGCCACCAGCCAGATGTCGTCGTAGCGGGTGACCAGCGCGGCGGCGGCAAAGTCTTCGTAAGCCATGGCTTAGCCTTTCTTCCGGTTGAGGAATTCCTGCATGCGGCGGTTGGCTTCGTCGCTGCTCTGGGCGATGGCGGCCGCGAGGGATTCGGTGTAGAGGCCGTTGGCCATGGACATGTCGCCGATGTTGGCAACAGCGGTGATCGACGCCCAGTTGGAGAGCGGCGCGTTGGTGGCGATCTGGCGGGCGAGCAGCATCGCCTCGTCCAGCGCCTTGCCTTCTTCCACCAGGTAGTGCGACAGGCCGAGGCGATAGCCGTCTTCGGCGTTGTAGCGGCGGCCGGTGAGCATCATCTCGGTCATGCGATCCGGCCCGACGATCTTGGCCACCCGCACCGAGGCGCCGCCGCCCACGAAGATGCCGCGCTGGCCTTCGGGCAGCTGGTAGAAGGTGGTCTTGTCGGCCACGCGCACGTGGGTGCTGGTGGCAAGCTCGAGCCCGCCGCCCACCACCGCGCCGTGCAGCGCCGACACCACCGGCCGCCCGCCGAACTGGATCTTCTGAAAGACCCGGTGCCACCACTGGGAGTGCTGCAGCACTTCAAACGGCGAGCGGATCTGGTGCTCCGACAGGTCCAGCCCGGCCGAGAAGTGCGCGCCCTCGCCCGAGATCACCACCACCGTGGCGTCGGCGCCGAGGCTGTCGAAGCAGGCTTCCAGATCCTCCAGCAGGCCGTTGTTCACCGCGTTGCGCTTGGCCGGCCGGTTGAGCCGGATGTGGGCGATGCTGTCTTGGGTGGTGACCAGGATGTTTTCGTAGTTCATGCTCTTTTCCTTGTGGTGGCACGCGGGGGTGCTGTTCTCCCGGTTCGTGCGTGTTGTTCAGGCCGCCCCGGCCGGCAGGATCACGCTGTGGTCCGGCTCGTCGGCGTGCAGGCGCAGCACCAGGTCGGCGCGGCGCGTCAGCACGAGGCGCTGGTTGATGTAGCCCTTGTCGGTGATTTCCCCGGCGTCGATGGAGGGCGGTTCCACCAGCAACATCGCCCGCGCCGCCGAGCCCGCCGACCCGCCACCGTCCTTCTTGAGCCGCGCGAGGCCCCGGGCGACCATCGCGCGCACCGAGGGCTGGTGCAGCAGCTCTTCCACCGACGCATCGGCGGGCAGGTTGGCGGAGAGCTTTCGCAGCTCGGGGATGTTGGGGAAGATCAGGAAGCCGATCTCGTCCCGGTCGTGGCCGGTGACCACGATGTCCTGGGCCACCGGCACCAGGGCGTCGAGGCCCTTCATGCGCAGCGCGCCCACGTGCACCCAGGTGCCGGTGACGAGCTTGAAGTCCTCGCCCACGCGCCCGTCGAAGAGCAGGCCCTTCTGGGGCTTCAGCGAATCGACGAACTCCACCGCGTCGCCGATCTTGTAGAAGCCCTCCTCGTCGAAGGCGGCGGCGGACAGCTCGGGCAGCTTCCAGTAGCCGGGCATCACGTTGTGGCCGCGCACCCGCACCTCCATCTTGTCGGCGGAGGGCACCAGCTTGAGTTCGGTGCCGGGGATGGGGATGCCGATCACCCCCGAGCGTTCCGGCGCAAAGTGGCTGTCGGTGCACAGGGGCGCGGTCTCGGTCGAACCCCAGCCCGACACCAGCGGCACCTGGAAGCCCAGGGTCTCCAGCGACAGGCGGTTCAGCTCGTCGTACAAGTGCTGGGGCAACGCGGCGGCGGCGTAGAAGATCACCTGCAGGTTCTTGAAGAAGGCCCGGCGCAGGGGTTCGTCCTCGTGCAGCGCCGACACCAGCATGTCGAAGCCCCGCGGCACGTTGAGGTACACCGTGGGCGACACGTCGCGCAGGTTCTTCAGGCTGGTCTCGAAGAGCCCCGGCACCGGCTTGCCGGCGTCGAGGTACAGGGTGCCGCCGTTGCGCAGCACCATGTTGAAGTTGTGGTTGCTGCCGAAGGTGTGGCTCCAGGGCAGCCAGTCCACGATCACCGGCGGCTGGGCTTCGAGGAACGGCCAGATCTGCGCCTTGGCCTGCTGGTTGGAGCAGATCATGTGCTGGGTGTTGATGACCGCCTTGGGTGCCCCCACCGAGCCGGACGTGAACAGGAACTTGGCGATGGTGTCGCCGTTCACCTGGGCGTAGGCGGCATCCACCGCCGCGGCGTCGGTGCGTTCGAGCAGCCTGGAGAACGGCACCGCCCCCTCGCCTGCACCGCCGGCCGTGCCGGCCACCACCACCCCGTCGTGGAGCGGCGCGATGGCCGCCAGCGCCGGGGCGAAGCGGGCGTGGTGCTCCACGAAGATCACCCCCGGGGTGATGTGCTCGATGTTGCTCTTGAGCTTGGCAAAATCCTTCGACACCAGCGAGTAGGCCTGGGAGATCGCCGACACCGGCACGCCGATGTGCATCGCCGCCAGCATCAGGATGGCGTGCTCGACGCTGTTGTCGGAGAGCACCGCCACCGGCCGCTCCGCCGACAGCTTCTGCCCCAGCAGCCAGGTGGCCACGGCGCGCACGCGGGCCAGGGCCTCGGCGTAGCTCACCCACTGCCACGCGCCGTCGGCGCCGCGTTCGGCGAGGAAGGTGCGCTCGGGGGCTTCGGCCGCCCAGCGCTCCAGGTGCTCGCCCAGCCGGGCCGGCACCGGGCCGATGGCCAGCGGCGAGCGCAGGATGCGGCTGCCGTCGGGCCGGTGCTCCACCGTCACGGTGGCCGGCGCGAACAGCTGGCCGGGATCGCGAATGATTGTCGTCATCGTCCGCGCTCCTTACTTGCCGGAAATCATCTTCCACTCGCCGCCGGTCACCCGCACCAGCACCCGGGCGCGCTCGTCCAGGCCGAAGTGGTCGTTGGCGCTCATGTTGAACACGCCGTGGGCGCCGGCGATCTCGCGCTCGCTCTCGAGGGCGTCGCGCAGGCCCTTGCGGAAGGCGGGCGTGCCCGGCTTGCCGGCCTTCAGCGCGGCGGGCACGGCCTTCTCGATCAGCTTGTAGGCGTCGTAGGCGTAGGCGCCGAAGGACGACACGCTGCCCGGGCCGTACTTGGCCTCATACAGCTTGATGTATTCCAGCGCCGGCTTCTTGGAGGGGTGCGAATCGGGCAGCTGGGCCGCCACCGCCACCGGGCCGATGGGCAGGATGCCGCCTTCGACGGCCTTGCCGCCAACCTTCAGGAACTCCTTATTGGCCGCCGCGTGGGTCTGGTAGATCTGGCCCTTGTAGCCACGCTCGGCGAGCGTGGTGTGGGGCAGCGCGGCCGGCGTGCCGGAGCCGGCAATCATCACCGCGTCGGGCCTGGCGGCCACCAGCTTGAGCACCTGCCCGCTCACCGAGGTATCCACCCGGTTGTAGCGCTCCACCGCCACCAGCTTGATGCCGGCCGCTTCGGTGGCGGCGGTGATCTGCTTGAGCCAGTCTTCGCCGTAGGGGTCGTTGAAGCCGATGAAGCCCAGGGTCTTCACCCCGGATTCGCGCATGTGGCCCACCAGCGCCTTGGCCATCAGCGAGTTGTGCTGGGGCGCGCGGAACACCCAGGTGTTCTTGGCGGCGGGCAGGTCCACCGGGCACATGGCCACCTGCGGGGTGGCGGTCTCGTTGGCCACTTCGGCGATCGCCGCGCAGGCCGGGGTGCTGGAGGAGCCCACCAGCACGTCCACCTTGTCTTCGGTCACCAGCTTGCGGGCGTTCTTGGTGGCCTGGCCGGGGTCGGTGGCGTCGTCGAGCACGATGTAGTTGATCTTCTCGCCGGCGATGCTGGTCGGCAGGATCGCGAAGGTGTTCTTCTCGGGGATGCCGAGGGACGCCGCCGGGCCGGTGGCCGAGACGGACACGCCGATGTTGATGTCCGCCTGGGCAACGCCGGCAGCGGCAATCAGGACGAGGGCGGGCAGGGCAGTGTGCTTTTTCATGGTGTCTCCTCCGTGGGATTTGCTCCCGTTTCTTGTATCAGATATGAGATTTTGAACCGCACGCAAAATATACTTTACAATACTCGCGGATTGCAAGAGATCGTATGTGATATTTCGGAGGAGACCATGAACCACTACCACGCCCCCCTGCGCGAGATGCGCTTCGTCATTCATGAACTGGTCGGCAGCGGCCCCATCTGCGCCCTGCCGGCCTACGCCGACTGCGACGCCGGGCTGATCGACGCGGTGCTGGAAGAGGCCGCCCGCTTTGCCGGCGAGGTGCTGTCGCCCCTCAACCCGGTGGGCGACCGGGAAGGCGCCCGCTGGCTGGCCGGCGCCGACGGCAAGGGCGAAGTGCGCACCGCCGCCGGCTTTGCCGACGCCTACCGGCAGTTCGCCGAAGGCGGCTGGATGGCCCTGCCCTGCCCGCCCGAGTTCGGCGGCCAGGGCCTGCCGCGCCTGCTGGCGGTGGCGGTGAGCGAGATGTGGAAGTCGGCCAACCTGTCCTTCTCCCACGTGGTCACCCTCACCCACGGCGCCATCGAGGCGCTGACCATCGCCGGCTCCGACGCCATGAAGGCCAGCTGGCTGCCGAAGCTCGTCTCCGGCGAATGGACCGGCACCATGAACATCACCGAGCCCCAGGCCGGCTCGGACCTCGCCGCCATCGCCTGCCGCGCCGTGCCCCAGCCCGAAGGCAGCTACCGCCTCAGCGGCCAGAAGATCTTCATCACCTACGGCGACCACGACATGGCCGCCAACATCGTGCACCTGGTGCTGGCCCGCACGCCCGACGCCCCGCCGGGGGTCAAGGGCCTGTCGCTGTTCATCGTGCCCAAGTTCATCCTGGGCGCCGACGGCCAGCCCGGCGCGCGCAACGACGTGTACTGCACGTCCATCGAGCACAAGCTGGGCGTGCACGGCAGCCCCACCACCACCCTGGTGCACGGCGACCACGGCGGCTCCACCGGCTACCTGATCGGCGAGCTGGGCCGCGGGCTGGAGATCATGTTCGTGATGATGAATTCGGCGCGGCTGTCGGTGGGCACCGAAGGCCTGGGCGTTGCCCAGCGGGCCTGGCAGCTGGCGTCGGAATACGCGAAGGAGCGCGTGCAGGGCACCGACGTCACCCAGAAGGGCGGCAAGCCGGTGGCCATCGTGCGCCACCCCGACGTGCGCCGGATGCTGATGACGCAGCGCGCCCACACCGAGGCGATCCGCGCCCTGGCCTACAGCGTGGCCGCGCTGCAGGACATCGCCCACCAGTCGGACGACCCCGACGCCCGCGCCGCCGCCCACCGCCGGGTGGAGCTGCTCACCCCGGTGCTCAAGGGCTGGAGCACCGAGAGCGCGGTGGCGCTCACCTCGCTGGCGATCCAGGTTTTCGGCGGCATGGGTTTCGTGGAGGAGACCGGCATCGCCCAATACCTGCGCGACGCCCGCATCACCCCCATCTACGAGGGCACCACCGCAATCCAGGCGGCGGACCTGGCCGGGCGCAAGCTCGCCCGCGACGGCGGCGAGACCCTGGCCGGGCTGGTGGCCGAGATGCGCGCCGACGGCGCGGCGCTGGCCGCCACCGGCGACGCCCGGCTCGCCGCCATCGCCGCCCGTCTCAGCGCCGGCCTCGACGACCTCGACGCCGCCGCCCGGACGCTGATCGACCGGATGCGCGCCGCCCCCGCCGCCGGCCTCGCGGTGGCCGAACCCTTCCTGCGCCTCGCCGGCACGGTGATCGGCGGCGGGCTGATGGCGAAGGCCGCGAAGGTGGCCCACGACGCCATCGCCGCCGGCAGCAGCGACCCGTTCTACCGCGAGAAGCTCGTCGCCGCCAGCTTCTACGCCAGCCACCTCCTGCCCTGCAGCGCCGGCCTGCGGATCACCGTGGAGTCGGACAACAGCCCGCTGCTGGCGCTGCCGGACGACGCCTTCTGACACCGGCCGGGCGGTCGGGCAGGGCCGGTTACACCGCGCCCGCCCGGCGCCCCGCGCCGCCCCCCCCCGCCGCCCCGCCCCGGGCCGGCTTGTCAATCTGACACCAGCACCTGCCACTCTGGCAGGCCACCCCGCCCCCTCCGCCCGCCCGAAGCGTGGAAACCCGCGCCGGCAGCGCGATTCGCCCAGGCGGATTTCACAGGCATAAAAGCTGCTTTATCGCCGCGCCGGACGCCCCG
>NZ_JAYRMI010000044.1:0-31944 GCF_041904905.1 Zoogloea sp. | reverse complement strand
TCCTTGAGCACCACGGTGACCCCGGCGATGCCGGCTTCACCGGCGTCCTGCACGCCGTTGGCGTTGGTGTCGAGCCACACTTTGTCGCCCAGGGTGGCGAGACCGGGGGACGGCACGGTGAAGGTGATGGTGTTGGGGGTCGGGTCCAGGTCGACGCTGCCGCAGCCGACGTCCACGCCGCCGGTATCGCGCACCTGGAACGAGAAGCCGAAATCGCCGCCAACAGCAGCCGGGGCGACGAAGGTGAGCTTGCCGGCCTCGATGTCGGAGGCCAGGATTTCCTGCCCGGCGGTGACCGCAACGCCGTTCAGGAGCAGCGTGCCACCGGCGGGAACCGCCGAAACCACCACGGACTTGAAGGCGTGACCATCGATCAGATCGGAGAAGCCGAAGTCGGCGAGGCCCAGCACGTAGGTGTCGCCGTTGGCAACCGACACAGCCTCGTCGGCGCCGGAGGGGGCGTCGTTCACCGGCGTGACGGTGACGTTCACGTCGAGGGTGAAGGTGTTACCGGTGCTGTCGTAGCCCAGCACGCGAACGAGCTTGGCGCCGTTGAAGTTCGGGATCGCGGCGGCGTTGAGGGTCAGGGTGTCCAGATCAACGGCGGTGAAGAAGCCCGCAGTGGATAGCACCCACTTGGCGCCGTCGTAGACGTAGAGCTTGATCTTGGCGGGATCGGTCGCGGCGTACGCGGGGTCTGCCTGCTTGAGCAGGTCGAACAACTCGAAATTCTGGGTGGTGTCTTCGCAGACGGTAACGCTGGTTACGTAACTCGTATTTGACATGAACGATCTCCACTTTTCTGTTTTGGATGCCGCCGAAGCCGGAACTGGCCTACGACGAGTCGAGAAAATCGGGGATCAAACTGCAATTTACGGGCCACCCCACCCTTGTAAATTGTCAAAAACACCAAATACTGTTCATCTCAATAACTTATCGAATCCGCCCGCCATTTTTATGTCTGCAAAAAATCACAAACCACTAAGCCCTGTAAAAAATCCCGACAGACGGGGTTGAAAGAAAGCGTCGCAGGAAACCCGACGCAACCTCCATTAAACTCTGTGCCCCCTGCCAAAACACACCACAACAAGCTGAGTTAAAAGGATTTTTGCCCATATTTTGATCGCCACGAACCGGACTGGAGCACACCTTGGCGCCGGGAATCAAGGGCAAAAAATGGCTGAAAAATCCCGACATGAACTATTCCACGCATTAAGACCAATCAATCGGCGTAGCCTCACCCAATATGAAATTTTTATTCATATGATTCGACACGACCGCACAGCGACCTCGCACAAACAAACAAACCGTCAAAATCGGTTAATAACCCTCCAAGCCTGACGACAGGTAACATGAAATTTGTCACAAACAAATTGTGGTGAATTTTGCAAAACGAATACTCGTGACTTTTTAACATTTGCCATATGCGAGCTTGTGGCACCATCGCCCCCTGACCGTTGCCGCGCCGCCGGAATGGCCGCCCGCAACCCACGGAGCGCCTGCCGCTCCAGCCCCGGCCGGCATGGCCTCCGCCGCCGCCGACGGCAGCCCCGAACGCCTATCTGAGAACCCTGCCCATGCGCGAATCCCCTTCCTCTACACCTGGCCTCGCTTCGGTCGACGGGGTCATCGACCAGCTGCAGTTTCTGGCCCACTTTTTCGGGAAGCGCGCCGACCCGATGCAGTTGCTGGCCGACACGCCGGTGGTGGATGGCCGTATCGACGAGGTGCAGATGCACGAATGCGCCCGGCGGGGTGGGCTGTCCCTGAGCCGGGCGAAGAGGGGCGTGCCGGAGTTCAAGCCTTCCGAGCTGCCGGCGCTGGTGTTCGGCGCCGACGGGGGCGACCCGCTGATCCTGCTGCGGCGCGACGGCGACAGCTTCGAATGCGTCCAGGCCGGCATCCAGGGCACCGTGAAGCTGGGGCTCGAGCAGGTGGTGGCCGAGCACCCGGGCGTCGCCTACTTCGTGCGGCCGATGGTGTTCTTCGACACCCGCAGCCTGCTCTACCACCTGCCCCGCCCGCGCCGCTGGTTCTGGGACACCTTGCTGGCCAACAAGCCGATCTACGGCTGGGCGCTGCTGGCCACCGTGCTGACCAACATCTTCGCGGCGGTGATCCCGTTCTACACGATGTCGGTCTACGACCGGGTGGTGCCCAACAACGCCCTGGACAGCCTGTGGGTGCTCACCGGCGCGGTGGTGGTGGTGGCCCTGTTCGACCTGGTCATCAAGATGCTGCGCAGCTACCTGCTGGAATCGGCCGCCCGCAAGGCCGACGTGGCCATGTCGTCCCACGTGTTCGCCCAGGCCCTGCGCCTGCGCGCCGCGGCCCGGCCGGCCTCCGGCGGGGTGCTCGCCAACATCGTGCGGGATTTCGAATCGGTGCGTGAGTTCGTCACCTCGTCCACCCTCACGGTGCTGGGCGACGTGCCCTTCATGATCTTCTTCCTGGTGCTGATCGGGATCATCGGCCACTGGCTGGTGCTGGTGCCGCTACTGCTCATCCCGGTGACGATCTTCGTGTCGTTCATGATCCGCAAGCCGCTCACCCGCATCCTGGGCGCCAACATGCAGGAGTCGGCCCAGCGCACCGCCCACCTGTTCGAGGTAATGAACGGCGTCGACACCATCAAGACCCTCGGCGCCGAAGCCTGGGCCCGCCGCCAGTGGGAGATGCTGACCGTCAAGATCTCCGAGAACTCGGTGCAGATGCGCGAGTGGACCTCCTTCGGCACCTACATGTCGTTGCTGGTCACCAACCTGGATTCGATCCTGATCGTGATGTTCGGCGCGCTGATGATCAGCGCCGGCGATCTCACCATGGGCCAGCTCATCGCCGTGTCGATGCTCGCCACCCGCGCCATCACCCCGGCCACCCAGATCGCCGCGCTGGTGGTGCGCTACGAGCAGACCCGCCAGGCCATCGAGGCCCTCGACAAGATCATGGAGGCGCCCACCGACGAGACCACCGACAGCCTGCACCTGCCGCGCCTGTCGGGCCGCATCGACTTCCGCGACACCCACTTCGCCTACCCCAACTCGGCACCGCTGCTCAAGGGCCTCAACCTCAGCATCCGCCCGGGCGAGAAGGTCGGCTTCATCGGCCGCATCGGCTCGGGCAAGAGCACCCTGTTCAAGCTGCTCCTCAACCTCTACGGGCCCGACCAGGGCGCCGTGATGGTGGACGGCATGGCCGTGAATCAGCTCGAACCCCAGAGCCTGCGCCGCCAGGTGGGCTACGTGCCCCAGGACGTGGTGCTGTTCCACGGCGACATCCGCGAAAACATCCTGCTCGGCAGCGCCCAGGTGAGCGACGCCGACATGCTCGAGGCCCTGCGCCTGTCGTGCCTGGACGAGACCCTCGCCCAGATGCCCAATGGCCTGGGCACCCAGGTCGGCGAGCGGGGCGATCGCCTCTCCGGCGGCCAGCGCCAGGCGGTGTCCATCGCCCGCGCCCTCGTCCAGCGGCCACGCATGCTGCTCCTGGACGAGCCCTCCAGCATGATGGACCCGGCCACCGAGGCCCGCCTCATCGAGAACCTGCGCAGCATCAAGGGCATCACCATGCTCCTCGTCACCCACCGCACGGCCATGCTGCCGCTGGTGGATCGGCTGGTCGTGCTCGACCAGGGCCGGGTCGTCCTCGACGGCCCCCGCAATGAAGTCCTTCGCAAACTGCAGGGCGGGCCGGCGCCGGTCACCCCGCGGGAGGTTGCCGCATGAAACTCGCTTTCCAGTCCGCCCAGCCCCGCCTCGAGGCCGAACCCCTCAGCAGCCACCCGGATTTCGACCGCGGCCCCCGCAAGGCGGTGATGATCCTGCTCGGCACCACCGCCGTGTTCTTCGCGCTGCTGTTCGGGTGGATGAGCTTCGCCCCCCTCGACATCTCGGTGAACGCCGTCGGCGCGGTGGTGCCCTCCAGCCGCCTGCAGCAGATCCAGAGCATGGAAGGCGGCATCCTCCAGGCCCTCAACGTGCGCGAAGGCGCGGTGGTCAAGAAGGGCGACGTGCTCGCCATCGTCCAGAACCTCCAGTTCAACGCCGAACAGGGCGAAGCCCAGCAAGGCCTGTGGGGCGCCCAGGCAGCCATCGCCCGCCTCGACGCCGAAGCCCGCAACGCGGTGCCGGGCTTCCCGCCCGAACTCGAGAAGAACGCCCCCGACCTCGTCCGCGAGCAGCGCAACCTGTGGCAGAGCCGCCGCCAGGAACGCGAGAACACCCTCGAGACCCTCTCCCGCCAGCTCGCCCAGCGCCAGCAGGAGCTGGCCGAAGCCCGCGCCCGCCACCAGGCCATCGGCGAATCCATCGGCCCGGCCCGGGAAGCCCTGGCGATCGAGGAGCGCCTCTCCGCCAACGGCGCCGGCGCCAAGGCCGACCTGCTCGCTGCCCAGCAGCGCTACTCCAGCCAGAAAGGCGAACTGGAGACCACCCGCATCGCCATCAGCCGCATCCAGGCCGCGGTGGGCGAAGCCCAGGCCCGGCTGTCGGAAACCCGCGCCCGCTTCCTGTCCGAAATCAGCAAGGAGAAATCCGAAGCCGAACTGCGCGCCGCCCAGCTCGCCGAGCAACTCACCGGCCGCAACGACCGGGTGGCCCGCCGCGAGATGCGCGCCCCGATGGACGGCGTGGTCAATCGCCTGCTCGTCAACACCGTCGGCGGCGTGGTGAAGGCCGGCGAGACCATCATGGAAGTCGTGCCCGCCGAAGACCGCCTGCTCATCACCGCCAAGGTCAAGCCCTCCGACATCGCCTTCCTCAAGCCCGGCCAGGATGCCCGCATCCGCATCAGCGCCTACGACTCGTCGATCTTCGGCTCCCTGCCGGGCAAGGTCGTGCGGGTGGGCGCCGACGCGGTGGTGGATGGCGAGAAGAAGGAAACCTTCTTCGAGGTGCTCCTCGAGGCCGAAAAGAACTACCTGGGCGACCCCTCCGAGCACCTCAGCATCTCCCCCGGCATGGCCGCCGACGCCAGCATCCAGACCGGAAAGCGCACGATGATGGAGTACATGCTAAAACCCATCGTCAAGACCCTCGACAAATCCCTGCGCGAACGCTGATGAGCCCGAAACCGAACGCCCGCCCCGCCCGCCTCTCCACGCACCTCGCCGCCCTCGGCCTGAGCCTCGCCGCCGGCCTCGCCCACGCCGAACCGCTGCCGGCGGTGGTGGACAAGGTCCTCCTCCAGCAGCCCAGCGTGCGCTCCGCCCAGGCCCTGCTGCGCGCCGCCGAAGCCCAGATCGTGCAGGTGCGCTCCGACTTCCTGCCCAGCCTGGGGCTGGCCTACCGCAACTCGGATTCCCGCGACGAAACCCTCGGCAATCCCATCGACCGCAACGTCAGGCGCACCGACGCCACCCTGCGCTGGAACGTCTTCAACGGCGCCACCGACACCAACCGGCTGCGCGCCGCCGGCTTCACCCGCGACGCCGCCGACGCCGACCTGGACACGGTGCTCGAACAGGTCGCCTACGAGATCACCGAGAACTACAGCGACGTGGTGCGCCTGCGCCAGCTCATCGACAGCCTGCAGGCCACCATCGCCAGCCAGGAACGGGTCGAAGCCAGCGTCGCCCACCGGGTGGACGCCGGCCGCATCGCCTCCTCCGAACTCGACCTGATGCGCGTACGCCTGATCCAGAACCGCACCCTGCTCGGCCAGCTCCGCGCCCAGCTCGGCACCGCCGAATACCGCTACCGCCTGCTCACCGGCCAGGCGCCCGAATCCCTGGTCGCCCCGTCCATCCTCCCGGCCCCGGCCCCCACCGACACCGACCCGGTGGAGGCCCTCGTCGAACGCATCCACGAGCGCAACCCGCGCCTGCGCGCCGCCCTCCAGCGCGCCGCCGCCCGTCAGGCCGACGTGGGCGCCGCCCGCGGACTGTTCTTCCCGTCGGTGGATCTGTCCTACAGCAAGCGCCTCGACAACACCACCATCCCCGTCCCCACCGCCGACACCCAGCGCGCCGCCCAGCTCGGCGTGAACCTCGACATCCCCCTCGGCGGCAAGAACGTCGGCCGCCACACCGAAGCCGTCGAGCGCCACCAGGCCGCCCGGGCCGACGCCGACGACCTGATGCTCAAGGTCTCCAAGGACATCACGGATCTTTATCGCCAGTACACCGAAGCCCGCAGCATCGCCACCCAGCTCGAACAACGGGTCACCGCCGCCCAGCGGGTGGCCGGCGCCTACGAGCTGCACTTCGAAGCCGGCCGGCGCTCCCTCAACGACCTCTCCATCGCCCAGGGCGATCTGTTCGACGCCCAGCGCAACCTCATCGAAAACCGCGCCCAGCAAACCACCCTCCAGGCCCAGCTCCTCGGTCTCGCCGGCGAACTGCGCGACGCCCTGCGCAGCCGCTACCGCCCGTCGCCCATCGCCCCGGAACTCCTCGGCACCCGCTACGTGTCGCCGGCCCTCGCCGCCGCGCCGATGCCGGTGCTCGAAGCCCCGCCGCCCCCGCAGGTGGACCTGATCGACGCCGCCCCCAGCGTCGACCCGGCCATCCGCGCCCGCCTCGACGCCTGGACCGCCGCCTGGACCGCCGGCGACTTCGACGCCTACCGGGCCCTCTACACCGCCGACTTCCAGCCCGGCAAAGGCCGCAGCACCGCCGCCTGGGAAGCCGAACGGCGCGAGCGCGTCACCCACGCCAGCTCCCCGCGCATCCGCATCGACACGCTCAGCACCCGCAGCAGCAAGGCCGACCGGGTCGTCGTGCGCTTCACCCAGCACTACAGCGCCGCCCAGTACAAGGACACCGTGCGCAAGCAGCTCGAATGGGTGAAGACCGACGGCCAGTGGAAGATCGCCAGCGAGCGCGTGCTGCCCGCCCCCGCCGCGCCGCGCATCGAGTAAGCGCCGGCAGACCCCTCGTTCGTCGCCGCCCTGGCGGTTTTCGCCGGCAACGTCTAGTTTCAAGGCAGAAAGGCCTCGCCCAAGAGGCCGCCCCGACCGGAGAGACGATGCGCCCGCGCCCCCGCGCGGCGCCTTAGCCCTCTACGTCAGGAGCCGCCATGAAGCCGTCCCGCCCCCGCCTTGCCGCCTGCGCCAGCCTCGTCGCCCTCGCCCTGCCCGGCGGCGCCCACGCCGTCGCCATCAAGCTCACCGACCCCACGCCCACCTACCTCGCCGAAGCCGCCCACTGCGTCGGCGTCGACGCCACCGCCTACACCCACTGCACCAGCACCGCCCTGCTCGACCTCGGCGCCTCCCTGGCCGGCACCGACGCCACCTTCAAGCAATCCTTCGACGCCTGGAACACCGGCAACGCCGCCACCGGCAAATGGAGCCTCAAGGACGGCGGCAAGCTGCCCGGCGGCATCTTCCAGGTCAGCACCTTCGACGCCATCGCCGAAGCAGGCAGCGGCGGCCTCGAGATCCAGATCGACTGGACCTACGCCGGCGCCGACAAGGGCGACTACTTCTGGGCCCAGGGGCTCTACGACAACTACTCGCCCAGCCTGGGCAAGATGATCGAGCCCATCTACAAGATGGACGTGCTCGACGGCAAGGATCTCGCCGCCCCGCTCTACCCCTTCAGCTACGCCGAACGCTACTTCTACGACATGCCCGCCGGCTTCTGGCCCGGCTCGTTCTTCGAGGCCCGGGCCTTCATCGCCCAGGCCGACTACACCGCCCGCATCCTCACCCTCTACGAGGGCGTGAGCTACGAGTTCCACCTGGAAATCCCCGAACCCTCGGGCGCCCTGCTCGCCCTCCTCGGCCTCGGCAGCCTCGCCGCCAGACGGCCGCGCCGCTGACACCCCCCTGGGCCGGCACCTCGCCGGCCCCCCTTCCGAGCGCCGGCCTGGCGCACGCCCGCAGCTGTCGACCTTTTTTACAAAACAGTGCAAGCCGGCCGCCCACCAAAAACCGGAGGGCGGCCCACGAGCTTGATTTCCCGCATCAAATTAACAATTTTTGAATAAACGCAAGATCAGGCCCGAAAAATGCTGCATTCGAGCCAACCGACAAAATCACGATCCACCGAACAGGAGCCGGTCATGCGTCTACTCCCCATCGCCCTCTGTGCCGCCCTTGCGGCCCCCGCAGCCTTCGCCGCCCCCGCCTACTGGACCGACTGGACCAGCACGCTGACCGCCGCCTCCGGCGTGACCGGCAGCATCGCCACCGGCACGGGCAGCGTCGGCGTCACCTTCACCGGCGCCTACGCCTTCGCCCAGACCAGCGGCGGCACCTTCTACTGGACCAACCCCGCCACCTACACCAGCGCCACCGTAGACAACGCCCCCGCCACCACCGATCTGATCGGCCTCAGCACCGGCGGCACCAAGACCATCACCTTCAGCCAGAGCGTCCACAACCCGCTGATCGCCCTCACCAGCTGGAACGGCAACGTCGTCGACTTCGGCGCCCCCATCGCTGTCCTCAGCGAAGGCTGCGGCTACTGGGGTTGCGGCACAGCCGTCCTCAACCCGGGCGGCACCGGCTTCACCGGCAGCGGCGAGATGCACGGCGTCATCGAGCTGCTCGGCGACTTCACCTCGATCACCTTCACCGACACCAGCGAACACTGGCACGGCTTCACCGTCGGCATCCAGGGCCTGACCGACCCAGGCACCGGCGTGCCCGAACCCACCTCGCTGATGCTTCTGGGCAGCGCCATCGGTGCCCTGGCCCTGGCACGCCGCCAGCGCTGACCAGCCCTCTCCAAGGCAAGACGGCAGCCCGCGGGCTGCCGTCTTTCGTTACCAGGGCGATGCACCCCCCCGGGGCGCATCGCCGACCTGGAGCCGCCCCGCCTACAGGCCCAGGCTGCTCCACATCGCATCCACCCGCTGCTTCACCTCCGGGCTCATCTCGATGGCGCGGCCCCACTCGCGGTTGGTCTCGCCTGGCCACTTGTTGGTGGCGTCGAGGCCCATCTTGGAGCCCAGCCCGGCCACCGGACTGGCGAAATCCAGGTAATCGATGGGCGTGTGATCCACCAGCGTGGTGTCGCGGGTGCCATCCATCCGGGTGGTCAGCGCCCAGATCACCTCCTTCCAGTCGCGGATGTTCACGTCGTCGTCCACCACGATGATGAACTTGGTGTACATGAACTGGCGCAGGAAGCTCCAGATCCCGAACATCACCCGCTTGGCGTGGCCCGGGTACTGCTTCCGGATGCTCACCACCGCCAGCCGGTAAGAGCAGCCCTCCGGCGGCAGGTAGAAGTCGACGATCTCGGTGAACTGCTTCTGCAGCAGCGGCACGAACACCTCGTTGAGCGCCACCCCCAGCATCGCCGGCTCGTCGGGCGGCTTGCCGGTGTAGGTGCTGTGGTAGATCGGGTCGCGCCGGTGGGTGATCCGCTCGATGGTGAACACCGGAAACTCCGCCTGCTCGTTGTAGTAGCCGGTGTGGTCGCCGTAGGGGCCCTCCAGCGCCGTCTCGCCCGGGTGGATCACCCCCTCGAGGATGATCTCCGCCGACGCCGGCACCTGCAGATCCGAACCGATGCATTTCACCAGCTCGGTCTTGGCGCCGCGCAGCAGCCCGGCAAACTGGTATTCAGACAACGAATCCGGCACCGGCGTCACCGCCCCCAGGATCGTCGCCGGATCGCAGCCCAGCACCACCGCAACCGGGAAAGGCTGGCCCGGGTTCGCCTTCTGGTGCTCCAGGTAATCCAGCGCCCCGCCCCGATGGGCCAGCCACCGCATGATGACCTTGTTCGGCCCCAGCACCTGCTGGCGGTAGATGCCCAGGTTCTGGCGCGTCTTGCCCGGGCCGCGGGTCACCACCAGGCCCCAGGTGATGAGCGGCGCCACATCGCCCGGCCAGCAGTGCTGGATCGGCAGGCCGCCCAGGTCCACGTCCCGCCCCTCCTTCACCACCTGCTGACACGGCGCCGACGACACCGTCTTGGGCGACATGTTGAGCACCTGCTTGAACACCGGCAGCTTCTCCCAGGCGTCCTTCAGCCCCTTGGGCGGCTCCGGCTCCTTCAGGAAGGCCAGCAGCTTGCCCACCTCGCGCAGCGCGCCCTGCCAGTCATCGCCGCTCTCGCCCATCCCCAGCGCCACCCGCTGGGGCGTGCCGAACAGATTGGCCAGCACCGGCATGGCGTACCCCTTGGGGTTCTCGAACAGGATGGCCGGGCCGCCCGCGCGCAGCACGCGGTCGCAGATCTCGGTCATCTCCAGATGCGGGTCGACCTCGGCCGTCACCCGGCGCAGTTCGCCCAGCTGCTCCAGGCGGGCGATGAAGTCGCGGAGGTCGTGAATTTGCGTACTCATGGGATCGGAAAGCCCCTCGGGTAACGGGCCAGCACCGGGCCCGGAATCGGAAAGAGCCGAATGGTAATGCCGTAAGCCCGGTTTCGCCCACCCGTCCCCATTAGCCGAATTTATCGTTTAAATCATTTGTCGACGATTTTTACAAAATCAGGTCAAAGATTTACACAAGCAAACACAAATCGTTGTCTTTGTTAAAAATTTTGTTTTTGGCATGTTAGTTGCTCATTTCAGGCACGGTGCCAACAGCCGGGCGAGCAGACCCAGGCGCGCACCCCCGCTCCAACCGCCTCATCGTCAATCGTCATTAATCAAGGAGTTACCCCGGTTATGAAAACCAGCAAACTCTCCATGGCCGTGCTGCTGGCAGCCACCGGCCTCGTGGCAGGCGGCGCCAACGCCGCAGCCATCATCGACAACGGCACCGTTCAGATCGGCGTCCGCGACCTCGGCGACCTGAATGTCAACGGCGGCACCAGCGCCGCGGGCAGCGGCACCACCGTCGTCGGCCTGCGCTCGATGAGCACCAACTCCGACTCCACCTCGCCCGGCTGCACCTGCGAAGGCTGGGGCGTCGGCATCGCCAGCACCGGCCAGGCCGGCTACGCCAACAGCGCCGTGGGCACCGCCAACCTGTCGCTGGTGAGCTTCACCTCCACCGCCAACAGCGCCGTCTCGGTGGTGAACGTGCTGAACGCCACCGGCGCAGCGATCCTGCAGGTGAGCCACGACTACCACCCCCTGGCCACCACGCCCTACCTGTACGAAACCGTCGTCAAGATCACCAACCTCACCGGTGCCAACCTGGCCGCGGGCGATCTCGTCTACCGTCGCGTGATGGACTGGGACATCCCCAGCCCGGGCAACGAATCCGTCAGCATCCAGGGCGTACCCGCGCTGCGCGGCATCGCCAACGGCAGCAACGTCCGCAAGACCGACAACAACGGCTTCAACTCCGGCAACCCGTTCTCGTTCACGAGCTACGGCCTGCAGAACACCAACTTCACCAACTCCCGCAGCGGCAACCTGCAGGGCTCCTCCAGCTCCGACCAGGGCGCCCTGTTCGACTTCGAGTTCGAAGCCCTGGCCGCCGGCGCCACCCGCGTGTTCGCCACCTACTACGGCGTCGCGCCGGACAAGGCCACCGCCGACGCCGCCCGCAGTCTGGTGGATGGCGACGCCTCCACGGTGGACATCGCCCTGTACTCCTACGGCTCCTGCTCCGCGGGCCTTGTCGGCTGCGATCCCGCCACCGGCGCCCCCGACACTTTCATCTTCGGCTTCGGCTCGTCGGCCAGCGGCGTGCTGCTGCCCCCGCCCCCGCCGGGCGGCGGCACGGTGCCGGAACCCGCCACCCTCGGCCTGCTGAGCCTGGCGATGGCCGGCATGGGCCTGTCCCGCCGCAAGCGCGCCGCCTGATCGTCCGGCCCGCGTGACACCGACCCCATTCGGGACAACCTGGATGGGGTCGTTTCATTGGGAGTCTGGCAAACTTGAACCTCCTCCTGCCCCACCGCCCCGGACCATGAAAACCCGCGTCGCCGGCCCCCTGCTCCTGACCCTCCTCGCGCTGGCTGGCAGCCCGGCCCATGCGCTGCTCGAAATGTCGGAAAGCGGGGCCACCCGCTTCGAGGCGTCTGCCCAGGAATCCCCTTTCGCCGCCAAACTGCGCACCGGCCACGAGGCCCTGCGCAAGCTCGATTACGCCCGCGCCGACGCGCTGTTCGACGAAGCCGCCCGGCTCGATCCCCGCTCGCCGCTGCCGGCGCTCGGTCACGCCGAATCGGCGCGCATCCGCAACCTGCCCGACGACGTGCAGAAGTGGCTCAAGCACGCCCTCGAAGTCGCCCCCAGGAACGCCGACGCCCTCACCGCCTGGGGCCGCTGGCAGTACGCCCGGAAGCACTTCCCCGACGCCGAGAAAGCCTGGAAGGCCGCCATCGCCGCCGACCCCAAAGCCGCTCTGCCCCTGGTGGACCTGGGCGACCTGAACTACAACATCCGCCGCAACGCCGATCTGGCGGCCGACTTCTACCGCCGCGCGCTGCAGCTCAACCCCCGGCTGGGCGGCGCCCACTACGCCCTGGGCACGATCTGGCTCGACAAGAAGAACCCCGGCAACGCCATCGGCGAGTTCGAGGCCGCCATCGGGCTCTCCCCGGGCAACCCGCTCCCCCTCCACGGCCTGGGCCTCGCGCTGCAGATGCAGCAGGATTTCAAGGGCGCCCACGCCGCCTTCGACCGGGCGCTGGCCGCCAACGCCGACTACGACCCCGCCCGCCTCGCCAAGGGCGACATCTTCCTCGCCCAGGGCGATGTCCAGCGGGCCATCGCCGAATACCAGACCGTCGCCCGGGCCCAGCCCAAGCGCTACGACGCCCAGCTCAAACTGGGCATGGCCCACCAGCGGGCCGGGCAACTGCGCGAAGCCCAGACCGCCTACCAGGCCGCGGTGCGCATCGACCCGGAACGCCCCCTGCCCTACAACAACATGGCCTGGATGGCCGCCGAAGACAGCGCCCGGCCCTCCGACGCGGTGCTCGACTGGGCCCGCAAGGCGGTAGCGCTGGCGCCCAAGGTGGCGGATTTCCAGGACACCCTGGGCTGGGTGCACTACAAGCGCGGCGAGATGGCGGCGGCCATCGCGGTGCTGGAGAAGGTGAGCCGCGCCGAAGGCCGCGGTGCTGCCGGCATCCACCACCGCCTGGGCCTCGCCTACGCCGCGGCCGGGCGCCCCCGGGACGCCGTCGCCGCCTTCAGGACGGCCCTCAGGCTCGACCCGAATTTCACCGACGCCGCCGATGCCCGGGCCCAGCTCGCCCGGCTCGACAGCCCCGCCAAGCCCTGACGCAAACCGCTCCCTCCAAAAGCCGACGGCCGCTTTCGCAAGCGGCCGTCCTGTTCGATGCGGGCAAGCGGCCGGCCATCGGCCAGCCCGGGCTCAGTCGAGCAGCACGTTGATCGCGTTGATGTCCTCGTCCGCCAGCGTCCCTGCCGCCGCCTTCAGCTTGAGCTGGGCCAGCAAGGTGTCGTAGCGGGCCTTGGAGAGCTTCTGCAGGGTGTCGTAGAGCTGGCTCTGGGCGTTCAGCACATCGATGTTGATCCGCACCCCCACCTCGTAGCCCAGCTTGTTGGCGTCGAGGGCGGAGCGGGACGACACCTGGGCCGCCTCGAAGGCCTTCACCTGCGCCAGCCCGCTGGTCACGCCCAGGTAAGCCTGGCGGGCATTCTGGGCGGCCGTGCGGCGGGCGTTGTCGAGATCGGCGCTGGCCTTGTCGCGCAGGGCCGCGGCCTCGCGGACGCGGGAAGTCACGCTGCCGCCCTGGAATAGCGGCAGCGCGAGCTGCACGCCGACGACGGTGGAGTCGGTGTTGGTGCGGATCGGCGTAAGCGCCGACAGCGGCGCGGTGGACGACGCCGCGTTACCGTAGCTCGCCACCAGATCGACGGTGGGCAGGTGGCCGGCGCGGTTGCGCTCCACCTCCCGCTGGGAGATCTCCCGTGCCACCTGGGCAGCCTGCACCACGTAGCTGCCGTTCTCGGCCGAATTCACCCAAGCCTGGATGTCGGCCGGCTCGGGGCGGCTCAAGGCCACCCCCTTGCGCAGCCCCTTCAGCACGTCGGGCTCCTTGCCGGTGAGCACCAGCAAGGCGTGGCGCTTGACCGCCAGATCGCTCTCCGCGGCGATCACCTGGGCCGACGACAGATCGGCGCGGGACTGGGCTTCATGGACGTCGGTGACAGTGACCGTGCCCACCTCGAAGCTCTTCTTGGCCAGCGCCAGCTGCTGGGTGTTGGCCTCGTGCAGTGCGCTGGCCGCGGCCAGCACATCCTGGGCCACCAGCACGTCGAAATAGGCCTGGGCGGCCCGCACGGTCAGATCCTGGCGGGCCTGCTGGTACTGGGCCTCGGCCAGCGCCACCTGCATCTCGCCCTGCTGGTACTGAACCCAGTTCTGCCAGCGGAACAGGGGCTGGGTGAGCTGCACCTGCCAACCGTTGCTGTTGTAGCCCCGGGTCACGTCGTAGTGCTTGAGATCGGCCTTGTTCCAGTTGGAGTTGCCGGTGAGGCTGACCGACGGCAGCAGCCCGGCACGCCCCTGGGGCAGCTTCTCGCGACCGGCCTCGAGGGACGCACGGGCACTCGCCAGCGCCGCATCGTAGGCCAGGGCATCCCGGTACACCTGCTCGAGATCCGCCGCCGTGGCAGCCCCTGCCACCAGGCTCGCCGCCATCGCCAGCACCACACGTCCTGCAACCCGTCTCATCGCGTTCTCCGTCACTCGTTTCGCACGTCTCAATACTGCGGCATGGCCGGATCGACCTGCTGCGCCCACTGGGCCACGCCACCGGCGAGATTGATGACCCCGGTCACGCCCTGGCGCTCCAGGAACATCGCCACCTGCATGCTGCGCCCGCCGTGGTGGCAGATCACCACGATCTCGGCCTCGTCGGGCAGCTCCTGGAAGCGCGCCGGCACACTGGCCATCGGCATCGGCACCGAGCCCGGAATCGCACAGTAGGCAAACTCGGACGGCTCGCGCACGTCGAGGAGGAAGGGCGCAGGACGGCTGGCATCCTGCAACCACTCGGACAACTGCGTCGGCGTGATCTGTTTCATCGGGCGGCGTGACTCAGAACTTGAACTGGCTCTTCTGGGGGGCGTTGCGCATCGTCGGCACGAGGTTCTCGAAGAGCGACTCGGTGCGGAACTTGCCTTCAGCCACGTGGGTGATGAGCTGGGCGGTCATCAGCGGCGCTTCGCCGACGAAAGCGAACAGGCGACCGCCCACCTTGACCTCCTGCAGCAGGGTTTCGGGCACGTAGGGCACGCCGCCGGAGACGACGATCAGGTCGTAGGGCGCGCCGCCGGCCCAGCCACGCACGGCATCGCCTTCCTCGACGATGACGTTCTCGACGCCGTAGCGCTTGAGGTTGTCGTGGGCCATGTTGACCAGCGCCGGCTCGATGTCGACCGTGCGCACCCACTCGGCCTTGGCGGCCAGCAGCGCAGCAAAGTAGCCGGAGCCGGCGCCGACTTCGAGCACCTTGTCGGTACGCTTGACCTGCACGGCCTGCAGCACCTTGCCCTCGATCACCGGCACCAGCATGCTGCCGCCGTGGCCGAGGGGAATCTCGCCTTCGGACAAGGCCAGCGACTTGTAGGCTTCCGGCACGAACTCCTCGCGGCGGACACTCATCAGCGTGTCGAGCACGCCAAAATCCAGCACCTCCCAGGGGCGGATCTGCTGCTCGACCATATTGAACCGTGCTTGTTCGTAATTCATTTGGGGCTCCCCGAATAATATTAGCAGAAGCTAATATTTATGATCCGCATAAAAACTTTCGGATTCTAGCCTACTTGCGCGCTGCGCTGTTCATCCGGCTCGCGGCGGACGCGATACCAGGCCGCGTACAGGGCCGGCACGAACAACAGGGTGAGCAGCGTGGCGACGATCAGGCCGCCCATGATCGCCACCGCCATCGGCCCAAAAAAGGCACTGCGGGTGAGCGGGATCATCGCCAGCACCGCCGCCGCGGCGGTGAGCGCGATGGGCCGCAGCCGGCGCACCGCCGACTCGACGATGGCGTTCCAGATCGACAGGCCCTTCTCCACGTCCTGCTCGATCTGGTCCACCAGGATCACCGAGTTGCGCATGATCATCCCGAACAGCGCGATGGTGCCCAGCATGGCCACAAAGCCGAAAGGCTGGCCGAAGAGCAGCAGGAACAGCACCACCCCGATCAGCCCCAGCGGCGCGGTGAGCACCACCATCGTCGTGCGCGAGAAGCTGCCCAGCTGCACCATCAGCACCGTGAACACCACCGCCAGGAACAGCGGGAAGCCCGCATTCACCGAACTCTGGCCCTTGGCGCTCTCCTCCACCGCACCGCCGGTCTCGATGCGATAGCCGGCGGGAAGCGCGGCGCGGATCGGCTCCAGCAGCGGCGCCACCTGGGCGGTGACGGTGGGCGCCTGGACGCCATTCACGTAGATCTGGCCGCGCACGGTGATGCTCGGCTCCCGGTTGCGCCGCCACACCAGCCCCTGCTCGTAGGCGTAGCCGACGGTGGCGATCTGGGTCAGCGGCACCGACTTGCCGGCCCGGGTCGGGATCGCCAGCTCGGCCACCAGCGAGAGCTTGTCGCGCTCGAAGGCGTCGCCGCGCAGCACCACGTCGATGGACTCGATACCTTCCCGGTAGCTGGTGGCCACCAGCCCGCGCTGGCTGCTGTTGAGGAAGTTGGCCACGTCCTGGGTGCTCAGCCCCAGCAGGCGCGCCTTGCGCTGATCCACGTCGACGCGCAGCACCTTGGATTGCTCGTCCCAGTCCAGCTGCACGTCCGACAGGTTGGGGTTGGTCCGCATCGCCTCGGCCACCTCGGCGGCGTATTTGCGCACCGTCGGAATGTCCGGCCCGCTCACCCGGAACTGCACCGGAAAGCCCACCGGCGGGCCATTTTCCAGCCGGGTGACGTTGGCGCGCAGGTTCGGGAACTCCTGGCGGAACAGCTCGATCATCCGCGTGCGCAGCGCCTCGCGGCTCTGGATGCTGTCGGTGAGCACCACGAACTGGGCAAAGTTGGCGGCCGGCAGCTGCTGGTCCAGCGGCAGGTAGAAGCGCGGGCTGCCGGTGCCCACGTAGGCCACGTAGTTGTCGATGCCCTTCTCGTTCTTCAGCACCGCCTCCAGCTTTTCAACCTCCGCCTTGGTCGCCTTCAGGCTGGCGCCCTCGGGCAGACGCAGGTCGATCAGCAACTCCAGCCGCGTCGAGTTGGGAAAGAACTGCTGCTGGACGAGCCCGAAGCCGACGATCGCCGCGGCGAAGATCGCCAGCGTGGTGCCGATCACCACCCAGCGCCGCGCCACGCACCAATCCACCAGCGCCCGGAAGCGGTTGTAGAACGGGGTGCGGAAGACCGACTCCTCGTCGCCCTCGATGTGCGGGTCGCCCAGGCCGATGCGATCCTTGAAGGCATCGAGGCGCGGAAAGCGGGTGGAGAACCAGCTCGGCTTCTTCGGCCCGCGCGGGTCGGGCAGCAGCACGTAGCCCAGGTAGGGCACCACGATCACCGCCGCCAGCCACGAGGCCAGGAGCGCGATGGCGTTGACCTGAAAGATCGAGCGGGTGTACTCGCCAGTGGAAGACTGCGCCGTGGCGATGGGCAGGAAGCCCGCCACCGTCACCAGCGTGCCGGAGAGCATCGGCCCGGCGGTGCTGGTGTAGGCGAAGGCCGCCGCCTTCGAACGCTCCCAGCCCTGCTCCATCTTCACCAGCATCATCTCGACGGCGATGATCGCGTCGTCCACCAGCAGGCCCAGGGCCAGGATCAGCGCGCCCAGCGAGATCTTGTGCAGCCCCACGTCGAACAGCCGCATCCCGAAGAAGGTGACCGCCAGCACCAGCGGAATCGACAGCGCCACCACCAGCCCGGTGCGCAGCCCCAGCGAGAAGAAGCACACCACCAGCACGATGATGACCGCCTCGGCCAGCGAGCGCACAAACTCGTTGATCGACCGCTTGACCGCCTCCGGCTGGCTCGCCACCTCCTGCAGCTCCATGCCCACCGGCAGGTCGGCCTGGATGCGCGCCGCGGTGGCCTTCAGGTTGGCCCCCAGGGCGATGATGTCGCCGCCCTTGGCCATCGACACCCCCAGCCCCAGCGCGTCCTGCCCCTGGAAGCGGAAGCCCGGCGCCGGCGGCTCGACGAACCCGCGCCGCACCGTGGCGATGTCGCCGATCCGCAACTCGCGCCCACCGGCCCGCACCGTGGTGTCGCGGATCGCCTCGACGGTATCGAAGGCGCCGCTCGGGCGCAGGTAAATCCGCTCGTCCTTGGTCTCGAAGTAGCCACCGGGCACCACCGCGTTCTGCTGGGCCAGGGCCGCCGTCACCGTCTGCACATCCAGCCCCAGCGTTGCCAGCCGGGCGTTGGAGAGCGACACGTAGATGCGCTGCTCCTGCTCGCCGATCAGATCCACCTTGGCCACGCCGGGCACCCGCAGCAGCTCGGCGCGAATCCTGTCGCTCTCGGCCTTCAGCTGGGCGTAGTCGAAGCCGTCGCCGGTGAGCGCGTAGATGTTGCCGAACACGTCGCCGAACTCGTCGTTGAAATACGGCCCGCGGATCGTGGACGGCAGGGTGGCGCGGATGTCGCCGATCTTCTTGCGCACCTGGTAGAAGATGTCCGGCACGTCCTTCGCCGGGGTCGAATCCTTGGCGATGAAGAGCACCACCGACTCGCCCGGCCGGGAGTAGCTACGCAGGGTGTCCACATTGGGCACCTCCTGCAGCTTCTTCTCGATGCGGTCGGTAACCTGCGCCTCCATCTCCCGCGCCGATGCGCCCGGCCATTCGGTGCGCACCACCATCACCTTGAAGGTGAAGGGCGGGTCCTCCGACTGGCCCAGTTTCTGGTACGACAGCACCCCCACCAGCGCCAGCAGCACGATCAGGTAGCGCACCAGCGGCTGGTTGCGCAGCGCCCACTCCGACAGATTGAAGCCCATCGCCTCAGCCCCCCGCGCCAACCGTGGCGGCCGCCGGGCGGCCCGCCGTGCGCGGCTGCAGCAGCTGGCCGGCAACGATCTTGTGAACCCCCGCCGCCGCGATCGTCTCGCCCGCCTGCACGCCGCCGGCCAACAGCACACCGTCCTCGCGGAACTGGCGCACCTGCACCTTGCGCAGCACCGGCTTGACCAGCGCACCCTCCGGCTGCATCACCCACACCGCGCTGGCGCCCTCGTGCTCGAAGAGCGCGGTGGCCGGCACCAGCAGGCCGCCCCCCGCCGCGTCCGCATCGGGCAGGATCACGTTGGCGGTCATCCCCAGCTGCACCGCCGGGCTTGCATCGACGATGGTCACCCGCACCGCGTAGGTACGGGTGGCGGCGTCGGCCGCTGGCGCCACCTCGCGCACCCGGCCGGCGAACGCCGCCTCCGGCGCCGCCGGCAGCCGCACCTCGATCCGCCCGGCCTTGCGCAGCGCAGCAATGCGGCTCTCCGGCACCGCGATCAGCACCTCCCGCTCCCCGTCCCGGGCAAGCTTCATCACCGGCGTCGAATCCTTCACCACCTGACCGACCTCGCCGCCCACCGCCGTAATCACCCCCGCCTGATCGGCCACCAGCCGGGTGTAGCCGGCCTGGTTGCCGGCCACCGTGGCCTGGGCGCGGGCCTGCTCGACGCGGGCGGCCGCCGACTTGAAGCTGGTTTCCTTGGCATCCAGCACGCTGCGGCTCACAAAGTTCTTGGCCACCAGATCGCGGTAGCGCTCCACCTCCGCCTTGGCGTAGGCCAGCTCGTTCTGGGCCGCCGCCAGCTGGGCCCGGGCCGCCTCGGCGTTGAGGCCCGCGTCGCTCGGGTCGAGCCGCGCCAGCAGCTGGCCGGGCTTCACCACCGCCCCCACATCCACCAGCCGCTCGACGATCTTGCCGGACACGCGGAACGCCAGATCGGACTCATAGCGCGCCCGCACCTCGCCCGAATACAGCACCCCGGCCGTCACCGGGGCGAGGGCCAGCTTGTGGACCATCACCGGCCGCGGCCCCTCGGCCACCGGCTGGGGTTTGGAACAGGCAGACAGCAGCGCCACGCACAGGGCGCCAAGCACGAAGGAGCGGTTCATCGTTGGGTTTCCTCGGAGGGCTCGACCAGCAGGCCGCGGAAGAGCACGTCGAAAAAGGTGTCGAAATAGTTCTCGGGCATCGGCCGGGCCGACGAGCAGACGGGCAGCGAGCACTGCCACACCGCCTGCATCAGGAGCGGGTAGAAGACCATCTGGCGCACACTCTCCGGGTTACCCTGGCGGAACACGCCCTTGGTCATGCCGGCCTCGATCACCCGGTTGAGCAGCATGTGCCACGGGCCGATGACCCGCTCGTTGAGGTACATCGCCACCTCGGGGAAGTTGCCCGCCTCGCACAACATGAGCTTGCAGGTGCCGGCCAGGTGGGTGGAGCCGATCTGCGCCCACCAGAACTCGAGCAGCGCCCGCAGCAGGCGCACCGGATCGTCGCCAAGCCGCTCGACCATCGCCTCCACCTCGCCGATCATCGGCACGATGGATTCCTCGATGACCGACCGGAACAAGGCCTCCTTGCTGTCGAAGTACAGGTAGAGCGTGCCCTTCGAGACCCCCGCCCGGCTGGCCACGTCGTCCAGGCGGGTGGCGGCGAAGCCCTTCTCCACGAAGAGCGCCATGGCGGCGGCGGCCAGCTCGGCGGGGCGGGCATCCTTGCGACGCTGGCGACGGTGCGTATCGGGGGTGGTCATGATAATTACTGACTGACTGGTAAGTCATTAATTTAGGCGAGCCCGACGAACTTGTAAAGCCAGGCGTTTCGGGCGCCCTCCCGCGCCGCTGCCGCCCCGAACGTCAAATGATGTGGAAGGCCCCGCCGAAGCCCCGCGAGGCAGGCAAAGGCGCCTACGATCCAGCCTTCCGCCGCAGCGTTCACCGGCACCGCCCTCGGGCTGGCATCGGCAAAGTGCTGGCCGCACCGTCGGCGCCCCAGCGCCCGCCCGAAAAACCCTGACGCAAACCGTGAATTTGTCACAACAAGAAAATTTAAGAAGTTGACATAGAAAGAATTAAAACTTGCGTTAATCTCAAATCCTGTCTTCACCTCAGTCAGGAAAACCCATGCGCAACCCCATCCCGGACGGCGTCTCCGCCCCGCAGACCAAACGGCGCAGCCTCCTCCTCGCAGCCAGCGGCGCTGCGCTTCTGGGCGTGACCGGCCTCCCGCGTCACGCCGGGGCAGCGGCCCGGAGCCCGAACTACTTCGCCGACCTGCCCTACGCCCTCGACGCGCTCGACCCCGTGCTCTCCGCCAACACCCTCGGCTACCACTACGGCAAGCACCACAAGGCCTACGCCGACAACACCGCCCGACTGGTGACCGGCACCCCGCTGGAAGGGCTGCCGCTCGCCCAGCTCATCGCGGCCAGCGCCGGCAAGGCCGACCAGGGCGCCCTCTTCAACAACGCCGCCCAGACCTGGAACCACGCCTTCTACTGGCAGGGCCTGCGCGCCCGGGGCGGCGGCGAGCCGCCGGCCGAACTGCGCCAGCGCCTCGAAGGCGCCTTCGGCAGCGTCGCCGCCTTCAAGAAGGAATTCGCCAACGCGGCGATCACCCAGTTCGGCAGCGGCTGGGCCTGGCTGGTGGCCGACGGCGAGCGCCTGAAGGTCATCAAGACCGGCAACGCCGACACGCCCCTCGCCGCCGGCCTCAAACCCCTGCTGGCCATCGACGTGTGGGAGCACGCCTACTACATCGACTACCAGAACCGGCGCGCCGACTACGTCAACGCCGTCCTCGACAAGCTGATCGACTGGGATTTCGCCCTGCGCAACCTCGGCTGACCGCCCCGCCCCATGACCCTCCCCACCATCCTGTTCGGCGCCTTCGACCGGCACAACTTCGGCGACCTGCTGTTTCCCCACGTGGCCGCCGCACTGCTGCCGGCGCGGCCCCTGATCTTCGCCGGGCTCGCCGAACGGGACATGCGGGAGTGGGGCGGCCACCCCGTCCACGCCATCACCCAGGTGGCCGAAACCTGGGGCGACAAGCCGATCCGGCTGATCCACGCCGGCGGCGAACTGCTCACCTGCAAGGCCTGGGAAGCGGCGGTGATGCTCCAGCCGCCGGCTGCCGCCCAGGTCATCATCAGCCGGCTCGACGCCAGCCCCTCGGCCCGCGACGCCTGGACCGAGCGCATCCTCGGCCTGCCCGCCCACGCCCCCTACTGCGTCTCGCCCGGGCTGTTCCCCAACGCCCAGCGGCGGGTCTACTGCGCGGTGGGCGGGGTCGAACTCGCCGAAAGCCCGGCCGACCTGCGCGACGAAGTCATCGCCGCCCTGTGCGCCGCCAACGCCGTGGGTGTGCGCGACCGCCTCACCCTCGCCCACCTGCGCGCCGCCGGCATCCAGGCCCGGCTGATGCCCGACCCCGCGGTGATGGTGGCCGAACTGTTCGGCCCCACCGTCGAAGCCCACGCCAGCCGGGGCGAGCTGGCCGACATCCGGGCCGCCTTCCCCCACGGTTATCTGGCGGTGCAGCTGGGCGCCGACTTCGGCGACGACGCCACCCTCGGGGCGGTCGCCGAACAGCTCGACCGGGCCGCCGCCGCGGCCGGCCTCGGCATCGTCCTGTTCCGCGCCGGCACCGCCCCCTGGCACGACGACCTGGACTGCCTGCAACGCCTCGCCGGCCTGCTCCGCACCCGGCCGCTCACCATCCTCAACTCGCTCTACCTGTGGGACATCTGCGCCCTCATCGCGGGCAGCCGCGGCTACTGCGGCAGCAGCCTGCACGGGCGCATCGTGGCGATGGCCTTCTGCCTGCCGCGGATCAACGTGCTCCACCCCCGGCAGGCTGGCCACCCCACCAAGCAGGCCGCCTTTGCAGCCACCTGGGAAGCCCCCGGCCACCCCGGCGCGGTGCACGTCCCCGACATCGCCGGCAGCCTCGCCCGCGCCCTGGCCACCGACCCGGCCCAGCGGCGCCGCACCGCCCAGGAACTCGCCATCCTCTACCGTCAGGGCTTTGCCGCCCTCGGCCCCTGAACGCCCCCCTCAGCGCCAGCTCACCCGCGCGCCGGCCGGCACCAGCACCGCCGCGCCGTGCACCGCCTCGAAGGGCCGCGCGCCGCTCCACGCCGTCAGCCGGCCCACGGCATCCGCCTCCAGCCGATCGAGGCGCACCCCCTCCGGCGCCGCCCAATGCCCCAGCACCCGGCCGCTGAACCCATCGTGGGCATCCAGCCCGTTATCCGCCAGCACCCACACCCGCCGGCTCGCCGCCTGCACGTGCACCGCCAGCACCGCGCCCCGGGGCCGGCTGCGCAGAGTGGCCAGCGGCGTCACCCCCCGGCTCACGTCGATCACCTGCACCGCGCTCCCCCCCGGCGGCGCCAGCAGCACCCACTTCAGCGACGGGCAGTAGGCCTCCACCCCACCGGCCCGGGTCGGCGCGGCCGCGAGCAGCGTGGCAAAGACGATGACGAACAGGGGCAGGCGGCGCATGGCGGTTCTCCTCGGAAAGCGAATCGGACAACCTGACAATACCGGACACTTTTCAGCCACCCCAGATACACTATCCGGACAAACCGCCCTCCCGTACCGGCCCAGCCCCATCCACTGGCCCGGTGCGCCGACCGATACACCGGAGCCCCCGATGCTGCAGTTCACCCTCTCTGCCGACAGCCCCACCCCGCTGGTGGACCAGATCGTCACCGCCATCCGCACCCGCATCGACGACCGCATCCTGCGCCCCGGCGCGCGCCTGCCACCGATCCGCCAGTTCGCCGAACGGCACGGCGTGTCGCGCTTCACCGTCGTCGAAGCCTACGACCGGCTGGTGGCGGTGGGCTGCCTGCAATCCCGGCGCGGTTCCGGCTTCTACGTGGCGAGCCGGGCCCAGCCCGCCCGCGCCGCCGCCGGCACCGACGCCGTCGAGCGGGCCATCGACGCCAGCTGGCTGATGCGCGAGATGGCCAATGGCGACCCGGAGCGCATCCTGGCCGGCTCGGGCAGCCTGCCCGCCGCGTGGCTCGACGAGGCCGGCGTGCTGCGCAACCTGCGCAGCCTCACCCGCCGCCCCGACGTGCGCCCGGTGAGCTACGGCTCGGCCCAGGGCTACGCACCGCTGCGCGCCCAGCTCCAGGTGCGCCTGGCCGAGATCGGCATCGGCGCCACGCCGGAGCAGATCGTCCTCACCTACGGCGTGCACCAGGCGCTCGACATCGTGTGCCGCTACTTCCTCAAGCCCGGCGACTGCGTGCTGGTGGACGACCCCGGCTACTGGAACCTCTTCGGCAACCTGCGCCTGTACGGCGTGGCGCTGGTGGGCGTGCCGCGCACCCCCGACGGCCCCGACACCGCCGCCCTCGAGGCGCTCCTGGCCGAACACCAGCCGCGGCTCTACTTCACCCACTCGGTGCTCCACAACCCCACCGGCTGCAGCCTCTCGCCGGCGGTCGCCTTCCGGGTGCTGCAGCTGGCCGAGAAGCACGACTTCATGATCGTCGAGGACGACATCTACGGCGACCTCGCCCCCGACGCCGCCACCCGCCTGGCCGGGCTCGACCAGCTCGACCGGGTCATCTACACCGCCAGCTTCTCCAAGACGCTGTCGGGCAACCTGCGGGTCGGCTTCCTCGCCTGCCGGCCCGATCTGGCCCACCTGTTCACCGACGTCAAGATCGTCTCGATGATGTCGTCCGCCGAACTCGCCGAGCAGCTCATCCACCAACTGCTCACCGACGGCCACTACCGCAAGCTCCTCGACCGGCTCAAGGGCCGCCTCGCCGAATCCACCGGCCAGGCCCTGCGGATGCTCGAACGGGTCGGCCTCAAACCCGAACCCGAGCCCCGCGGCGGCCCCTTCGTGTGGGCCCGGGTGCCGGGCCTCGTCGACACCGCCGACCTCGCCCGCCGGGCCACCCGCGACAACATCCTGCTCGCCCCGGGCAACGTCTTCCGCCCCCAGAACCAACCCTCCGGCTACCTGCGCCTCAATGTGGGTTTCTGCGGCGAGCCCCGGCTGGAGCGCTTCCTCGCCGCAGCCGCGGCCGGCGCCCACGGCTGACCGGCCAGATCGGGGACACGCGGGCTAAAGTTTCCCCGCCTCCCTCCGCTAGATGCAGAGCCCGGCCTCCTCCCGGTTTCCCCACCGAGCCCCCACCAGACGACAAAAACGCCATGCCCGCCCGCCACTCCCCGATACGACGGCTGCTCCTCGCCGCCAGCCTCCTGTGCCTGTTCGGCAGCGCGCTGGCCGACGACCTGCGGGACATCCGCGAACGCGGCGTGCTGCGTCACCTGGGCGTGCCCTACGCCAACTTCGTCACCGGCAGCGGCGACGGGCTCGACGTGGAGATCGTCCAGCTCTTCGCCCGCCACCTGGGCGTGCGCTACGAGTTCGTCCCCAGCACCTGGGACACGGTCGTCGGCGACCTGACCGGCAAGGACACGCGCACCAAACCGACGCTCCCGGACCCCGGCCGTCGCCCCATCCGCGGCGACATGATCGCCAACGGCATGACCATCCTGCCTCCGCGCCTGAAGCTGGTGGATTTCTCCGACCCCACCTTCCCCTCCGCCGTATGGCTGCTGGCCCGCTCCGACACCGCCACCCAGCCGATCAAGCCCAGCGGCGACAAGGAGCGGGACATCCGCGCCACCAAGGCCGCCCTCCGGCAGGGCAGCACTTTCGTGATCTACAACTCCTGCCTCGACCCGGCCCTCTACGACCTCGAGAACAAAGGGCTCCCGCTCAAGCGTTTCACCGGCAGCAACAACGTCAATGATCTCGTGCCGGCCATGCTCAAGCGCGAGAGCGACATGACCCTGCTCGACGTGCCCGACGTGATGATCGCCCTCGAACGCTGGCCCGGAAAGATCAAGGTCATCGGCCCGATCTCCGAAGAGCAGCGCATGGCCGCCGCCTTCCGCAAGGATTCGCCCGAGCTGCGCGACGCCTTCAACGCCTTCCTGGCCGGCATCAAGAAGGACGGCACCTACATGAAGCTGGTGAAGAAGTACTACCGCGTCGCCCCGCGCTACCTGCCCGAGTTCTTCCGGGACATTCCCGGCGGCAAGGCCGGCGGCTAAGGCTCGCCGCGGCCCCCTTCGGAACACCCGGAAACGATTCGCAATACCCCCTAGAATGACGGGCATGAAGACACTGCAAGACATCAAGCTGTCCATGCTCGACCTCGTCGCGATCCGCGAGGGCCGCAGCGTGGCCGACGCCCTGGCGGTCGCCCTGACCACCGCCCGCCACGCCGACGCCCTCGGCTTCACCCGCTACTGGGTGGCCGAGCACCACAACATGCCGGGCGTCGCCAGCGCCGCCACCGCCGTGCTGGTGGGGCACATCGCCGGCGGCACCGGGCGGATCCGGGTCGGCTCGGGCGGCATCATGCTGCCCAACCACGCCCCGCTGGTGGTCGCCGAAGCCTTCGGCACCCTCGCCGAACTCTACCCCGGCCGCATCGACCTGGGCCTGGGCCGCGCCCCCGGCACCGACGCCGTGACGATGCGCGCCCTGCGCCGCGACCGTGTCGAGACCGAAGACGACTTCCCCCGCGACGTAGCCGAACTGCAGCGCCTCCTCGGCCCCGTCCAGCCGGGCCAGCGGGTCGTCGCGGTGCCCGGCGCCGACACCCGCGTACCGATCTGGATCCTCGGCTCCAGCCTGTTCTCCGCCCGCCTGGCCGCCGAACGCGGCCTGCCCTACGCCTTCGCCTCCCACTTCGCGCCGCGCCAGCTGCTCCAGGCGATCGCCCTGTACCGCAGCAAGTTCCAGCCCTCCGCGGCGCTCGACAAACCCTACGTGACGATCGGCGTGCCGGTGATGGCCGCCCCCACCGACGAAGAGGCGGAATTCCTGGCCAGCAGCAACTACCAGCGGGTGCTCGGCATCCTCACCGGCAACCGGCGCCGGCTGCAGCCGCCGGTCGAACACTTCATGGCCTCCCTGCGCACCGAAGAACGCGCCGCCATCGGCGACTTCCTCGCCGCGGCAGTGGTCGGCGGCCCAGGGCGGGTCCGCGACGGCCTCGCCCGCCTCGCCCAGCTTACCGACGCCGACGAGTTCATGGTCGTCTGCGACATCTTCGAGCCCGACCTCCGCCTGCGCGCCCTCGACATCGCCGCGGCGGCGATGGGGCGCTGAGGCACGACCGGAGGTTTCGTCTGTAAATCCGTTCACTGACGATAAAGATTCGCTGCCCCGCACCGTTATCGGCAAAGGGCAGCGTCACGCGGCAGGCCACGCCTGCCCTCACCCGGGGGAGCGGCCGGCGGCCGACCCTGAAACAACCGATCCATCCCATGTCCAGCGACGAATTCCTGCTAAGGCGTTACCGGAAGAGCTTCGTCGCCATCGGGATCTTCATCCTCTACGCGGTGGCCCTGCTCGCCCACAACCTGAGCGTGCGGGAGCGCCTGCAGCAGAACCTGATCGAAGCCGCCCAGCTCGACCTCGTCCGCCGCGCCGACGCCCTCTCCTACTACTTCACCGAACGCCACAACGACCTGGTCGATCTCACCCAGTCGGACGTCGTCGCCAACTACTTCGGCAGCGTCGATCTCGGGATGAGCGCCGACTACGGCCTGGCCGTCCAGCTCCAGGCCATCGAAGACAAGTTCGAGCGCCTCATCGAGCACAAGCGGCTGGGCTTCGCCCCGATCTACGACCAGTTCACCCTGATCGACGACAAGGGCGCCGTCATCGCCCAGGTCGGCGAGCCGCCCCCGGGCGCCACCGCCGTCATCGCCCCCCCGGCCAACAACCACGGCATTGAGCTGCTCGACGGCGGCAAGCGGCTCCGGCTGGCCCAGGCCGTCGCCATCAAGGGGCGCGTGCGCGGCCACATCGTCGCCAGCGGCCCGTTCACGCCGCTCGAAGCCCGCAACGGCTCCACCCAGCCCCAGCGCCCCGAAGCGCTGGTCGCCACCGACTCCGGCGAACCCGTCTCCGGCACCGCCCCCGAAGCCTTCGCGCGCCCCGCGGTCCAGCGAGCCCTGGCCGGGCTCGGCAAGCGCGGGCGGGCCGGCCCGATCGGCGCCGACGCCGACCGCGACGACACCCCCATCGCCGCCATCAAGCAGCACATCGAGGGCACCCCGCTGGCCCTGGCCGCCCTGATCGCCGAAGACGAACTGCGCAACCACTCCACCCCGCCGCTGCTGCTGCTCGGCATGGGGCTGGTGCCGCTGGCGGTGATCTTCATCGTGATCCAGGAGATGCTCGAACGGCGCCGGGTCGAGCAGGCCCACATCGCCGCCCGCGCCGAAGCCGAGCGGCTCGCCCAGGCCCGCAGCGACTTCCTCGCCAACATGAGCCACGAGATCCGCACCCCCCTCAACGCCATCCTCGGGCTGGCCCAGATGGGCATCCGCAACTCCTCGGGGCGCAACGCCGAGAAGCAGTTCGTCCGCATCAACGAGTCGGGCCAGCACCTGCTGGGGGTCATCAACGACATCCTCGACCGCGCCCGGATCGAGGCCGGCAAGCTCACCGTCGAGCACATCCCGATCAACCCCGGCAAGGTCATCGACGCCGCCATCACCCTCACCGCCGAGCGCGCCTACGCCCGCAAGCTGGCGTTCTACGTGCGGGAGCGCGACCTGCCCGCCAGCTGCCGCAGCGACCCCCTGCGCCTGTCCCAGGTGCTGGTGAACGTGCTGGGCAACGCCATAAAGTTCACCGACGCCGGCTCGGTCAGCCTCGACGCCCGGGTCGAAGCCGGCCAGCTGTGCATCAAGGTCAGCGACACCGGCATCGGCATGACCCAGGAGCAGATCCAGCGCCTGTTCCAGCCCTTCGAGCAGGCCGACAGCTCCACCACCCGCCGCTTCGGCGGCTCCGGCCTGGGGCTGTCGATCTCGCTCCACCTGGTCAAGGCCCTGGGCGGCGACATCGTCGTCTCCAGCACCCCCGGCATCGGCAGCAGCTTCGACGTCCGCATCCCCCTGATCGCCGCCGAACCCGAAGCCCCGCCGCCGGCCGGCAGCGTGGTACTGGCGGGCTTCCCGGACGACGCCGCCGCCGACCTCGCCGGCGGGCTCCAGGCCCGCGCCATCCCCACCCGCATCGTCGCCACCCCGGGCGACCCCATCCCCGCCAACGCGCTGGTGGTCATGGACGCCCGCGTCGCCGACCGGGGCCTGGACTGGCGCCGGTGGCTGCGCCAGCTGCGCGACGACGGGCGCCCGCTGGCTCTCGCCGGGCACATCGACGAGATCGACCTGTCCGGCCTCGCCGACGGGCTGGCCGGCCGCCTGCCGCTGATCGAACACCCCCTGCGCGTGCGCCACATCGTGGATTGCCTGCGCGCCGCCCACAGCCCCCGGCCCGACACCTACATCCGGCCCGAGGCCCGGCTCGACGGCCTGACCATCCTGGCGGTGGACGACAACGAGATCAACCGGCTGGTGCTCACCGACCTGCTCACCCAGGAAGGCGCGCGGGTCGACTGCCTCGCCGGCGGCCCCGAAGCCCTCGCCCGGCTCGCCGCCGCCGGGGCCGACACCTACCACCTGGCGATCACCGACATCCAGATGCCCGGGATGGACGGCTACGAACTCACCCGCCGCATCCACGCCGTGGCCCCCACCCTGCCGGTGCTCGGGCTCACCGCCCACGCCGGCCCGGAAGCCCGGGAGCACTGCCTCGCCGCCGGCATGCGGGCCCACATCCCCAAACCCCTCGACCTGGACACCCTGGTCACCGAGATCCTGCAACACCGCCGCCCGTCGGCCCCCACCGAGATCACGCCCATGCCCGCCGATACGCCCGCCCCTGCCGTCACGCCGTCCTCGAGCGAAGCCCCCAGCGCCACCGGCGGCCTGATCGACTGGCCGGCCCTCGAAGCCCAGTTCAAGGGCAAGAGCGCGTTCGTCACCCGCCTCGCCAGCCGCGCCCTCAGCAACTACCGCGCCAGCGTCGTGCGGCTGCGGGCCCTGGCCGCCGGCGACGGCGAGCTGTCCGAGCTGTCCTTCCTTGCCCACAGCCTCAAGGGCACCGCCGGCACCCTCAAGGCCCAGGAAATCTACGACCTCGCCGCCCGCACCGACATGGCCGCCCGGGCCGCCGACCCCGACAGCCGCGCCCTGGCCGGCCAGCTGGCCGACGGGGTCGACCGGCTCATCGTCGAGCTGGCCCTGCGCACCGGCGAATAAGCCCGCGGCCCCCTCGCCAAAAACAAAGGGCGAACCCCGCGGCTCGCCCTCTCTCTTCCCGACGCCGGCAGCCCGCCCCGAAGGCAGCCCGCCGGCCCCGCCTCAGCGGGATTCCTTGATCATCCGCCCCCGCACCGACTGGATCGGTCGCGCGTTCATCGGATACATCCGCGCAAAGATCGCGATCTGCTCTGCCGACAGCTGCGCCGGCTGCTTCATCACCATCCACAGCACCCCCTCGCTGCACGGCGGCGTGGTCAGCGACCCCATGTAGGTGTAGTAGCTGCGGTCACCCGGCAAGAGCTGGTTCAGGTCGATCGTCACCCCCTCCGGCGAATAATCCACGTTCTTCTCCAGCGGCAGGTTGTTCCACAAAGTCTGCACCAGCGGATGCACCTGCCCCCGCTCCAGCAGCACCGCCACCACCGCCAGGCGGCCATCCAGATCCTTGTGCACCAGATGCACCACCATCTCGAAGCCCTTGCCGTTGATGCGCTCCTCCGACGGGCGATGGAAGTGGAACTGGACCAGATCGTAGTAGCGCCCCATCACCTGCAGGCTGCTGCCCGGCCCCACATTCACCTGCACCGTGTGGCCGTTGTCTATGATACGAAATTGGCTCAATTTGTAGTCAAAACGTATCGGTTCCAACTCCACCTTGATGCCCTCGCGGATGTCGATGGGCGACTGGCGCTCACCGCTGCCGCATAGCTGCCACTCCGGCTTGAGCACCCCCCAGTTGGCCGGCCCGCCCTCACCCTCGTAGCTCCAGTGGATGTCGTGATGGGCCAGCGGCGTGCCCGCCGCCGCCGGGCCGTGGGCCGCATGGGCATCCACCGCCACCGTCGGCGAGCGGACCACCCGCGGGCGGGGCCGGGGCGGCGGCACATAGGCCGGCACCCGCTGCACCTCGGGCGGCGCCTCGGCGCGCAGGGGGCGCTCCGCCGGCTTCTCGGCAGCCGGCTCGGCCTTCGGAGGCGGCGCCGGCTTGTCGATGAAATTCTTCTTGATCGGCAGCGCCGGCTCCGCGCCGTGCTCGCCCTTGGCCTCCGACACCTGAGCCACCGCCGGCTTCTCGGCCCCCTTCGCCGGCCGATAATCGGCCGCCCGCAGATCCGGCTTGGCCGGCGCCGCCTGGGCCGCCTTGGCGGCGCTCGCCGCGTTCTTGGCCAGCGCCGAAATGTCGCCGCCGCCGGCGGGCTTGCACACATCCCGCCACAGCCGCTCGTCCACGCTGCCGGCGGCCACCGGCATGTCCTTCTCCACCTTGACCTTCTCGTCCTTGATGACCGCCGAGTCGGCATCCAGATACACCCGCTTGATGGTGGCGAAGGTCTGGTTCCGGCAGTCGTAGCGGTTCAGGGCCTTGACCGCCGCGTAACCGGCGGTCGCCGCCTCGGCCTCCGACAGGACGATCCGCCCCCAGGCCACCTTGGTCCCGGGGTCGGACTGCAGGATGCTCGCCCGATCGAGTTCGATCGTGCGCTTCTTGTCGGATACGACGGTCTGCCAGTCGGCAGCCAGCGCGGAGGACATGCCGGCCACAGCCAGCAGGGCAACGAGGGGGCGCAGACGATGGCGCATGTTCTATCTCCGGAGATGGGCGGGCCGCGAGGGGCCGGATGCCCCTATTTCGGCCCGGAGACCCCAAAGCTTTAGCCGCCGCCCCCGCCCCGCCGCCCACCGAAACCCCCGGCGAATCTTGCGTTTACCTTGCCATTCCAGTACTTTGGGAAGATACGTTAGGGGTGCCGACGTGCGCTTGGGTGCGCACCGCCCGGCTGAGACTTACCCTCCGAACCTGATCCGGGTCGTACCGGCGTAGGGAAACGTGGCTCCTGCCGCGCCCTCCCTTTCCGGCGGCCCTCCCCAAGGAGCCTTCATGAACGCCACCGACAAATTCCTCGCTGCGTCCGCCCACGTGGACGAAGCGGCCGTTGCGCCGCTGCCCAACTCCCGCAAGATCTACGTCGAAGGCTCCCGGCCCGACATCCGCGTGCCGATGCG
>NZ_JAYRMI010000043.1:0-32019 GCF_041904905.1 Zoogloea sp. | reverse complement strand
CAGAAACCTGACGTTTCTGCAGATACTTCAATTTCTTGTGGCACTCTGGTATAAACCAGAACACCGCCTCGAAACCGAGCACCCACACCTATCGGTTGTTCGAATTTTTAAAGAACCGCTGCGCGCTTCAGCGAAGAGGTGCGTATTATACAGAGCTTTTTAGCTCCGTCAAGCACTGCGCGAAATCTTTTTGAACTTCGCCGCAAATACCTGACTGCGCCGGAACAACCCAATCCTCCGGGCCACTCCCCCCTTCACCGCGCCAAAACAACTGCGCTGCGAAGAGGGCCGAATTATAAAGAACTATCAGAACCCGTCAAGAGGTTTGAGAAATTAATTCAAACTTTAGTGCCCCACGCCCATCGTGCCGAAACTCACTCACCCCAGGCCGCGCCCTTGAGACCAAGGCGCCGGGCGTGATCGCCGTAAAGTCCACTAGCCCAGACTTCGCGGTCCACTTACAATGCTCACATCTCGCGGACGTGGCGGAATTGGTAGACGCACCAGATTTAGGTTCTGGCGCCTTTGGTGTGAGAGTTCGAGTCTCTCCGTCCGCACCATCTTGGCATCTCTCTTGCGCGCGCCTCCGGCGGCGTGCATGTCACCGGCTCAGGCCTGAGCCCCCGTTTCCTCATCGGGCTCGTCCCTGAAGCTGGTTGCGATCTCGGCGAACTTCCCCGCCACCTGCTGCAGCGCATCGACGATATCCGGATCAAAGTGGCGACCTCGCTCGGCAACCATCATGAGGATGGCCTGCTCGTGGGCGAACGGTGGCTTGTATACCCGCCGCGAGATGAGCGCGTCGTAGACGTCGGCAACCGCCATCAGCCTGGCCGAAAGCGGGATCGCATCGCCAGAGAGCCCCTGCGGGTAGCCGCTCCCGTCCCATCGCTCGTGGTGACCGTAGGCGATTTCGGCGGCGTAGTGCAGGAATGAGGCGTCGCTGACGCCGCCCAGGGCGTTCTCGGCCTGAAGGATCGCGTCGCGGCCGGATTCGCAATGGCACTGCATGATCTTCCACTCTTCCGGGGTAAGCTTGCCGGGCTTGAGGAGGATCGCATCGGGCGTTGCCACCTTGCCCACATCGTGGAGCGGCGCAGACTTGAAGAGTTGCTGGATCACATCGTCGTCGAGCTGCGCCCGGAAGCGAGGGTGATCGCGCAGGGTTTCGGCAAGAATGCGCACGTAGTGCTGGGTCCGGCGGATGTGGTTGCCGGTCTCGTTGTCCCGCGCTTCGGCCAGTGCGCAAAAGGCGGTGATGGTGGCGGCCTGAGCGGCGATGACTTCCTGTTTGCTGGCCAGCAGGCGCCGGGCCTGCTCGCTGATTTCGGCCGTGCGCTCGGCGACGATCAGTTCGAGGTCGGCGTTGCGCCGCTGCAGCGCCCGCGTCGCCCGGGACAGGGCCAGGTGTGTCCGGACCCGCGCCAGGACCACCGGCGGCGATACCGGCTTGCGGATGAAATCCTCGGCCCCGAGGGAAAATCCCAGCTCTTCGTCTTCCGGGCGGTCCAGGCTGGTGAGGAACATCACGGGAATCGAGCGGGTCGACTCGCTCGACTTGAGACGCCGGCAGACTTCAAAACCATCGAGCCCCGGCATCATCACGTCGAGCAGGATCAGATCCGCCACGCCGCCGCCCTCGAGATAGCCGAGCGCCTCGATCCCGTTGGTGGCCGGGTGCACGTCGTAGTGCTCGGAGAGGACGTCCTCTAGAATCAGGAGATTGTCTGCCTGATCGTCAACCACAAGTACATGAGCCCGCTGTTTCATTCCCCCGCTCCCGGGATGCCATATTGTCGTCTGCAATCGCCCGCCGCACCGTGCGCCCACGCCGCGGCGATACCGTCATGGGCCTGATCTTCAGCTTTCCCCCGGTAGCGGAACCGACGGCCACCGCCTTGATCCTGGGAAGCATGCCCGGCAACGCGTCGTTGAATGCAAATGAATATTACGCTCATCCCCGCAATCTCTTCTGGCGGATCCTCGGTGAGTTGATCGGCGCTGGCCCCGACCTGCCCTACCCTGCCCGGCTGCAGAAGCTGACCGACGCGGGCATCGCGCTGTGGGACGTGCTGCAAAGCTGCGAGCGGGAAGGCAGCCTGGATGGCGACATCGCGCCGACGTCGATCACGCCCAACGATTTCGCCACCTTCTTTGCCGGCCACCCGCGCATCGACCGGGTGTTCTTCAACGGCGCGATGGCCGAAAAGAGTTTCCGACGCCACGTTCAGCGGCAACTCCCGCCCGGAACCCACCCCTTGCGCCTCATCCGGCTGCCGTCCACCAGCCCGGCCAACGCCAGCTTCAGCTATGCCCGTCGTCTTGCGGACTGGCGGCAGATCGTCGCGCCTGCCGCCGCGGTTCAGGATTCCTTCACGTAGACACCCGGCGCGTCGGCAAGTGCCGGAAACGCGTCGGTGGCCACCGGGCGCGCCGCCACCTGTTCGCCGCACTGGGGCTTGAGCCAGGCCATCCAGTCTTCCCACCAGCTGCCCGGCTGGGGTTCGTGGGCGGCGTGCCAGTCCTCGGCCTTGTCGGAGCGACGCGCCGGGCCGACCCGGTAGGTGCGCTTGGGCGGCTTCACCGGCGGATTGACGATCCCCAGGATGTGGCCCGAACTGGACAGCACGTAGCGCTTCGGGCCGCTCACGTAGTTCATGGTGCGGAAGGTCTGGCGCCACGGGGCGATGTGGTCGTCCTCGGCCGACACCGCGTACACCGGCTGGGTGATCGCGCCCAGGTCGATGGGTTCGCCGGCCACCGTCAGGGCGTCCTTCTCGATCAGCTTGTTGTTGAGGTAAAGCTCGCGCAGATACCAGGCGTGCATCGCGTAAGGCATCCGCGTGGTGTCCATGTTCCAGTAGAGCACGTCGAACGGCGGCGGGGTCTCGCCGTAGAGCCAGCCGTGGACCACGTAGTGCCAGATCAGGCTGTTGGAGCGCAGCAGGCGGAAGGCCGACGCCATCTCGGCGCCGTCCAGGTAGCCCTTGCGGGCCATGTTCTGGGTGAGGAAGCGGATGCTGCCCTCGTCCACGAAGACCTCGATGTCGCCCGGCTTGTGAAAATCCACCAGCGTGGTGAACAGCGTCCAGTGCGCCACCGGCATGTCCTCCGGCTTGAAGCGCCGGTTGGCCCAGGCCATGTAGGTGGAGAGCGCGGTGCCGCCGATGCAGTAGCCCACCGCGTGCACCTTGGGCGCGCCGGTCAGCCCGCGGGCGGTGTCGATGAGGCTCTGGATGCCCTCGGTGAGGTAGTCGTCGAAGCGCACCTCGGCCATATCCTCTCCGGGGTTCTTCCAGCTGGTGATGAACACGTCGAAGCCCTGGTCGAGCAGATAGCGGATCATGCTCTTCTTGGGGTTGAGGTCGAGGATGTAGAACTTGTTGATCCACGGGGTGACGATGACGATCGGCGTCTCGTGCACCTGCGCCCGGGTGGGCGTGTAGTGGATGACCTCCAGCAGCCGGTTACGGAACACCACCTTGCCGGGCGTCACCGCAAGGTTCTCGCCGACCTTGAAATCCTCCGGGTCGGTCATCCGGATGTTGCCCGCGGAGAGGTCATCGAGAAAATTGCGGAAACCCTGGACGAGGCTCTCGCCGTTGGTCTCGAAGGCCTTGCGCATGGCCACCGGGTTGGTCCACAGGAAGTTGGACGGGGCCATCGCGTTGAGGGCGTTCCGCCACCAGAACGCCGCCCGCCGACGTTCTTTCTGGGACAGCCCCGGGGTGTCGTAGAGCATGTCCTGGAAGTGCCGGGTCATCAGCAGATACCACTCCTTGACCAGATCCCAGGTGGGCGATTCGGCCCACACCGGGTCGACGAAGCGGCTGTCATCCGCCACCGGCCGGATCGGGTCCGGGCTGGGCAGGCCGACGATGCGGCGCATCGAATGCCACTGCAGCGCCCACAGGCTGCTCGACATGCGCCCCAGCGCCTCCGCCAGCTCCTGGGGGTGGGCCATCCAGGCGAGCTGGGCGTGGACCAGCGGCGCGGTCATGCCCAGCGGGTCGACGGACGACTCCACCGAATCGTGCAGCTGACGCAGCGACTTGCGCGCGACGTCGATGGGCGGGACGGGTTCGTGGCGGGACATGGCAACAACTCCTTCAAATGCATTTATGGCCGCAAGGGCTGACCGGGACGGCAGCGCGGCCCTCAGACGAAATCGTGATCCAGGCAGGTTTCAGTTCGATTGACATTCGTCAAGCGGGTTGCGAACGCGGGCCGTCCTATAATTGAAGCAGAAGGCCCACCCTCACCAAGGAGTGACAGCATGTTCCGCAACATCCTCGTTCCTACCGACGGCTCCGAGCTCTCCGCCTCCACCGTCGCCCGCGCCATTGACTTCGCCAAGGAAGCCGGCGCAAAGCTCACCTTCTTCTACGCCCAGCCCGACTTCCCGACGCCGATCTACGGCGAGGGCGCGCTGTTCGACCCCACCACGCCCGAGCAGTTCAGCCGCGCAGCCGCGGCCGAAGCCGAAAAGATCCTCGGCCAGGCCAAGGCCGCAGCCGATACTGCCGGGGTTGCATCGATGGGCGACACCGTGGTCAGCGAGGTGCCCTTCGAGGCGATCATCGCCTCGGCCGAACGCAACCGCTGCGACCTGATCTTCATGGCCTCCCACGGCCGTCGCGGTCTGAGCGGGCTGCTGCTGGGCAGCGAGACCCAGAAGGTGCTCACCCACAGCAAGATCCCGGTGCTCGTGTATCGCTGACCTCCCCGCCCGGACACACGCTTCGCCCGGCAGGCGCCCCACGGCGCCGCCGGGCGATTTGCTTTCCGCCCAACCAGCCAAGATGGCCGGCGACGCCACCGCCCCCCAATACGTCAAGCTCATTGACGTTTCCCGGCAGCTCACGCCGCCTGCTGTCTCACCCACGTCTCCAGCGCGGCGGCGCTCATGGGCTTGCCGTAGAGGAAGCCCTGCATCTCCTTGCAGCCCATCTCCTGCAGCAACCGCGCCTGGATCTCGGTCTCCACCCCTTCGGCGGTCACCTCCAGCCCCAGGCTGCGGGCCAGCTTCACGATCAGGGTGGCGATGCAATCCTCGGCCGTCTCGGGGGTCAGCTCACGCACGAAGGCGCGGTCGATCTTCACCCGGTCGAAGGGCAGGCGGTTGAGGCTGCCCAGGGACGAGAAGCCGCAGCCGAAGTCATCCACCGCCACCCGCAGCCCCAGCGCCTTCAGCTCGCGCAGCTGCCGGGCCACCGATTCCGGGTCTTCCATCGCCACCGACTCGGTGATCTCCAGCTCCAGCCGCTTCGGGCTCACGCCGGTCGAGGCGATCACCCCGGCCACCTTGGCCACGAAATCCGGCTCGCGGAACTGCGCCGCCGAAATGTTGATGCCGACCCGGAAGGGCGGCAGCCCCTCGCGATCCCAGCGCACGATCTGCCGACAAGCCTCGGCGAACACCCAGTCGCCGATCTCCACGATCAGCCCGGTGTACTCCGCCAGCGGGATGAACACCTCCGGCGACACCGCCAGCCCGGTGGGTTTGACCCAGCGGATCAGCGCCTCGCAGCCCACCACCTGACCGCGGGTGGGCGACACCTGGGGCTGGTAGTGCAACTCCAGCCCACGCCCCAGGTTGAGGGCGGAGCGCAACTCATTGAGCAACTGCACGCGGTTCTGGGTGTTGGCCTCCATCTCGATGGAGAAGAAGCGCCAGTGCTGGTCGCCCTCCAGCTTGGCGTGGCTGAGGGCCAGATTGGCCCGCTTGAGCAGCTCCACCGCCCCGCCGGGCACCTGCGCCACCTCCACGAAGCCGGCCCGCGCCCGCATCGGAATGGAGTGGCTGCGCACATGGAAAGGCGCCGCGAAGACATCCAGGATCGCCCCGGCGCCCCGCTCGCCCGGCCGCCAGCACACCCCGAAGGCGTCGCCGGCCACCCGCGCCACCAGCGCGTCCTCGCCCACATGGGCCTGCAGCCGGCGGGTCACTTCCACCAGCAGCAGGTCGCCGCTGCGGTGGCCGAGGGCATCGTTCAGCTCCGAGAAGCGCACGATGTCGATGATCCCCAGATGCCAGCCGGCCGACGCCAGCCCCGGCAGGCGCTCGTCGAGCCGGTCGAGGAAGCGCGTGCGGTGGGGCAGCCGGGTGAGCGGGTCGAAGTAGGCGAAGAAGTTGAGGCGCTCGAAGAGCACCACGTTCTCGAAGCCGATGCGCAGATTGACGCACAGCACCTCGATCACCTGCCGGGTCAGCACGCTCGCCTGGGGCGGCAGGTCGAGGTGGATCAGGGCCTCCTTGTTGTAGCTGCGCCCCAGGTACAGGCAGCACGAGGCGCCGTCGAAGACATGCCCCTGCCGGGCCAGCCCCTGCCGGAACGACGCCCGCAGCGGGGTATCGCCCAGCGCCAGGGTCGGCTCGCCAACCAGGCCGGCGTAACGCCCGGAAGCCGCCACCACCCCCAGCGCCTCCTCGTCGCCCATACCGTCCCGCCAGTCCACCGGGCCGATGAAGGCCGCGTCCACCGGCCCGCCCAGCAGCACCGCCAGATGGCTCAGGGCCGCATCGGCAAAGGCGCGCACATCCCGCGGAATGAACAGCCGGTTGCCGGCCTCGATCAGAAACTCCAGACCCCGCCGGCTCGCCTTCACCTCGCACAGCTGCCCGTAGGAGCGGATCGCCGCGGTGAGGGTGGTCACCAGCCGGGTGTGGGTCAGCTCGGCCTTGGTGCGGTAGTCGTTGATGTCGTACTCGCGGATCACACTCAGCTCGGGCGCGTAGCCCGGCTGGCCGGTGCGCAGGATGATCCGCACGTCGGCCAGCCCCAGCTCCTGGCGGATCACCTGCACCAGATGCAGCCCGGCGTCGTGGCGTTCCATCACCACATCCAGCAGGATCACCGCCACGTCGCCCACCGCCGTCAGGATGTCGCGGGCCTCGGCGGCGGAGTAGGCGTGGAGCAGCTCGAGGTGGCGTCCGCAGAACACCGCGCCGTGCAGGGCGAACTCGGTTGCCTGGTGGACCTCCGCGTCGTCGTCGACGACCAGCACCTTCCAGCACAGGGGCGATACGGCCGGCGCCGTGGGGTTCTCGTCGTCGAGGAACTCCACCAGCTCATCGGTGCGGGGCAGAACGGAGAGATTCATTTGGAGTAAGTCCGGGCACCGCGTGCCGTCGGCACTCTTACGGTCAATGCACCGGTAACGGCATCGTAGCGACCCGGCTTTAACCTGACGTGCCGGTGTGCTTTCCGGCCTTCCGGCCCTCGCCGAATCGGCGCAGAATCTCACGGAACGGCACATCGCATGCGCATTCCCCAACTTCACGGAGGCCTCCCATGAGCACGCTGGAACGGCTTGGCAGCCTGGACATGACCTGGCTGCAGATCGAGCGGAGCACCAACCTGATGCAGGTGATCGGTGTCCTCGTCCTGGCCACGCCCCTCGACCGCAACGCCCTGGCCGACTGCCTGCGCACCCGGCTGCTGCCCCTGGAGCGCTTTGGCCAGCACATCCTGCGGGATACCGTCGGCGCCATCTGGGAGAGCGGTCAGGTGGATCTGGACGCCCACATCGTCACCGCCGCGCTGCCGCCGGGCGACGAGCGGGCCGGGCTGGAGGCCCTGATCGGCGAGCTGGCCGCCACCCCCCTCGACCCCGCCCGCCCGCTGTGGCAGCTTCACCTCGTGCCCGGCTACCGGGGCGGCAGCGCCCTCGTCGCCCGGGTGCACCAGTGCATCGCCGACAGCATCGCGCTGATCGGCGTCCTGCAATCCCTCACCGACCCCAAGCCGGCGGCCGAACCCCCTCCGCCGCCCGAAGCCCCCAACCTCTTCGACCGGCTCTACGCCCCCCTCACCGACGCGGTGATCGACAGCATCAAGCTCTCCGGCGCCATCTGGGCCCGCTACCTGAGCCTGCTCTTCAACCCCACCCAGGTGTTCGACTACGCCCGCGCCAGCACCGCGCTGGCGCTGGAGATCGGCAAGCTGGCCGGTCTGCACGACGACAGCCACACCTTCCTGAAAGGCGAACCCAAGGGCGTCAAGCACGTGAGCTGGAGTGCCCCGGTGACCGAAAGCGCCGTGGCCGCCATCGCCCGCGCCCGGGAGACCACCCCCAACGCGGTGCTCCTGGCCGCCCTGAGCGGCGCGCTCCACGACCACCTCGCCCAGCAGGGCTCGCCCACCACCGGCGTCGAGCTGCGCACCCTGATGCCCGTCAACCTGCGCACCGAAGACACCCCCGACGTGCTGGGCAACCGCTGGGGCTTCATGCCGCTGGAGCTGCCGGTGGGCATTGCCGACCCCCTCGACCGGCTCGCCGAGACCCACCGGCGCGTGGCCCACTTCACCGAAAGCTACGACGCCCAGCGGGCGCTGGGCATCTTCAGCCTGATCGGCCAGACCCCCCGGGCCGTGCAGCTGCAGGCGCTCAAGCTGCTCGCCACCAAGAGCACCGCGCTGCTGTGCCACGTGCCCGGCGCGCACCGACCGCGCTTCCTGGCTGGCGCGCAGATCGTCGAGCAGATGTTCTGGAGCCCCCCGTCGGGCGATCTGGGCCTCGCCATCAGCATCGTCAGCTACGACGGCAGCTACCGGGTGGGCCTGCTGGCCGACGCCGCCATGGTGGCCACCCCCGCCGCCATCACCGACCGCATCCAGGCCCAGCTCGACGCCCTGGGCACCAAGGCCCCGCGCCGCCGCAAGGCGCCCGCCTGAGTCTACTTAGCTGCGACGCGGATCGAAGGCGTCGCGCACCACATCGGCAAACAGGTTGGCGGCCAGCACCAGCACGAACATGAACACAAAGGCCGCCACCAGGCTCCACCACACCATCGGCTCCCGGGCCAGCTCCATCCGCGCGGCGTTAATCATGGTGCCGAAGCTGACGGTGTTGGGGTCGACGCCGATGCCCACGTAAGACAGCACCGCCTCGGCCAGCACCAGACCCGAGAAATCCATCACCAGCGCAATCAGCACCAGATGCATCAGGTTGGGCAGGATGTGGCGGGTCAGGATGCGGGCAGTGGACACCCCGAAGGCCCGCGCCGCCTGCACATATTCCAGCTCCCGCAGCTTGAGCGTCTCGCCCCGCAGGAGCCGGCACAGGCCCGTCCAGCTAGTCATCCCGAGGATCACGCACAGCGCCAGCAGGCGCGCGTCGGCCCGCTCCGCCGCGGTCTCGAACCACTGCGGGTGGGTGTCGATGACCACCTGCATCATCAGCACCGCGGCGGCGATCAGCAGCACCCCGGGGATCGAGTTGAGCACGGTGTAGAGGTACTGGATCGCGTCATCCACCCACCCGCCCAGGTAACCGGCCATGATGCCCAGCGCCACCGCCAGGGGCAGGGTGACGAGGGTGGTGAGGGTGCCGATCACCAGCGCCGTGCGAATGCTCTTGAGGGTCAGGAAGAGCACGTCCTGCCCCACCTTGTCGGTGCCGAACACGTGGTATTCGGTGGCCAGCGCCGCCAGCGGCCCGGCCACCAGCGCCACCGCGCCCAGGGTGGCGAGCGCCCAGCGCCACGCCAGCCCGCCCTTGCCCCGCCAGATCGCCCGCCACGCCGCACCGGCCGGCACCCGTCGCGACCGGGCCACCCCCAGCACCAGCGCGCCGGCCAGCAGCAGCCAGCCTACCGCCGCCCCGGCAAGCCCGATCCCGATGCGCCCCAGGATGTCGCCCGTCCGGTCTTCCTCCGGATACTTCAGGCTGCCGCCGCCGAACTTCAGCCGCGGAAACTCCCGCCGCTGGGTGCCGTCGGGCCCCTCCACCGTCTGCCGGGCAAAGAGCTGGTAGGCCAGCGGCGCCGAATACGTCTTCTCGACCCGGCTGCGCAGGGGCTCGGCCAGCGCATCGAGGGCGCTGCGCACCTCGGTGGACAGCTGCACCTTGTCGCCGGCGCCCCCCGCCGGGGCCAGGCGCGCCCGATAGTGCAGGCTATCCAGCACCCCCACCAGCAGGAACATCGCCAGCACGGTGATCGACGCCATCCCCATGCCGCTCTCCCCCACCCGACGCCAGGCCTCGCGCATCGGCTCGCTGCGGCGGGCGCTCCACGCCGCCAGCAGCACGCAGGCGATGAGGCCGAAGAGCAGCAGATCGGTCCACAGGACCACAGGCTGGAATCCCATCACTCAAGCCTCACCCGCGGATCGACCAGCGTGTACGACAGGTCGGTGAGAATCAGCCCCACGATGTAGAGCAGCGACCCGATGAACACCATCGCCCGCACCACCGGAAAATCCTGGGCGTTGATGGCGTCGATGGTGTAGCTCCCCAGGCCCGGGATGCCGAAGAAGGACTCGGAGATCAGGCTGCCCATGAACAGCGACGGAATCACCACCACCACGCCGGTAAGGATGGGGATCATCCCGTTCTTCAGCACATGGCGGAACAGCGCCTGCAGCTCGGACAAGCCCTTGGCCCGGGCCGTGCGCACGTAATCCTTGCCCGCCTCCTCCAGAAAGACGGTGCGATACCAGCGGGCGCTGCCGCCGATGCCCGAGATCACCCCGATCGCCACCGGCAGCACCAGGAAGCGCCACGCATCCAACCCGCCGCCATAGCCCGAGATGGGCACCAGATGCCACACCTTCGACACCAGCCACTGACCGCCGATGATGTAGAACAGCCCCGAGATCGACATCATCGCCACGCACATCACCACGCCCGCAAAATCCAGATAGCTCGTGCGGAAGAACACCAGCAGCAGCGCCAGCGACACCGTGACGAACAGCCCCAGCACGAAGGTCGGCAGCGCGATGGCCAGCGACGGGCCCATGCGGGTCTTGATCTCGGTGGCAATGTCGCGCCCGTCGTCGGCCCGGCCGAAATCGAAAGCGAACATCTTGAGGGACTTCTCGAAGAAAATCGTGTCGGTGAGCTTGTCGGCGCCGTCGGCCGCGGGGTTGAAGAGCAGCGGCTTGTCGTAGCCCCGCTCCGCCTTCCAGCGCTCGATGGCCTCGGGCGTCACCCGCTTGGCACCCAGCTGCATCCGCGCCATGTCGTCCGGGGTGTTGACCACGAAGAACAGGGCAAAGGTGAGGAGATTCACGCCGATGAGGATCAGCGGCGCATACAGCAGGCGTCGGACAATATAAGCAAGCATGGCGCAATCCTACATGGCCCGGCGCCGATGACGAAGCCCCCGGCGGCGCCGCCGCCGATGCGCCCGGCCCTCAGCGCTTGCCCGCGAACAGCCCGCGCACCGCCTCCTGCAGGTCGGCCGGCAGCACCACCACCTTGGCGTTGTCGGTGCTGCCCATGCGCTCCAGCGACGCAATGTACTTCTCCCCCAGCATGTAGAGCATCGGCGTGGTGTCGCTGCCCACCGCCGCCGCCACCCGGCGGATCGCCTCGGCCGACGCTTCGGCCAGCATCACCTGCGCGTTGGCGTCCCGCTTGGAGGCCTCCAGCCGCGCCTCGGCCTCCAGGATCGCCGCCTGCTTGGCGCCCTCCGCCTTGGTCACCGCAGCCTTGCGCTCGCGCTCGGCGGAGGCCTGCTGCTCCATCGCCTTCTGCATCGACGGCGACGGCTTGATGTCCTGGATCTCGACCGACTTCACCGTCAGGCCCCAGTCCACCGCCTCGTCGGCGATGCTCTCGCGCAGCCGCGCCTTGATCTTGTCGCGGCTGGAGAGCGCCTCATCCAGCTCCATCTCGCCGATGATCGAGCGCAGCGTGGTCATAATCATGTTGCGGATCGCCTCGGAGAAATCCGTCACCCCGTACACCGCCTTCACCGGGTCGGTCACCTTCAGAAAGGCGATGGCGTTGGTCAGGATCACCGCGTTGTCGCGGGTGATGACCTCCTGCTCCTGCACGTCGAGGATGATGTCCTTGGTCACCAGCTTGTAGGCCACCTGATCCAGGTAGGGAATGATGATGTTGAGCCCCGGCTTGAGAGTGCCGAAATACTTGCCCAGCCGCTCGACGATCCACTCCTCGCCCTGGGGCACGATGCGCACCCCCTTGGCGATGGTCACCGCCACGAACACCAGAATCGCCAGCATCACAAACATCGCATCGCTCATCGCCCGCTCCTCAAACCTTCGCAACCTTCAGGAAACTGCCTTCCACCGCCACCACCCGCACCCGCTCGCCGGCGGCGATGGGCTCATCCACCATGCACGCCCACTCCTCGGCGCCCAGCACGGGCTTCTGGAAGCGCACCCGCCCCCGCTCGAAGGGCGCCGCGGCCTTGGCCATCAGCCCGATCTCGCCGATGGTATCCCCGTCCGACTGCCCGATGCGGGTCCGCCCCTGGAGATACTCGCCCCGTTTGAACACCCGGAACCACAGCCCCACCATCGCCAGCGACGCCACCACCCACAAACCGATCTGCGCCGTCTCGCCAAGCGGCAACGGCAGCACCAGCACCGCCAGCCCCACCACCAGCGCCCCCAGTCCAAACCAGATGATGAAGAAAGCCGGCACGGCCAGCTCCGCCACCACCAGCGCAATCCCCAGCACGATCCAGTGCCACCATTCGAGATTCATGCACGCTCCTTGCGTTTGCGCCCCCGCCGCCGCGACGGTGCGATGGCGAGCAAGTTAGCACCGATTCGCGCCGTGCCGGATGCAATCTCACGGCACGCAACATCAATCCGCGCGGTCCGATAAACACTCTGCGCCGTGCGATTGCCATGTTGACGCCTGCGATATTCAATCCGATAGCTAAAACCCTTAATCGCACGCCTGTGATTGAGGGTTTTAGCTATCGGATTGACATTCTCCGGGCGTAGATTGTCATCTTGATAGTTGCGAACATCAATCACACGCCGCGCGATGAGGGTAAATCCTATCGTGGTGGCAATTCACGACGACACATTGACAATATCAGGCCGCGAGATTGGTTCATGAGCTGGCGTTGAGGCAATCGGCCGGGCCACATAAGGGATGTGGTGATGGACGATGTCTTGCCCCGAGATCGGGGAGGCGTGACGAGGCGGGTGGACGTGGTAGTGACCGGATGCTATCGGCAGCTCACTCGATGGAGGGAGCGCAATAAACCCGAAAGCCTACGAGGCTGTCTCGGTCGTCGGACTCGTACCAGCTACGAGAGGCGGCGCCGCAAAGCTCGGCGTTAAAGATCCAGGAACCGCCGCGCACTATCCGCGGGTGGTCGAAGCTATCAGCAAACCTCTCCGGAATGTTCAACCCGTTTCGGCACCATTCCCAGACATTGCCGGCCATATCGAGCGCGCCGCTCGGCGCCGTCCCATCGGGGTAAAGGCCAACGGGGGATGTACGGCCCAGATTCAATAGGCCGACCTCGCCCCAAGTTTCGTCGATGTTCGCAAGCCCCGAGCGATAACCGCCTTCCCAAGCATATTCCCGGCCATCCGTACCTCGGGCCGCAAGCTCCCATTGTTCCTCAGTCGGCAGGCACACCTGCCAACCCGCCGGGAGCAGCCCTGCAGTCTTGAACTGCGCATCCAGCCAGCGACAGAAGGCCGTCGCTTCGTACCACGAGACATTCTCGCGGGGGGCGTTTGGTTCAGACCACCGCGCCGGTGTCGCCTCGGGCCGCTCTGCCAGCCCGGCCCACCATTCATCCTGACCATAGCCCCCGGCGTCGATGAACGCCTGGAACTGGCGGTGGGTGACGGGGTAGCGAGCGATGTGGAACGGCGCTTTCAGGGTGTGTTTTTCGCTGTGCTCTCCATACAGAAAGTCGCCCGCTTCGCAGGCTTCCCAAACAATGTCCGGCAGGCCGCCCGGCCGCAGCCCAACCCCCGGCCGGTCATCCAGCCCGAGCCGCCCCAGCGTCAGCCAGAGTTGGGCGCGGACGTCGGGCGGGAGGTGATGCAGGGCGTACTCACAGGCCGCACGCAACGGCGCCTTGAACTCGTCGATGCGCCAGCCCTTGGCGTGGGCCACTTCCAGACCATCGGCGAGCACCAGCGCCGGGGCGGGATTGGCGTCCAGGGCAGCAGGCTCGAAGGACGACAGCAGGCTTTTCCACGCGGCGATGGCCCGCTCCGCCGTGTCACGCTCGGCAATGGCGCAGAACAGGAAGCGCAAGGTGCGCCGCCACGCGGGCGTGCCGGCGTGGTTGGCGAGGATGGATTCAGGGGTTGCGGGCAGCTTGCGCAGGCGTTCGGCGGCAAGGAACTCCTGGAAGCTCAGGTGATAGAAAGCGGCGCGCCGGTTGTCGCGGGGGAGCAGCAGACCTGAATCGGACAGCAGCAGCTCACGCTTGGCGCAGGCATCTGCCGCGCCGGATTCGCTGCGAGTGTCGTGCCGGGCCAGTTCGGCGAGCAGGCAGTCCACCTCCTCTACGGTCACCTCGGCCGCGGGAGTCTGGCGCGGCGACGCGGCATCCCCCAAATGCATACCCAACGCAATGGCGCCCAGCCGATTACGGGCTTGATCCCGTTCGTTCTCGGTGCTGCAGCGCTTGTAGAGCACCTGCCGCACCACCGCGTCGTAGAGCGCGTAGAAATCCTGGGGCAAACGTCGGCCTTCGTCGTACTTCACACACAGGGCAGTGAGCAGCATGGGGTTGCTGCGCATCTCGGCCAGATCGTCCCGCTGGTCGAGGTGCGTCAGCAGCCCGTCGGCCTTGCCCACCGCATTGGCGGGATCGACCGCATCGAACCAGCGTCGCACAAAAAGCCGCATGAGCGGCTCGGGCAGTTCGGCAAGCTCGGCCATCGGCAGACCCAGCCGACGCTGATCTTCCGCGTCGAGCCCATAGGGCCGGCTGGTCACGAGCAGCCAGTTGCCGGCCTTGCACCACGCGGGCAGCGCATCCGCAAGGCCGGTAAGCAGGTTGCGCCGGGGAAGATCGTCACCTCGGCTTTCGGGCACTTCGTCCACACCGTCGAGGATCAGCAGGCAGCGGCCCGCCTTGAGTTCTGCGCTGAAGACTTCTCCCGTGAGGTCGCCGGGCTGGGTCTTGTCGAGCCAGCCGGCGAGGCTGGCCTCCAGTTGGGCGCGGGTCCAACGGCCGTTACCGGCGAGAAACTCCGGGTGACTGGCCCAATCCCGCAGGCGGAGCAGCAGCGGCAAACGCCCGGCGAGCTTTTCCGGCAGCGTCTCGGTGAAGTCGTCTTCATCGACAGCGATCTGCCGATGAGCGGGAACCCGCCCTTCCGCGACCACCAGGGCCAGCCAGCGACAGAAGGTGGACTTGCCCGAGCCCGCTGCACCGGGCACATAGAGCGGGCTGCGCCCCAGGTTGTCGAGGAGCAGGAAGGGGCCCTTCTTGAGGTTGATGCCCCTGCGGTCGCCCTTCATGTCGGCGTTCGTCACCGCCGGCACATAGACGTGGCCCAGGCCGACGTTGCGGCTTTCCTTCAGGTCGAGCCCGAGGAGTTCCACGCTGTCGCACTCGCGGCGCAGCCAGTCGAGGTAGGTTTCGCGGATCTGGGCGTGGTGGCGCTCGCCCGCAGGCATCTCGGCAATCTCCTGCTTGCGCAGGGCTTGAAGGACCACGGTTGCGAGACTTTCCGGCGTGGTGAAGAGCGCCCGGCCAAGCTCGCTGCCCACTCGCTCGCGGAAGCGGGCGATGTTTGAATCGGTGTCCTGCCAATCCTTGTCACAGCGCTTTGGCGGCCAGCCGAAATCTTCATCGTCGATGTCGAGCATGAAGGCAAGCTTCGGGCGCTTGGCGTCGATAGCCTTGTCGTACTCCATCTCGGTGATGGACTTGCCTTGCGGGTTGTCATCCTTGGGCACGTAGCCGTAGCGCAGCGCCACCAGCACCACGTAGATGTCGCAGGCGGCCACGTCGGCCAGGCATTTATCGGCGGGGCGTTCGTCGAACGCCGAGTAGCGCTCCATGCACTCCACGTCGTAGCCGGCCTTTTCCAGTGCGAGCTTGAGATGGCCCCGGTGCAGTTCGAGATCGGAGAAGGTGGACGAGACGTAGACCTGTTTGCGTGGCTTGCGGGCTGACATGACTGGGCGTGGCGCGGAATGACGACAGGGCAGACTATGCCAGAAAGCACCCCGTAGGTCGGGTTAGCCCGCAGGGCGTAACCCGACATCCGCTGATCTGTCGGGTCACGCTGCGCTGACCCGACCTACATCCGCAGGTACCGCACCCCAAAAACAAAACCGGCCCGTCTTTCGACGGGCCGGTTTCATTTACAGCATGTCAGCGCGAACGCTCGATCACTCGCCCTTGCCGTGGGCGGCCAGCTTGAGCCAGGTGTCCACTACGGTGTCGGGGTTGAGGGAGATGGTCTGGATGCCTTCGTCCATCAGCCATTCGGCCAGATCGGGGTGATCCGAGGGGCCTTGGCCGCAGATCCCGACATACTTGCCCAGCTTGTTGGCGCCCTGGATGGCCAGGGACAGCAGTTGCTTGACCGCCGGGTCGCGCTCGTCGAAAGAGTGAGCAACCAGGCCGGAGTCGCGGTCGAGGCCCAGGGTGAGCTGGGTGAGGTCGTTGGAGCCGATGGAGAAGCCGTCGAAGTGCTGCAGGAACTGCTCGGCCAGCAGGGCGTTGGACGGAATCTCGCACATCATGATGAGCTTGAGGTCGTTCTCGCCCTGCTTGAGGCCGTGCTCGGCCAGCAGGTCGACCACACCCTTGGCTTCGTCGAGGTTGCGCACGAAGGGCACCATCAGCTGCACGTTGGTGAGGCCCAGCTCATTGCGCACCTTCTTCATCGCGGCGCATTCCAGCTCGAAGCAGTCGCGGAAGCTGTGGGCGATGTAGCGCGAAGCGCCACGGAAGCCGAGCATGGGGTTCTCTTCTTCCGGCTCGTAGATCTCGCCGCCCAGCAGCTTGCGGTATTCGTTCGACTTGAAGTCGGACAGACGCACGATGACGGGCTTCGGATAGAAGGCGGCGGCGATGGTGGCGACGCCTTCAACCAGCTTCTCGATGAAGAACTGCTTGGGCGAGGCGTAGCCGCGGGAGCGGCGCAGGATCTCGCTGCGCAGGCTGGCCGGCACCTGGTTGATCTCGAGGATCGCCTTGGGGTGGATGCCGATCATGTTGTTGATGACGAACTCGAGGCGGGCGAGGCCCACGCCGCCGTTCGGGATCTGGGCGAACTCGAAGGCCAGCTCGGGGTTGCCCACGTTCATCATGATCTTGACGGGGATCTCGGGCAGGTTGCCGGTGTCGGTGGTGACCACTTCGAAATCCAGCTTGCCGCGATACACGTAGCCGGTGTCGCCTTCGGCGCAGGAGACGGTCACGTCGTCGTTCTCGTCCAGCACTTCGGTGGCGTTGCCGCAGCCGACGATGGCCGGGATGCCCAGCTCACGGGCGATGATCGCCGCGTGGCAGGTGCGGCCGCCGCGGTTGGTGACGATGGCGGAGGCGCGCTTCATCACCGGCTCCCAGTTCGGGTCGGTCATGTCGGTGACGAGCACGTCGCCGGCCTTCACGCGATCCATCTCGGAGGCGTCCTTGACGATGCGGACCTGGCCGGCGCCGATCTTCTGGCCGATGGCGCGGCCGTGGGTGAGGGACTTGCCGTACTGCTTGAGGCGGTACTTCTCCATCACGTGGCCGGACTGCTGGCTCTTCACGGTCTCGGGGCGGGCCTGGAGGATGTAGAGCTTGCCGTCGTCGCCGCTCTTGCCCCACTCGATGTCCATCGGGCGGCCGTAGTGCTGCTCGATAATCATGGCGTAGCGGCCCAGCTCGAGCACGTCGGCGTCGGTCAGGGAGTACACATTGCGGTCGGCTTCGGGCACGTCGACGGTGCGGGTGGACTTGCCGGCTTCCTTCTTGTCGGCAAACACCATCTTGATGAGCTTGGAGCCCAGGTTGCGACGGATGACCGCGGGCTTGCCCTGGGCCAGGGTGGCCTTGTGCACGTAGAACTCGTCGGGGTTCACCGCGCCCTGCACCACGGTTTCGCCCAGGCCGTAGGAGGCGGTGATGAACACCACGCCGTCGAAGCCGGATTCGGTGTCCATGGTGAACATCACGCCGGAGGCGCCGATGTCGGAGCGGACCATGCGCTGCACGCCGGCGGAGAGGGCGACTTCGGCGTGGGTGAAGCCCTTGTGTACGCGGTAGGCGATGGCGCGGTCGTTGTAGAGCGACGCGAACACTTCCTTGATGGCGTGCAGGATGTTCTCGTAGCCGTGGATGTTCAGGAAGGATTCCTGCTGGCCGGCGAAGGAGGCGTCCGGCAGGTCCTCGGCGGTGGCGGAGGAGCGCACGGCGAAGCTGCCGTCGCCCTCGGCGGTGAGCTGCTCGTAGGCGGCCTTGATCTCGGCTTCGAGTTCCGGCGGGAAGGGGGTGTCGACGATCCACTGGCGGATCTGGGCGCCGTTCTTGGCGAGGGCGACAACGTCATCCACGTCCAGGGTTTCGAGGGCGGCGCTGATGCGCTCGGCCAGGCCCTGGTGGGACAGGAACTTGCGGTAGGCGTCGGCCGTGGTGGCGAAGCCGCCGGGCACCCGCACGCTGGCGGGCAGCTGGCTGATCATCTCGCCGAGGGAGGCGTTCTTGCCACCAACCTGCTCGACATCGGTCATGCGGAGTTCTTGGAACGGAATGACGTTACGGGCCATGAAAGATATTCCTGGGAGAAATTGAAAACAGATATGGAATGCTTTTCTGACGTCCATTGTATGAGGTTTGCTGCTGCGCCACATTGAGGGTTTATCCCAATGCGCGGCGCCGGCACGACGCCGGCCGGGGACGAGTTCGCAGGCTGGCCGGGGCCGGAATGGGATAAGATGCTCCATTGCCCGGCCCACGTCGGGCGCGCGAATCCGTCTTTTTTGCTGCCACACCCATGAGCCAGACCCGCCACGTCTTCTTCATCTCCGACGGCACCGGCATCACCGCCGAAACCCTCGGCCACAGCCTGCTCGCCCAGTTTCCCGACACCCGCTTCCGCAACCACCGCCTGCCCTTCATCGACAGCGTCGACAAGGCTCGCGACTGCGTGCAGCGCATCAAGGACGCCGCCATCGATAGCGGCATCCGCCCGATTGTCTTTAACACCCTGGTCGATCCGAGCGCCGTGGCCGCCCTGCGCGAAGCCGACGCCCTGTTCCTCGATCTGTTCGAGAAGTTCATCGAGCCCCTCGAGAACGAGCTGGGCCAGCGCTCCACCCACGCCGCCGGCCGCTTCCACGGCATCGCCGACAGCCAGGACTACAAGCGGCGCATCGAGGCGATCAACTTCACCCTGGCCCACGACGACGGCGTCTCCCACGCCGATCTGGCTGAGGCCGACGTGATCCTGGTGGGCGTGTCCCGCTCGGGCAAGACGCCCACCAGCCTGTATCTGGCGATGCAGTTCGGCATCAAGGCGGCCAACTACCCACTGATCCCCGAGGACTTCGAGCGCAACCGCCTGCCGGTCGAACTCACCCGCTACCGCAACAAGCTGTTCGGCCTCACCATCGGCCCCAACCGCCTGTCGCAGATCCGCCAGGAACGCCGGCCCAACAGCCGCTACGCGTCCCTCGAGAACTGCCTGCACGAGATCGAATCGGCCCAGCGCATGATGAAGCGCGAAGGCATCAAGTGGCTCGACTCCACCGCCAAGTCCATCGAAGAAATCTCCACCATCATCCTGCAGGAAGTCAGACTCGACCCGCAGTCCTACTGAAGGAAGCCCCCGCGCGGCGTCGCCGGCCGCCCCACGGCGGCGGGATCGTGGCGCCCGCGGTGCGGTCAAACCCGTGAATCAACAAGGAGAGCCCGATGAAACGTAACCGACTCGGTCGCCGCGGCGGACTGCCGCGGGATGCCGAACAACTCCTGTGGCTCGCCAACGGCCTGGCCGAATCCAGCAGCCGTGCCGAAGACCACTTCTGGGACCAGCGCCTCGCCGGCGCCGTGGACGCCCTGCTCCGCGCCGAAGACGAGGACGCCCTCAACACCGCGCTGGATCACCTCTCCACCGCCAGCGCCCACGCCTACGACGAGCTGGCCGACATGATCGAATCCCGGGCCGAGGGCGCGCTCAAGTCCGACGACCAGCACGACGTGCTGCTCATCGCCTGCCCGGTGATGGCCTGGAGCCGCTACCGCATCCCCGCCACGCCCATCGCGGCCGCGGTGATGGCCAACCTGCGGGTGCACCTCAAGGCCCACATCCTGGCCAAGGACGTGAAGCTGGGGCTGGCCGATTTCCTGTTCAGCCCGGATCAGCTGCCCCAGGGTTACTGCGCCACCGCCGACTTCGCCACCCACCTGGGCAAGGCCGCCGGCACCGACACCGACCTGCACATCAAGACCGACAACCTGCCCGAGACGGCCCAGTTCCTCTCCGACAACCGCTACCTGCTGGGCGCGGTCGTGGTGCCCAAGGGCGCGCCGATCTTCCGCTGGCAGGAAGAAGACTGCACCCGCGAGCAGGCCCTCGACCAATGGCGGGCCCAGGGCGGCGCCTGCATCGCCCCGCTGCTCACCGGCTGCGCCTTCGAGGTGGTGCTGCCCAACGCCTATTTCGCCGCCAGCCGCGAGGCCGACAAGGCTTCCCGCCCGTACTCGATCCAGGCTTCGGTGGCCTTCCTGTCCACCACCCTCGACACCCCGGCCGCCGGCCTGCGGGCGGTGGTCGCCCCGTTCTTCGAGCGGCAGGTGGAGGAGTTCCGCATCGGCTTCACCCGCCGCGGCGGCAACGACGTGGTGCACGGCGTGGTGTGGCCGCTCCTGGGCGCCGAAGACGAGAACAGCGAGACCCTCGCCGAGATCGAATCGACCCTGCGCAGCTGCGGCATCGCCGACATCCAGGTGCTCGACAACGAGTTCCCGATGGAGTACTGCGACGACTGCGGCGCGCCCATGTACCCCTCGCCCGAGGGCGAGGCGGTGCACGCCGAGCTGCCCGAAGAGCAGGCGGAGCAAATGCCCAAGCACCTGCACTGAGCATCGGCGGGCCGGCTTCAACCGGCCCGTTTTCTTTTCCCCACCCGAGAGACTGCCATGAGCCGAAAGATCGAAAAGACCGACGCCGAATGGCGCGCCCAACTGAGCCCCGAGGAATACCAGGTCACCCGCAAGAAGGGCACCGAGCGGGCCTTCACCGGCCGCTACTGGGATTGCCACGAGCCCGGTCAGTACCGCTGTGTGTGCTGCGGCGCCGACCTCTTCTCGTCCGAGCACAAGTTCGACTCGGGCTGCGGCTGGCCCAGCTTCTACGCCCCCGCCGCCCCCGAGAACGTCGAGGAAGCCGAAGACCGCAGCCACTTCATGCTCCGCACCGAGGTGCTGTGCCACGACTGCGGCGCCCACCTGGGCCACGTCTTCGAGGACGGCCCCGCCCCCACCGGGCTGCGCTACTGCATCAACTCGGCGGCGGTGAAGCTGGAGCAGGACGGCGACGCGTAAATCGTCGAAGCCCCAATGACAGCACAGCCCGCTACGGGCAGTGCTGCTTTTCAGATGCGCATCGCGTCCAGCGTCTGCGACCGGAAATCCCGCCGGTACAGCACCGCCACGATCAGCGTGGTGGTGACGAAGAACAGCCACGGCTGCACGAACCACGACACCGCCGCCAGCCCGAAGTAATAGGCCCGGATGCCCCGGTTGAACTCGTCGCCGGAGAGCGAGTTGATCTTCGCGAAGCGCTGGGCGAAGTCCTCGTTGCCCTGCCCCGGCGGCGGCGCCGCGCCGATCAGGATCGACAGCATGTTGAACTGGCGCAGCGACCAGGTGAACTTGAAGTAAGCCACCACGAAGATCATCAGCAGGAGCAGCAGCTTCACCTCCCACACCTCCCGCGACACGTGGCGGGCGAAGGGCAGGTCGGCCGCCGCGTCGATGAGCTTGTCCATGGTGCCAAGCAGGGCCAGCAGGCCGGCGATCACGTAGATGGTGGTGTTGGCGTAGAACGACACGCTCTGCATCAGGTTGCCGATCAGCGCCGCATCGGCCACCCGCACCTCGCGCCGCAGCAGTTGCCGGCCCCACTCCAGCCGGAAGTGGTGGCTCGCCGCCAGCAGGCCGCGGCTACTCCCCATCCGGCCATGCTCCACCACCCACCCGTAGCCCGCCCAGCACAGCAGGAACCAGCCCAGCGCGAACCAGTCGGGCAGGCTGAAGGCCGACAGCCAGTTGGCGCTCATCCGCGCCCCGCGAGCAGAAAATCGCGCACCGGGGCGATCTGCGCCGGGCTCATCAGGGTGGGGGCGTGGCCGGTGTCGGGCACCTCGAAGAGGCTCGCCCGCGGCCCGCGCTCGCCCATCTGACGCGCGGTGTCGGCCAGCAGCAGATCCGATTCCGCCCCTCGCACCACCAGGGTCGGACAGGCGATGGCGTCGTACACCGGCCACAGGTCCACATCCACCAGCAGCGGCATCTTGCGGAAGGGCTCGCCGATACCCGGGTCGTAGCGCATCGCCCAGCCGCCCTCCACCTGTTTCACGGAGGTTTCGGTAAGGTGCCGCCACTGGGCGTCCGAGAGGCGACCGAAGGGCGCGCTCACCTCGCGGATGTAGGCTTCGGCCGCCTCGAAGCAGGGAAACTCCGGCGCCATCCCCACGTACTGGCCGATGCGCCGCAACGAGGCGACGGTGATGACCGGGCCCACGTCGTTGAGCACCAGCCGGCGGATGGGGTTGTCGGGCATGCTCGCGATGAGCATCCCGATCAGCCCGCCCATCGAGGTGCCCACCCAATGCACCGTCTCCGCGTTCAGGCGGGCGATCAAGGTGACCATGTCGGCCACGTAGGTCGGCAGCTGGTAGTCGTCCTTCACCGCCAGCCAGCCGCTCTGGCCGCGCCCCACCACGTCGGGGCAGACCACCCGGTAATGGGGCGCCATTGCCCGGGCCAGGTCGTCGAAATCCCGCCCGTTGCGGGTCAGGCCATGCACGCAGACCAGCACCCGGGGATTGGCCGGGTCGCCCCATTCGGTGTAGGCCATCCGGTGAAAGCCGTGGGGGCCGATGCACTGCACGCTGTGCCGGCGCGGCTCGAACGCTGACGGCGCCGGCGCGGGGGGCGCGGCGGTCGGTTCGACCGGCGCGGGCGAGGCACCGAAAAGCTTGCGGAGGGCGGCGAGGAGGCTCATGTTCGTCGATGCGGGTGGGGGAGCGCCAAGCATAGCACCAGCCGGCGGCGGGCCGGTTTCAGCGCCCGTGCCAGTAGCGCGGCGCCCGGTCGCGAGCGGTGGCGGGCTGCACCTCGGCCGCGCCCAGGGTGAACAGGATCGCCCCGCCGGCGTCGGTGCGCAGCAGGCCGGCCCCGGCCGCCGACCACCGCGCCCACACCTCGCCGTTGGGGTGGCGGAAGCGGTTGAGGTAGCCCACCGGAAAGATCGCCCAGCGCGGCCGGGTCGCCGCCACGAAGGCCGCGGTGGAGGACGTGCGGCTGCCGTGATGGGGCACCACCACCACGTCGCTGGCGAGGGCGTCGGCATCGCGGGCGATCAGCGCCGCCTCGGACACCGCCTCGATGTCGGACGTGAGCAGCAGGCGCCGGCCGCCGGCCTCAATCCGCAGCACGCAGGCGATGTCGTTGGTCTTCCGCGGCGCCGCGTCGCTCGCCTCGGCCGGGTGGAGCAGCGTGAAGCGCACGCCGTCCCAGTCCCAGCGCTGACCGGCGGCGCAGGGCACATCCCGCGGGCCGGCGATCACCCGCGCCGGGTGGTTGGGCGGCAGCGAGCTGCGCACCTCGTCCACCGGCAGGCCGGTGAGCACCGCCTCGGCGCCGCCAGCGTGATCGTTGTCCTGGTGGGTGACAACCAGGGTGTCGAGCCGCCGCACCCCCATCGCCCGCAGATAGGGCAGCAGAATGCGCTCGCCGCTGTTGGCGTCGGCCGAAAAGGCCGGGCCGGTGTCGAAGAGCAAGTCGTGCCCGGCCGTCTGCACGTGCACCGCCAGCCCCTGGCCCACATCCAGCACCGCCACCCTGGCCTCGCCCGGCGCCGGGCGGGCCGGCGACCACAGCAGCAGCGGCACCAGCGGCAGCAAGCCCACCCAGCGGGACGGCGTGCCGCGGGGCAGCAGCGCCCACAGGCAGCCCAGGCCGGCCAGCACCGCCAGCGCGGGTGGCGGCGCCGCCTGCTGCCAGGCCGCCCAGGGCAGCGCCGCCAACCAGCGCACCGGCAGCATGGTGGCGGTAAAGGCGGCGTGGGCCAGATCGGCAAACATCTGCAGGGGGAACACGGCATACAACAACGCCAGGGGCGTGACGACGAAGCTCACCGCCGGAATCGCGATGGCGTTGGCCAGCGGCGACACCACCGAGAACTGCTGGAACAGCAGCAGCAGCGCCGGCAAAAGCCCCAGGGTGATCGCCCACTGGGCGCGCACGGCGCCCAGCATGCGCCCCTCCCGCCCCAGCCGCCCGCTGCTCACCAGAAACAGCAGCCCCACCGCCCCGAACGACAGCCAGAAGCCCGCCGCCAGCACCGCCCATGGGTCGGCCACCAGCACCACCCCCAAGGCCACCGCCAGCACCCGGGCGGGCGCCGTCTCCCGCCGCAGGCCGATGGCCAGCGCCACGCAGCCAAGCATGTAGAGCGTGCGCTGGGCCGGCACGCCCCAGCCGGCGAGCAGGCAGTAGCCCAGGGCCACGACGAAGCCTGCCGTCACCGCCGCCTGCTGGGCCGGCCAGCGCAGCGCCAGCGCCGGGGTGCGCCGCCAGATTCCGCCCACGCCCGCCGCGAACAGCGCCGCCACCATCGTCACGTGCAGCCCGCTGATCGCCACCAGATGGGAGATGCCGCTGGCCGCAAACACCCGCCACAGCTCCGGGGCAATCGCGCGCTGGTCGCCCACCGCCAGCGCCACCAGCACCCCGGCGTAGGGCGCGTCCGGCAGCGCCGCCCGAAAGCGCGCCCGGACGCCCTCGCGCAGGCGCTCGACGCCGTTCATCAGGCCCGGCACGAAGGCGTCCAGCCGACGGTTGGCCTCTGCCGGGCGCACGTAGCCGGTGGCGCGGATGCCCTGCTGGAGCAACCAGCCCTCGTAGTCGAAGCCGTGGGGATTGACGTTACCGTGGGGCCGCTTGAGGCGCACCAGCAACTGCCAGCGCTCGCCCACGCGGATCGCCGGCAGGCTGTGCAATTCCTCGTCCCGATAACCCGCGTACCAGGCCAGGGAGATCCGTCGCGGCACGGGCCCGGCGCTGTTCTCCACCTCAAACACGAAGCGCAGGCCCCGCTCGAAGTCCTGGGGCAGGCTGGCCACCACCCCGGTCATGAGCACGTCGCGGCCCTCCTGCTCGGCCGGCAGCGCATCGGCAAGGCGCAGTTCGGCCCGCCAGCCGGCGTAGCTCCAGCCGATGGCGGCACCGGCCAGCGCCAGCAGCAGCCCGCGGGCCATCCGCCCAACCGGCAGGCGCCACCCCAGCAGGCCCGCTGCCACCCCCAACCCCAGCCCGGCGGCGATGCCGGCCGGAGACGGCAGCGCGCTTGCCAGCTGTCCGGCCAGAATGCCGACTGCAAATGCCATGACGATCGTCACCATGCCCGGCAATCTAGCCGAAAACGGCGCCGTCGTGCGGCTGGCGTCAAGTTCCGGCGACTCGGTTAGAATCCATGGCGGAGACGAGGGTATCGTCGGAACCCGATACCCGCACTGACATGCGACGACTGCTCAAGCGCTACCTGCCGGATCACGAAGCGCTCGCCGCCAACCGCTGGCTCGCGCCCTTCGGGTCGACCCTGTTCCACCCCCGCCTGTGGCACCTCAACCGCCACTCGGCGGCCGGGGCCGTTGCCGTCGGGCTGTTCTGCGGCCTCATCCCGGGGCCGTTCCAGATGCTGGGCGCGGCCCTGTGCTGCGTGCTGTTCCGCGTCAATCTGCCGCTGGCGCTGTTCACCACGCTCTACACCAACCCCTTCACCATCGTGCCCCTGTACGTGGCGGCCTTTGCCATCGGCGAGTGGATGCTTGGCCCCGGCGCCGGTCAGTTCGCCGCCCCGCCCGAATTGGGCGCAGACGGCGTAGGCCACTGGCTGCTGGCCCTGGCCGGCTGGATGGCCGGGCTCGGCCGGCCGCTCGTCGCGGGCTTGATCGCGCTGGCCGCGGGGCTGTCGATGGCCGGGTACATGCTCACCCGCCTCGCCTGGCGCACCCATCTCATCCACCAATGGCGCAAACGCCGGAACGGCCCGTCTTGAAGATCGCCTATCTCATTGCCCTGATCCGCCGCCTGCTGCACCTGCGTCATCGCCGGAAGGCCGTCGCCGCCCCGGCCGGACGGCGCGGCAGCCAGTTGCCGCGCATCCTGCTGCGGATCTACTTTGCCGCGGGCTTCCTGGTGGCGCTGATCGGCGTCGGCACGGCCGGCTTCTATCTGGCGGGCGGCGAGCAGGCGAACCTGTCCGACGCCTTCTACATGACGATCATCACCGTCACCACCGTGGGCTACGGCGAGATCGTGCACATCGACGGCTTCGCCGAGCGCCTGTTCGCCGGCCTGATCGCCCTGGCCGGCTTTGGCGCGGTCACCTTCCTCTTCACCAGCCTGACCGTTTTCTTCCTGGAAAGCGACCTCGATTACACCCTGCGGAGACGACGCATGGAAAAGCAGATTCGCAAGCTCCACAGCCACTACATCATCTGCGGCTTCGGCCGGGTCGGCCGCAACGTGGCGAACGAACTCACCACCACCCACCGCCATTTCGTGGCCATCGACGCGGACGAGGCGGCGATGGAGGCCCAGCGGGAGCGCCTGCCGGGGCTGGTCTACCTGGGGGGCGACGCGAGCGACGACGACCTGCTGCTGTCGGCCGGCATCATGGACGCCCAGGGCGTGTTCGCCGTCACCGGCGACGACAGCCGCAACCTGATGATCGTGTTCACCGCCAAGCAGCTCAACCCCAACATCCGCATCGTGGCCCGCTGCCACGAGGTGCGCAACGCCGAGAAGCTCCGCAAGGCCGGCGCCGACAGCGTGATCTCGCCCGACTTCACCGGCGGCATGCGCATCGCCTCCAGCATGATCCGGCCCCACGTGGTGTCCTTCCTCGACGAGATGCTCCGCTCCGAACTCAAGCTGCGCCTCGAGGAAGTCCGCGTGCCGGACCACTTCGAGCCCCGCGCCCTCGACACCCTGCGCCTGCGCAGCCCCAACTACGTGCTGCTGGCCGTGCGCAAGGGCGACGAGCTGGTCTTCAACCCCACCAAGGATTTCATGCTGGCCCCGGGGCAGTACGTCATCGCGATGGCCTCGCCGCTGGGCCGGCAGGAACTCGAAGCGGCCCTGCTCCCCGAATAGCCCGGCGCCCGTCCACGCAAAACGCCCCGGCACGCGCACTGCGCACCGGGGCGTTTCAATTTCGGGCCGGGGTTCAGATCCGGAAGTGGGCCACCTCCGCCCGCAGCTGCTGGGCCAGCCCTTCCAGGCGCTGGGCGGTGCCGGCGGTATCCCGCACCGCCGCGCTGTTCTGCTCGGCCATCTGGGCGATGCGCTCCACGTTGCGGGCGATCTCGGTGCTCGCCGCCCCCTGCTCCCGCAGGGCCGCGGAGATGTCGGCCACGGCATTGACCACCTGGCTCGCGCCGGCGTGGATCTGGCCCATCGCGTTGCCTGCCTGACTGGCCAGCACGACCCCATCCTGCACCCGGGTCACCCCCTCCTGCATGGTGGTCACGGCCTTTTCGGTGCCGTTCTGGATCGACACCACCATGCCGGTGATCTCGCCAGTGGCCTTGGTGGTGCGCTCCGCCAGCTTGCGCACCTCGTCGGCCACCACCGCAAATCCGCGGCCGCTCTCGCCGGCCCGGGCCGCCTCGATGGCCGCGTTGAGAGCCAGCAGGTTGGTCTGGTCGGCGATCTCCTTGATCGAGTTGACGATGGTCGAGATCTGGGTGGATTGGTCGCCGAGCTGCTGGATCACCGTGGCGGAGTCGCGCACCGAGCTGGCGATGCGCTCCATCTCGGTGACGGTGCGCGCCACCACCGCCCCCCCCGTCGGACGACAGCCGGCCCGAGGAGGACGAGATGCCCTCTGCCTCCGACGCGCTGCTGGCGATCTCCTCGATGCCCACCGTCATCTCCTCCACCGCCGCGGCCATGCTGGATGCGGCGGCGCTCTGCTGCTCGGAGCCCGACGACACCAGCGAGGCCGAGGCGGCGAGGTTCTCCGCGGCCCGGGCCACGTCGTTGGCGCCGCTCTGGACCTTGCCGATCACCAGCGCGACCGCCTGGGTCATCTCGTTGAACTGGTCCGCCACCTCGTGCAGCTCATCCTTGGCCGAGAACGCGATGCGCGTGCGCAGATCGCAGTCGGCGAGCGCCTGGGCGCCGGTCTTGAGTTCGGCAACGGACTGCATCACCGCCACGTAGAAGCCGGCCGACAGGTAGAGCAGCAGCAGCAGGGCCGTGCCGGAGATGACGACGTTGACGTGGAACGCCTGGCGATGCCCGGCGATACGCGCCTTCAGCAGGCCATCGACCGCCGGGATGAGCTCGTCGTAGGTCTGGGCGAAGGTCATGTCGATGGCGCGGGTGACCAGATCGAAGTAGGCCTTGGGCGCCATCTCGAAGTCGCCCTTCAGGATGCGCTCCTGGAGCGCCTCGACCACCTGCCCGGAGAGCCCGTTGAACTCCTTGCCAAGCCGCTCCAGCGAACCGCGCACCGCCGGGTTGGCCACCGCGGCGCGATCGAGGTTCTCGTTGAAGTCGGCCAGCGCCATGTTCAGCTCGCCCAGCTGGGTGCTGATGTCGAAGCGGCGCTGGTCGTCCATCGCCTTGGCGGCGAGCACGCCGGTCCCCATCGCCCGCAGGCGGCCCAGCCGCTCCGACACGTCCGGCACCCGACGGATCAGGTTGTCGATGAGGTAGTAGGAATCGGCCGAAGGGTCGAGGGTCAGATTGCCGTCGTCGCCCAGATCGTGAAGGGTGAGCACGGCCTTGCGGATCATCGCGGTGTGGGCGAGCAGGTTGTCCCGCGGCTTCATCTGCAGGCCGGTGGATTCCAGCGCGGCCCAATCCTTGCGCACCTCCTGCCAGCGCTTGACGGCCGAACTCGACCGCGCGCCGGACAGGGCCTCGTCGGCCGCCTTGAAGGCGACGGCCACATCGGCGGTCTTCTTCTGCAGCGGCGCGCGCATCTCCTCGTTGCCGTTGAGCAAGCCGGAGGACAAACCGCGGTGCTGCTGACCGGTCTGGATCACCTTGAGCAGCCGGGGAACGTGCCCCAGCGCCTCCAGCTCCTTCTCCGCGAAATCGATGCTCTCCCGGAGCGACAGCGCAAGCTGGACCAGCAACGATCCGATTACGAGCAGCGAGATCAACCCGAGGAGCATGAATTTCTTCGGGTAGCGCAGGCGGTTGAGCAGCGCAACCGCGGGGGAAAACAGGGCGTTCATGGTGTCTCCGATGTGATACCCCGGCCCCATCGCAGGCCCGGGTGCGCGTTTATCGACACCGCCGCCCTTAAACTTGAGAAACCCTGCTATCGGAAGGACTATCCATCAACCGACACGCTGCCCAGTTCGGGCAGCGCCAGGCGCCCAAACGGTATGGAGATACAGGGTCAGGCCCCGTTCTCCAGCAGGCCGTCCTGAAGACGCAGCACCCGGCTGGCCCGCGCCGCCAGCTGCGGATCGTGGGTGACGATCACGAAACCGGTGCCCTGCTGTTCGGCCAGCTCCAGCATCAGCGCGAAGACCTTCTCGGCGGTCTGGCGATCCAGGTTGCCGGTGGGCTCGTCCGCCAGCACGCAGGCCGGCCGGGTGACCAGCGCCCGGGCGATGGCCGCCCGCTGACGTTCGCCGCCGGAAAGCTCGCCCGGCGTGTGATCCAGCCGATGGCCCAGCCCCACCGCCTTGAGGGTTTCGGCGGCCCGGGCCAGGGCTTCGTCCTTCGGCAGGCGCCGCACGAAGAGCGGCATCGCCACGTTCTCGACGGCAGAAAACTCGGCCAGCAGGTGGTGAAACTGGTAGATGAAGCCCAGCGACTCGTTGCGCAGGCGGCCCCGCTCGGCGTCCGAGATCGTCGAAAAATCCCGCCCCAGCAGCTTCACCTCGCCCGCCGACGGCACATCCAGCCCGCCCAGCAGATGCAGCAGCGTGCTCTTGCCGGAGCCGGACGAGCCGACCACCGCCACCCGCTCGCCGGGCGCCACCGACATGGTCACGCCGCGCAGCACCTCCACCGCATCCGCCCCTTCGCGGAAGGACTTGGACAGCCCGCGGCATTCGATCACGGCATCACTCATAGCGCAGGGCCTCCGCCGGGTTGAGACGCGACGCCCGCCAGCTCGGGTAGAGCGTCGCCACGAGGGTCAGCACGAAGGACACCGTGGTGATCGCGATCACGTCGGACCACAACAGCTCGGACGGCAGGTCGGAGATGTAATAGACGTCCTTGGCCAGAAACTGCACCCCGAACAGGCGCTCGATGGCCGGCACCACCACATCGATGTTGAGGGCCAGCGCCACGCCGCCCGCCACGCCAATGCCCAGCCCGATGAAGCCGATCAGCGCCCCCTGGATCACGAAGATGCCCATGATCGAACCCGGGCTCGCCCCCAGGGTGCGCAGAATCGCGATGTCGGCCTGCTTGTCCTGCACCGCCATCACCAGCGTCGACACGATGTTGAAGGCCGCCACCGCGACGATCAGCAGCAGGATGATGAACATCACGTTCTTCTCGATCTGCACCGCCCGGAAGAAATTGGCGTGGCTGCGCGTCCAGTCCGACACCATCGTGTCGGCCTCCAGGAGCCGGGGCAGCTCCCGCGCCACCCGCGGCGCCTCGAAGAGGTCGTCCAGCTTGAGGCGCACCCCGCTCACCCGGTCTTCCATCCGGTACAGCGTCTGGGCATCCTGCAGATGCACCAGCGCCAGGCTGGAGTCGTATTCGTACATCCCCACCTCAAAGATGCCCACCACCTTGAACTGCTTGAGCCGCGGCAGGATCGCCGCCGGCGTCACCAGCCCCTGGGGCGCGATCAGCGTCACCTTGTCGCCGGTGGAGACCCGCAGCGCCCGGGCCAGATCCGCCCCCAGCACGATGCCGAACTCGCCGGCGCGCAGGTCGTCGAGCTGGCCGAAGCGCATGTGCCGGGCAAAGTCGGCCACCTTGTCCTCGGCGTCGGGCAGGATGCCGCGGATCAGCGTGCCGCGCACCGTCTGGTCGAAGGACAGCATGCCCTGGGCCTGCACGAAGGGCGCCACCGCCCGCACCCGGGGGTGCTTGGCCGCCTCGTCGGCCACCCGCTGCCAGTTGGCAAGCTCGCCGTCGTAGCCGCTCACCTGAACGTGGGACGCCACGCCCAGGATGCGGGTGCGCAGCTCGCGCTGAAAGCCGTTCATCACCGACAGCACGACGATCAGCGCCGCCACGCCCAGGGCGATGCCCAGCATCGAGACCAGCGAGATGAAGGAGATGAACCGGTTGCGGCCCTGCGCCCGCCGCTTGGAGCGGGTATAGCGCAGGCCGACGAGGAATTCGTAGGGCATCGGCAATGGAACCAGAAACGCCGGCACACCCGGCGCAGGGGCGCATTGTGCCGGAGTTATCCGATTTCAACGAGAGGCCGACAAGGCGCCCCCCGCCGCCGCCCGTTTTGCCAAGCCGGCACCCGCTGCCGTAAGCTCTCCGGCAGCTCACCACCACCGGCCCGCCCCCATGCGCTCCAGCACGCCCGCGATCCTCCTCACCCTGTGGCTGGCCGCGACGACCGCCCTCGCCGCCGACACCGCCACCCTCACCGCCCACGAGAAGCTCCGCACCGACCCCAGCCCCTACGCGCCGGTCGTGAGCACCGTCCATCGCCTCGCCACGGTGCGGGTGGTGGACGAACGCCGGGACTGGTATCGGGTCGAGGCCGACGGGGGCCGCAGCGGCTGGCTGCCCCGCCACAGCCTGCTCATCGACACCCCGGCGCCGGCCGTCGCCGAGAGCGCCCCAAGCCGGGCGGGCAGCGACGAAACCCGCCTCGTCCCCCGCAGCACCCCGCGCGCCTCCAACCACGCCCTGCTGCTCGGCCTCGACAGCCAGCGCACCGACGGCGACGCCGCCGCCATCGCCCGCCTGATGGGCGTGCCCGACGCCAACATCCAGCAGGCCCCGGCCACCCCGCTGGACGCCGACGGCCTGCGCCGCGCGCTGGCCGGCCTCGACGCCCGCCTGGGCAACGACGACCGCGCCTTCATCCACCTCGCCGCCCCGGCCTGCGCCGACGCAATCCCCACCGCCGGGCGCGACCC
>NZ_JAYRMI010000042.1:3265-32213 GCF_041904905.1 Zoogloea sp. | reverse complement strand
AGGGGGACGGCCTGGGGGGCGGGCACGGCCAGCAGCACGCCGTCGAAGCGGGTGGGGTGCAGGCCGTGCTCTGCCGACACCAGCCACCAGCCGTCGGGGCTGGGGCGGAGTTCGGTGACGGTGGTCGACAGGGCGAGGGGCAGGCCGTCGGCGAGCAGGCGGGCCGGGGCGGTCATCCGCGGCACGCCGACGAAGCGGTCGGGCGGGATGTCCTGCCCGTGCCCGCGGTCGCCGCCCAGCACGGCGATGCGCGCCGGCCACAGGTCGGCCACCCCGGCGCGCTGCCAGCGGGCCACTTCGGCCCGGAAGGCCGGGTCGCGGGCGGTGAAGTACTGGGCGCCGTGGTCGCACTGCCAGCCGTCGCCGCGGCGGGTGCTCATCCGCCCGCCCGGGCCACGGCTCTTGTCGATCACGGTGAGCGCGAAGCCCGCCGCCTGAAGTTGCGTTGCGCAGGACAAACCGGCAATTCCAGCGCCGACGATGGCGATACTTGGCATCTTGTTCATATTTGTCCTGGACAAATTGGGTTTTGGGAAATGATACAACCTGAGCCTGGGTCGTCCAAGGGGTGTAACGGGTTTTTTGGGCAGGCGGCGAGGCGCCATGGCAAGCGCCCGCGCAAAGAAACCCAGGCCACCCGAAGGCGGCCTGGGTTGTTGAGATTTCGGGGGGGCGGGCTTGCGCCCGGCGTGGGTTCGAGCCCCGATCTCGCCGGCTGTCCGGCGGGGTCAGGCGGGCCAGTAGATGCGGCGGAGTGGAAGCAGGACGCGGGTGTCGAGGTCCATGTTCTCGTAGTGTTCGAGGATGGCTTCGACCAGGTCGTCCAGGTTCATCAGGGTAATGGGGCAGGCGGCGCGCTCGGCCTCGTAGTAGGCGTCCCGACTGAAGCCGCCGGTGCTGACGTACAGCCCCTTGTCGCCCGGCGGCCGGAGCACGGCGAGGAAGCTGCGCACCGCCTGGCTGCCCATCTGCTCGCTGCGGTGCTTGACCTCGACGACGATGCGGGGCTGCTCGAAACCGAAACCGTCGGGCGAGGCGACGATGTCCTTGCCGCGGTCGGGGCCGGACGGGGAGACCCGGGTCTTGTAGCCCATGGCCCGCAGCAGGCCGGCGACGAGGTGCTGCATCTGCGCCCAGTCGAGCCGGCTGATCCGGTCCTTGATGAACTCGTGCGAGCGGGCCTGCAGATCCTGCAGCAGATCCTCCTCGTCCAGGCGCTCTCCTTCGCTCTCGGGCGATTCGGCGCTGGGCGGCGGGGTGGTGCCGCTCATCCGGGCTTCCATTTCGGCCACAGTGTCGGCGGGCACCTTGAAGAGGGTCAGGACCGAGCCGAGGGAGTTGCGCGCGGTGACGGAAAGCGTGTCGCGGGACACCTCGTTCAGCCATTCCACCTTCCGGAATGTCCGGAACTCGCCGTCGAAGAGCGCCGGGTTGTAAGCGGCGTCGCTGGCAACGCGCCCGATGAGGTAGCTGCGGCGGGCGTTGTCGTAGGTGACAAGCCGGTCGCCCACCCGCATTTCCTGCACGAAGCGGAACATCTGCCCCGCCGCATTCGCCTGCTTGGCTCTCGAATCCTGGGGGTAGACGTCCTGCATCCGTTTGAAGAACGCGTCGCGCGTTTTGAGCGCCAGGGTGTTGTCAGCCTCGATGAAGCCGATTGCAGCCACTCCCTTTGCCTTGAACTCGGAGGCCAGGCGCCCTCCACTGTCGGCGCGAACGAGCCAGGTTGAAGTCATCTTGAACGATCGTAGCGGTGTTGCCACGGATACTAGCCCGTCGCCCGGGGGAGGTACAGCCGGACGCGCGACGGGGGCGGCGCAGAAAGCAAGAAGGCCAACCCCGGAGGATTGGCCTTCTTTGAATGTCTGGTGGGTTGTGAGTGACTCGAACACTCGACCTACGGATTAAGAGTCCGCTGCTCTACCAACTGAGCTAACAACCCATTCTTGCGGGAGCCGGTTTAATAGCCCCACCTATCAACTGGTGGGTCGGGCGAGACTCGAACTCGCGACCAACGGATTAAAAGTCCGCTGCTCTACCGACTGAGCTACCGACCCCCCGGAAGAGACGCGCATTATAGCCCTTCCCTGGAATCCGTCAACTGTTTCGTAGTTGAATCTTTATCGACGCCGCTGCGCCGGCGACGATGGCCGCCACGGTGAGGATGGCGCCGACCGAAAAGGTGGACAGCCCGGAGAGGCCCTGGCCGACGGTGCAGCCCAGCGCGGTGACGCCGCCGAAGCCCATCAGGATGGCGCCGGCGATGTGGCGGACGAGATCCGGGGTGTCGCGGAAGCCTTCGACGCGGAAGCTGCGGGTGCTGACGGCCCCCAGCAGCGCGCCGGCGACGACGCCGACGGTGGTGGCGATGCCGATGGTGACGATGCGGGTCTTGTCGGTCCACAGCATCAGCAGGTCGAGGCTGTAGGCGTAGGGGGCGACGAAGCTGAGGGATTCCATGCGCCCGCTGTTGGTGGCGAGGAAGGCCGGGGCGAGGGTTTCCGGGTCTTCGGCGAGCCACGCCAGGTGGCCGCTGAGATACCAGCCGGCGACGATGCAGGCGCCGATGGCGAGGCTGCCCAGCAGCGGGGCGGGCCGCCAGTTGTCGCGGTTCGACAGGGCGAACAGGGCGAGGCTGCCGGCGCCCACGGCGGCGCAGGCGAGCCAGGCGCTGCGGCTGTCGAGCTGGAAGCGGGCGGCGAGCAGGGTGGGCAGATCCTGGGCGGTGGGCAGCTGCAGGGCGACCGGGTCGAGCCAGTCGACACGCCAGCCGCCGAAGAGCCCGCGCAGGGTCATGGCGGCGGAGAGACCGAGGAAGACGAAGACCACCAGCGCCTTGAGGTTGCCGCCGCCCAGCCGCACGAGGGTTTTGGCGCCGCAGCCGGAGGCGAGGGTCATGCCGACGCCGAACAGGACGCCGCCGACGAGGTGCGACAGCCAGGGCAGGCGGCTGCCGGTGTAGATCGAGTTGTGCACGTCCACCAGCCCGGCCACCTGCAGGGCGGCGGTGCCGGCGATGGCGACCGCCACGGCCAGCGCCCACATGCGCAGGCGGGTCCAGTCGCCCATCAGGAGGATGTCGGCGATGGCGCCCATGGTGCAGAAGTTGCTGCGCTGGGCGGCCAGCCCGAACACCGCGCCGATCCCGCCGGCGGCCCAGGCGATGGCGGCGAGGGAGAGGGGCTGGCTGGCGGCGTCCATGGTGGGCTCAGGCGTAAGGCGTGGGGTCGGGCAGGCCGGCGGCTTCGAAGCCGGCCTTGCGCAGCCGGCAGGCGTCGCACAGGCCGCAGGCGCGGCCGGCGTCGTCGGCCTGATAGCACGACACGGTGAGGCTGTAGTCGACGCCAAGCGCGGTGCCGCGGCGGACGATGTCGGCCTTGGAGAGGTCGATCAGCGGGGCGTGGATGGCCAGGCGGTGGCCTTCGACGCCGGCCTTGGTGGCGAGGTTGGCCATCTTCTCGAAGGCGTCGATGAAGGCGGGGCGGCAGTCTGGGTAGCCGGAGTAGTCGACGGCATTGACGCCCACGTAGATGTGGTCGGCGCCCAGCACTTCGGCCCAGGCCAGGGCGATGGACAGCATGATGGTGTTGCGGGCCGGCACGTAGGTGATCGGGATGCCGGCGCCGAGGCCGCCGGTGGGGACGGCGAGGGCGGGGTCGGTGAGGGCGGAGCCGCCGAACTGGCCGAGATCCACGTGGGCGACCCGGTGGGCGACGGCGCCGAGGGCGGCGGCCACCCGGCGGGCGGCGGCGAGTTCGGCGGCGTGGCGCTGGCCGTATTCGACCGACAGGGCGTAGGTCTCGAAGCCTTCGGCGCGGGCGATGGCGAGGCAGGTGGCGGAGTCGAGGCCGCCGGACAGCAGGACGAGGGCGCGGGGCGTGCTCATGCTTTCATTCGATACAAAAAAACGGAATCCGGCAAGGGGATGTATCGCTTCCGGGGCGGGCCCGGGGCGCCCCTTACCGCCCGGGTTCGTTACCCCAGATGATCTTGTGCAGCTGCACCTGCATCCGCACCGGCAGCCGGTCGCGGAGGATCCAGGCGGCGAGGTCGGCCGGTTTGAGCTGGCCCTGGACGGGGGCGAGGAGCACCGGGCAGCGTTCGGTGAGGCGGTATTCGGCGATCCGGGCCTTGGCCCACTCGTAGTCGGCCTCGTTGGCGAGCACCAGCTTGACCTCGTCGCGCAGGGTGAGCAGCGGGATGTTGGTGAGCAGGTTGCGGGCGACTTCGCCGGAGCCGGGGGCCTTGAGGTCGACGATGCGCGACACGCGCGGGTCGACGCCGGCGATGTCGAGGGCGCCGCTGGTCTCGAGGGACACCGAGTAGCCGGCGTCGCACAGGGCGGTGAGCAGCGGCAGGCAGTGCTTCTGGGCGAGGGGTTCGCCGCCGGTGACGCAGACGGTCGGGCAGCGGTAGCCGGCGACTTCGGCGAGGATGTCGTCGAGGGTGCGGGCGGTGCCGCCGGTGAAGGCGTATTCGGTGTCGCACCAGCTGCAGCGCAGCGGGCAGCCGGTGAGGCGGACGAACACCGTCGGCAGGCCGGCGCGCGAGGTTTCACCCTGGAGCGAGTGGAAGATCTCGGTGATGCGCAGGGTGTCGGCGCGGGGGACGGGGCGGGCGGCTGTGGTCATAAAGGGGCGCGCGCCCGGGTGGGCGCGGCGGGCTTACTTCTTGAGGCGCTGGCGGGCGATGGTTGCCGCGGAGCTGCTTGGGTATCTGGCGACCAGCCGTTCGAGGGTCTTGGTGGCCCCGGCGGTGTCGTTGCGGGCTTGCTGGGTGCTGGCGAGGCCAAGCAGGGCGTCCGGCGCGCGGGTGTCGTCCGGCCACTGGCTGGCGACCTTGGCGTAGTGTTCGGCGGCGCCGGTGTTGTCCTTCAGCTGGTAGAGCGCGCTGGCGGCCCAGAAGTGGGCGTTGGGCTGGAAGCTGCTGTTGGGGTAGGCCTTGGTGAAGGCGACGAAGCCGGTGGCCGCCTCGCGGAACTTGCCGGCCCGCAGCTGGGTGAGGGCGGTTTCGTAGTCGCGGCTTTCGTTGGCCGGGTCGGCGGCGGCGGCGGGAGGCGCGGCGGGCGCCGGGGTGTCGGCGCCGGCTTGCGGTTCGACCTTGCGCAGGCGGTTGTCGAGGTCGACGTAAAAGTCCTTCTGCCGCTTGTTGGCGTTGGCCAGATCGTTGCTGAGGACTTCGTTCTCGCCGCGCAGGCGGGCGATCTCGGCCTTCAGTTGTTCGATCTGGTCGGCCAGCTCGAGCTGGGCGCGGGCGCCGGCTTCGAGCTTGTCGAGGCGGGCGGAGAACTCGGTGCGCATCTGGTTGATGCGCATCCGGGCTTCCTCGTCGTCAAACAGGCCGGCCTGGGCCTGGCTGGCCAGCAGGCCGGCCAGGAGCCCGGCCAACAGGCGGGGCAGAAGGCGCGGGGACATCAGAACTCACCCGAGTAGAGCATGTCGCCGCGACGGTTGGCGGCCCAGCAGGTTTCGCTGGCGTCGGTGCAGCTGGGCTTTTCTTCGCCGAGGCTGACGGATTCGAGCTGGGCTTCGGAGACGCCCAGCAGGCCGAGGGCCTTCTTGACGGCGTCGGCGCGCTTCTGGCCGAGGGCGAGGTTGTACTCGCGGCTGCCGCGTTCGTCGGTGTTGCCCTGGATCATCATCTTGACCTTGGGGTGGGCGACGAGGAACTTGGCGTGGGCTTCGACCAGCGGACGGTATTGGTCCTTGATGACGTAGCTGTCGTAGTCGAACAGCACGCTGCGCTTGGACAGGATGTTCTTCGGGTCGCGCAGTTCGGGGTAGGCGGCGCCGTTGGCACCGTCGCCGGCGTTGACGGTGGTGACGCGGTTGCCGTCGATGCCGCTGCTGGCGGCGCCGCTGCTGCGGTCTTCGACGGCGGCACCCTGGCCGTTCTGGTTGGGGGCGGAACTGCAGGCGGCCAGCAGGCCGGCGGCAATCATGGACAGGGCGAGGTGCTGGAACTTCATGGTGTGGACTCCGTGGGGCATTCCGTGCCGGGGCTGGATGAAATGCGTGGTGATGCGTCGGGTTTCGCGCGAGCGGATCAGTTGCGGGGCTGGGGCCCCCAGGCGGGCTCGCGCACGTCGCCTGATTGTACCGACAGACGCTGCTTCACACGACCGTCGGCAGAGACGGCGGCGAGCACGCCACGCCCGCCGATCTCGGTGGCGTAGAGCACCATGCGGCCGTTGGGGGCGAAGCTCGGGGATTCGTCCTTGGCGGAGTCGGTGAGGATTTGCGTCTGGCGGGATGCGAGATCCAGCAGCGTGACCTGGAAGCGGCCGCCGTTGCGGGAGACGTAGACGAGGCTCTTGCCGTCGGGCGAGGGGCGCGGGCTGACGTTGTAGCTGCCCTCGAAGGTGACCCGCTGGGCGTCGCCGCCGCCGGCCGGGATGCGGTAGATCTGCGGGCTGCCGCCCCGGTCGGAGGTGAAGTAGATCATGCCGTCGGGGGACCAGGCGGGCTCGGTGTCGATGCCGGAGGAGGAGGCGAGGCGCTGCACGCCGGAGCCGTCGGCATTGACCGAATAGATCTGCGACTGGCCGTCCTTGGTGAGCACCACCGCCAGCCGGCGGCCGTCCGGCGACCAGGCCGGGGCGGAGTTGGAGCCCTTGAAGTTGGCGGCCACGTTGCGCTGGCCGGTGGCGAGGTTGTGCACGTACACCACCGGCTTCTTGGCTTCGAAGGAGACGTAGGCGAGGCGCGAGCCGTCCGGCGACCAGGCCGGGGAGATGATCGGTTCCTTCGAGGCGAGGGCCGTCTGGGCGTTGGAGCCGTCGGCGTCGGCGATCTGCAGCTCGTAGCGGCTGCCCGATTTGAGCACGTAGGCGATGCGGGTGGAGAACACGCCGGGTTCGCCGGTGAGCTTCTCGTAGATGAAGTCGGCGATGCGGTGGCCGGTGGCGCGGTACTGGTTGGGCGACATCACCATGGCCTGGCTGCCCAGGCCGAGTTGCTTGGCGGTGTCGTGCAGGCGCACTTCGATCTGGAAGCGGCCGGCGCCGTTGGGGCTGACCGTGCCGGCGGCCAGCGCGTCGGCACCGCGGGAGCGGACGCGGCCGAAATCCACCGGGCCGTTGGCGCCGATGGGGCCGGGGCCGAGTTCGACCAGCTTGAACAGGCCGCTGCGTTCGAGGTCGGCGCGGACGACGTCGGTGACGGCGCGGGGCAGGGCGTTCTCGCCCTCGAAGCTGGCGACGGCCACCGGCATGCGGTTGGCGCCGGCGCCGGTGATCTCGATGGCGAGCTGGGCCTGGGCCAGGGAGGACGCCAGCACCAGCGCGCAGGCCGGAACGGCGCCGCGCAGGAGGGTCAGGATGCGTGAGGTCATGGGCGGAGGGCTCTCGGTTTAGTCGCGGAGCGGGTAGAACTTCAGCTCCAGCGTGCGGTTGAACAGTTCCGGCTTGTCGGGGCGGGGCAGCGGGCTCGATTTCTGGATGGCGCGTTCGATGGCGCCGTCGAGCTGGGCGTTGCCGGTGGAGCGCTTGAGGCGCACCTCGATCACCGAGCCGTCGGGCAGCTGGTCCACGTAGAACAGGGCGAAGGGGTCGCCGCTGACGCCCGGCGGCAGCACGATGTTGCCCTTCACCTTGGCGCGGATCTTCTCGATGTAGGCTTCGATGGCCTTGTTGCGGGCTGCGCTGGCCTTGGCGCCGGCGACCCGGGCGAGTTCTTCCTGGATCTGGCGGGACTGGCTGGCGTTCTCGCTGTCGTGGGCCATCAGCTCGCGCATCCGGCGGTCTTCGAGCTCGCGGGCGCGGGCGGCGGAGGCCTTGGCTTCCTTGTCGGCCTTGGCTTGGTCGATGCGGGCCTGCTCGGCGCGGGCCTTGGCTTCGGCCTTCGGATCGGGCCTGGGTTCCGGCTTGGGCTCGGGTTTCTTCGGCTCGGGCCTGGGTTCGGGCTTCCTGGGTTCCGGTTTGGGTTCGGGCTTCCTGGGCTCAGGCTTGGGTTCGGGCTTCTTGGGCTCGGGCTTGACGATTTCCTTCACCGGCTTGGGCGGCTGCTTCTTGGGCTCGGGCGCCTTGATGGCGATGTCGGGCTGCTTGCGCGGCGGCGGGGCGGGCTCGGGCTCGTCGTCGGGCTCGGGGCGCGGCGGGGGCGCGGGGCGGGCTTCGGCGGGTGGGGCCGGGGGCGGCGGCGGTGCCGGCTGGGCGGCGGGGGGCGGCGCGCTCACCAGTTCCACCTCGACGGCGTCGGGCAGGCGGTTCTGCCAGCGCACGCCATAGAACAGGAACAGGCCGAGCAGGACGTGAACCAGCGCAGCCAGCGCAGCCGACGACCACTTGCCCCGGTCGTTGCCGGACAGCAAAGGTCTCATCGGCTGGCTTTGCCGACCTGCGTCTGCAGACCGACCTTGTTCACGCCTGCGTTGCGCAGATCGTTGAGGACATCCATGACCAGCTCGTACTTCACGTTCTTGTCGGCGGCGATCACCACCGGCTGGCCGGGGTTGGTCGACACGGCATCCTGCACCGCGCCGATCAGGTCGCGGCGGTTGTAGGTGCGGGGCTGGGCCTGGCTGGTCTGGCTGAGGGTGAGTTCACCCTCGGGCTTGACGGTGACGATCATCGCGTCGGTGGGCGGCGCGGGCACCTTGTCGACGCTGGGCAGGTTCACCGAGCCGGACTGGATCATCGGCGCGGTGACCATGAAGATGACGAGGAGCACCAGCATCACGTCGATGTAAGGCACGACGTTGATCTGGTTCATCAGGCGACGTTGACGCATTGCAGCTTCGCTCCCGATCAGCGCAGCTGGCGCTGGAGGATGTTCAGGAACTCTTCGGTGAAGCTCTCGAAGCGGATCGCGATGCGGTCGATGTCGTGGGCGAAGCGGTTGTAGGCGACGACCGCCGGGATCGCCGCGAACAGGCCGATGGCGGTGGCGACCAGCGCCTCGGCGATGCCCGGCGCCACGTGGGCGAGGGTGGCCGAGCCGACGTTGGAGAGGCCGCGGAAGGCGTTCATGATCCCCCACACGGTGCCGAACAGGCCGACGTAAGGCGACACCGAGCCCACCGAGGCGAGGAAGGCCAGGTGGGCTTCGAGGTCGTCCACCTCGCGCTGGTAGGTGGCGCGCATCGCCCGGCGGGCGCCGTCCATGATCGCCCCGTGGTCGAGGTTCTTGCCCCGCAGCTTGGCGAACTCGCGGTAGCCGGCCTCGAAGATGCGCTCCATGCCGGCGGCCTCGTGGCGGCCGGTGGCGGCGCTCTGGTAGAGGGCGTTGAGGTCGCCGCCGCTCCAGAAGTCGCGCTCGAAGAGGTCGGTCTTGCGCTTGGCGTCGCGGATCTGGAACCACTTGCGGAAGATCCAGTACCAGGACATGAAGGAGACGGTGCCCAGCAGCGCCATCACGAGCTTGACGAGGACGCTCGCGTTGGCGATGAGGGACAGGATGGAAAGGTCTTCGGTGACGTTCATCGGTTTAAACCAGGGTGGCGAACTGGTCGCGTACGGCAGGTGGAATCGGAATCGGGCGCTTGGCGATGCTGTCGATGCAGGCGATGGTGATCTGGGCGTCGAAGAGGGGCTGGCCGTCGCGGCGGATCTGCTGATCGAAGATCACGCTGGCGCGGCCGAGCCTGGCAAGGGTGCTGACGACCTCCAGCATGTCGTCGAGGACGGCGGGCTGGCGGAAGTCGGCTTTCACGGTGCGCACGACGAAGATCGTGTTGGACTCGGCTTTGATCCGGCCCTGCCCAAAGCCAATGGCCCGCAACCAGTCGGTGCGGGCCCGTTCGCAGAACTTCAGGTAGTTGGCGTAGTAAACCACACCACCGGCGTCAGTGTCTTCGTAGTAAACCCGCACCGGCAGCGTAAAGGAGGGTTTCTCCGTGGCTGGCGCGGGGTGGTTCGTGAAATGCATCGCAACATTTTACCGCACGACGCGCCCCGATCCGAAGCAACGCGGTAGATTCAGTGTTTCAGAATGTAGGTAGGGACGGGTGGATTGCGCCGGCTGCATTGTAATTGCAGCGATCCTGTGCATAGAATCGCGCTCTTGGAGACAGGCTGGTGCGATTCATGCATCAGTGAGCGAGTCGCAAAGGGGCGAAGTCGTGGCACGGATGCCGCGGGCTCCCCGCCCGACAGTCGATTCATGGGAGGAATGAGAGATGGTTGCAACTACCAGCAAAGACAAGACGCTGACCGAAGCCGAGATCCTGGCCATGCCGGAGGACGACTACATGAATCCGGCCCAGCTGGAGTTCTTCCGCGAGCGTCTGTCGAAGATGCGCGAAGAGCTGCTCGAGAACGCGGCCAGCACCGGCGCCAACCTGCGTGAGAACGAACTCGTCGCCGATCCGGCCGACCGGGCCACCGTCGAGGAAGAGCACGCCCTCGAGCTGCGGGTGCGCGACCGGGAGCGCAAGCTCATCAAGAAGATCGAGGAAGCCCTCGAGCGCATCGCCGAAGGCGAATACGGCTGGTGCGAGGAAACCGGCGACCCGATCGGGATCGGCCGCCTGCTCGCCCGCCCCACCGCCACCCTGTCGATCGACGCCCAGGAGCGGCGCGAGCGCACCCAGAAGCTCTACGGGGAATAATCCCCCCGTTTCGGCTTCCCGCTGCACCCCGTTTCGCCGGATCGGCCACGCCTGCCCATGACCGCTCCGGCGAACCGCATTCCCGTCACCCTGCTCACCGGTTTTCTCGGCTCGGGCAAGACCACCCTGCTCAATCACCTGCTGCGCCAGCCCGAGCTGGCCGGGACGGTGGTGCTCGTCAACGAATTCGGCGCCGTGCCGCTGGATCACCTGCTGGTCGAGAAGATCGACGAGGACGTGGTGCTGCTCGAATCGGGCTGCATCTGCTGTTCGGTGCGGGGCGATCTGTCGCGGGTGCTGAAGGACGTCTTCATGCGCCGGCTGCGTCGGGCGCTCCCGGCGCTGGAGCGGGTGGTCATCGAGACCACCGGCCTTGCCGATCCGGCGCCGGTCATCTTCACCCTGATGCAGGATTTCTTCATCGCCGAACGCTACCGCCTCGACGGCGTGGTGACGGCGGTGGATGCGGTGTTCGGCGCCGCCCAGCTGGCCCGCCAGCCGGAGGCCGTCAAGCAGGCTGCGATGGCCGACCGGCTGCTCATCACCAAGTGCGATCAGGCGTCGCCCGACAGCGTGGCGGCGCTGGCCGAAACCCTCGCCACGCTCAACCCCGGCGCGCCCCGGTTGCGCGTCGAGGCGGGCGTCGTGGCGCCGTCGGCGGTGCTCGACTGCGGCCTGTGGAACCCGGTCACCAAGTCGGCCGACGTAACCCGCTGGCTGGCCGATGAGGCCGTCGCCGCCCGGGCTGCCCGCAACCCGTATGCGCCGGCCGGGCGTAGCACCCGACCGGCGGGCGACCCGAACCGGCACGACGCCAGCACCCACGCCTTCGTGGTGCGCATCGGTCAGCCGGTGGCGTGGGGCGATTTCTCCACTGCCCTCGACATGCTCCAGGGCCTCAAGGGCGATCGGCTGCTGCGGGTGAAGGGCCTCGTTAACGTGCAGGGCGAGGCGGCGCCGCGGGTGGTGCAGTGCGTCCATCACCTGCGCTACCCGGATGCCGCGCTACCGGCCTGGCCGGATGAAGACCGCGCCACCCGCCTGGTGTTCATCGTGCGCGATCTCGAGCGCGCCATCGTCGACCGGGCCTTCGCCTGCTTCTGCGCGCCGGAGCTGGCGGCATGAGGCGGGTCTTGCTGCCTTTCCGGCTGCCGCGTCGGGCCTCGCCGCTGTTTCGCAGCGCGCTGGCGCTGGTGCTGGTGTGCGCCCAGCTGTTCGCCGCCGCCCACGCCCTCAGCCACGTGGGCGAGGGGTTGGCCGAGCGGCGCGGCGGCGCGGCCATCGTGGCCGCCGCGGCGTCGGGCGAGAGCGGCCCCGGCGGCTTGCCTGCCGCCGAGCGCCACGAGCGTTGTCTGCTGTGTGTGGCCGCCGCCGATCTGGCGTCGGTGCTTCCCCCGTCGCCGGCCGTCCTGGTCGTCGCGGCGCTTCCGCCCGCGCCGTGTGCCGAACCGGCCGTCGTGCCGGTGGCCCGCCGCGCGCCCTGCCCACCCTGTCGCGGGCCGCCCGCTTCCGTCTGATTCCGTTCCCGAACCGCTGACCGGCGTCGTCGTTGCCCGAGGGCATCGCTTGCGCCGGCCGGCTGCTTTTCCCGAACCGATCCGATCGGAGCAAGTCCATGAAATTCGTACGACCCGCCGCCCTCTGCGCGGCGCTCGCGGCGCTGCCGCATGCCGCCCTGGCGGCCCCCCAGACGGCTTCCGAAGCCGACCTGAAACAACTGCGCGACCAGCTGCGCGAACTGCGCGACAGCTACCGGCAGCGCATCGACGCCCTGGAGCGCCGGCTGGCCGAGGCGGAGGCCCGCAGCACGTCGGCCGCCGTCACCGCGGCCGAGGCCAACCGTGCCGCCAGCGTGGCCACCGCCGCCGTGGCGCGCGTCGAGCCGGCGCCCTCGCGGCCGACGTCCGAGAACGCCTTCAACCCGGCGGTCTCGCTCATCGTCGACAGCAAGTTCACCCGCCTGCAGCGCGACCCGTCCACCTACCGCATCGACGGCTTCATCCCCTCCGGCGGCGAGGTCGGCCCCCCGAAGAAGGGCTTCTCCCTGGGCGAATCCGAGCTGGCCTTCTCGGCCAACGTGGATCACCTGTTCCGCGGCAACGCGCGCTTCGCCCTGGCGGAGGACGACGGCGCCGGGGTGGTCGAGGTGGAAGAGGTGAACGTCGAGACCCTCGGCCTGTCTTCGGGCCTCAAGCTGAAGGCCGGGCGCTTCCTGTCCGGCGTCGGCTATCTCAACCAGCAGCACCCCCACGAGTGGGATTTCGCCGATGCGCCCCTGGCCTACAAGGCCTTCTTCGGCCCGCGCCTGCAGAACGACGGCGTGCAGCTGCGCTGGGTGGCGCCTACCGAACTGTTCCTCGAGCTGGGCGCGGAAGTGGCCGGCGGGCAGAAGTTCCCGGGGGCCGAGCGCAACCGCAACGGCGCCGGGTTGTGGACGGCCTTCGCCCACCTGGGCGGCGACATCGGCGCCTCGTCGGCGTGGCAGGTGGGGCTGTCCCACGTGCGCACCCACCCGCGGGAGCGCCTGTTCGACGACAACGACGTGAGCAACGCCTTTGCCGGGCGAAGCCAGACCTGGATCGCCGACTTCATCTACAAGTGGGCGCCGGGCGGCAACATCCGCGACACCTACTTCAAGCTGCAGGGCGAGTACATGTGGCGGCGGGAGAGCGGCGAGCTGACCTACGACGTGGATAACCTGAGCGGCGCGTCGGCGGTGTCGGCGGCGCGGCTGCGCCAGTCGGGCGGCTACCTGCAGGCGGTGTATCAGTTCATGCCCCGCTGGCGGGTGGGCGTGCGCGGCGACTGGCTGCGCTCGGGCAGCGTCGATCTGGGGGCGCTCTCCAGCGCCGAGTTGCCGATCCTGGCCGGCTACGACCCCCGCCGCCAGTCGGCGATGGTGGATTGGTCGCCGTCGGAGTTCTCGCGCCTGCGCCTGCAGGTGGCGCGGGACCAATCCCGCCATGGCGAGCCCGACAACCAGGTGTGGCTGCAGTACGTGATGAGCCTTGGCGCCCACGGCGCCCACAAGTTCTGAGGAGCGGAACGATGTTCGACAAGATGATCCTGCGCCTTGCCGCGCTGCTTTGCCTGCTGCTGCCCGCCCTGCCGGCGACGGCGGCCATCAACGTGTTCGCCACGGTGCCCGAGTGGGCCGCGCTGGCGAAGGAGATCGGGGGCGACCGGGTGAACGTGCTGTCCGCCACCACCGCCCTCCAGGACCCCCACCGCATCGAGGCCCGCCCCTCGCTGATCGCCCGCGCCCGGAGCAGTCAGCTGGTGGTGGCCACCGGCGTCGACCTGGAGGTGGGCTGGCTGCCGCTGGTGCTGCGGGAGTCGGGCAATCCGGCGATCCAGCCGGGGCAGCCGGGCTACTTCGAGGCCGCCTCCGCGGTGCGCCTGCTGGAAGTGCCGACCCGCCTCGACCGGGCCGACGGCGACGTGCACCCGGGCGGCAACCCCCACATCCAGCTCGACCCGCGCAACATCCTGGCGGTGGGCGAGGCGCTCTCGACCCGGCTGGCTCAGGTGGACCCGGCCAACGCCGCCGCCTACAAGGCCGGCCTGGCCCGCTTCGCCGAGCGCTGGAAGGCGGCCGTGGGGCGCTGGGAGCAGGCCGCCGCGCCGCTCAAGGGTGTGCCGGTGTGGGTCCAGCACAAGGGCTTTCCCTACCTCTCCGCCTGGCTGGGGCTGAAGGAGCTGGGCGCGCTGGAGCCCAAGCCGGGGGTCGAGGCGGGCAGCGCCCAGCTCGCGGGCCTGCTGGAGCGCCAGAAGGCCACGCCGGCGAAGATGATCCTGCGCCCGGCCTACGCCCGGCCCACCTCGTCGGACTGGCTGGCCGAGCGGGCCGGCATCCCGGTAGTCGTCCTGCCCTACACCGTGGGCGGGTCGGCGGAAGCGTCCGACCTGTTCGGGCTGTTCGACGACACCGTCCGGCGGCTGCTCGCCGGCGCCCGGTAAGGGGGCGGCATGGCCGGTTTTCTGATCCGCGCCCGCGGGCTGACGGCCGGCTATGCCGAGCCGGTCGCCGGTCCGCTGGATCTCGAGGTCAGGCGGGGCGAGGTGCTCGGGCTGGCCGGGCCCAACGGCGCCGGTAAATCCACCCTGCTCAAGGCCCTGTGGGGCGGGGTGCGGGTGTTCGGCGGCCGCGTCGAGAAGGCGCCGGGGCTGGCGATCTCCCACCAGTCGCAGGCCTTCGACGACCTGCGCGGCATCCCCCTCACCGGCCGCGAGCTGCTCGGGCTCACCGGCGCCACCCCCGACGGGCTGCCGGCCTGGCTGGCGGATCGCCTCGACGTCCGCCTCGACCGGCTCTCCGGCGGTCAGCTGCAGTTCCTGCGCCTGTGGGCCTGCCTCGCCGCCCGGGCCGACCTGATCCTCCTCGACGAGCCCACCAACAATCTCGACAAGGCCGGCGTGGCCCACCTGTCCGACTGGCTGGCCGGCGAGCACGCCGGGCACGGCATCGTGATCGTCTCCCACGACCACCCGTTCATCGAGCGGGTGTGCTCGCGGGTGGTGACGATCGGCATGGAGGCCGCGGCATGAATCTCGACCTGCTCTTCGACCCGCTCTTCCGGGTGCCCTTCTTCACCGGCCTGCTGCTTGCTGCGCTGCTGCCCCTGATGGGCATGTACCTGCGCCTGCGCGACGAGTGGCTGGCAGCCCTGGCCTTCGCCCAGATGGCCTCGGCCGGGGCGCTGCTGGCGATGGTGGCAGGCTGGCCGATGATCGTCGGCGGGCTGCTGGCGGCCGTGCTGGCGGCCCTCGCCAAGGGCCTGATGGCCCGAGCCGGGGCGGGCGCCTACGCCCTGATGATGCTCCTTGCCTGGGGCGCGGGGGTGCTGCTGGTGGCCAACCACCCGCTGGCCGAGCAGGCCGGCCACGCGCTGTTCGACGGTCAGCTCTATTTCACCGGCGAGAGCCACCTCGCGACGGCCGCCGTGGCGGTGGCGACGATCGTGCCGATCCTCGCCTGGCTGTCCCGCCCGCTGCTGCTGGCGCGCTTCTTCCCGGATTTCTACCGCGCCCGGGGTCGCAGCGAGCGGCCGCGGCTGCTGCTCTTCGACCTCCTGGCCAGCCTCGCGGTGGCGCTGGCGACGGTCAGCCTGGGGGTGATGGCGGCCTTCGCGCTGGTGTTCGTGCCGCCCATGCTGGCCTGCCGCTTCGGGCGGGGCTGGCGTGCCGCGATGGCCTTGTCGGCTGTCATCGGAATGCTCGGTTACTGCGTTGCATTCGCGGTGTCCCTCGCCTGGGATCAGCCCTTCGGGCCGGTCTGCGCCCTGCTGTTCGTCGTACTCGTTTTGGTGCCAGGCGTGAAATTCGACAGGATGTAAATCACGGAGCGCACGCTTTGTAGAGTGTTATCCTATTCAATCGTAAAAAAATGACTTGGAGGGAATGGGAGTGGTGCTACCGTTTTTCGGCAAGAAGCCTGCGCCTGCCGGAAGTCCCACACCCCGATCCCGGAGCGCGTCCGGCTCCGGCAGCGCCCAGCCGCCCTCCGGCGGACGGCCCCGGAACACCCCTGCCCGCGTCGAAACCTCGAGCCTCGATTTCACCATCGCCGGCGACGACCTCAAACGCATCCTGGCCCAGTGCGCCGACAAGGTGCACGTCGAGGAAGGCGTCGACGAGATGGCCCCGCCGGCCGAAGAGGCCGCCATCCTGTTTGCCCACGGCGGCGACGACGAAGCCCGCAGCGTGCTCGAACACGCCCTCGAGACCACCTTCGAGAGCGACGCCCGCTACAACCTGTGGCAGATGCTCCTCGACCTCATGCGCCTCACCGGCCAGCGGGAGCACTTCGAGGCCCTGAGCCTCGAGTTCGCCACCGAGTTCGAGCGCTCGCCCCCCGCCTGGCACGATCTGTCGTCTCAGGCCGCCCGGGCCGGTGCCGAACCCAAAGTCCAGACGATCAACCTCTCCGGCCACCTGGGCGGTCAGGCCGCGGCTCAGTTTGCCCAGCTCATCCAGATCGCCATGCGCGCGGGTGCCCTGCGCATCGACCTGGGCCGCCTGCGCGGTGTCGACGACGCCGGGGCCGAGCTGCTGCTGCGGGCGGTGCGAGGCCTGCGCCGGGCCAAGGTGCGGCTGTCGCTGGGCGCCGTCACCCATCTGGTCAATCTGCTCGAAGGGCTGGTGACGACCGGCCGGCGCGCCAACCGGCCCCTGTGGCTGCTCCTCCTCGAGGCCCTGCAGTACACCGAGCAGCAGGATCGTTTCGAAGAGCTGGCCGTCGATTACGCGATGACCTTCGAGGAATCCCCGCCGTCGTGGGAGCCTCCGCCGGTAGTCACTGCCAGCCAGACCGGCGCCGAGAGCCAGGGCAGCGGGGCCACCCGCACCTACGTGCTCGAAGGCGAGATCATCGGCCCCAACACCGATGCGCTGCGCAAGATCACCGGCTTCGCCGCCGACAAGACGATGGTCGAGGTCGATTGCAGCCGCCTGCGCCGGATGGATTTCGTCTCCGCCGGCACCCTCTTCAACATCATCTCCCAGCTCCACAACCAGGGCCGCCTGATCGTGCTCACCGGCGTCAACTCGATGGTCGCGGCGCTCATGCAGGTGATGGGGCTGCACCAGGTGGCGAAGATCGAGCTGCACAGCTGATCCGCCCGCCGGCAGCCTTGCCGGCCGTTCCTCCCTTCCGCCTGCCGGGCACCGTGACCCCGCCGCCTTGCGCCGTTGCCGTCATGGGCCGGGCGGGCTTGCAATCCGTTTTTTCGTCCCCACATCCGTCCGATGGAACAATATCACGGCACCACCATCCTCTCGGTCCGGCGGGGCCGGCACGTCGCCCTTGGCGGCGACGGCCAGGTCACCCTCGGCAACATCGTCATCAAGGCCAGCGCCCGCAAGGTGCGCAAGCTGTATCAGGATCGCATCCTGGCCGGTTTCGCCGGCGGCACGGCCGACGCCTTCACCCTCTTCGAGCGCTTCGAGGCCAAGCTCGAGAAGCACCAGGGCAACCTCGTGCGCAGCGCCGTCGAGCTGGCCAAGGACTGGCGCACCGACCGCGCCCTGCGCCGCCTCGAAGCCATGCTCGCGGTGGCCGATCTCGACAACTCCCTCATCATCACCGGCAACGGCGACGTGCTGGAGCCCGAGCAGGGCATCGTGGCCATCGGCTCCGGCGGCGCCTACGCCCAGTCGGCCGCCCGCGCCCTGATCGAGAACACCGAACTCGCCCCCGAGGACGTCATCAAGAAGTCCCTCACCATCGCCGGCGATCTGTGCATCTACACCAACCAATGCCACACCATCGAGGTGCTGAAGCCATGAGTCCGCAAAGCCGCCTTAAGGGCGAATGCTCCCGCCTGGCGGGAAGGCGCGTAGCGCCAAGGGTGCCCAAATGACCCAGATGACGCCCCCGGAGATCGTCTCCGAACTCGACAAGCACATCGTCGGTCAGGGCAAGGCCAAGAAGGCCGTAGCCGTGGCCCTGCGCAACCGCTGGCGGCGCGCCCAGGTGGCGGAGCCGCTGAAGAGCGAGATCACCCCCAAGAACATCCTGATGATCGGCCCCACTGGCGTGGGCAAGACCGAGATCGCCCGGCGGCTGGCGCGGCTCGCCAACGCGCCCTTCATCAAGATCGAGGCCACCAAGTTCACCGAGGTGGGCTACGTGGGCCGCGACGTGGATACCATCGTCCGCGACCTGGTGGAGATCGCCATCAAGAGCCACCGCGAGCAGGCCATGAAGAAGTGCCGCGACCGGGCGATGGACGCCGCCGAGGACCGCGTGCTCGACATCCTGCTGCCGCCGGCCCGGCCTACCGTCGGCTTTGGCGCCGAGCCGGCCACGCCGGAAGATAACGCCACCCGCCAGAAATTCCGCAAGAAGCTGCGCGAGGGCGAGCTGGACGACAAGGAAGTCGAGATCGAGGTGGCGGTGCCCGGCATGAGCGCCGAGATCCTCGCGCCCCCGGGCATGGAAGAACTCACCGGCCAGCTCCAGAGCATGTTCCAGAACATGGGCGGCGGGAAGAAGAAGTCCCGCAAGCTCAAGATCGGCGAGGCCATGAAGCTCCTCGCCGACGAAGAGGCCGCCAAGCTGGTGAACGACGAGGAGCTGAAGCTCGAAGCCCTGCGCATGGTCGAGCAGAACGGCATCGTGTTCCTCGACGAGATCGACAAGATCGCCACCCGGTCGGACGCCCACGGCGCCGACGTGTCGCGCCAGGGCGTACAGCGCGACCTGCTGCCGCTGGTCGAAGGCACCACCATCAGCACCAAGTACGGGATGGTCAAGACCGACCACATCCTGTTCATCGCCAGCGGCGCCTTCCACCTGTCGCGCCCGTCCGACCTGATCCCCGAGTTGCAGGGCCGCTTCCCGATCCGGGTGGAGCTGGAGTCGCTGTCGGTCGAGGATTTCGAGCGCATCCTCACCCAGACCGACGCCTGCCTCACCCGTCAGTACGAGGCCCTGCTCGCCACCGACGGGGTGACCCTGCAGTTCGCGCCGGACGGCATCCGCCGGCTCGCCGAGATCGCCTTCCAGGTGAACGAGAAGACCGAGAACATCGGCGCCCGCCGCCTGTACACGGTGATGGAGAAGCTGCTGGAGGAGCTGGCCTTCGAGGCCGGCAAGGCCGGCGCGCAGACCGTCGCCATCGACGCCGCCTACGTGGATGGGCGCCTCGACATGCTGGCCCAGCGGGAAGACCTGGCGCGCTACGTGCTGTAAGCCCGTGCCGGGCCCATCCGGGCCGCGCAGTCGAATGAGGGGCTACCGGGGTAGCCCCTCATTTCTTTCGGCGTTCGGATGGCGTATACCGTCCAGGCTCGTCACTCCTCCGCTCTCCCGTCCGCCCCATGTTGCTGCGCATCGTCTCCATCCTCTTCCCCTTGTTCGCCATCGCCGCGGTGGGCTTTCTGGTCGGCCGGCGGGCGAAGCCCGACCTGTCCCAGGCCAACAAGCTGAACATGGACGTGTTCGTGCCGGCGCTGGTGTTCGGGGCGCTGGCCAACAAGTCCTTCCACATCGCCCACTACCTGCCGCTGCTCGGGGCCACCTTCGTGGCGGTGGCCGGGTCGGGCCTGCTGGGGTGGGCGGTGGCGCGGCTGATCGGGGTGGCGCCGCGTACCTTCGCCCCGCCGATGATGTTCAACAACTGCGGCAACCTGGGGCTGCCGCTGGCGGTGCTGGCCTTCGGCGAGGAGGCGCTGGCGCCGGCGGTGGTGATGTTCATGGTGTCGAACCTGGTGCATTTCACCTTTGGCGCCTGGCTGCTGGATCATGAGGCGCGCCTCGCCAGCGTCTGGCGGGTGCCGTCGGTGCTGGCCACGCTGGCCGGGCTGGCGGTGGGGATCGCCGGCCTTGAGGTGTGGGCGCCGGCCATGCTGGCGATCAAGATGCTGGGCGACATCTCGATTCCGCTGATGCTCTTTGCGCTGGGGGTGCGGATCAGCGAGTCGCGGATCGCGGCGATCCGCCTGGGGGTGATCGGTGCGGTGGCGCGGCCGGCCATCGGCATGGCCCTGTCGGCCGCGCTGATCTGGCTGGTGCCGCTGCCCGAACGGGAGCGGGCGCTGCTGCTGGTCTTCGGCGCGCTGCCGCCGGCGGTGCTCAACTACATGTTCGCCGAGCGCTACCGCCAGGAGCCCGAGAAGGTCGCCTCGATGGTGTTGATCGGCAACGTGCTGGCGGTGGCCATCCTGCCGCTGGCGCTGGCCATCGCCCTGTAGGCGTCAGCCGTCGGTGAAGCGCCCGATCAGCCGGCGGTCGCGCTTGGTGGGGCGGCCGTGGAGGTCGGCGCCGGGGGTGGCGGAGAGCTTGCGCTCTTCCCGCGCGGCCTCGCGGGCGGCGGCGCTTTCGGGGGTTTCGGCGTAGAGCGTCTGGGCCACGCCGGCGCTGCCGCGCTTCTCGGCGATGCCCGTCACGATCACCGAAAATCGGGCTTCAGTGAGCTGGATATCCACCCGATCGCCGATCTTCACGTCTTTGGCCGGTTTGACGCGGATGCCGTTGAGCTGCACCTTGCCGCCCTCCACGGCGTCGGTGGCGAGGGTGCGGTGTTTGAAGAAGCGGGCCGCCCACAGCCATTTGTCGAGGCGGGTGCGGTCGGTGGCGTCGTGGCTGGCTTTCATTCCTTGACCGGCCGTTTGGCCAGTTTCCGTTGCAGGGTTCGTCGGTGCATTTTAAGCGCACGGGCGGTGGCCGAGATGTTTCCGTCGTGCTCGCCGAGCACCCGCTGGATGTGCTCCCACTCCAGCCGATCCACCGACATGGGCGCCGCCGACGGGGTGTCGTCGATGACCACCTCGGTGGCCGAGAGCGCCTTGAGGATGGCGTCCACGTCGGCCGGCTTGGCCAGATACTGGGTGGCGCCAAGCTTGATCGCGTCGACGGTGGTGGCGATGCTGGCGTAGCCGGTGAGCACCAGGATGCGGCAGTCGGGGTTTGCCGCCAGCAAGGGCTCGATGAGGCGCAGCCCGGAGCTGCCGCCGATGTTGAGGTCGAGCACCACGTATTCGGGCTCGTGCTCGCGGGCCAGGTCGAGGGCGCTCTCGGGGTCGGCGGCGCCGAAGACCCGGTAGCCCCGCTGGCCGAGGGCGCGGGTGAGCACGCGGTTGAAGACGGGGTCGTCGTCGATGACGAGGATGTGGGGGGCGTCCTGGGCGTTCATGGCTGTAGGGAGGCAAGGGGAAGGCTGAGGGTGACGACGGTGCCGCCGCCGTCGCGGGGCGCGAAGCCGATGCTGCCGCCGCAGCGTTCGGCGGCGCTGCAGGCCAGCAGCAGGCCGATCCCGAGCCCCTGACCGGCGCAGCGCGGGCTCTCGCCCTGCGCCGGCATGCCGGCGGGCATGCCCGGGCCGCGGTCGAGCACCCGCACCACCAGCCTGTCCCCGTCGATGGCGGCCTCGCACTCGATGCCCGTCGGGTCGGCGTCGGCGGCGTTGTTGATGACGTTGTGGATGGCCTGCTCGAGGGTGGTGTCGGCGATCAGCGTCGGGGCCGGGTGGCCGCAGTCGATGCGCGCGGCGAGGGGGACGTGGGGGCGCTGGCTGCGCCAGCGGTCCACGATGCCGGCCAGCCAGGCGTCGGCGGCCAGCGTCGAGCCGCCTTCGGCCCGCAGGCTGCCCGCGCGCAGGGTGAGCCCGCCCAGGATGGACTTGCAGTGGGCGATCTGGGTGAGGAGGATCTCCGCGTCGGCGCGGGTGTCGTCGTCGAGGGCGCGGTTGCGGGCCAGCTCCCCGGCCACGATGGCCATGGTGCCCAGCGGGGTGCCCAGCTCGTGGGCGGCGCCGGCAGCGAGGTTGCCCAGGGCCACGATGCGCTCGCTGCGCAGGCTCGACTCCCGCGCGGCGGCCAGGGCCTGGTCGCGGCTGCGGATCGCCGCGGTCATCCGCACCACGTACCACACGATCACCCCCGCCGACAGCGCGAAGGTGAGCCACATGCCGGCCAGGTGCCAGTGCACGGCCAGGCCCGAGTCGTAGATGTCGAGCTGCTCGTTGAAATCCCACAGCACCGAGTAGGCCACCACCGCCAGCACCGCCAGCGGCCACGCCCACCGCCCGGGCAGGATCGCCGCGCCGATGGCCACCAGGGGCAGCAGCAGCGAGATCAGCGGGTTGGTGGCGCCGCCGGTGAAGTACAGGAACACGCTCCAGGCGGCCAGCTCGATGCACAGCTGGGCGAACAGCTCGGCCGGGTGGATCGCCGTGAGGCGCGACAGGCGCACCGTCGAGGCCCCATTGACGGCGATCAGCGTCAGCGCCAGGGGCAGGATTGCAGCGCCCGGCAGGGGGATGTCCAGCAGCCAGGGCACCAGCACCAGCACCCCCAGCATTGTCCCGATGGAGAGCCAGCGCAGGCCGATCAGGCGGCGAAGGGCTTCCGTGGGGCTGGCGGGTGCGGGCATCGGGGCGGTCCGGGTCGGTTGGGCGAATCGGCGGATTATCGCCGAAGCCGGGCGCGCGGCCCCCGCCGGCGGCGGGATGAGGCCTGCGGTCGATTGTCGCAGCCGCTTTCGGGCAATTTCCGTTCAATCCGGCGGTTTATTGAAAATAGTGTTTGCATTGGCGGCCGATACAGTGCACAGTCCGTCCTCGCGATCTTCAAGTAGTGTTGTTGTTGTCTGGTTCAGTACCCGCAGCCCTGCGGCAGTCTTTCCTTCATCACCCCGCCGTCTTGAGTTTCGCCCTTCCCAGGGGGAAAACCCTGTTTTTTCGTTTTTTCAAGGATATTCAACATGGCAGCAGGTACCGTGAAGTGGTTCAACGATTCCAAGGGCTTCGGTTTCATCACCCCGGAAAACGGCGGTGACGATCTGTTCGCTCACTTCTCCGCCATTCAGTCCAAGGGTTTCAAGACCCTGACCGAAGGCCAGCGCGTGACCTTCGACGTGGTCACCGGCCCGAAGGGCCAGCAGGCCGCCAACATCGTTCCGGTGGCCTAAGTCCCGGTCGATTCCAGTCCGGCGGGAGCCGGGCTGGCGGAGCGGCAAGCCCGCTCCGGACGCATCCCAGAAGCCCGGCCCGTGCCGGGCTTTTTGTTGCATGCGCCCTCCGTCCCCGCCCCGCGGCGTTCCGCCGGGTGGGGATTTTCTTTTTTCCGTCCGGGCTTCTTGCGCCTTGTTAAGGCGATTTCGCAAGCTTACGCGAACGTAAGTTCACCGTAAGGCTCCGCCGGTAACTTGCGATCACCCTTAGGGCGCCCCACGGCACCCCGCAAGGTTAATTCGAAGAGGAGGAGAGATATGAGAGACGACCTCGGCGACCGCATCCGGGCAAATCCGAAATACCAGGAGCTGGTCTCTAAACGCAATTCGTACGGCTGGATGATGACCATCGTCATGCTGGCCGTGTACTACGGCTACATCCTGTTGATCGCCTTCAACAAGGAGTTCCTGTCCCAGAAGCTCGGGGCTGGCGTCACGTCCATCGGGATTCCCATCGGTGTGGGGGTGATTCTGTTCACGATCATCATCACCGGCATCTACATCCGTCGTGCCAACACCGAGTTCGACGATCTGAAGGCTCAGGTCATCAAGGAGGCCACCAAGTGATGCGTACTTCCAAACTTATCCTTGGCCTTCTGGCGGTGCTGGCTTCCGGCGCCGCCCTGGCTGCCGGTGCCGACCTCGGTGTCGCCGAGAAGCAGGCCACCAACTGGACCGCGATCATCATGTTCGGCGTCTTCGTGGCCGGCACGATGTTCATCACCAAGTGGGCGGCCTCCAAGACCAAGTCGGCTGCCGACTTCTACACCGCCGGCGGTGGCATCACCGGCTTCCAGAACGGCCTGGCGATCGCCGGCGACTACATGTCCGCCGCGTCCTTCCTGGGTATTTCCGCCGCGGTGATGGCCAACGGCTACGACGGCCTGATCTTCTCGATCGGCTTCCTCGTGGGCTGGCCGATCATCACCTTCCTGATGGCCGAGCGCCTGCGCAACCTGGGCAAATTCACTTTTGCCGACGTGGCCGGTTACCGCTTCCAGCAGACCCCGATCCGTGCCTTCGCCGCTTCCGGCACGCTGGTCGTGGTGGCCTTCTATCTCATCGCCCAGATGGTCGGTGCCGGTCAGCTCATCAAGCTGCTGTTCGGTCTCGAGTACTGGATGGCGGTGGTGATCGTCGGCGCGCTGATGATGGTCTACGTGCTCTTCGGTGGCATGACCGCCACCACCTGGGTGCAGATCATCAAGGCCGTGCTGCTGCTTGCCGGTGCGTCGTTCATGGCCTTCATGGTGCTGGTGAAGTTTGGCTTCAGCCCCGAAGCCATGTTCGCCAAGGCCGTGGAGATCAAGTCCGCCCTCGCCGCCAAGGATGCCAAGCTGATCGCCGACGCGACCGCCGCCGCCGCCGCTTCCGGCAAGGACGTGGCCGAAGTGACCGCCGCGATGGCCGCCAAGAAGGGCGATTCCATCATGGGCCCGGGCACCTTCGTGAAGGACCCCATCTCCGCCATCTCCTTCGGTATGGCGCTGATGTTCGGTACCGCCGGTCTCCCGCACATCCTGATGCGCTTCTTCACCGTGCCGGATGCCAAGGAAGCCCGTAAGTCCGTGGGTTGGGCCACCGTCTGGATCGGCTACTTCTACATCCTGACCTTCATCATCGGCTTCGGCGCCATCTGCTTCGTGCTGACCGACCCGACCTTCCTGGATGCCAAGGGCGCCCTGAAGGGTGGCGGCAACATGGCCGCTATCCACCTGGCCAACGCCGTCGGCGGCAACGTGTTCCTCGGCTTCATCTCCGCGGTTGCGTTCGCCACCATCCTGGCCGTGGTTGCCGGTCTGACCCTCTCGGGCGCTTCCGCCGTGTCCCACGACTTGTACGCCACGGTGTTCAAGAACGGCAACGCCGATTCCGCCTCCGAGCTGCGCGTCTCCCGCATCACCACCATCGTGCTGGGTGTCATCGCGGTGGTCCTGGGTATCGCCTTCGAAAAGCAGAACATCGCCTTCATGGTGTCCCTGGCCTTCGCCATCGCCGCCTCCGCGAACTTCCCGGTGCTCTTCATGAGCGTGCTGTGGAAGGACTGCACCACCAAGGGTGCGGTGATCGGTGGCTTCCTCGGCCTCATCAGCGCCGTGGTCATGACCGTCCTGTCCGACTCGGTGTGGGTTGCCACCCTTGGCAATCCGAAGGGTTCCGCACCCTTCCCCTACACCTCGCCGGCCCTGTTCTCCATGACCATCGGCTTCGTCGGCATCTGGATCTTCTCGCTGCTCGACCGCAGCCCGAACGCCCAGCAGGAACGCGCCGACTTCGCCGCCCAGCTGATCCGTTCCGAAACCGGTATCGGTGCCGCGGGTGCCTCTGGCCACTAAGCCCTGATTCCACTGGCCGGGTCTCCCGATCCGGCCGGCCCGGAAAGCGCAAACCCCGGCTCGCCGCAAGGCGACCGGGGTTTGTCACGTCTGGCGGGCGGCTGCGCGCGCTGTCCTGCGAGCCTGTGCTGCCCGACCACTGCTCCGGCGGAGGGGGGCGAGGGTGCCGCGCACCCGACGGAGGGTTCCGTTTCCCCTCGATTGCCTAAAGATTAGGTGATCGATCCTCCCGCTTCCCCGCTGTCGCCTAACTATTAGTCAGCGTCGCCTCATTATTAGTCAGCGTCGCCTCATTATTAGGCGGCGTCGCCTAAAGTTCAGGCAGCCTTGCCAAAAAACCAGGCGACCGAGGGGATCGATTACCCGCTGTCGCCTAATCATGAGGCAGCGTCGCCTGAAAATGAGGCGACGGAGGGTAATTGTTACCCCCCCGCCGCTCAATCTCCACCCAAACCCCACGCCCACCCCACCCAGGGCTCAGGCCGGGGTGGGCGTTTCCCTTTTGCTTACGCCGCCGTCCAGGCCTCGCCCAGCGCCTTCGCCTGCTGGAGCACCAGCTCCACGGCGCCTTCCTGCTGGTCCGGTGGGTATTTGTACTTGCGCAGGATGCGCCTGACCATGATGCGCAGCTTGGCGCGCACGCTCTCGCGCTCCGACCAATCCACGGTCAGGTTGCTGCGCAGGTTCTCGGTGAGTTCGTGGGCGATCTTCTTCAGCGTCTCGTCGGAGAGTTCGCGCACCGCCGATTCGTTATTGGCCAGCGCGTCGTAGAAGCGGATCTCGTCTTCGGAGAGGCCCAGCGCCTCGCCGCGGGTGGCGGCGGCGTGGAACTTCTTCGCCATCTCGATCAGCTCCTCGATCACCTGGGCGGTCTCGATGGCGCGGTTCTGGTAGCGCTTGACCACGTTGGCCAGCAGCTCGGAGAACTTCTTCTCCTGCACCACGTTGCCCGCAAAGCGGCTCTTGATCTCGCCCTCCAGCAGGCGCTCCAGCAACTCGACGGCCAGATTGCGTTCCGGCAGGTTGCGCACCTCGGCCAGGAATTCGTCGTCGAGGATGCCGATGTTGGGCTTGTCGAGGCCCACCGCCTCGAACACATCCACCACATCTTCCGACACCACCGCCGAGCCGATGATCTGGCGGATCGCCAGCTCGCGCTCCTCGTCGGTCTTCTTCTTGTGGGTCAGGTCGCGCTTGGTGAGGATCACCTTCACCGCCTGGAAGAAGGCCACCTCCTCGCGCACCGCCTTGGCCTCGTCCAGCGTGCAGCACAGGGTGAAGGCCTTGGACATGGCCAGCGCCTGATCGGCGAAGCGCTTCTTGCCGTCCTTGATGCCCAGCACGTGGTTGGCCGCGCCCGCCAGACGCTTGTGACCGGCGCTCAGAAAATCCGAATAGTCGAAGCCGTGGAGCAGCCCGCGCAGGATGTCGAGCTTCTCCTCCAGCACCGCGTAAGCCTCGGCCGCATCCACCGTCGGGCGGCCGCGGCCCTTGCTGGCGGTGTAGTCCTTCAGCGCCGACTTCAGCTCGTTGGCGATGCCGATGTAGTCCACCACCAGCCCGCCCTGTTTGTCCTTGAAGACGCGGTTCACCCGGGCGATGGCCTGCATCAGGTTGTGGCCCTTCATGGGCTTGTCCACGTACAGGGTGTGCACACAGGGCGCGTCGAAGCCGGTCAGCCACATGTCGCGCACGATCACCAGCCGCAGCGGGTCGGCCGGGTCCTTGAAGCGCTTCTCCAGGCGTTTCTTGACCTGCTTGCTGTAGAGGTGCGGGCGCAGCAGCGCCTTGTCGCTGGCCGATCCGGTCATCACGATCTTGATCGCCCCCTTCTCGGGGTCATCGTCGTGCCACTCGGGCTTGATCCGGACGATCTCGTTGTAGAGATGCACGCAGATGTCGCGGCTCATCGCCACCACCATCGCCTTGCCTCGCATTTGCCCGATGATGGCCTTGTTGCGCTCCTCGAAGTGGGCCACCAGATCGGCCGCCACGCTGGCGATGCGGGGCTCGGCGCCGACGACCTTCTCCAGCGCCGCCCACTTGCTCTTCAGGCGGGCCTGCTGGCTCTCCTCCTCATCCTCGGCCAGCTCGTCCACCTCGTCGTCGATGTGGGGCAGTTCGTCGGCCTTCAGCGACAGCTTGGCCAGGCGCGACTCGAAGTAGATCGCCACCGTGGCGCCGTCCTCCTTGGCCTGCTGCATGTCGTAGATGTGGATGTAGTCGCCGAACACCGCGCGGGTGTCCCGGTCCTCGCTGGATACCGGCGTGCCGGTGAAGGCCACGAAGGTGGCGTTGGGCAGCGCGTCGCGCAGGTGCTGGGCGTAACCGACCACATAGGCCGCCCGGGGCTCGGCGGCCAGCCGGCCCGCGGTGTCGTTGGCGCTGGCCCTGGGCTTGAAGGTCTTGAGCTTCGCCTCGAAGCCGTACTGGGTGCGGTGGGCCTCGTCGGCGATGACCACGATGTTGTGCCGGTCCGAGAGCAGCGGAAAGACGTCTTCGTCCTCGCCGGGCATGAACTTCTGGATCGTCGCAAACACGATGCCGCCGGACGGGCGATTGGCCAGCAGCCGGCGCAATTCCTGCCGGGTGCCCGCCTGCACCGGCTGCTCGCGCAGCAGATCCTGGGCCAGCGAGAACACGCCGAAGAGCTGGCCGTCCAGGTCGTTGCGGTCGGTGATGACCACGATGGTGGGGTTCTCCATCGCCGTGGCCTGCATCACCCGCGCGGCGAAGCAGGTCATCGTGATGCTCTTGCCGCTGCCCTGGGTGTGCCACACCACGCCGCCCTTGCCCTTGGTGGCCGCAGCGCCGCCGGGGCGCGAGGCCGCAATCACCTGCTGGATCGCCGCCCGCACCGCGTGGAACTGGTGGTAGCCGGCGATCTTCTTCACCAGCCCGCCGTCGTCTTCAAAAAGCACGAAGTAGCGCAGGTAGTCGAGCAACAGCGCCGGGGCGAGCACACCGCGGATCAGGGTCTCCAGCTCGTTGAACTCGCCCAGCGGGTCGAGGGCGATGCCGTCGATGGTGCGCCACTGCATGAAGCGCTCGGCATCGGCCGACAGCGAACCCATGCGGGCGTCCGAGCCGTCGGAGATCACCAGCACCTCGTTGTACTGGAACAGGTCCGGCGTCTGGGCCTTGTAGGTCTGGAGCTGCTCGAAGGCCTTCCAGATGTCGGCGTTGGCGTCGGCCGGGTTCTTCAGCTCGATGACCACCAGCGGCAGACCATTCACGAAGAGCACGATGTCCGGTCGGCGGGTGTGGTGCGGGCCCTTCACGGTGAACTGGTTGATCGCCAGCCACTCGTTGTTCGACGGGGCGGCCCAGTCGATCAGCCGGGCAAAGTCGCCCAGGGTCTCGCCGCCCCGCTGCACCTCGACCGGCACGCCGGTCACCAGCAGCCGGTGGAAGCGCCGGTTGGCCGACAGCAGCGACGGGATGCCCAGGTCCAACACCTGTTGCAGCGCGTCCTCCCGCGCTGCGGTGGTGAGCTGCGGGTTCAGGCGGGCGATGGCCGCGCGCAGGCGCTCCACCAGCAGCACCTGCTGGTAGCTGCCGCGCTCCGGGCGCTCGCCGTCCGGGGGCCGCGCCGGCCCGCGGGGCGGCG
>NZ_JAYRMI010000042.1:0-3255 GCF_041904905.1 Zoogloea sp. | reverse complement strand
CCTGTTCGAGTTGGTCTTCGGTCATTTCAGCGGGTCCAGCTTGTCGATCTCGTCGGCCAGCTCGGCCTCGATCTCTTCGATGCTCGGCAGGCTGCGCTCGAACGACGCGGGGAGGTCGCGCAGCAGCTGGTATTCCGCTACGCCCATCGGCTTCTCGATTCCCGACAAGGCGTACTCGGCGACGAGCCGGTTCTGCTGCTTGCACAGCAGCAGGCCGATGGTTGGCTTGTCGTCCGGCGCCTTCACCTGCGCATCCACCGCCGAGAGGTAGAAGTTGAGCTGGCCGGCATGTTCGGGCTTGAAGGCCGTCGCCTTCAGCTCGACCACCACGTAGCACTTCAGGCGCGTGTGATAGAAGAGAAGGTCGATGAAGAATTCATCGCCCGCCACCTCCAGCCGGAACTGCCGCCCGATGAACGCGAAGCCAGACCCCAACTCCAGCAGAAAGCGGGTGATGTGGCGGATCAGGCCGTTTTCGATATCCCGTTCGTGGGCATCGTCTCCCAGGCCCAGGAAGTCGAAGAGGTAAGGGTCTTTCAGGGTCTCGGCCGCCAGGGCCGAATCAGGGGCGGGCAGGCGGGCCTCGAAGTTGGTCACGGCGGCGCCCTGCCGCTCCATCAGCCGATTGCGGATGTGGCGCTCCAGCGTCGGCCGCGACCAGCCCAGCTGCACGGCCCGCAAGGCGTACCACTCTCGCTCCGCGGGGCTGGCCAGTTTGGTCAGCAGGGTCACGATGTGGAACCACGGCATTTGGGCAGCAGCCTGCTGCCCAAATGTCCCGTCCGGACAATGCTCGGCAAAGTAAGCCATGTACTTCAAATTGCGGCCCGAGAAACCACGCATGTCCGGGAAGGCATCCTTCAGATCCCTGGCCAGCCGCTCGATCACCTTGGCGCCCCAGCCCTGGTCTGCCCGCCGGGCCAGAATCTCCTGACCGATGCGCCGGTACAGCTGGACCAGCTCCCCATTGACGGCCAGCGCTGAACGCTGGCGGGCGTGGCTGATGTCGGTCTTGAGCCGGATCAGCCATGCCGTGTAGTCCTCGGGGAGACTCGGGGCATGCGGGGCAGGGGTCATGCTGCGGCCTCCTCAAGTCGGGATTCCGCCTCGGGCAGACGCAGCTGGCCGGAGATCAGGCGGGGGAGCAGGGTGTCGCGGAGGGTGGAGAGGGTTTGGGCTTGGAATGTGTTGTGGTCCATTAATGTGCGCAGGTGACACACCACGTCGTCAAAGACAGCAATGACCTTGGTCGTGGCCCCAGGCACCTTGAGGCGGTACACGTTCTCACGGTTCAGACCGGGGACGGCCGCATCGGTGTTCATTTCGGACAGCCCGAGAGTCTGGAGCAAGTAATAAATATATGAGAGCGGCTTGCTGGTCTTCACGTAGAAAACCGTGTCGATGGGAAAAAACGGCCTGCTTTCCCAATACAGACTGCCGACCGTCCCCTTTCTTCCCACCACGACCGATGGGGCGTTAACGAGCGGCGCGTCATGCCGGCCAGTGATTCCGCCCGAGCCATAAACTGGCACATCACCCTGCTTACGGTCATCGGCTTTCAAGGCCTTGCCATAGGCAAGCTCAAGTATGGAATCCAGCCGGATCGGCCCCCACCCCTTCGGCAACAACCCCAACTCCGACTCTTCGAACCCATCCGGAAACAGCGCCGCCGTTGCCTCGTCCATCCCTTCCGGGGCGAGCCCTTGCTGCCTGGCGCGGACGGGGTCGAAGTCGACGAACCAGGACTTGAACAGCGCCTGGGCGATGGCTTCGAGGGTGGCGTTGGTTTCGCGCAGGAGGGCGATGCGGTCGTCGAGGGCACCAAGCAGAGACGCGGCTTGAACTTGCTCACTAATTGAACGAACCGGAATCTTGAGACTTTTTAGAACCGGAATTCTCACATTGCTGACGGTTGATCCTGTTCCTTCGCTCCAAGAGATTTCATGCTGAACCTCTGGGGATTGAATCGCATAGAGGAGGTATCGAGGGTGCACCTTCTCTGGGTCTGGACGAAGCAATACTTGGCGCTGTCCAACGCAACACTCGAGATCCTCTGGCACCATGCACACCTCTCCCATCGGCGCTTCACGCGTAAAAATAAGGTCTCCGTATTGAGGTCTCGCTCTTCTGATTCGGATTAGGTAATGCTTGTGATCCGTGTAACTTTTTTCAGAAAGATCTAGCTGGCCGTTCTTGATGTTTTGAGGGAGTGTCAGTAATTTTGTGTTTGAGGCGAATTTCGATTGATCCCAACCGCGGCCGGGGTCAATCGGGGGTTTTCATTTTGTCACGGCCGGGATGAAGCGCTCGCCGTACAGGATGGCGAACTGGTTCATCGCGGGCCTCCAGTGCATCATCGGTTTCTTCCATTCCGCCGTGATGTTGCGTAGCGCCAGCCAGATCAGCTTGGTGGCCGCCTCGTCCGTCGGGAAATGCCCCCGCGTCTTGATGATCTTGCGCACCCGGGCGTTGAGGCTTTCGATGGCGTTGGTGGTGTAGATCACCCGGCGCACCTCCGGCGGAAACGCGAAGAATGGGATCACCTGCTCCCACGCCCGTCGCCATGCCGCGGCCACCGTCGGGAAGCGCTGGCCCCATTCCCCTTCTGCAAACGCCTCCAGCGCCGCCTGCGCTGCCTCGGCGCTCACCGCCTGGTAGATCGGCTTGAGGGCATCGGCCAGCGCCTTGCGCTCCCTGTAGCCCGCGTAGCTCAGGCTGTTGCGTAGCAGATGCACGATGCACGTCTGCAGCGTCGTGCGCGGATATACTGCCTCCAGCGCCTCGGCCATGCCCTTCAGACCGTCGGTGACGGCGATCAGGATGTCCTCGCAACCGCGCAGCTTGAGGTCGTTGAAAACCTTGAGCCAAAACTTCGCCCCTTCGGCCTGCTCGATCCACAGCCCGAGGACCTCCCGGCTGCCGTCGGCCCGCACGCCCAGCGCCAGAAACACGGCCTTGCTGCGCACCACCGCATCTTCGCGGATCTTGACCCGCAGCGCGTCGAAGAACACCACCGGATACACCGCTTCCAGGGGCCGGCTCTGCCATTGCAGGACTTCATCCATCACCGCGGCGGTGACCTGGCTGATGAAGTCCGGCGACACCTCCGTGTTGTACATCTGCAGCACAAACGCCTGGATCTCCCGCACGCTCATCCCGCGGGCGTACATGGCGACGATCTTGTCGTCGAAGCCGGTGAAGCGCCGTTCGTGCTTGCCGATCAGCTGGGGCTCGAACTGCCCGGCCCGGTCCCGC
>NZ_JAYRMI010000041.1:0-33339 GCF_041904905.1 Zoogloea sp. | reverse complement strand
CTGCCCTTGGCAAAGCGGTTGGCGGCCTGCCGCACTGCCGGGCTCCGGGCGCTGGCGAAGCTGTTGCCCAGGCTGGTGAGGTGCCCGCCGCGCTCGGCCAGCACCGCGCCCAGCATGGCGAGCGCCAGCCCCAGGTGCTGGACGATCATCGGTGCGTTGGCGATGCCCATGCCGACGAGCGGCCGCAGGGCGATCTCGACCAGGGGGATCAGGGTCATCAGCAGCAGCGCTGCGGAGGCGATGGCTTCGTCGAAGGGCAGTCGGCGCATGGGGGCGGTTGGCGTGCTTGGCGTGGTGGGGGAAGGGGCAGGGCCGCAGGGGCGGGGTGTCGGGATGGCGGGCAGGAGCGGCCCGCGTTGGCTGGCCTCTGGGGGCTACGGGGTGCGCGAGGGGCGCTCGGGGGGCGGACGTCGCCCCCGCAGGCCCGCCCGCCGGGGCCCGGACGGAGACCGCCCGCGCGCCGACCCGAGCCCACTCGGGTTTGACCGGCGACAGTTCAGGTCTGGGGTGAACACGTTCAGGTTGGAGGCGAACCGGTTCATGTCCAACTTGAACTGACTCCCCTTTTTGGGGCGTGAGTTCAGCTTGGCGCGGCAACAGTTCAGGTCTGGGGTGAACACGTTCAGGTTGGAGGTGAACCGGTTCATGTCCAGCTTGAACTGACTCCCCTTTTTGGGGCGTGAGTTCAGCTTGGCGCGGCGACGGTTCAGGTCTGAGGTGAACGAGTTCAAGTCGGAGGCGAACCGGTTCATGTCCAGCTTGAACTGACTCCCCTTTTTGGGGCGTGGGTTCGGCCTGGACCCGCGACAGTCCGGCTTCCGGCGGAGCGTGTTCAAGTCCGGGCCGAGGCGGGTCGGGTTTCGGGGTGGGCGTGGGTGCCTGGGGCGGCGTCAGCGCTTGCCGGCGCGGTAATCCTTGAGCAGCTTCATCACCTCGTCGAAGGTTTCGGCCGGCACCATCTTGCCGCGGATGCGGGGGTAGAGCTTGTCGGCAAGCTCGTTCCATTCCCTCAGCTGGTCGGGGGTGGGGGTGTGGATCTGCAGGCCGCGCTTCTTCATCGCGTCCACCGCCTCGTCCACCTCCTGCCGGGCTTTGCTGCGCATCTGCAGGCCGGCTTTGGCGCCGGCGGTCTTCAGGGCCTCCTGGGCGGCGGGGCTCATGTCATCCCAGGCTTTTTTGGTCACCACCAGGGCGCCGACGATGGGCGCCCAGTTGATGTCGAGCATGTGGGGCGCGGTGGCGTAGATCTGGCTGGCCAGGGCGAAGTAGGGGGTGGCGGGCACGGCGGTAATCATGCCGGTCTGGATGGACGGGAGGATGTCGCTGGTCTCGAGCGGCACCGGGGTGTAGCCCAGGCTCTTCATGATGTCCTGCTGCTCGGTCTCGCCGGCCCAGGCGAAGAACTTCATCTTGCGGTAGTCGTCCGGGCGCACCGCGGCGTCCTTCGAGAAGAAGCGCACCCAGCCGGCGTCGCCCCAGGCCAGCACCACGAAGCCCTTGTCGAGGAACCTGCGCTCCATGCCCGGGCGCAGCTTCTCGCGCACGTAGTCCACCTCGTCCCAGCTCCTGAAGAGCAGGGGCATGTTCTGCAGCGCGGCGATGCTGGGCTCGATCTCCCGCAGGCCCACCACCGACAGCAGCGCGCCCTGGAGCTGGCCGATGCGCATCCGGCGGGCCATGTCGGTCTCGCCGCCCTGGCCGCCGTCGGGGTAGATCACGTACTTGGCGCCGTCGCCCTGGGCGGTGCGCCAGGCTTCGCCCACCTCCATCAGCTGGCGGTGGTAGAGGGAGTTCTTGGGGGCCAGGGTGCCCATGCGAAGCGTGCTTGCGGCGTGGGCGCCGGGGGCGGCGAAGGCACCGATCAGCAGGCCCAGGAGCAGGCCCAGGAGGGAGACGAGGTGGGGCGGAAGGCGGTCGGCGATTCGGCGCATGGCGAGGTGGGTGGGGTGGAGGGGGTCAGAACAGGTCGTCGGCGCTGTCCCGCAGCCAGCGGGCGCGGCGGCGCATCGCTTCGTTGGCCAGCGTCCTGGGGCTGCCCGGGGCGTCCTTCACGGCCAGGGCTTTGTCCAGCAGGTCGAGGAAGGCGGCCTTGTCGCCGGCGGGCAGGGCGATGCCTTCGGCCTTGGCCACGAAGGCGCCGGCGCTCGTGCCGTGGGCAAGGCGGATCGCGTCGTCGAAGCAGGCTTCGGCCCGGACGCGGCTGCCACCCGGGCGGGCCGCCTCGAAGCTGCCCATCAGGCTCGCCAGATCGCCCTCGCCAAAGCTGGGGTCGGCCTGCCAGGCCAGGTGGGCGAGACGCACCGCGAGGGGCAGGTCGGCCACCGTGTCTGGGTCGTCCTTGGAGAGGGAGATCTGCGCGCCCCAGGCCGCGGCGGCCCAGTAGGCGAGGGGCAGGTCGGCGGCTTTGAGGCGGAGCGGGGAGGCCGGGTCGGCCAGCTGGCGGCGCAGATCCGGGTGGGTGTGGTCGAGGGCGGTCAGGGCGTGGTCGCGGGCCCGGCGGTAGAGGCGGGCGGCGCGCTCGCGCAGGCGCTGGGCGGCCTTGGCGTCGGTGGCGTCGAGGCGGTCGGCGTCGAAGGCCACGAAGGCGTAGGCGTACTGGGTGAAGCCGGCGGCCACGGCGGTCGCCAGCCCGGCGTGCTCGGGCTGGCTGCGCAGCACGGATTCGGAGAGCTTGAGGTGGTAGGCGCTGGCTTCGCGGGCCAGATCGAGGTCATCCTCGGGCGCGCCGGACTGGCTGGCCAGCTCGTCGGCCAGGCTGTGCATCACCGTCTGCCGGGGCGAACAGGCGGCCAGCAGCAGGGCGGTCAGGATGATCGGGGCGATGCGACGGAGCGAAGCGGAGGACGCCATGGCGCGGGATCGGAAGCGCCATGCCCGCGGCCGGCGTCGAGTGAGGGAACGCGCCGGAAGATAGCGGGCCGATGTTGCGGGGGGATGACGGGACGGTGAAGCGCGGGCGAAGGCTCAGAACCCGTGATACCGGTCCGGCCGGTGGTTGACGCCGATCACCAGGTTGAGGGCCGCGGCGCCGAGCACCGACAGCAGCACCTGATGGGGCGCCACGGCAAGGAGGCCGGTGGCGAGGATCAGGCTGTCGAAGGCCATCTGCACGGTGCCGGCGCGCCAGCCGCGGGTTTTCTGCAGGTAGATGGCGAGCACGCCGACGCCGCCCAGGCTGGCGCCGTGGCGGATCAGGATGAGGATGCCGATGCCGATGGCGAGCCCGCTCATCGCCGCGGCGAACACCGGGTCGAGGTGCCGGAAGCCGATGAGGCCGGGCACGATCTCGGTGAACAGCGACAGCAGGCCGATGGCGCAGAAGGTCTTGAGGGCGAAGCGCGGCCCCAGGGCCTTGTAGCCGAACACGTAGAAGGGCAGGTTGATGAGGAAGAGCACCGCGCCGAAGCGCCAGCCGCCCAGGTAGTGCACGATGAAGGCGAGCCCGGTGGTGCCGCCGGAGAGCAGCCGGGCCTCGCGCAGCATGACCACGCCGAGGGCGGTGAACAGGCAGCCCACCACCATCGCCTGGATGTCTTCGAGCAGGGAGTGGGGCGAGGCGGCGGGGGGCGAGGCGGTGTCGGGCATGGCGGCGGGGGGCGGTTGGGCGCGCCCGCATGATAGGCCGCGCCGGCGCCGGTTGTCGCCCTCCGCGCCGGGCTGCCGGATGTCACGGCGAGCTGCCCGGATCGGGTTTTCATGCCGGCCGGGTGACATAGTTCTCACCCCATCCGAATCGGGCGGGCGCATGCTACAGGCAAGCCACGGGAGATCCGGAAAAGTCCGGATGCCGCAACAAGGCGGCAGGCGGGGAATCCTCCGGACGCAAAGTGGCAGTCTCAGCAGAAGAAAAGGAGTTCAAACCATGAACCCGCTCGCCTGGTGGATCGATTACTGCGTCGGTGCGGTGAGCACCAACGCCTCCCGTCTGGAGCTGTGGAGCCTGCTGTTGCTCCAGCAGCCGCTCGAAGCCGGCCACGCCAAACCGCCGGTCGCCGAAGCCAAGTAGATTTCCCTGTGTGTTGCCGTGCCGGGGCGCCCCTGGGTTCAGGGGCTGTCCCCGGTTTTGCCTTTCTGCCATTGCTTGACCAGCATGTAGAGCGCCGGAATCACCGCCAGGGTGAGCACGGTGGATGAGACCATGCCGCCCACCATCGGCGCGGCGATGGGGCGCATCACCTCGGCCCCGGTGCCGCTGCCCCACAGGATGGGAAGCAGCCCGGCCATGATGGCGACCACGGTCATTGTCTTGGGGCGTACCCGCTCCACCGCGCCCTCCATCACCGCGTCGTAGAGGTCGGCGAGGGTCGGCGTCTCGCCGGCGGCGGCGCGGCGGGCGCGGGCCTCGGCCCAGGCGTGGTCCAGGTAGATCAGCATCACCACGCCGGTCTCGGCGGCCACGCCGGCCAGGGCGATGAAGCCCACCGCCACGGCCACCGACAGGTTGTAGCCCAGCAGCCAGATCAGCCACACGCCGCCCACCAGCGCGAAGGGCACCGAGAGCATCACGATGAGGGTTTCGGTGAGGCGCCCGAAGTTGAGATAGAGCAGCAGGAAGATGGTGAGCAGGGTGAGCGGCACGACGATCTTCATCCGCTCGACGGCGCGCTCCATGTACTCGAACTGACCGCTCCAGGCCACGTAGTAGCCCGGCGGAAACTTCACCCGGTCGGCCACCGCCTTCCTGGCGTCGGCCACGTAGCCGCCGATGTCGCGGCCGCGGATGTCCACGTAGATGTAGGCCGACAGCTGCGCGTTTTCGGTGCGGATGCCCGGCGTGCCCTTGGCGATGCTCACCCGGGCGAGCTGCCCCAGGGGCAGCATGGCGCCGCCCATGGTGGGCACCAGCACCTCGCGGGCGATCCGCTCGGGGCTGTCGCGCAGCTCGCGGGGGTAGCGCACGGCGACGCCGTAGCGCTCGCGGCCCTCGACGGTGGTGGTGACCATCTCGCCCCCCAGGGCGCCGGCGATCGTGTCCTGCAGCTCGCCCACCGGGATGCCGTAGCGGGCGAGCTGTTCCCGGTCGGGCTCGATGTTGAGGTAGAAGCCGCCGGTGATGCGTTCGGCGAAGGCGCTGGTGGTGCCCGGCACGGCGCGGACGACGCCTTCGATCTGCTTGGCGAGGCGCTCCAGCTCGTCCAGATCGGTGCCGAACACCTTGATGCCGATGGGCGTGCGGATGCCGGTGGACAGCATGTCGGTGCGGGCCTTGATGGGCATCGTCCAGGCGTTGGCGACGCCGGGAAACTGCAGCGCGGCGTCGAGCTGGGCGATGAGCGTGTCGGTGTTCATGCCGGGGCGCCACTGGTCGCGGGGCTTGAGGTTGATGATGGTCTCGAACATCTCCAGCGGCGCCGGGTCGGTGGCGCTGCCCGCCCGCCCGGCCTTGCCGAAGACCGACGCGACCTCGGGGAAGCGCTTGATGATCCGGTCCTGGGTCTGCAGCAGCTCGGCGGCCTTGGTGACCGACATGCCGGGCAGGGACGAGGGCATGTAGAGCAGGGTGCCTTCGTCGAGGGTGGGCATGAACTCGGAGCCCAGGCGCGAGGCCGGGTAGAGGGTGGCCACCAGCGCCAGCACCGCGAGGCCCACGGTGAGCTTCTTCCAGCGCAGCACGGCGCGGATCACCGGCCGGTAGAGGCGGATCAGCGCGCGATTGACCGGGTTCCGGGCCTCGGGGACGATCCGCCCGCGGATGAACACCAGCATCAGCACCGGCACCAGGGTGACCGACAGCAGCGCGGCGCTGGCCATCGAGAAGGTCTTGGTCCAGGCGAGCGGCGAGAACAGCCGGCCCTCCTGGCCTTCCAGGCTGAACACCGGCAGGAACGATACGGTGATGATGAGGAGCGAGAAGAACAGCGCCGGCCCCACCTCGCGGCAGGCGGCGAGCATCGCCCGGGCCCGGTCGCCGGCGGTGTGGCCCTCCGGCAGGCGCTCCAGGTGCTTGTGGGCGTTCTCGATCATCACGATGGCGGCGTCGATCATGGCGCCGATGGCGATGGCGATGCCCCCCAGGCTCATCAGGTTGGCGTTCATGCCCAAGAGGCGCATGGCGCCGAAGGCCATCAGCACGCCCACCGGCAGCATCAGGATCGCCACCAGCGCGCTGCGCACATGGAGCAGGAAGACCACGCACACTAGCGCCACGATCAGGGATTCCTCGATCAAGGTGGTGCGCAGGGTGGCGATGGCGCGCTCGATGAGGTCGGCGCGGTCGTACACCGGCTGGATCGACACGCCTTCCGGCAGGCCGGGGGCGGCCTCGGCGATCCTGGCCTTGAGCTGGGCGATCACCTCCAGGGCGTTCTGGCCGTGGCGGGCCATGGCGATGCCGGCCACCACCTCGCCCTTGCCGTCCAGTTCGGCGAGCCCGCGCCGCTCGTCGGGCACCCGCTCCACCCGGGCCACGTCGCTCACCCGTACCGGGGTGCCGCGCTCGGCCTTCAGCACCAGCGCGCCGATGTCGTCGCTGCCCCGCAGGTAGCCCTTGCCGCGCACCATGTATTCGGTCTCGGCCAGCTCCACCACCCGGCCGCCCACGTCGCGGTTGGAGTCGCGGATGGTCTGGGCCACCTTCATCGGCGAGATGCCGTAGGCGCGCAGCTTCACCGGGTCGACGGTGACCTGATAGGTCTGCACGAAGCCGCCCACCGACGCCACTTCGGCCACGCCGGGCGTCTTGGCGAGCGGGTAGCGCAGATACCAGTCCTGGATCGAGCGCAGCTCGGCGAGGGTCTTGTCCCGGGCCAGCAGCGCGTATTGATAGACCCAGCCCACGCCGCTGGCGTCGGGCCCGATCTGCGGGGTGATGCCCCGGGGCATGCGCCCGGCGGCCACGTTGAGGTATTCGAGCACCCGGGAGCGGGCCCAGTAGATGTCGGTGCCGTCCTCGAAGATCACGTACACGAAGGACGCGCCGAAGAAGGAGAAGCCCCGCACCGCCCGGGAGCGCGGCACCGACAGCATCGCCGTGGTGAGGGGGTAGGTGACCTGATCCTCCACCACCTGGGGCGCCTGGCCGGGGAACTCGGTGTAGACGATGACCTGCACGTCGGAGAGATCGGGCAGGGCGTCGATGGGGGTGCGCAGCAGGGCGAAGAGGCCGGCCAGGGTGAGGAAGGCGGTGGTCAGCAGCACCGGCACGCGGTTGCGTCCCGACCAGTCGATGAGCTTGGCGAGCATCGGCGCGCTCCGTCAGTGGCCGGTGTGGGCGGGGGGCGTGGCGGCGGCGGGGCGGATCGCGGTGACGGTCCACTCCCCCGGGGCCTGCTCGACGAAATCGAAGGCGATCTTCGCCCCGGGCTTGAGCCCGGCCCGCAGCGAGGGGCTGGCGAGCTTGAACTCCATGGTCATGGCCGGCCAGTTGAGGCTGGGCACCGGCCCGTGGGTGAGCATGGCGGTGTCGGCGGAGAGGTCGAGGCTGTCCACCACGCCTTCGGCCGTGTGGCCCTTGCCGCCGGCCGCCGGCTGGGGCGGGCCGAAGCCGGCGAGGGCGGCCTTGAGGTTGCTCTCGGCGTCGATCAGGAAGTTGGCGGCCACCACCACCGTGTCGCCGGCCGTAAGGCCGTCGAGCACCGCCACCCGCACGTCGTCGCGCTGGCCCAGCTTCACCGCCCGTGGGGTGAAGCGGCCTTCGCCTTGGGCCAGCAGCACCACCTGACGGGTGCCGCTGTCGATCACCGCGGAGGTGGGCACGCTGAGCACCGGCTGGCTGCCGCCGGTGCCGATCTCGATGCGGGCGAACATGCCCGGCTTGAGGAGCAGGCCGGGGTTGGCCAGCTCGACGCGCACCGGCGCGGTGCGGGTGTCGGGGTTCACGCTGGGGTAGAGGTAGGCCACGCGCCCGTCGAAGGTCTTGTCGGGGTAGGCATCGACGCGCACCGTCACCGGCGCGCCCACCCGGGCGGCGGCGATGTCCTGCTCGAAGAGTTCGGCCATCACCCACACGCGGGAGAGGTCGGCCACCCGATACAGCGCCTCGCCGGGCATGAAGCGGGCGCCCTGCACGGCCTTCTTCTCGGTGACGATGCCGGCCACCGGCGAGGTGAAGGGCAGGGTGCGGCTGGCGCTGCCGTTTCTGGCGAGGGCGCGCAGCCGGGCGTCGGGGATGTCCCAGTTGCGCAGCCGCGCGAGGGCGGAGTCGGCGAGCTGCTGCATGCCGTCGCGGGCTTCGCTGCCGGCGTGCCTGAGGGCTTCGACGCCCTGGGCGGCGATCTGGTATTCCCGCTGAGCGGAGAGCAGCTCGGGGCTGTAGGCCTCGAACAGCACCTGCCCGCGGGCCACCGGCTGGCCGGTGACGTTGACGTGCAGGCGCTCCACGTAGCCCTCGAACTTGGGGGCGACGGTGTACAGGCGCTGCTCGTCGGGCTCGACCCGGCCGGCGGCGCGGATGCGGCGCTCCAGGGGGCGCAGCGCCACCTGCTCGGTGCGCACTCCGAGGGTCTGGATGCGCTCGGCGGCGATCTTCACCTGCCCGGCGGGGGCGGGGTCGCCGGTAGCGTCCTCGCCCTCGTACACCGGGATGTAGTCCATCCCCATCGGGTCTTTCTTGGGGGTGGGGGAGGTGTCGGGCAGGCCCATGGGGTTGCGGTAGTAGAGCAGCTTGCGGGTGGGCCTGGCGTCGGCCGCGGCGGTGGGCGGGGTGGCGCTGCGGGTGCCGAACCAGTAGCCGCCGGCGGTGCCGCCCAGGGCAAGCGCGGCGGCCAGGGCGAGGGCGGCGGGCGTCTTCACAGGTCTTCTCCAACGATGCGTTCGATCTCGGCGAGGCGCATCTGGGCCTCGAACTGGGCCTTGATGCGGCCCTGGCGGGCGATGCGGATCTGGCGCTGGGCGTCGAGCAGGGTGGCGAAATCCACCTTGCCGGTCTCGTAGGCGGCCAGCGCCGATTTGAAGCTGAGGTCGGCCTGGGCCTGCAGCCCGGTGGCGATGAGGGCTTCGGTGCGCCGGGCGGCGTCGAAGGCGGCGAGCTGGCCGGCCAGCTCGCCCAGGGCCTGGTTGGCGGTGGCGTCGAGGCGGGCGCGGGCGGCGGACAGCATGGCCTCGGACTCGCGCTCCTGGGCGCGGCGGGTGCCCTGCTGGAGCGGCAGGTTGAGTTCCACCATCAGCTCCCACTCCTTCACGCTGCCCTGGTACTGGATGGGCGAGACGCCCAGGGTGAAGTCGGGGTAGCGGTTCTTGTAGGCCAGCTCGCGGCCCTTTTCGGCGGCGCGCAGCCGGGCTTCGTCGGCAAGGATCTGGGGGTTGAGGGCGCGCACCCGGGCTTCCAGCGCGGCGGCGTCGAGGGCGGCGGGCAGCGGCCGCTGGTGCGTGGGCGCTTCCAGCGGCGCGGCGGCCGGGCGGGCCAGCAGGGTGTTGAGGCGGGCGCGGGCCTGCTGGGTGTCGTTGTCGAGGGCGAGGAGTTCGGCGCGCAGGCCGGTCTGCTCGATCTGGGCGCGGATCGCGTCCTGCTGGGCGGCGAGGCCACCGGCGTAGCGGGCCTGGGCCACCTTCTCGAGGCGGGTGGAGAGATCGAGCAGCTCGCGGGTGAGGGCGGCGTTGCGGTGGATGTACTGGTACTGGGCGTAGGCGGTCTTGATCTGCGCGGCCAGCTCGGCCCAGGTGCCGCCGGCCCGGCCTTCGGCGGCGCGGGCGTCGAGTTCGGCGATCTCGCGCTTCAGGTCGCGCTTGCCCAGCCAGGGCACGTCCTGCATCAGCAGGTAGCGGGTGCTGCCCACCCGGGCCGGCAGCAGCGAGGGGTTCTGCTCGCCCATGCGGGTGATGTCGCGCAGCTCGGTGCGCAACCTGGGGTCGGGCAGGGCGCCGGCCGGGGCGATGCGCTCGGCGGCGGCAGCAGCCTCGTGGCGCATCGCGGCGTAGTCGGGGTTGCGGCTGCGGGCGTGGTCGAGGAGGGTGGCCAGATCGCCCCCCAGCGCCGGCGGTTCGGCAAAGGCCGGCGCGGCGCAGAGCAGCAGCAGGGGCAGGAGGCGGCGCATGGCGGCGCTTACGGCTGCTCGATCCGGGTGACGGTGAGCACCCCGCCGGCGTCGTCCATCCCGAAGCGGATCTTGTCGCCCGCCTTGAGCCGGTCGAGCCACGCGGGGTTCTTCACCCCGAAGGCCATGGTCATCGCCGGCATGCCGTTGGGCAGCGGGCCGTGGGACAGGGTGAGCCGGCCGGCGGCCTTGTCCACCTTCTTCACGGTGCCGTCCACCAGCGTCGCGGCGGCGGGGGCGGCGTGGCTGTGGCCGGCGTGGGGGTCGGCCGCGAAGGCCGGGGCGGCGGCAAGCAGGGCGGCGGCGAGCAGGGCTTTCATGGTGTCTCCGGGGTGGGCGATGGTCGATTCTGGCAAGCGCCCACCGACAGGAGGCTGACCCGGAGATTACATCTCTGTAATCTTCGGCCGGATGGGGCGGTTCACGGCAGACTGGCGGCCGCCCACGCTGCAGGAAGGGATGGCATTGAAGATTCTGATCGTCGAGGACGAACCGAAAACCGGGGACTATCTGAGGCAAGGGCTGGCCGAGGCCGGCTTCACCGTCGATCTGGCCCGCAGCGGGCTGGACGGGCTGCACCTGGGCGTGGCGGAGGCTTACGACCTGATCGTGCTCGACGTGATGCTGCCGGGCCTCGACGGCTGGCAGGTGCTCCAGACCTTGCGCAAGGCCGGCCGCGAGATGCCGGTGCTGTTCCTCACCGCGCGGGATAGCGTGGAGGACCGGGTGAAGGGGCTGGAGCTGGGGGCCGACGATTACCTGGTCAAGCCCTTCGCCTTCGCCGAGCTGCTGGCCCGGGTGCGCACCCTGCTGCGCCGGGGCACCCGGAGCAAGGAGCCGGAGGCCCTGCAGGCGGCCGATCTGGAGCTTGATCTGCTGCGCCGCCGGGTGACCCGCGCCGGCCGGCGGATCGACCTCACCGCCAAGGAGTTTGCGCTGCTGGAGCTGCTCCTGCGCCGTCAGGGCGAGGTGCTGCCCCGCTCGCTGATCGCCTCCCAGGTGTGGGACATGAACTTCGACAGCGACACCAACGTGGTGGAGGTGGCCGTGCGCCGCCTGCGCGCCAAGATCGACGACGACTTCGAGCCGCGGCTGATCCGCACCGTACGCGGCATGGGCTACGTGCTGGAGGCGCCGCCGTGCCGGTGAGCGGCCGGCGCGCGTCGCTCACCGCGCGGCTCACCCTGCTGTTCGCGCTGGCCTCGACTGTGGTGCTGCTGGTGCTGGGCTGGATCGTTGCCGGCTCGGTGGAGCACCACTTCGAAGAGCAGGACATGGCCGAGCTGAACGGCCGGCTGGCGCAGGTCGGCCGGCTCCTCGACAAGCTGCCCGCGGCTGGCGGGCTGGATGGCGTGCCGCGGGCCCTGGAGGATTCGCTGGTGGGCCACCACGGCATCGCCATCGCGGTGCTGGGGCCGGATGGCCGCATCCACCGGGCCGGCCACGGGGCGGCCTTTCCCGAGGCCCGGCTGCGCGGCGGCCCGGCGGACGGCCGGCCCCGGGTGTGGGAGGACGCCGGCAACGCGTACCGGGGCGTGGTGGCGGCGCTGCCCACCGGCATCCCCGGCGCGTCGCCGCTGCGGGTGGGCGTGGCCACCGACATCGCCCATCACCGCAGCTTCATGGATTCGTTCATGCGCACCCTGTGGTGGGTGGTGCTGGGGGCCTCGCTGGCCACCGGGCTGCTGGGCTGGTTCGCGGCCCGTCGCGGGCTGGCGCCCCTGCGGGCGATGGGCCACCGGGCCGGCGAGGTGAGCGCCCAGCGCCTCGACCAGCGCCTGCCCGCAGACCGGGTGCCGGCGGAGCTGGCCGAGCTGGCCGACTCCCTCAACGCGATGCTGGCCCGCCTGGAGGAATCCTTCCGGCGCCTGTCGGATTTCTCGTCCGATCTGGCCCATGAGCTGCGCACCCCGGTGAGCAACCTGATGACCCAGACCCAGGTGGCGCTGACCCGCGCGCGGGACGCCGATGCCTACCGGGAGGTGCTCGAATCCAACGCCGAGGAGTTCGAGCGGCTGTCGAGGATGATTGGCGACATGCTGTTCCTGGCCAAGGCCGAGAACGGGCTGATCGTGCCGGGGCAGGCGCGTTTTCCGCTGGCCGACGAGGTGTCGGCGCTGTTCGAGTTCTACGGGGCGGTGGCCGAGGACAAGGGCGTCACCCTGCGCCTCTCGGGTCGCGCCGACGTGGCAGGCGACCGCCTGATGCTGCGCCGCGCCATCGGCAACCTGCTCTCCAACGCCCTGCGCCACACGCCGGATGGGGGCGCGGTGACGGCCACCGTGGCGCTGGCGCCGGACGAGGCCGGCCGGCCCGGCGTGCGGCTCGCCGTCGCCAACACCGGGGCGCCGATTCCGGCAGAGGTGCTGCCGCGCCTCTTCGACCGCTTCTACCAGGCCGACGCCGCCCGCCGCCACGGGGGCGAGGGCGCCGGGCTGGGGCTGGCGATCACCCGCTCGATCCTGCGCGCCCACGGCGGCGAGGTGAGGGCGCGCGTCGAAGACGGGCAGAACGTGTTCGAGATCTGGCTGCCGGCGGCGGACTGAAGCCGGCCCGGCTCCCGGCCGGGTTTCCAACTTCATGGCCGAACCCAGGCGGGCGGCCTTTGCCGGTGCGCGCATGGCCCGCCGGATGGCGCTTTCCGGCGCATCGCCCAGGCCCTACAATCCGCCGCGTCCTGTCCGGGAGTCCACCTTGCACCCCACACCGCTGCCCCCCGGGCTGATGCTGGTTCACGGCAATCGCCCCGAAGCCCTGCGCGACCTGCTGGTCGCGTGGGCCCGGCGCTATCCGCTCGCGCCCCTCGAAACCGAAACCCTGCTGGTGCACAGCAACGGCATCGCCCAGTGGCTGCGCCTGGCGCTGGCCGAAGACCCGGCCGCGGATGGCGTGGGCGGCGGCTGCGGGATCGCCGCGGGGCTCGACATGTCGCTGCCGTCGCGTTTTCTGTGGCAGGTGTACCGAGCCGTGCTGGGCCGCGACGCGGTGCCGGAGGTCTCGCCCTTCGACAAACCGCTGCTCCTGTGGCGGCTGATGCGCCTCTTGCCCGACACGATGAATGAACCGGCCTACGCGCCGCTGCGGCGCTTCCTGGCGTCCGACGCCGATCTGCGCAAGCGCTTCCAGCTGGCCGAGCGGCTGGCGGATCTGTTCGACCAGTATCAGGTGTATCGCGCCGACTGGCTGGCCGCGTGGGCCGATGGCAACGACGTGCTGATCCGTGCCAGCGGCGACCGCATGGCGCTGCCCGACGAGCAGCGCTGGCAGGCCAGCCTGTGGCGGGCGCTGCTGGCCGACGTGGGCGGCGGCGCGGCCGGGCAGGGCCGGGCGGCGGTGCACAAGGCGTTTCTGGACCGGGTAGCCGCGTGGCCCGACGATGCGCCGCGCCCGGCGGGCCTGCCGCGCCGGGCGATGGTGTTCGGCATTTCGGCGCTGCCGCGCCAGTCGCTGGAGGCCCTGGCGGCGGTGGCCCGCTGGTCGCAGGTGCTGATGTGCGTGCACAACCCCTGCGAGCACTACTGGGCCGACATCGTCGCCGACAAGGCGCTGCTGCGCGCCACCCGCAGCCGCCAGCGCCGCCGCGAGGGCGCCCCCGAGACCATCCCCGACGAGGCCCTGCACCTCCACGCCCATCCGCTCTTGGCCGCGTGGGGCAAACAGGGGCGCGATTTCATCGGCCTCCTCGACGAGCACGACAGCGACACCAGCCGGGCCGGCTACCGGCACCGCTTCGCCGCCCTTGGCAAGCGCATCGACCTCTTCGACAGCCACGGGGGCGATTGCCTGCTCAACCAGCTGCAGGACGACATCCGCGACCTGCGCCCCCTGGGCGAGAGCCGCGCGCGCTGGCCCGCGGTGTCGCCCGACGACGCCTCGATCCGCTTCCACGTGGCCCACAGCGCCCAGCGCGAGGTGGAGATCCTCCACGACCAGCTGCTGGCCGCCTTCAACGCCGACCCCACCTTGCGCCCGCGGGACGTGATCGCGATGGTGCCGGACATCGACGCCTATGCGCCGCACATCCAGGCGGTGTTCGGGCTGGTCGACCGGGACGACCCGCGCTTCATCCCCTTCAGCATCGCCGACCAGGGCCGGCGCCACCACGACCCGCTGGTCAATGCCATCGCCCGGCTCCTCGACCTGCCCACCGGCCGGCTGGCGGTGAGCGACGTGTTCGACCTGCTCGAAGTGCCGGCCCTGCGCGCCCGCTTCGGCATCGCCGAGGACGACCTGCCGCTGCTGCATCGGTGGATACACGGCGCCAGGATCCGCTGGGGCCTGCACGCCGCCCATCGCCAGAGCCTGGGCCTGCCCGACGCCCCCGAGGCCAACAGCTGGCTGTTCGGCCTGCGCCGGATGCTGCTCGGTTACGCGGTGGGCGCCGGCGCCGGGCCGTGGCAGGAGATCGAGCCCTTCGACGAGATCGGCGGGCTGGATGCCGCGTTGCTGGGCCCGCTGGTGGCCTTCGTCGAGCGCCTCGACGCCACCTGGCAAGTGCTGCGCGAGGATGCCGACGTGCCCGGCTGGTGCGCCCGCCTGCGCGGCCTGATGGCGGATTTCTTCGCCCCGGACGACAGCGCCGACGCCTTCACCCTGCAGCAGCTCGACCAGGCCCTGGCCCGCTGGCTCGACGCCTGCACCGCCGCCGGCCTCACCGCGCCGCTGCCGCTGGCGGTGGTGGGCGAGCACTGGCTGGCCCAGCTTGACGACGGCGGGCTGTCCCAGCGCTTCTTCGCCGGCGTGGTGACCTTCGCCACGCTGATGCCCATGCGGGCGATTCCCTTCCGCCGGGTGTGCCTGCTGGGGCTCAACGACGGCGATTACCCGCGCACCCGTCCGCCGATGGACTTCGACCTGATGGGGCGCGACTACCGCCCCGGCGACCGCTCCCGCCGCGAGGACGACCGCTACCTGTTCCTCGAGGCGCTGCTGTCGGCCCGGGAGCACCTGCACGTGTCGTGGGTCGGGCGCAGCATCAACGACAACACCCCGCGCCCGCCGTCGGTGCTGATCGGCCAGCTGCGCGACCACCTCGCCGCCGGCTGGCGGCTGGCCGGGCGCGACGACGGCGACGCGCTGCTCGACCACCTCACCGTCGAGCACCGCCTGCAGCCCTTCAACCCGGATTACTTCCCGGCCGACCCGGCCGCGTCGCGCCTGTTCACCTACGCCGGCGAGTGGCGCATCGCCGACGACCGCCCGGCGCCGGACGCCACCCTGCCGCCGGTGGCGCGGGACGAGCCGCTCACCGTCGCCGAGCTGGCCACCTTCCTGCGCGACCCGGCGAAGGGCTTCTTCCGCCAGCGCCTGCGGGTGGATTTCGAGCCGGACGACCCGGCCAGCGACGACCAGGAGCCCTTCGACCTGGACGGCCTGCAGAAGTGGAGCCTGTGGAACGAGCTGATCGCCGCCCAGGCCGAGGCCATCCACGCCGGTTCCGAGCCCACCGAAGCCCTGGCGGCCGGCCTCGAACGCATCGCCCGCCGGGGCGAGCTGCCCGCCCGGGCCTTCGCGCTCATCCAGCGGGACGCGCTCGCCGCGCCGATGGCCGATCTCTTCGCGCGCTACGCCGCCGGCCTCGCCGAATGGCCGCAGCCGATGGAGGGCGACGCCGAAATCCGCCACCTCCACGAGGCCACGGGCCTGAGGCTGGAGGACCGCCTCCACGACCTGCGCCTGACTGACGACGCGCAGCGCGGCCGGGTGGTGCTGGAACCCAGCGACGCGGTAAAGGACGGCAAGTACCGCCGGCACAATCTGGTGAAGCACTGGGTCGCCCACCTCGCCGGGCATCTGGCCGGCGGGCCGCTCACCACGCTGGTGGTGAGCAAGGTGGGCGACGTGCGCTTCGAGCCGCTGGAGGTGGACGATGCCCGCGCCCAGCTCGACGCCCTGATCGCCGCCTGGCAGGACGGCCAGACCCGCCCGCTGCCGCTGCCGGTGAAGACCGCCTTCGCCCACCTCGCCGACGTGGACGGCAACAAGAACACCGCGCCGCAAACCTACGAAGGCGGCTACAACGCCCCCGGCGAAGTGCAGACCAGCCCCTACCTGCAGCGGGTGTGGCCGGATTACGCCCGCCTCACCGCCAGCGGCGAATTCGCCCGGCTGGCCGAGCGCCTGCTGCGCCCCCTCCACACGGCAACGTTCGCCGCCAAAGCCGCGGCCAAGGCGGCCCAGAAGGGCGACGCCCGATGAACCCGACCCCCCTCGACCCCCTGCGTTTTCCGCTCAAGGGCAGCCGGCTGATCGAAGCCAGCGCCGGCACCGGCAAGACCTTCACCATCGCCGCGCTATACCTGCGCCTCGTGCTTGGCCACGGGGGCGACGCCGCCTTCAGCCGCCCGCTCGACCCGCCGGAGATCCTCGTCGTCACCTTCACCGACGCCGCCACCAAAGAGCTGCGCGACCGCATCCGGGCGCGGCTCTCCGAGGCGGCGGCGTGCTTTCTGGTCGATCCTGCCCATGTCGAGCCCGAGCCGCCCGGCACCGATCTGCTCCACGACCTGCGCGCCGACTACCCGCCCGAGGCCTGGGCCGGCTGCGCCCGGCGCCTGCAGCTCGCCGCCGAGTGGATGGACGAGGCGGCGGTGTCCACCATCCACGGCTGGTGCAACCGCATGCTCCGCGAGCACGCCTTCGACAGCGACAGCCTGTTCACCCAGCGCCTCGAAACCGACGAGGACGAGCTGCTGGCCGAGGTGGTGCGCGACTACTGGCGCAGCTTCATGTACCCGCTGGACGTGGACGCCGCGCGGCGGGTAAGCGGCTGGTGGGGCTCGCCCGAGGGGCTGCAGGCGGTCGTCCGGCACCTGCTGCCCCATGTGGCGCTGCTGGGCGAAGGCCCGACGCCGGCCGAGGCCATCGAGCAGGCCCGCGCCGCGAAACGCGAACGTCTTGCCGAACTCAAGGCCCCGTGGGCCGGGTGGGTGGAGGAGCTGCGCACGCTCTTCGACGGCGCCCGGGCGAAGAAGCAGTTCGACGCCCGCAAGCTCAACCAGGCCAACTGCGAGCGCTGGCTGGTGGCCCTCGAAACCTGGGCCGGCGACGAGACCGAAAAGCCCGCGCTCACCGACACTGCCTGGACGCGCCTCACGCCCGAAGGCATCGCCGAGATCTGGCGTGAGGGCGAGCCGCCTGCACACGAGGCCTTCAAGGCCATGGCCGGGCTGGGCGCCGCGCTGACCGGCCTGCCCGAAGGCCGCGACGAAACCCTCGCCCACGCCGCCCGCTGGGTGGCCGAGCGCTTCGCCATCGAACAGGCCCGCCGTGCCCAGATGGGCTTCGACGACCTGCTCGGGCGGCTCGACGCGGCGCTCGCCGGCCCCAACGGCCCGCGCCTCGCCCAGCTCATCCGCAACCAGTTTCCGGTGGCGCTGATCGACGAGTTTCAGGATACCGATACAATTCAGTACCGAATCTTCGACACCGTGTATCGCTTGGCCGACAACAGCGACGCCACCGGACTTGTGCTGATTGGCGACCCCAAGCAGGCCATCTACGCCTTCCGCGGCGCCGACATTCACACCTACCTCGCCGCCCGCCGCGCCACCGCCGGCCGGCTGTACACCCTGCGGCGCAACTTCCGCTCAACAGAAGGCATGGTCGCCGCCACCAACCGCTGCTTCGAGCTGGCCGAGCGCCGCGAGACAGGGCAGGGCGCCTTCCTGTTCCGCAGCGGCGACGACAACCCGGTGCCCTTCCTGCCCGCCGAGGCCAAGGGCCGCGACGACGTGCTCGTCGCCGACGGCGCGCCGCTGCCGGCGCTCACCGCCTGGCGCCTGCCCGCGCCGGAGGACGGCAAGGCGATCGCCAAGGAAGCCTACCTCGCCGCGATGGCGCAGGTGTGCGCTGGCGAGATCGCCCGCCTGCTCAATCTGGGTGTCGCCGGCAAGGCCGGCTTCGACGGCGACAAGGGCCGGCGCCTTCTTCGCCCGTCCGACATGGCGGTGCTGGTGAACAACCGTACCGAGGCCGACACCATCCGCAGCGCGCTCGCCGAGCGGGGCGTGCGCAGCGTTTACCTTTCGGAGCGCGAATCCGTCTTCCAGCGCCCCGAGGCCGGCGACCTGCAGCTGTGGCTCGCCGCCTGTGCCGAGCCCGACGACGGCCGCGCCCTGCGGGCCGCGCTGGCCACCGCCACCCTGGGCCTGGGCTGGGCGGATCTCGACCGCCTCAACCACGACGAGCTTGCCTGGGATGCGCGCATCGAGCAGTTCCGCGCCTACCGCGAGTGCTGGCGCCGCCAGGGCGTGCTGCCGATGCTGCGCCGCCTGCTCAACGACTTCCGCGTGCCGGCGCGCCTGCTGGCGGCGGGGGGCAGCGGCGAGCGCAGCCTGACCGATCTGCTCCATCTGGCCGAACTCCTCCAGCAGGCCAGCAGCCTGCTGGACGGCGAGCACGCGCTGATCCGCCATCTGGCCGAACAGCGCCAGGACGCCGCCGCCGGGGGCGACGCCCGCCAGATCCGCCTCGAGAGCGACGCCCATCTGGTGCAGGTGGTCACCGTACACAAGTCGAAGGGGCTGGAGTATCCGCTGGTCTTTTTGCCCTTCGCCTGTGCCTTCCGCGCCGCCAAGTCCACCGACCTGCCGCTCAAGTGGCACGACGCCGACGGCCGGCTGCGGCTGGCGCTGGCCGACGACGGCAGCGCGGTGGCGCAGGTGGACCGGGAACGCCTGGGCGAGGACCTGCGCAAGCTCTACGTGGCGCTCACCCGCGCCCGCTACGCCACCTGGATCGGCGTCGCCCCCCTCAAGGAGGTGGAGCGCAGCGCGCTGGGCTATCTGGTGGGCGGCGATCTGCAGGCGGGGCTCGACGCCCTGGCGGCCGGCTGCCCGCCCATCGCCGTGATCGACCGCCCCGAGCCGGCGCCCGACCTGTACGCCGGCGGCGACCGCGCCGTCGTCGAAGGCGCCGCCCGTCAGCCGGTGCGCCCGGTGCGCGAGCACTGGTGGATCGCCAGCTACTCCGCCCTGCAGACCGCCGCGGCCAGCGCCGAAACCGCGGCGGAGGACGTCTTCCTCGAAGCCGCGGGCTCCGACGCGCTGCCGCCGTCGCCGCCGCCCGCCCCGGCCGACGGCGCCCGCCTGCACGATTTTCCCCGGGGCGCGGCGGTGGGCACCTTCCTCCACGAGATCCTCGAATGGGCCGCCGGTCAGGGCTTCGGCGCGGTGGCCGCGGCGCCTGCGCTGCTGCGCGACGCCGTTGCCCGGCGCTGCGCGGTGCGCGGCTGGGCGGCGTGGATCGACCCGCTGTGCGCGTGGCTGCAGGATTTCCTGCAGATGCCCCTGGGCGCGCCGGACGACGCCGGCTTCACCCTCGCCGGGCTGCCGGTGGCGGTGGCCGAGATGGAGTTCTGGATCGCCGCCCACCGGGTGGATCTGGCCGCGGTGGATCGCCTGGTGTGCGCCCACACCCTGGGCGGCGCCGAGCGGCCGCCCCTGGCGCCGGGCCAGCTCAACGGCATGCTCAAGGGCTTCATCGACCTGGTGGCCGAGCACGACGGGCGCTACTACGTGCTCGACTACAAATCCAACTGGCTCGGGCCCGACGACGCGGCCTACACCCCGGCGGCGATGGCCGCGGCGGTGCTCGCCAAGCGCTACGAGCTGCAGTACGTGCTCTACCTGCTGGCGATCCACCGCCTGCTCAAGCTGCGCCTGCCCGATTACGACTACGACCGCCACCTGGGCGGGGCGATCTACCTCTTCCTGCGGGGCAGCCAGTCGCCCGGCCGCGGCATCCACGCCGAGCGCCCACCCCGGGCGCTGATCGAGGCGCTGGACGCCCTGTTCGCCCACGCCGGCCAAGGGGAGCCCGCGTGAATCCTGTCCTGAACGACCCCGTCGCCACCCTCGCGCTGATCGCCCGCTGGGCCGACCACGGCTGGCTGCGCGGGCTGGATGCCGCCTTCGCCGCCTTCCTCGCCCGCGAAGTGCCGGATGCGCCGCCGCCGGCCCTCCTGGCCGCCGCGCTGGCCAGCCATCAGCTGGGTCGCGGCCACGCCTGCCTCGATCTGGCCGACACCCTGGCCGACCCGGGCTTCGCCCTGTCGCTGCCGCCCGACGGCGACGACCCGCGCGGCGAGGCCCGTCCGCCGCTGCCGGCCGAGGTGCTGGCCGGGCTGGATCTGGCCGGCTGGCAGGCGGCGCTCGCCCACCCCGAGCTGGTGGCCGACGGCCCCGGCGTCACCCCGCTGGTGGCAGTGGGCCGGCGGGTTTACCTGCGCCGCTACTGGCAGTACGAACGCGCGGTGCGCGAGGCCATCGACGCGCGCCTCGCCGCGCCCCTGCCGCTGCCGGCCGACGCCCTGCGGGCCGCGCTGGATGCGCTGTTCCCACCCGCCGCCAACGGGCCGGACTGGCAGAAGATCGCCTGCGCGCTGGCTGCCCGCAGCGCCTTCGCGATCGTCACCGGCGGCCCCGGCACCGGCAAGACGACTACCGTGGTGCGCCTGCTGGCGGTGCTGCAAGCCCTGGCCCTGGCAGGCGAGGCCGGGCGCCCGCTGCGCATCCGCCTCGCCGCGCCCACCGGCAAGGCCGCGGCGCGGCTCAACGAATCCATCGCCGGCGCGGTGGCCCGCCTGCCCCTCGACGACCTGCCCGAGGGCGAGGCGGTGCGCGCGGCGATTCCGGCGAAGGTGACGACGCTCCACCGCCTGCTCGGCAGCCGGCCGGATTCCCGCCACTTCCGCCACCGCGCCGGCAACCCGCTGCCGGTGGATGTGCTGGTGGTGGATGAGGCCTCGATGGTGGATCTGGAGATGATGGCGGCGGTGCTCGCCGCGCTGCCGGCCAAGGCGCGCCTGGTGCTCTTGGGCGACAAGGATCAGCTGGCGTCGGTGGAGGCGGGCGCGGTGCTGGGCGAGCTGTGCCGCCGGGCGTCGGAGGGCCATTACACGGCAGAGACCGCCGGGTGGATCGCAGACGTGACTGGCGCGACGATCCCCGCGTCGCTCATCGACCCGGCCGGCACGGCCCTCGATCAGGCGGTGGCGATGCTGCGCTTCAGCCACCGCTTCCGCCACGACAGCGGGATCGGCCAGCTGGCCGCCGCCGTCAATGCCGGCGACGTGGCGGCTGCCGTCGGCTGCTTCGACGCCGGCTTTGCCGATCTCGCCCGGGTGGCGACAGGCGAGGGCGCCGACGAACGCGCCCTGCGCCGGCTGGCGGTGGAAGGCGACACCGGCAGGGGCTACGCCGGCGAGCGCCCGCTGGGCTACCGGCATTACCTCGCAACCCTGCGCGATGCCCGGCCGGCTGCCGGCGCAACGCAAGACGCCATCGACGACTGGGCGCGGGCGGTGCTTGCCGCCCACGGCCAGTTCCAGCTGCTGTGCGGCCTGCGCCGCGGGCCGTGGGGCGTGGAAGGGCTCAACCGGCGGATCGCCGGCTGGCTCCAGGAGGCCGGGCTGATCCCCGCCGCCGAGGGCTGGTATGCCGGCCGGCCGGTGCTGGTCACCCGCAACGACTACGGGCTGGGGCTGATGAACGGCGACATCGGCATCACGCTTGAACTACCCGGCGGCGTGCTGCGGGTGGCGTTTCCGGCGGGCGACGGCAGCGCCGGCATCAAGTGGGTGCAGCCCAGCCGGCTGCAGGCGGTGGAGACGGTGTTCGCCCTCACGGTGCACAAGTCCCAGGGGTCGGAGTTCGCCCATGTGGCGATGGCGCTGCCGGAGAGCCTGAGCCCCATCCTCACCCGCGAGCTGATCTACACCGGCATCACCCGCGCCCGGCAGTGGTTCACCCTCGCCGATGCGCCGGGCTCGGCGGTGCTGGCCCGCGCGGTGGAGCGGCGGGTACTGCGGGTTTCGGGGCTGATGGCTGACTGAGGCGGGGCGCTTGGCTGGGTTTTCAGGGGGCGCTGTTCCTTTCTGGCAGGTGTGAAATCCTGCCCACTGGAGGCAAACCTGCAGCGTAGAATCGAGCCGTTTGCCATCCAGCCCGCCCCTCCAGCCCGTCATGCCCCACGCCGACATCGTCCAGCGACTGATCGCTGCCCATCCGCCCCGGCAGGATGCCCTGCTGCCGATCCTCCACGCCATCCAGGACGAACTCGGCTGGGTGCCGCCCGCGGCCACCACGGCCATCGCCCAGGCGCTCAACCTCTCCCGCGCGGAAGTCCACGGGGTCATCAGCTTCTACCATCACTTCCGCACCTCGCCGCCGGGCCGGCAGGTGATCCAGCTGTGTCGGGCCGAAGCCTGCCAGGCGCGCGGGAGCGAAGCGCTGGAGGCCCACGTGCGGGGCGTCCTGGGGGTGGGCTATCACCAGACCAGCGCCGACGGCGCGGTGAGCCTGGAGCCGGTGTATTGCCTGGGCAACTGCGCCTGTGGGCCGTCGCTGCGGGTGGGCGACGCGGTGATCGGGCGGGTGGACGCGGCGCGCTTCGACCGGCTGCTGACCAACCTGCGGGAGGAGCTGCCATGAGCGTGCGCGTGTATGTGCCGGCCGACACCACCGCGCTGGCGGTGGGCGCCGAGGACGTGGCGCTGGCAATTGCGGCCGGCGCGGCGGCGCGGGGCGTCTCCGTGGAGCTGGTGCGCAACGGCTCCCGCGGGCTGTTCTGGCTGGAGCCGCTGGTGGAGGTGGCCACCCCGGCCGGGCGCGTGGCCTATGGCCCGGTGGAGGTGGCCGACGTGCCGGGCCTGCTCGATGCCGGCCTGCTCACCGGTGGCGCGCACCCGCTGGCCCTGGGGCTCACCGACGAGATTCCCTACCTCAAGCGCCAGGAGCGGCTGACCTTCGCCCGGGTGGGGGTGGTCGACCCGCTGTCGCTGGACGACTACTCCGCCCACGGTGGGCTCGCCGGCCTGCGCGCGGCGCTGGCGATGACGCCCGACGAGATCGTCCAGGCCGTCACCGATTCGGGCCTGCGTGGGCGGGGCGGGGCGGCCTTTCCGGCGGGCATCAAGTGGCGCACCGTGCTGGGCGCGCCGGGCACCGAAAAGTACGTCGTGTGCAACGCCGACGAGGGCGATTCCGGCACCTTCTCCGACCGCATGCTGCTGGAGGGCGACCCCTTCTGCCTGATCGAGGGCATGGTGATCGCCGGGCTGGCGGTGGGGGCGCGGCGGGGCTACATCTACCTGCGCTCCGAGTACCCGCTGGCGTGGCGCACGGTGAACACCGCGCTGCGCCTGGCGCGGGACGCCGGCCTGCTGGGCGACGACATCCTGGGCTCGGGCCGGGCCTTCGAGATCGAGGCGCGGCTGGGCGGCGGGGCCTACATCTGCGGCGAGGAGACCGCGATGCTGGAGAGCATCGAGGGCAAGCGCGGGCAGGTGCGCGTCAAGCCGCCGCTGCCGGCGGTGAAGGGCCTGTTCGGCAAGCCGACGGTCATCAACAACCTCATCACCCTGGCCAGCGTGCCGGTGATCCTCGCCAGGGGCGCCGGCTTCTACCGGGATTTCGGCCAGGGCCGCTCGCTGGGCACGCTGCCCTTCCAGCTGGCCGGCAACGTGCGCCGGGGCGGGCTGGTGGAGAAAGCCTTCGGTCTCACCCTGCGCGAGCTGCTGGAGGATTTCGGCGGCGGCACCGCCAGCGGCCGGCCGGTCGGCGCGGTGCAGGTGGGCGGCCCCCTGGGCGCCTATCTGCCGCCGGACGCGCTCGACCTGCCGCTCGACTACGAGGCCTTCTCGGCCCGCGGCGCCATGATCGGCCACGGCGGGGTGGTGGTGTTCGACGACCGCGTCGACATGGCCCGCATGGCGCGCTTTGCGATGGAGTTCTGCGCCGAGGAATCCTGCGGCAAATGCACCCCCTGCCGCATCGGCTCGACCCGCGGCATGGAAGTCATCGACCGCATCGTGGCGGGCGACGAGCGGGCCGCCAATACCGCGCTGCTGCACGATCTGTGCACCCTGATGAGCGAGGGCTCGCTGTGTGCGATGGGCGGCATGACGCCTTTCCCGGTGCTGTCGGCCCTGAAGCACTTCCCGGCCGATTTCGGGCTCGAAGCCCCGGAGGCGCCAGCCCCCGCCGAGCGGAGGGTCGTCCAATGAGCTGTCGCTGCCAGACCGACTTCGGCACCCCGCCGGTCAGCGCCGACCGCACCGTCACCCTCACCATCGACGGCCGGCAGGTGGTGGCGGCGGCCGGCACCTCGGTGATGCGTGCGGCGCTGGAGGCCGGCATCCCGATCCCCAGGCTGTGCGCCACCGACGCCCTCGAGGCCTTCGGCTCGTGCCGCCTGTGCCTGGTGCAGATCGACGGCCGGCGGGGCTATCCGGCGTCGTGCACCACGCCCGTCGAGGCGGGGATGCGCATCGTCACCCAGTCGCCCCGGCTCGCCGAGTTGCGCCGTGGGGTGATGGAGCTGTACATCTCCGATCACCCCCTCGACTGCCTCACCTGCAGCGCCAACGGCAACTGCGAGCTGCAGGACATGGCCGGCGTGGTGGGCCTGCGGGAGGTGCGCTACGGCTTTGCCGGCGACAACCACTTCGACGCCACCCACGCCCAGCCCAAGGACGAATCCAACCCGTACTTCAGCTTCGATCCGGCCAAGTGCATCGTGTGCAGCCGCTGCGTGCGGGCCTGCGAGGAAGTGCAGGGCAGCTTCGCGCTGACCATCGCCGGGCGGGGTTTTGAATCGAAGGTGACGGCCGGCGCGGACGAGGGTTTCCTGGGGTCGGAGTGCGTCTCCTGCGGCGCCTGCGTGACAGCCTGCCCGACGGCGACGCTGACCGAGAAGAGCCTGATCGCCGCCGGCCAGGCCCAGCGCGGGGTGGCCACCACCTGCGCCTACTGCGGCGTGGGCTGCGGTTTTGTGGCCGAGGTGAAGGGCGAGCAGGTGGTGCGGATGGTGCCGGACAAATCCGGCGGCGCCAACGCCGGCCACGCCTGCGTGAAGGGCCGCTTCGCCTGGAGCTACGCCACCCACCCGGATCGGGTGACCACCCCGATGATCCGCGAAAGCATCGACGCCCCGTGGCGCAAGGTGTCGTGGGACGAAGCCATCGCCTACGCCGCCGGCGAGTTCCGGCGCATCCAGGCCAAGTATGGCCGGCTGGCGGTGGGCGGGATCACCTCGTCGCGCTGCACCAACGAAGAGACCTACCTCGTCCAGAAGCTGGTGCGCGCCGGTTTTGGCAACAACAACGTGGACACCTGCGCCCGCGTGTGCCATTCGCCCACCGGCTACGGCCTCAAGCAGACTCTGGGCGAATCGGCCGGCACCCAGGATTTCGAATCCGTGCTGTCGGCCGACGTGATCGTGGTGATCGGCGCCAACCCCACCGACGGCCACCCGGTGTTCGGCTCGCTGCTCAAGAAGCGCATCCGCCAGGGCGCCCAGCTCATCGTGATCGACCCCCGCGCCATCGATCTGGTGCGCACGCCCCATGTGGCGGCAGCGCATCATCTGGCCCTCCGGCCCGGCACCAACGTGGCGATGATCAACGCGCTGGCCCACGTGATCGTCGCCGAGGGGCTGGTGGATGAAGCCTTCGTGGCCGAACGCTGCGAGGCCGAGGCCTTTGCCGCGTGGCGGGATTTCGTGCTGCGTGAAGAGAACAGCCCCGAAGTCGTCTCGGGCATCGCCGGGGTGTCGGCCGACGCCATCCGCGCCGCGGCGCGCCTTTACGCCGGCGCCGGCAACGGGGCGATCTACTACGGCCTGGGCGTCACCGAGCACAGCCAGGGTTCGACGATGGTGATGGGCATCGCCAACCTCGCCATGGCCACCGGCAACATCGGCCGGCCGGGCGTGGGGGTCAATCCGCTGCGCGGGCAGAACAACGTGCAGGGCTCCTGCGACATGGGTTCTTTCCCCCACGAGCTGCCGGGCTATCGTCCGGTGGCCGATGCGGCGGTGCGCGGCGCCTTCGAGGCCCGCTGGGGCGTGACGCTCGACCCGGAGCCCGGCTACCGCATTCCCAACATGTTCAACGCAGCGATTGCCGGCAGCTACAAGGGCATGTACGTCCAGGGCGAGGATCTGGCCCAGTCCGACCCCAACACCCAGCACGTGCACGCCGCGCTGCGCTCGCTCGAATGTCTGGTCGTGCAGGACATCTTCTTCAACGAGACGGCCAAGTTCGCCCACGTCTTCCTGCCGGGCGCGTCCTTCCTCGAGAAGGACGGCACCTTCACCAACGCCGAGCGGCGCATTTCGCGGGTGCGCAAGGTGATGGAACCGCTCTCCGGCAAGGCCGACTGGCAGGCCACCCAGGCGCTGGCCCAGGCCTTGGGCGTGGCGATGGACTACCGGCACCCGTCCGAGATCATGGACGAGATCGCCGCCCTCACGCCCAGCTTTGCCGGGGTGAGCTACGCGCGGCTCGATGCCGCCGGCAGCCTGCAGTGGCCCTGCAACGACGCGTCGCCCGCCGGCACGCCGATCATGCACACCGAGCACTTCACCCGCGGCCTGGGGCGTTTCGTCGTCACCGAGTACGTGCCGACCACCGAAAAGGTCACCCGGCGCTTCCCGCTTATCCTCACCACCGGGCGCATCCTCAGCCAGTACAACGTGGGTGCCCAGACCCGCCGCACCGCCAACACCGTGTGGCACAGCGAGGATCGGCTCGACATCCACCCGCTCGACGCCGCCGACCGCGGCATTGCCGACGGCGACTGGGTGCACATCGAAAGCCGCGCCGGCCAGACCCGGCTGCGGGCCCGCATCTCCGAGCGGATGCAGCCGGGGGTGGTCTACACCACCTTCCACTTCCCGGGCTCCGGCGCCAACGTGGTGACCACCGACAACTCCGACTGGGCCACCAACTGCCCCGAGTACAAGGTGACCGCCGTGCAGGTGGCGCTGGGCGAGCAGCCCGCCCGCTGGCAGGCCGACTTCCGCCGCATGGACGCCGACCAGCAGGCGCTGCTGCCTCCGGGGCCGGAGGCGTGATCGCGGAGGAGGAGGGCGAGCTTCCCGCGTTGCAGCATGTGCCGGCCACGCGCTTCGGGCCGGCGGGCGCTGCGCCGCTGGAAGACGCGGTCGTCGAGGAGGTGCCGGTGGCGCTGGTGTACAACGGCATCTCCCACGCGGTGATGCTCGCCACGCCCACCGATCTGGAAGATTTCGCCCTCGGCTTCAGCCTCAGCGAAGGGCTCATCGCCAGCCCGGCGGAATTGCTGGAGGTGGAGGTCGTCGTTTCGCCGGCGGGTGTCGAGCTGCAGCTTCGCGTCACCGCCGAACGTTTCCAGGGCTTCAAGGCCACCCGCCGGCAGCTCGCCGGACGCACCGGCTGCGGCCTGTGCGGACGGGAGAGCCTCGATCAGGCGATCCTTCCGGTGCCCTCTGTGCCGGAGGGCCTCGTGGTCGACGCCGCCGCGCTCACCCGCGCCATCGCCGCGCTGCCGGCCGCCCAGGGGCTCCATCGCCAGAGCGGTGGCGTACACGCCGCCGCCTGGGCCAACCCGGACGGCGCCATCCGCCTGGTGCGGGAGGACGTGGGCCGTCACAACGCGCTCGACAAGCTCCTTGGGGCGCTGCGCCGTCAGCGCGTGGCGCCCGCCGACGGCTTCGTGCTCATCACCAGCCGGGCCAGCCACGAACTCGTCCACAAGGCCGCCAGCGCGGGGGTGCAGCTGCTGGCCGCGGTGTCGGCGCCCACCGCGATGGCGGTGCGCAACGCCCAGGCCGCCGGGCTTACGCTGGTTGGCTGGCTGCGGGAGCAGGGTTTCTCGGTGTATGCCGGCGCGGGGCGGATTGCCGGCCCGGAAAAAGAAAAACCCGAGTGGCCGGGGGGCCGCTCGGGTTAAATCCACACCAAAGGAGGAGAGGGGTGGAGGAGACAGAGCGAAGCATACGCTTCCGTATGGGTGCAGTGCAACATGAAATTTGTAAGCTGCCGTAAAGTCCGTCACGAACCCGGCTTACCCGGATCGACTGCGCCCGGCGGGAAGGGCGCTGGCATGACGCCGCTGGCGCTGCCGGCCTCGTCCGGGGTGGCAAGCCGGGCTTCCCGGAAAGCCTGGGGCGGCAGGCCGGTCCAGGCCCGGAAGGCCCGGGCAAAACTCTTCTCGTTACGAAAACCCACCAGCGCCGAGATCTGCTTGATCGACCGCTGACTGCGGTTGAGCAGCTCGATGGCCCGGGCGCGGCGGGCTTCGTCCTTGAGCTGCTGGAGCGACGAGCCTTCGTCGCTGAGCTGGCGGTGCAGGGTGCGCACCGACACGTTGAGGCTGCCCGCCACGATCTCGGCGGTGGCCGCGCCGTTGGCCGGGTCGCGCAGGAAGCGCCGCACCCCTTCCACCAGCAGGCGGTCGCGGCGGTACTGCAGCACCGTGAGGGGCAGGGCGCGCTGGAGCATGGCGCGCAGGGCGGCCTCATCCCGGCGGATCGGCAACTCCAGGTAGCGGGCGTCGAAGGCGATGGCGGCCTGCTCCGCTTCGAAACGCAGCGGGCCGGGGAACATCAGCGGATAGGCGTCGGCGTGGGCCGGGGCAGGGAAGGGGAAGCGGCTCTCCAGCAGCGGAATCCGCGAGTCGATCGCCCAGCAGGCGTAACCCAGCACGTAGCGCAGCAGCGTCACCTGGCAGAACTCGTGCATCTCGCCCAAGGGCCGGTGGAGGGCGATGGTGAGGGTGGCGACGGCGCGATCCACCGCCAGCGTGAGCGCGATGTCGTCGGTGAGCAGGCGGTGATGGCGGCACCAGCGCTTGAGCGCCACGCCCAGATCGGGCGACCCCAACGACGCCCGGCACAGCAGGCCGTAGCTGCCCCACGGCAGCCGGCGCGAGAACCAGCCCAGGGCCTCGTCGTCGAGTTCCTGCATCGCATGGCCGGAAATGAGCTCCATCTGCGCGGCGGTGACGCGGGCGTCAGGGTCGTCGAGCATGGCCGGATCGATGTCGGCCCGGGCGAGCGCGCCGGCGGGGTCGATGCCGTACCGGCGGTAGGCCAGCACGATGGCGCGGATGAAGGCGATGGGGGTGGCGGCGCGGCCCTGGCGGGACGGCGGTGGCGCGGCGGAGCGGCTGGCGGTCATGGTTGCCCGATCTTACCGCCTTGGGCGATGCCGTGGCACGATTTGCAACCACGATGGCGCCCGCGGCCACCGCCGACCGCGTACGCTGCGGAGCACTCGAACGGTGCCTCGCACCCGATTCGGCCCAGAACAAACCGGAGGAGACACCCCATGCACATTCCCAGCCTGAACTTCCATCTCGGCGAGACCATCGAGGCCCTGCGCGACACCGTGCAGGCCTTCGCGGCCAAAGAGATCGCCCCGCGCGCGGCCGACATCGACCGGGACAACCTCTTCCCGGCCGACCTCTGGAAGAAGCTCGGCGACCTGGGCCTGCACGGCATGACCGCCCCGGAGGAGTACGGCGGCACCAACATGGGCTACCTCGCCCACATCATCGCGCTGGAAGAAGTCTCCCGCGCCTCGGCGTCGGTGGGTCTGTCCTACGGCGCCCACTCCAACCTGTGCATCAACCAGATCCGCCGCAACGGCACCGAAGCCCAGAAGCAGAAATACCTGCCCAAGCTGATCTCCGGCGACCACGTCGGCGCGCTGGCGATGAGCGAGCCCAACGCCGGCTCCGACGTGGTGAGCATGAAGCTGCGCGCCGACAAAAAAGGCGACCGCTACGTGCTCAACGGCTCCAAGATGTGGATCACCAACGGCGGCGACGCCGACACCCTGGTGGTGTACGCCAAGACCGACGTGGACGCCGGCGCCCGCGGGATGACCGCCTTCATCGTCGAGAAGGGCTTCAAGGGCTTCACCCACGGCACCCACCTGGACAAGCTGGGCATGCGCGGCTCCAACACCTACCCGCTGTTCTTCGACGACTGCGAGGTGCCCGAAGAGAACGTGCTGGGCGGCGTGGGCAACGGCACCAAGGTGCTGATGAGCGGCCTCGACTACGAGCGCGCCGTGCTGTGCGGCGGCCCGCTGGGCATCATGGCCGCGTGCATGGACGTGGTGGTGCCTTACCTCCACGACCGCAAGCAGTTTGGCCAGCGCATCGGCGAGTTTCAGCTGATGCAGGGCAAGGTCGCCGACATGTACTCCACCTGGATGGCCAACCGGGCCTACGTGTATGCCCTGGGCCAAGCCTGCGACAAGGCCGACCACGCCCGCACCCTGCGCAAGGACGCCGCCGGCGCCATTTTGTACTCCGCCGAGAAGGCCACCTGGATGGCTGGCGAGGCGATCCAGACCCTCGGCGGCGTGGGCTACACCAACGAATACGCCACCGGCCGCCTGTGGCGCGACGCCAAGCTCTACGAGATCGGCGCCGGCACCAGCGAGATCCGCCGCATGCTGATCGGCCGCGAACTCTTTGCGGAGACCTGCTGATATGAGCGCACCCGCCCGGCCGCCCGAAGGGGGCGCGATCCCTCCCGTGGGGAGGATGTCACGCAGTGACAGGAGGGTCGTCCAATGACCGTCATCAAATCCAGCATCAACACGCGCTCCGCCGACTTCCAGGCCAACGCCGAGGCGATGGGCAAGGTCGTCGCCGACCTGCGCGAGAAGGCCGCCCAGGTCGCCCTTGGCGGCGGCGAGGCGGCCCGCGCCAAGCACACCGCCCGCGGCAAGCTGCTGCCCCGCGACCGGGTGGATCACCTGCTCGACCCCGGCACCGGCTTCCTCGAGATCGGCCAGCTCGCCGCCTTCGGCATGTACGACAACGAGGCCCCGTCGGCGGGCGTGATCGCCGGCATCGGCCGGGTCAATGGCGTCGAGTGCATGATCGTCGCCAACGACGCCACCGTGAAGGGCGGCACCTACTACCCGATGACGGTCAAGAAGCACCTGCGCGCCCAGGAGATCGCCCAGCAGAACAAGCTGCCGTGCATCTATCTGGTGGATTCCGGCGGCGCCTTCCTGCCCAAGCAGGACGAGGTCTTCCCGGATCGCGACCACTTCGGCCGGATCTTCTTCAACCAGGCCAACATGTCGGCCGAGGGCATCCCGCAGATCGCGGTGGTGATGGGCTCCTGCACCGCCGGCGGCGCCTATGTGCCGGCGATGAGCGACGAGACGGTGATCGTCAAGAACCAGGGCACGATCTTCCTGGGCGGTCCGCCGCTCGTGAAGGCCGCGACCGGCGAGGTGGTGACCGCCGAAGACCTGGGTGGCGGCGACGTGCACACCCGCGTCTCCGGCGTGGCCGACCACCTGGCCGAGAACGACACCCACGCGCTCTCCATCGCCCGGCGCATCGTCGGCACCCTCAATCGTGTGAAGCCCGTCGGCCTCAATCTGGCGAGCGCCGAAGAGCCCCTGTACGACCCGTCCGAAATCTACGGGATCATCCCCACCGACACCCGCAAGCCCTACGACGTGCGCGAGGTGATCGCCCGCATCGTCGATGGCTCGCGCTTCGATGAGTTCAAGGCGCGCTACGGCACCACGCTGGTCACCGGCTTTGCGCACCTCTACGGCATGCCCATCGGCATCGTCGCCAACAACGGCATCCTGTTCGGCGAGTCGGCCCAGAAGGGCGCCCACTTCATCGAGCTGTGCGCCCAGCGCGGCGTGCCGCTGGTCTTCCTGCAGAACATCACCGGCTTCATGGTCGGCCGCAAGTACGAGAACGGCGGCATCGCCAAGGACGGCGCCAAGATGGTCACCGCCGTCGCCACTGCCCAGGTGCCCAAGCTCACCGTGCTCATCGGCGGCAGCTTTGGCGCAGGCAACTACGGCATGTGCGGCCGCGCCTACAGCCCGCGCTTCCTGTGGATGTGGCCCAACAGCCGCATCTCGGTGATGGGCGGCGAGCAGGCCGCCAGCGTGCTCGCCACCGTGCGCCGCGACGGCATCGAAGCCAAGGGCGGCGCCTGGAGCAAGGACGAGGAAGAAGCCTTCAAGTCGCCGATCCGCCAGCAGTACGAAGATCAGGGCCACCCCTACTACGCCACCGCCCGGCTGTGGGACGACGGCGTGGTGGACCCGGCCCAGACCCGGCGCATCCTCGGCCTGTCGCTTTCGGCCAGCCTGAATGCCCCGATTCCCCAGACCCGCTTCGGCCTGTTCCGGATGTAATCAATGAGTACAAGCGATGAAATTCTTGGGTTGGCTGCAAGAGAAAAGTATTGGAAGTTTGCTCAGGCATATCTAGCAGCCAGCGAACGACAGTGCAAAGCAATTTCCGAAAATGAAGAGTTATTCGGCTACCCAGATGGGGCGGTTTGTCTTTATTTGGCCCAGCATGCAATCGAACTCTTCTTAAAAGGCATGTTGATTAGCCGGAAACCAGATGCGGTAAATAACGTGCACCAGATATCCCAGCTCGAAAGGGAATTCAAAGCAATTTTCACAGAACCCGAATTCAAATGGGACGTGCCATTCTCCGAACTAGTAGATTGGGCGTCTGTACCCAAAGACCAGCGGATTCCGCATGACCAATTGCTGCGGTATCCAACAAAAAAGGGAGTTACCGAATGGTCCTCTCATTGGCAGGGATTTGGGGCTCAAGCGTTCTTGGGTTCGCTAAACCGCATTCGAGAAGATTTTTTTCGGCTCCAGCATGCTGAGAAGATCCGATCTAACAAAATGCCGTAAGGGAAAGCAAATTGTTCGAAACCCTGGAAATAGCCCGCGACGGCGGCATCGCAACGATCTGGATGAACCGCCCGGACGTTCATAACGCCTTCAACGAGGCGCTGATTGCCGAACTCACCGACGCCTGCCGGCAGCTCGACGCCGACGACACGGTGCGGGCGGTGGTGCTGGCCGGGCGGGGCAAGAGCTTTTCGGCCGGTGCCGACCTCAACTGGATGCGCCGCGCGGCGGACGCGTCGGTGGACGAAAACCTCGCCGACGCCCGCAAGCTGGCGGGAATGCTGCGGGCCCTGGCCGAACTCACCAAGCCCACCATCGCCCGGGTGCAGGGCGCGGCGCTGGGGGGCGGGATGGGCCTCGCGTCGGCCTGCGACATCTGCGTGGCCTCGACGGCGGCGAGCTTCGCCACCTCCGAGGTGCGCTTCGGGATCATCCCGTCGGCCATCAGCCCCTACGTGCTGCGCGCCATCGGGGCCCGCCAGGCCGGGCGTTACTTCCAGACCGCCGAGCGGATCTCCGCCGCCGAGGCCAAGGCGCTGGGCCTCGCCCACGAGGTCGTGGCGCCGGAAGAACTCGACGCCAAGGTGGCCGGGATCGTCGCCGCCTTGCTGGTGGGTGGGCCGAAATCCCAGGCCGCCGCCAAGGATCTGATCCGCGCCGTGGCCGACCGGCCGGTGAGCGACGCGGTGGTGGAAGACACCGCCCGCCGCATCGCCGAGCTGCGCGCCACGCCCGAGGCGAAGGAGGGCCTCGCCGCCTTCCTCGACAAGCGCCCGGCGGCGTGGGCGCCGGACTGAATTTCGCAGTTTGAGGTAGGTCGGGTTAGCGCAGCGTAACCCGACATCGAGGGATCGGCCCCGACCACACCTCGCCGTCAGCTGGTCTGAC
>NZ_JAYRMI010000040.1:0-34788 GCF_041904905.1 Zoogloea sp. | reverse complement strand
GCCGCGGTGCACCTCACCTGCAGCACCGACCCCAAGGTCATCGCCGAAGCCGACTTCATCATCGTGGCCGTGCCCACCCCGGTCGACGACGCCCACCAGCCGGACTTCACCCCGCTGGTCAAGTCGTCCGAGAGCGTCGGCAAGTACATGAAGAAGGGCGCCATCGTCGTCTACGAATCCACCGTGTACCCCGGCGCCACCGAAGAAGTGTGCATCCCCATCCTCGAGAAGTTCTCGGGCCTGAAGTGGAAGCAGGACTTCAACGTCGGCTACTCCCCCGAGCGGATCAACCCGGGCGACAAGGAACGCACCGTCACCAAGATCATGAAGGTCGTCTCCGGCGACACCCCCGAGACCCTCAAGATCGTCGCCGACACCTACGCCTCGGTGATCACCGCCGGCGTGTACCCGGCCAGCTCCATCAAGGTGGCCGAAGCCGCCAAGGTCATCGAGAACACCCAGCGCGACCTCAACATCGCCCTGATGAACGAACTGTCGGTCATCTTCCACAAGATCGGCATCGACACCCTCGAAGTGCTCAAGGCCGCCGGCACCAAGTGGAACTTCCTGCCCTTCCGTCCGGGCCTGGTGGGTGGCCACTGCATCGGCGTCGACCCCTACTACCTCACCCACAAGGCCGACATGCTGGGCTACCACCCGCAAGTCATCCTGGCCGGCCGTCGCATCAACGACAGCATGGGCAAGTACGTGGCCGAAGAGACCGTCAAGGCCATGATCCAGAACGGCCAGAGCATCAAGGGCGCCGACGTGATCGTGCTGGGCCTCACCTTCAAGGAAAACTGCCCCGACCTGCGCAACAGCAAGGTCATCGACGTGATCCGCGAGCTGAAGAGCTACGGCGTCAACGTGCACGTGCACGACCCTGTGGCCGAATCCGCCGAGGCCGAGCACGAGTACGGCGTGAGCCTCACCGCCTGGGACAGGCTGCCCAAGGCCGGTGCCATCGTCGCCGCGGTCGCCCACAAGGAATACGCCGACATGGGCGCCGCCCAGCTGTGCGAGAAGCTGCTCCCGGGCGGTGTGTTCACCGACGTGAAGAGCTTCTACGACCCCGCCGTGCTGGAAGCCGCAGGCGCTAGCGTTTGGCGGCTGTAAGTCAGACTGTAGGTGCATGAACAAAGGCAGCCGCAAGGCTGCCTTTGTTTTTTATGACCTGGATGAGGGCACCGGGGGCTGGACGTAGGGCGGAGCCCCTGGAGCCCTGTATTGACCTGACCTTAGCCGCCGACGGTAAGACTATACACGGCGCTCCAGTCGCCGACTCGTTGGTCCTTCACCCGGTAGATGGCCTTGTAGCTCCATGTGGCTGGGGCGGGCGGAAGCGGGCTGTTGTCCAGGACGCGAGGGGAGTTTGCTATGGTGAAGAGCACGAAGCCCTTCTCGTCGCCGCGGTCTGCCCAGATCTCGATTGCGTCGGCATCGCCCTTGGGCCACTGGATGTTGGGTTGGCCCGCCTTCTTGGTGATGTCGAGGGTTGGAATGGCACTGTCGTTGTCGACGATTTGTGGGGCGCCGATGATCTTGAGTTCCATTCCGATGTCTTCGGAGTAGTTCTTGGCAGCCTTGATGCGTGCAACAAGGCTGGTAAGGCGGGGAACGATGCCGTGAGGCACGGCGGGGGCTGCGGCCGGCAGGTGGGCGATGTGGGGGTAGGCCGAGGTGCCCTCGCCCCCGTCACGCTGCAGCTTCTTGAAGGCCGTCCAGCGTTTGGCCGTTGCGTGAACGGCTTCGTGGGACGAGAGGGTGTAGCGGAAGGCCGCGGCGTCGGCCTTGAGCTGGGTGATATGCGCCTCACCAAGTTCGAGGATTTCGGCCAGTGCGGGCAGGTGGTTGGCGAGATGTTCCAGCAGCTCCGCGCGGCCGCTGTCGTCGTTGGGAAGGTAGTAGCTCTTGGGCATGGTTCGCTCCTTTGGTAAGTGAGGTGGGACGAAAGAAAACGGGTGTTATCGTTAAGTTGTTGAAATTAAAGATATAAGCCTGTATTTCTGCTTGTGCCGGGATTGGCGCAATGTTTGCGGGATGTGCTGCAAACACTGCGGGATCTCCTGCAAGGATTGCCGGATGCTCCGGAAGGCCTGCCGGACGTCCGTGACGCATGGCCGAATGCCCGGCGGCTTGCGCGGGACGTCCGCCAATGGTTGCCGTATGTCCGTGAATGTTTGCCGGACGCCAGTGAGTGATTACGGGATGCCAGTGCACTGTTGCCGGATGTCCGTGAATGTGTGCCGTACATCCGTCGAACATTGCCGGGTGTGCTGCAAGGTGTGCAGGACGACCTGCAACATCTGCGGGAAGTGCCGAAGGGCTTGCGGGGGCCTGGGCAGGGCCGGCCGGGGCTGGGTGAGGGGTTGCAGGATGGGCTGCACGCATTTTCAAGTCTCATGGAATGTCTTGGGGGCTTGCCGGTGCGGCACCGTGTCGCAGCAATCGGGGAGCCCTGGCTTGCCGTACGGCATAAAATGGCGGCGATGATAGACCGGTTTGAAATTGATGTATACGTAAACAGGTTATCTGGAGTAAATTTGCTCGACGCCTGATCTTTACGTTTTTTCTTCCGGTCATTCATGCCTATGGATGTGAACATCGTTCACCATGGCGCCTTTCATGGCGTCACGGGGTCGTGCCATCAGCTTTTCATCGACGAGGCCCACAGCCTGCTGGTGGATTGCGGGTTGTTTCAGGGGGCGGAGACGTCGCCCGATGGCGGTTCGGCCTGCGACAGGCTTGAGATTCCTTTTCCGGTGGCGGGGGTGAAGGCGTTGGTGGTGACCCACGTGCACATCGATCACGTGGGGCGGATACCCTGGCTGCTCGCGGCGGGGTTCAAGGGGCCCATCCTGTGCAGCGAGCCTTCTGCCCGGCTGCTGCCGGTGGTGCTGGCCGATGCCTTTGCGGTGGGGGTGACGCGGGACGCGCGGCTGGTGGAGCGCTATCTGCAGATGGTGGAGGCGCGCATCCGGCCGCTGGCCTGGAACACCTGGCATACGGTGTTCGAGGGGCCGGCCGGCAGTTGCGGCATCCGCCTGCAGCGGGCGGGGCACATCCTGGGGTCGGCCTATGTGGAGTGCGATCTGGTGCGGCCGGGCCGGCCGCGTGCGCGGGTGGTGTTCTCCGGGGATCTCGGCGCCCCCCACGCGCCGATGCTGCCGGCGCCCCGGTCGCCCCTGGCAGCCGATGTGCTGGTGCTGGAGAGCACCTATGGCGACCGCCTCCATGAAGACCGCACGGCCCGCCGGGAGCGGCTCCAGCAGGTGGTGGAGAAGGCCCTGGGCAACGGTGGCACGGTGATCGTGCCGGCCTTCAGCATTGGTCGCACCCAGGAGCTGCTCTACGAGTTCGAGGACATTCTGTACCGGGAGCGACGCCAGCCCGGGCCCCACGCGGGGCGCTGGGCCACGCTGCCCATCTATCTGGATTCCCCGCTGGCGGGGCGCTTCACCCGGCTCTACCGGGAACTGCAGCCCTACTGGGACGAGGAGGCGCTGGCGCGGGTGCGGGCGGGGCGCAAGCCGCTGGCCTTCGACCAGCTGGTGGCCGTGGATGAGCACGCCGACCATGAGGCCAACGTGCGGCGGCTGGCCCGCAGCGGCGAGCCCGCCATCGTGATTGCCGCCAGCGGCATGTGTGCCGGCGGGCGGGTGGTGGGGTATCTCAAGGCCATGCTCCACGATGCGCGTCACGATGTGCTGTTCGTGGGCTATCAGGCCCGCGGCACCCCGGGCCATGTCATCCAGACCTGGGGGCCGCAGGGCGGTTATGTGGATCTCGATGGGGAGCGGATCGACATCCGGGCTGGCATTCATACGGTGTCGGGCTATTCGGCCCATGCGGATCAGGCGGGGCTGGTGCGCTTTGTCACCGGCATGCGCCGCCGCCCGCAGGAGGTGCGCCTGATCCACGGCGACGACCCGGCCCGCGCGGCCCTGCGCGAGGCCATCGAGGCCGCCACCGGCGGGCAGGTGAGGGTGAGCAACGGCGGGGTGGCGTGACCGGGCGCCGGTGCGATGCCGTGCGACGGGTGACGATCTGCGGGTAGGCCGGTTGCAGGGAGGCGGGCGGGCATCGGGTGGGCCGGTCTGTCGGGCTGACACGGCGGCGGCCGGTGCTTGCGGTCTCTCGCCCGTCGCGGCGGCCGGTGCAGGGAGGGTGGTGGGTGAACAGGCGGGGGCGGGGGCGTAGCTCGCTGGCTCCGGGGCGCGATGCCCGCCTGTCTGCCAGGGCTGCAGAGCCTGGGGCAGGCTGGGGGCCGCGGTGGGGGTGGTGAAGGGAAGCCCGGCCCATGCCCTCGGCGGTGCGGTCCGGCCGCGCGGCCATGACGACCTCGCCCTGCGCCACGACCAGGGCACGCCGGCTGCCCCTGCAACACATCTGCAGGCCATGGGCCGGCCCTTTTCCATCCATGCCGGCGGGCGATTTCCATCGGGATTCAATCTGGTGCCAGCGCAGGGCGGCGTGTTGCCCCAGAGTGGGCAGGGACGCGCTCTTCGTGCGGGGGGCGTCGCCACGGCGGGCGGCGATATTGCACAGGTGGGCGGCAGAACTGGCCCCTGTTGTTGGGGCAGCGGAATTGCGGGTGTGTGGGATTTGGCAAATACGACAGATACGCGTCTGTAGTATAGTGCAATGCAAATAAGCGCTAAATCAGGCGTCTGGCAGAGGTGGCGAGGTATCAAAAAGGAACGGCTCGTCATTCTTTTTGATCTTTTGCAAAATTTGACATTGCGCGGCTTGTGCCCGGAAAAGGCCCTCGTCGTGGATCGGTGCGGTTGCGGGGGCGGCTGGCCTTCGGGGCCGGGCAGCCGGTATTGCGGAGTGGCTCTTGAATCATCGTTCGTCGTTTGCCCAGTTCGTCCGCTTCGGCGTGTCCGGGGTGGTCAATACCGCTGTTTCCTATGTCACCTACGTGCTGTTGCTGCAGGTGGGCCTCAACTTTGCAATTGCGAATCTCATCTCGCTGGTGGTGGGGATGGCGGTGTCGTTCTACAACCAGGGGCGGTTTGTCTTCGGGAACGGCTCGCTCGACCGGCTGCCGCGGTTCGTGCTGCTGTGGAGCGTGCTTTACCCCATCAACATCCTGTTGATTTCGGTGTTCATGAACATGGGCTTCGGTGCGGCGGTGGCGGGAGCCATTGCGCTGGTGCCGATGACGCTGCTGTCTTTCTTCGGCCAGCGGCACCTGGTCTTCCATAGCGTGCGCAAATAAGGAACTGGAATGTCTACCAAGCTTGGAATCGTCATCCCCTGCTTCAACGAGGAGGAGGTGCTGCCGGAGACCTGTCAGCGGCTGGGTGTGCTGCTCGATTCGCTGGTGGCCGATGGGCTTGTCTCGGCGGATAGCGCGGTCTATTTCGTGGACGACGGCAGCCGCGATGCCACCTGGCGCCTGATCGAGCAGTTCCACGCCGCCGATCCGCGCCTGCGCGGGATCAAGCTGTCGCGCAACTGCGGCCATCAGCGGGCCCTGCTGGCCGGCCTGATGACGGCGGAGGGCGACGCCATCGTCTCCCTCGACGCCGACCTTCAGGATGACCCGGAGGCCGTGCGGGCGATGATCGTGGCCTTCGGCGAGGGTTCGGACGTGGTGTATGGGGTGCGCAGCAAGCGGGAGAGCGACACCGCCTTCAAGCGCATGACCGCCCAGGGCTTTTACAAGCTGATGATGAGCATGGGGGTGGATGTGGTGTACGACCACGCCGATTACCGCCTGCTGAGCCGTCGCGCCATCGAGAGCCTGCGCCAGTTCGACGAGGTGAATCTGTTCCTGCGCGGGATTGTTCCCTTGCTGGGCTACCGCAGCAGCAAGGTCTTTTACACGCGCAGCGAGCGGTTTGCGGGGGAGTCGAAATATCCGCTGCGCAAGATGCTGGCGTTCGCCATCGACGGGATCACCTCGTTCAGCGTGACGCCCCTGCGCCTGATCTCGGCGCTGGGCTTTGCGACCTGCCTGCTCAGCCTGGCGGGGGCGGCTTGGACGGTGTTCCAGAAGCTGGCGGGGGCCACGGTGCCCGGCTGGGCGTCTACGGTGGTGCCGATGTATTTCCTGGGGGGCATCCAGCTGCTGTCCATCGGGGTGCTGGGGGAGTACATCGCCAAGGCCTACCTGGAGACCAAGCGCCGCCCCCGCTACTTTGTGGATAAGGAGCTGCGATGATCGAAGGCACCCGAAACCGGTCCGGCGGCTGGCTGGCGATTGCCGGCGCGATCGCCGCGGCCCTCGCGTGGCGCCTGCTGGCTTTCAGCGGGCCGCTGGGCTCGGACGACGTCACCTATTTCGAGCGCGCGCTCGACGTTGCCAACGGGGTCTGGAGCACGGCCGATTACAACGGGGCGCTCCGCTACGGCTTCAACATTCCGGCCGGGCTGATGCTCAAGCTCTTCGGGGCGGGGGAGTTCCAGCTCAACCTGTGGCCGCTGCTGTGCTCGCTGCTGGAGATCGGGCTGGTCTGGTGGTTCTGCCGTCGGCGCTTCGATGGCCGGGTGGCGGCGATTGCGGCCTGCCTGATGGCGCTCACCCCGCTGCACGTGGCCACGGCGTCGCGCCTGCACGCGGACGCGGTGGCCAACATGTTCGTCACCTTGTCCTTCGTGGTCTTTCTCGAATCGGAGCGCCGCCGCTCGGTGCCCCTGGCCTTTGCCGCCGGGCTGGCCATGGGGGCGGTGTTCTGGGTGAAGGAGCTGCTGGGGGTGGCGCTGCTGGCCTTTCTGCTGTGGCCGCTGGCGGTGCGCAGGCTCAGCCTGCGCTGGCTGTGGGTGGTGCTGGGGGGCGGGTGCATGCTGGTGGGGCACTTCCTGCTGATGCAGGCGGTGGCGGGCGACCCGCTGCACGCCTTCAAGGTGGTGCTGTCTCACATCGGCCGCAATTTCATTGCCACCAAGGTTGAGGACGGGGCGTTTTACTACGTCTATTACCTGCTGCTGGATATCCGCCACACGGCGCTGCTGGGGCCGCTGGGGTTGATCGGGCTGTACCTGGGGCTGCGCCCGCGGGGCCTGGACGAGGCGTCGCAGGCGGCGGCGGTGAAGGACACGGCGTTCTGGCTGTTCGCGCTGCTGATCGTGCTGTCGCTGTTCCCGGTGTCGTTCTCGCCTTTCCGGCTGGCCATGAAGCAGGCCAACTACCTGGGCCTGTTCATCGCGCCGCTGGCTGTGCTGGCGGCGGTGGCGATCTGCCGCGTGGGCCACGGGTTGCGGCTGGCCGCGCTGGGCCTGATGGTGTTGCTGTCGGTGCCGCTGGGCATTCTGGAGTGTCAGGCTTACCGGGTGTTCATCGCCAACGGGCGGGGGCTGGTGTCTTACGCGCTGGCGAATCCGGATACCTTCATCCTGGGGTCGGCCAACAACTTCAAGATTGCCACCCTGTACGCGTACAGCCACGACGATCCGGCTTTCCTGCGGCGCTTCCGGATGCTCAGGCAGGGGGTGCCGATGCCTGCCGCTCCGGCCGGGCTGCGTACGGTGGTGGTCCGGGACCCGGAGACCATCGATCAGAACCCGGAGAACGACCTGCTGGCGCAGATTCCGCCGTGCTGGCGCCCGCTGGGGGCGGTGACGCCGGAAGGCATGGGCTTGCCGGGCCGTGTGACCGAGGCGGCGGCCCATCTGGCCCGAGGCCTGCCCGTGGTGGGCGCGCGGGTGGGCGACAAGCTCGACGCGCTGGCTCATCCCCGGCCAGCCACCCTGTGGGCGCCACCGCCCGACGACCCTGCCTGCCGTAATGCGGCGGGCGGAGCGACGCCCCGATAAGCAGCAGCGACGGCGGGGGGGCCGCGAGGGGCGATTCAGACTGGATGTGTGTCGGGCTGAGGCGGCCTGGACGGCCGGCCCCCGATGGGGGGGCGCCGGGCGATGCAGGCGCTTCAGGGGGCGAGTGCGGAGGGGTAAGGGGCCCGATGACCCGGGCCGGGCGTTGCTGCTGGCCGCGGAGCGCGGCCGGGCGGGGGGGCTGCTAGCGCGCGGTGGTGATCAGACCACCGCCTCCTGCTTTTCTTTCTTCACCTGCATGAACTGTTCGCGGCTCACGCCCAGCCACATGACCAGCGGGCTGGCGACGAGGACCGACGAGTAGATGCCGAAGCAGATGCCGATGGTGAGGGCGAGCGAGAAGTAGTAGAGGGTCTCGCCGCCGAACAGCAGCATCGAGAGCACCATCATCTGGGTGCTGCCGTGGGTGATGATGGTGCGGCTGATGGTGCTGGTGATGGCGTGGTCGAGCACCTGCGGGGTGGTGAGGCCGCGCTTCTTCTTGAAGGTTTCGCGCACCCGGTCGAACACCACCACCGATTCGTTCACCGAGTAGCCCAGCACGGCGAGGGTGGCGGCGAGCACCGGCAGGGAGAACTCCCACTGGAACAGGGCGAAGAAGCCCAGGATGATGATGACGTCGTGGAGGTTGGCGATGATGGCCGACACCGCAAAACGCCACTCGAAGCGCACTGCCAGATACACCACGATGCCGCCAATCACCAGCAGCAGGGCCATGGCGCCGTCGGAGGCGAGTTCCTTGCCCACCTGCGGGCCGACGAACTCGACGCGGCGCAGCTCGGCCTTGGGGCCGTCGATGGCGGCGAGGCTGGCCATCACCTTCTCGCTGACCTTGGCGGTCTCGTCGCCGGCGCGGTTGGGCAGGCGGATCAGCACGTCGCGGGCACTGCCGAAGTTCTGCACCTGGGCATCCTGATAGCCTTGCTTGGCGAGGGCGTCGCGGAGCTTTTCGAGGGCCGGGGGTTCGGCGTAGCTGACCTCCATCAGGGTGCCGCCGGTGAACTCGACGCTGAAATGCAGGCCCTTGGTGGCGAGGAAGAACACCGCGAGCAGGAAGGTGATCAACGAGATGACGTTGAACACCAGCGCGTGCTTCATGAAGGGGATGTCTTTGCGGATCTTGAAGAATTCCATGGCGGCGATGCGCTCCGTGCTGGAGTTGATGTTGCTGAGGTTGCCGTTGTCGGGCTGAAGTCCGACCTACAGGGTGCTGCGGGGGCGGGGGGGTTTGGGTCGTCGGCCCGACGCCCCGCCCGGAGGCATCAGATGCCCGGTTTCCACACCTGGCCGATGGCGAGTTTTTCGAGCTTGCGCTTCTTGCCGTAGATCAGGTTGACCAGCCCGCGGGAGACGAGGATGGCGCTGAACATGGAGGTGAGGATGCCCAGGCAGTGCACCACCGCGAAGCCGCGCACCGGGCCGGAGCCGAAGACCAGCAGGGCGATGCCGGCGATCAGGGTGGTGACGTTGGAGTCGAGGATGGTGTCGAAGGCCCGGTCGTAGCCGGCGTGGATGGCGGCCTGGGGCGTGGAGCCGTTGCGCAGCTCTTCGCGGATGCGTTCGTTGATGAGCACGTTGGCGTCGATGGCCATGCCCAGGGTGAGCGCGATGGCGGCGATGCCCGGCAGGGTGAGGGTGGCCTGGAGCAGCGACAGCAGGGCCACCAGCAACAGCAGGTTGGCGGCCAGGGCCAGCACCGACACGAGGCCGAACAGCATGTAGTAGGCGCACATGAAGATGGCGATGGCCACGAAGCCCCACAGGGTGGAGTGGAAGCCCTTGGAGATGTTCTCGGCGCCCAGGCTGGGGCCGATGGTGCGCTCTTCGATGATCTCCATCGGCGCGGCCAGGGAGCCGGCGCGCAGCAGCAGGGCGGTGTCGGTGGCTTCTTCGGAGGTCATGCGGCCGGAGATCTGCACGCGGCCGCCGCCGATTTCGGCGCGGATGACCGGGGCGGTGACGACCTCGCCCTTGCCCTTCTCGATGAGCAGGATGGCCATGCGCTTGTTGACGTTCTCGCGGGTCACGTCCTTGAAGATGCGGGCGCCGGCGGAGTCGAGGGTGAGGTGCACGGCGGCCTCGTGGGTCTGGCCGTCGAAGCCGGGCTGGGCGTCGGTGAGGCGCTCGCCGGTGAGGACGACCTGCTTCTTGACCAGCAGCGGGTTGCCGCCGCGCTCGGTGTATAGCTCGGTGCCCGGCGGGACGTTGCCCTGCAGCGCGGCTTCGAGGCTGCCGGGGCTGTCGTCTACCAGGCGGATTTCGAGGGTGGCGGTGCGGCCCAGGATGTCCTTGGCCTTGGCCACGTCCTGCACGCCGGGCAGTTGCACCACGATGCGGTCGAGGCCTTGTTGCTGGATCACCGGCTCGGCCACGCCGAGTTCGTTGATCCGGTTGTGGAGGGTGGAGATGTTCTGCTTGATCGCGCCTTCCTGGATGCTCTTCTGGGCGAGCTGGGTGAGGGTGGCGGTGAGCTTGTAGTCGGCGCCGTCCTGGCCTTCGACGAGCTGCAGATCGTTGGTGCTGGCGGCGATGACGCTCCGGGCGCGGGCCTGGGTTTCGGTGTCGCGGAACTTGACGACCACCGTCGAGCCCTCGCGGGCGATGCCGGCGTGGCGGACGTTCTTGTCGCGCAGCAGGGAGCGCAGGTCGCCGGCGGTGGCGTCGAGGCGCTTGGTGACGGCGCCCTTCATGTCCACCTGGAGCAGGAAGTGCACGCCGCCGCGCAGGTCGAGGCCGAGGTACATGGGCAGGGCGTGGATCGAGGTGAGCCACTGGGGGCTGGCCGACAGGAGGTTGAGGGCGACCACGTAGGCGGGGTCGGCCGCATCCGGGTTGAAGGCTCTCTCGATGGCGTCCTTGGCCTTGAGCTGGGTGTCGGTGTCGCGGAAGCGGGCGCGCACGCTGGTCATGTCGGCGAACAGGCCGTCATGGGCGATGCCGGCCGCCTTGAGGCTGTCTTCGACGCGGGCCATGGTGGCGGTGGCGTCGAGCTTGAGGGTGGCCTTGCCGCTGGAGACCTGGACGGCGGGCACCTCTCCGTAGAAATTCGGCAGGGTGTAGATCAGCCCCCACAGCAGGACGATGCCGATGAGGAGATTTTTCCAGAGAGGGTAGCGGTTCATGGTCTGGCGAAAAGGAGAGAGGACAGGCGATGCAGGGGCGGTGCGACGATGCGACGCGGCCGGTGTGGGGCACCGGCCGGCGGGCGATCAGAGCGACTTGAGGGTGCCCTTGGGGAGCACGGCGCCGATGGCCTGCTTCTGGACGACGATCTGGGTGTTGGGGGCTACTTCAACGTGCACGTAGTTGTCGCCGATCTGGGTGACCTTGCCGACGATGCCACCCTGGGTGAGCACTTCGTCGTTCTTCTGCAGACCTTCGAGGAGGGCCTTGTGTTCCTTGGCGCGCTTCAGCTGCGGGCGAATCATCAGGAACCACATCGCGACGAACACGAAGATCATCGGAAGATAGTTGACGAGTTGAGACATCGGCTCTTGTGCGGCGGCCGGGGCGGCCTGGGCAAAGGCGTTGGAAATCAGCACATTGAACTCCGGTGAGGGATGCAAAGGCGCAGATTATATCAGCGGGGGGAGGGGCGGCGACCGGTTTGCGCCGCCGGGGGCGAGCCCTTACTGCGGCTGGGTGAAGGGGACGAGGCGGGTGGGGAAGACCTTGCCGTCGGGGTGCTGGCCGATGAAGTCCCAGCGGCCGTCGAAATCCTTGTCGTGAAAGGAGCGGTCCCAGCGCTCGTCACGGTTGTCGTCGAAGACGATGACGTCGACCCGTTTGTCCTTGTTGAGGTCGAGCCAGGCTTCGTAGGGGGCGCGGCGGTCGTCGGGGTAGACGAGGAAGAGGTCGGGCTCGCCGTCGCAGTCGAGGTCGACCCGGACGACCTTGGCGTTGCGGGCGGTGTCCCGCAGGGTGCCGAGTATCCGGACTTCGCAGTTGGAAGGGGCCGGGCGGGGCGGTGGGGTGGCGACGGCGGGGGCGGGGGCGGCCTGGGGGGCCTGGGCGGCCGCCTGGGGCAGGTAGCGGTTGTCGGGGCGTGCCAGGAAGCGCTGCACCTCGTCGATGCCGATGGCGAAGTTGAGGGAGGCGGCCTTGGGGTCGATGAAGGCGTTGATGCCGAGGATGAGGCCGTCGTCGGTGAGCAGGGGGCCGCCGGAGTTGCCGGGCAGCAGGGGCGTCTGGGTCTGGATGACCTGGGCGCGGTGGGCGCCGGCCCAGGTGAAGTCGGGGCGGATCTGGCTGATCTGGCCTTTGGTGTAGCTCCAGGTCTGGCCCTTGGGGTGGCCGATGGCGTGGACGTCGATGCCGACCTTGAGGTCGTCCGGGCCGGCGAAGCGCAGGGGTTTGAGGTCGTCCGGCGGGGTGTCGAGGCGGAGCAGGGCAAGGTCGGCGATCTGATCCACCTTGACCAGGCGGGCCGTCTGGCGGGGGGCGAGGTCGATGCGGCCGTCGGGCCGGTAGAAGACCACGGCGTAGTCGCTGCCTTCGCTGACGACGTGGTGGTTGGTGAGGATGAGGCCGTCGGGGCTGACGATGGCGCCGCTGCCGAGGCTCGATTTACCCAGGATGAGCACCACCGAGCCGGCGTGTTCGGCGAAGAGTTGGGCGTCGCCCATGCTGCGTGGGCGCTCAGGGGTGCCGGCCGCGGGGGGCGGCAGGCTGCGCAAGAGCGGCGGTGAGGCCTGGTATTGCCGGAACCCGGCGTCGATGCCGTCGGCGGCCTGGAGGGGGGAGAGCCACCCGCCGCCGGCGAGCAGGGCGGCCAGGAGGCGGAGGGTGGGGCGCAGGCGCATGGGGGGCCTCACATCCGGATCATGTCGCCGCGCCCGGAGAAGCCGAGGGTGGGCGTCTGCTGGCCGGTGGTGCAGGGGTTGCCCTGCTGGGCCCAGATGCGGCAGGTCTGGCGGGATTCGTCGATGACCGGGGGGGCGACCCGCCGCTCGACCACGTCGCGCAGGACATCCTGCCCGGGGGCGGCGAGCAGGCCGCTGGTGAGGTAGCGGGTGAACAGGCCGCCTTTGGCGGCGCCGCCGTCGATGGCGGATTCGTCCGGGCGGGCCGCGGCGAGGATGGCGACGTTGCGGGGGCCGCTCACCGAGCGGCTGAGGAGCCCGGTGGAGGCGCCGCCGTTGCTCTTGCCAAGGGTGGTGCCGCGGGCCGAGACGACCACCACCGACTGGTTGACGGTGGCGCCGCCGGAGTGGCAGGTGTCGAGGATCATCACGATCCGGTCGGCGTTGCCGCGGACGCTGGCTTCGAGGAGATCCTGGAAGTCGGGCGCGGTGGCGGCCTGGCTGGCCTGGAAGTCGTAGAGGATGGGGCGGGCCATGCCTTGCCGCTTGTAATCCACCGGCGCGCCGTGGCCCGAGATGTAGAGGGCGATCAGGTCGTTGGGGCCGGCCTGGGCGGTGACCTGGGCGATGGTGCTGCGCACCTGGGCGGCGGTGGCGGCGCTGTTGAGCAGGACGGTGATGTTGTTCCGCGGGAAGCCGAGGCGCTGGAAGGTCTGTTCGACGTTGCGCACGTCGGTGGGCACGCCGGCGAGGTCGGAGACTTCGCCCTGGTTGAGCTGCCGCACCCGGCTGTAATCGGAGACGCCGATGAGGATGGCGTGGCGCTGGGCCGGGCGATCCATGGGGGCGGCGCCGGGCACCGGGGGCGGGGCGACGGCGATGGGCGGGGCGGCGGGGGCCGGGGCCGGCGGCGGGGCGGTGGCGACCGGCGGGGTGGCGGGCACGTTGATGGCGGGCTGGGGCGCGGCCGGTGCGGTAGGCTTGGGCGGGCGGGGCGGTGCCGGCGGGGCGGGCAGGTCGATGATCTGGGCTTCGTCGGCGGAGAGGGCGGCGTAGCCGGCGATCTCGTCGGGGGTGAGGGCCTTGAGCCGCTTGTCGATCTGGGCGACGAGGCTGGTGGCGGCCTTCTCCGCGGCGAGTTCCATGGCCCGGCGTTCGCCGAATTCCCGGACCTGGGCCTCGACGCTGGTGCGCATCACCGAGCGGCCTTCCTCGACGGAGAGCAGGCTGCTGCCGACGAAGACGCGGGCGGTGATGGCGACCTCGGCGGCGGCGACGTTGACGCCGGGGTCGGGGCGCAGGTTGCGGTACACCGAGTAGATCATGGAGAGGCCGGCGTCGGGGGCGAAGTTGACGATGACGTGGGGGCTCTTGTCGAGCGCCTTGAGCACGTCGGCCGGCGTGGCGGGGATGCGGTAGCCGCGGTGGAGGAGTTCCTTCTCGAGGGCGCGGGCGGCGGCCTGGATGGTGGGGTCGAGCCGGTTGGGGGCTTCGGCGTTTTCGCGCTTGTAGAGCAGGGTGACCGTGTCGGCGGGGATGGCGCCGGCGCTGGCCGCGAGGGGGGCGAGGAGCAGCGCGCCGAGGAGGGCGGCGCGCAGGCGCTGGAACAGGGCGGGCATGGGCTTATCTCCGGACGCGGTGGGTGGAGCTGTCGCTCAGGACGGCGAAGTCGCCATCCTTGGGGGTGAGCCCGGGCACCTGGCGGATCAGCTCGCACTGGCTGACGTCGGTGCCCACGCCTTCGCAGCGGGCCACGGCGACGGCCTGGGTGCGGAAGACCTTCTCCTTGCCGTCGGGCATGCGCCGGGTGAAGGGGCGCACCACGACGATCTCGTCGTCGGCCATGAAGCCGGAGCGGCTGCCGCCGAAGATGCTGACGCTGTCGCCTTCGACGTGGGTGATCCGGGCCATGGGGCGGGCCACCTCGACGATGCGTTCGACGGCGGCGTCGAGGGCGCGGGTGAGGGCTTTCTCGTAGTCGGCGCCCACCTGGCTCTGGAAGTCCGGGTTCTGGAGGTTGGTGCTGGGGCTGAGCATGGTGCCCTCGCCGGTGCTGTTCCCCCAGCTGCCGTCCACCGCCACGGCGCCGTCGAAGAGGCTCTCGCCGGTGAGCCGGTTGATCATGCGCACCGAGAGCTTCACGTTGGTGACGACCTTGCGGTAGGGGGAGATGTCCACGACGTGCTGGCGCGCTTCGACCACCTGACCGCTGACGACGATGTCGGCGTCCTCCTTGCGGTAGCGCTGCTGGCTCTGGTTCTGGACGACGGTGTATTCGGCGTCGAAGATGGTGAAGCGCCGGGTGGCCCGCAGGGCGTCGCCGAAGCGGCGGTTGATCTGGCTGTTGGTGAGCCCGAGCTGCTGGGCCACCTTGACCGGGAAGAGCAGCTGGGCGTTGGACGGGTCGCCGATGTGGTCCATCTGGGTGTAGATGCGGATCAGGCGGCCGTCCTCGACCAGCTCGAGGATGTCCGGGTTGAAGCCGGAGGGCATGCGGATCGGCGCGGTGACCTTGGCGACGGTGGGCTTGTCGTAGGGGTTGGACGGCTTGACCTGCTGGTTCACGCAGCCGGAGAGGCCGGCTGCCAGGGCGATGCTGACGATGAGCGGGGCTTTCATGGGGGCTCCTTGTGCTGTCGGGATCAGGACTTGCTGGCCGTCCGCCGGCAGCCGTCCTGCAGGCCTTCGTACTCGACCACGGCGGTCATGTTGGGGATCAGGCGCACCTGGACCGAGCCGAGCTGCATCTGGGCGTGGCTGGGGGCGCCGGCGTTGTTGGCGAGGATGAGCCGGGTGAGCTGGCTCTCCGTCCATTTGGCGTAACCGCCCGCGACGAGCCGCTGGGTTTCGCCCACCACGGGCTGGTTGGCGCGCTGGCGCTGGTCCTGACCGAGGAACTGGCTGACGAGCTGGCTGTGGCGGGGCGAGCGGGGGTCGGAGAGGGCGTTCACGAACGAGAAGTCGAGCGCGGTGTTGCGCATGAACTCCCGCTGGAAGCGTTCGAGGGTGTCGGCGTCGACGGTGCTGTCGATCATCCGGCCGACTTCGGCGGCGTCGCAGGTGTACAGCTTGTAGAGGAAGCCGCTGGCGTTGCCGCGGAACAGGGCCTCCTGGAAGCGCGGCTCTTCGCCGGCCTTCTGGATGGCCTTGTAGACGTCGCTGGCGCTGCGGGCGTCGGTCTCGCCTTCGGCCGTGGTGACGCGGAAGCGCTTCTTGCCGAGCAGCCAGCCGGAGACGTCGTCGGTCGGCTCGATGACGACGCCGGAGAAGGTGGTCTTGGCGACCGTGGGCACGAGCGGCACCATCGCGGTGATGAACTCGGTGCCCAGCGGCAGCGCGGAGATGATCTCCTCGCCGTTCTTGGCCTGGGCCATGTCGTTGGCTTCCTTGAAGAAGCCGACCAGGAGCCCGCCGAAGGCGGCGACGCCGCCGATCGTCTTCACGTAGGCCTTGGTGTGGCCCACCAGGCCGTCGGCCTTGGCGCGGTATTCGGCGTAGGTCTTCGGCTCGCTCTTCTTCAGGTACTGGAGGGCGATGTTCTGCATCGCGAAGTCGTTCGAGAAGTCCTTCAGGGACATGTCCTTGCCGAACTTGTCGATGAAGTCGAGATCGTCGCTGCCGAGGTGGCGGGACAGCTCGCCGGTCAGCTGGCGGGCGGTCATCTCGTCCTTGGCCGCGAGGGCCTTGCGGCGTTTGTCCACCACGTCGGCGAACATGCCGGCGATCTGCTGGCGACGGGCGATGAGGTCCTTGTACTCGCCCTCCATGTCGGCGAAGGTCTTTTCGGCGTCGGTCAGCACCCGGCCCGCGATGCGGGCGCCCACCACCATCGCCGCCATGTTGGCGATGCGCTGCTGCTGGGCCCGGTCGAGCCCGCGGGCGTCGGGCAGCTGGATGGTCTCGCGGGCGAGGGCCTGCTCGTCGCCGACCACGGTGGTCAGGAACTGATCCAGCGCCGCGTGGCTCACCGAGGTGCGGATCTCGGCGATCATCGCCTCGCTCAGGCCCTTGGCGACCTGGCTCCAGTTGAATGCCTGGGTGCTGCGGCTGGCGAGGCTGCGGTCGACGGCGCCCATCAGGGTTTCGAAGCTGCGCTGGGTGCGCTGCTCGCGGTTGATCTTCTGGATGGCGCGCAGCTCGACGATGAGATCCTTGCCGGTCACGGTGCCCCGGGCGAACATCGCCTGCAGGCCGGCCGCCGGCCGGATGTTGCCCGGCCCGCCGTTGAAGCCCTGGGCGGCCATCGGGCGCGGGTTGCGGGTGGCGGTGAACTTCGGCGGGGTGTTGCCGTTGCCGGGCCGGTCGGGTGTCGGGGATGTGGGGCGGGCCTGGGCGTCGGGGCGCTTGGGCAGGCTGGCGTCGCAGGCGCAGAGGGTCAGTGCGGCGAGAACGGTGAGACCGGTCCTGAGGGGGCGGTGTCGGACGGGGGCGGGGAACCAGCGATTCATGAAACCTCCTCTGCGTTTACCTGTGACGAAAATGGGGCGCGTCGCGCACCGATCCGGTGCGTGTCAAGAAGTGTAAAAAAATCCGACAGGCATTCCCGGGCATGACGAGCGTCGTCCCCTGGCGCGTCCGCGACAGCGGCATTTGGGCAAGATGAAGAAACGGCGCGGGTTTCGGGCGCCGGGCGGCGGCGCAACGGAGGGCTGGCGTGCTGCAAGGACGATCCCGGACACGATCCTGAAAACGGGGGAGAATGCTCAGGTCGTGTGTGGATGCAAAAAGCATGCCTGGGGCGCGGCGATGCGGAGGGGGCGGGAGGGCGAAAAAAAGCGGCGTCTGCCTTTCGACAGACGCCGTCAAATCTCCACGAGGGAGAGGAGGGAGAAAAACACGGTTTGCCGGCCCCGCGCGGGGCCGTCAGGCAGCGGTCAGGCGGCCTTGCGCAGTTGGGTGCAGAAGCGCTGCCAGTTGGCAGAGATCGCGGCGATCATCTCTTCGGCGGCCAGCAGGGGCAGCAGGCCCATGCGGTGCTGGCTGCGCACGAAGGCTTCGACGTGCGGGGTGCAGAGGGTGTTCTGCTCTTGATTGAGCAGGTCGAGGAAGCGGGCTTCGGCCGCGCCCCAGAATTCGGAGGTGCCAACCCAGCCGGTGTCGGCGGTGGCTTCACGGACGGCTTTGCGCCACAGGGCTTCGGCGCGCTCGATGGACACGCCGGCCTTGCGGGCGTGCCACGGTAGGTTCTTGGGTGCTTTCATTTGCTGTTACTCCTACTCCTATTGGCCGCATCGAGGTGGTGATCCGACGCGGACGATTGGCTCTCTGTTGCGTTGCAGTATTTTACGATCAGTATTAAGCCATTACGAAACAGGGGTTTTTGACTCCTGCTCTGCTTTCTTTGTTGCACTGCACAACTTCATTCTAGGCAAGCCCCGGTGTCGCTGCAAGTACCGCTCGTCGGCGATGGATGAATTCCTTCACAGGGATTTGCATTTTTGCAACACCCGGATTGCCCGTTCTGACGGCGGGTGTTGCGGGGGCCGGGGCGGTAGAATGTCGCGCTTTTCCGCCGAACCCACACCCCCTCACAGCCCGCCATGTCCCAGCTTCTCGACAACCTGAACCCCGAACAACTGGCCGCCGTGACCCTGCAGCCCCAGCACGCGCTGATTCTGGCGGGCGCCGGCTCGGGCAAGACCCGGGTGCTGACGACGCGCATCGCGTGGCTGATCCAGAACGGCTTCTGCAGCGCCCAGGGCATCCTGGCCGTGACCTTCACCAACAAGGCCGCGAAGGAGATGCTCACCCGCCTGTCGGCGATGTTCCCGATCAACACCCGGGGGATGTGGATCGGCACCTTCCATGGGTTGTGCAACCGGTTCCTGCGCGCCCATCACCGGGAGGCCGGCCTGCCGCAGTTGTTCCAGATCCTCGATTCGGGCGATCAGCTGGCTTCGATCAAGCGGCTGCTGAAGACCCTCAACATCGACGACGAGAAGTTTCCGCCGCGGGAGCTTCAACACTTCATCAACGGCCAGAAGGAGGCCGGCTTGAGGCCGGTTGCCGTCGAGGCGTGGGATGACTACACCCGTCGCCGGGTGGAGCTTTACATGGAGTATGAGGCCCAATGCCAGCGCGAGGCAGTTGTGGATTTCCCTGAATTGCTGCTGCGCAGCTACGAGCTGCTGGAGCGCAACGAGCCGATCCGCCGCCATTACCAGGCGCGCTTCCGCCACATCCTGGTGGATGAGTTCCAGGATACCAACGTGCTCCAGTACCGCTGGCTCAAGCTGCTGGCGGGCAACGGCGAGGAGGGCGGGGCGTATCTCTTCTGCGTGGGCGACGACGACCAGTCGATCTACCGCTTCCGCGGCGCCGAGATCGGCAACATGCGGGATTTCGAGCGGGATTTCAAAGTGCCGGCGGTGATCCGCCTGGAGCAGAACTACCGCTCCCACGGCAACATCCTGGATGCCGCCAACGCGCTGATCGCCCACAACAGCAAGCGCCTGGGCAAGAACCTGTGGACCGACCGGGGCGCCGGCGAGCCGATCCGCGTGTATGAGGCCTTCACCGACAGCGACGAGGCGCGCTTCATCGTCGAGGAGATCCAGTCGCTGGTACGCGAGGGGGTTGCCCGCTCCGACATCGCGCTGCTGTACCGCTCCAACGCCCAGTCGCGGGTGCTGGAGCACCAGCTGTTCTCGAGCGGCGTGGCCTACCGGGTGTATGGCGGGCTGCGCTTCTTCGAGCGTCAGGAGGTGAAGCACGCGCTGGCTTACCTGCGCCTGATCGCCAACCCCGACGACGATACGGCCTTCACGCGGGTGGTGAACTTCCCGACCCGCGGCATCGGCGCGCGCTCGCTGGAGGCGCTCAACGACGCCGCGCGCACCTGGAACACGCCGCTCTACCAGACGGTGCCGCATCTTTCGGGCAAGCCGGGCACGGCGCTGGCGCAGTTCGTGGGGCTGATCGAGCGCCTGCGCCAGGAGACCGCGGCGCTGCCGCTTCACGAGATGGTGGATCACGTCATCGAGATGTCGGGCCTGCGCGCCCACTACCAGAACGAGAAGGAAGGCCAGGAGCGGCTGGAGAACCTGGACGAACTCATCAACGCCGCGGCCAACTTCAGCGCCGAGGTGGGGGCGGGGGATCGCCCGACGGACGGCGGGACGGAGGCCGGCACGGTGCTGGCGGAGTTCCTCGCCCACGCGTCGCTGGAGGCCGGCGACCACCAGGCCGACGCCGGCACCGAGGCGGTGCAGCTGATGACGGTGCACGCCGCCAAGGGGCTGGAGTTCGACGTGGTGTTCCTGTCGGGGCTGGAGGAGGGGCTGTTCCCCCACGAGAACAGCATTCTCGAATCCGACGGGCTGGAGGAGGAGCGCCGGCTGATGTACGTGGCGGTGACCCGCGCCCGCCAGCGCCTGTACCTGAGCTTCACCCAGAGCCGGATGCTCCACGGCCAGGTGCGCTACAACCTGCGCTCGCGCTTCCTGGAGGAGATCCCGGAGGCGCTGACCAAGTGGCTGACGCCGCCCAACCCGCGCCGCAGCTTCGTGTCGGAGCCGTCGCCGCGCTATTACAACCCGGGTGCCGGCAAGCCGGCCGCCCCGTCGATGCCGCCGCCTCCGCCGCACAAATCCCGCGATCTGGGCGGGCTGTCGATTGGCCAGGCGGTGAGTCACATCCGCTTTGGCGAAGGGGTGATCGTCGCCGCCGAAGGCAGCGGGGCCGACGCGCGGGTGCAGGTGAAGTTTGCCGAATCCGGCGCCAAGTGGCTGATGCTGGCGGTGGCCAAGCTCACGCCGCTGGGCTGAGGCGCGCGGCGCCGGGGGTCAGCGGCGCTTGCCGACCACGTCGTCCACTTCGGCCAGGAGCGGCGACGGGGTGGCGAGGAGGGCCTGGAGCTTGCGGCTGTCGTCGGCGAGGGCGCGGTCGATGTTGTCCGGGGTGAGGCGCAGGCCGAAGGCGCTGTCGGCGCCGGCTTCGCCCATCGCCCGGGCGACCACCCGGTCGCCCAGCTCGCGCTTGAAGTGACCGGCTTCCCAGAAGTTGCGCAGGTGGGTCTGGCGGTCGCCGGGGGCGGGGATGGCCTCCAGCACTTCGGGGCCGATGCCGCTGAAATCCCACACCTCGACGCCGGGGTGGCGGGCCGCCATGGCGACGATCATCCGCCGCCAGTCGTCGAACAGCCCGGCCAGCCCCAGCCGGGCCTGGATCAGGCGGATCTCGGCGTGGTAGGGGTAGATCACCAGCCGCGTGGTGCTGCCGGCGGCCTCCAGGCCGGCGAGCACGGCCTCCAGGGCCTGCTGGTCGATGGAGAGGCCGCTGGCCGGCTGGATGGCGGGCTCCATGCGACGCCAGGCGCGGGCGTTCTGTTCGGCGCGCTGGCGGAACAGCACGTAGTGGCCGCTGTTGTTCACTTCGGCGATGTAGTTGTCGAGGGGGTTGAAGCCCAGCTCGGTGAGGGTGGCCCCGTAGCGGGCGCGCTGCAGGGCCAGGGTCTTGAGGGAATCCTGCAGGCCGGTGAGGGAAAACACGGTTTCGGCCAGCACCTTGCCGTCGATCTGCGGCGGGGCGTCGACCGGCGGGAGGGGCACGGCCTTGGTGGTGCCCAGGAAGTCGTTGAACTCGACGCCGACGATGGCGAGCTTCGGCGTGCAGCCGATGGACGCCAGCCACTTGAGCTGGCGGTCGATGGTGCTCGCCGGGGCGCTGGGCAGCGCGTAGTTGAACGCTGACAGGCCCGCGGCGGCGAAGGCCGGGTGCCGGGGGTCGAAGCCGATCTCGGCGCGGGAGTTGCCGAAGATGCCGGCACCGGCGCACACCCGCCGTGCCGCCTGCCAGCGGGTGAGATCCCGGTGGTGGTCGAGGTAGGGCTTGGTGGCGTTGATGCCGGGGATGCGCGGCGAGCCGAAGATGCCCAGGGGGTCCACGAACACGTTGATGGCGCCCACCAAGGCGACGCAGATGGCCAGGGTCGTCAGCATCCAGCGCAGATAGCTGGCCCAGGAGAGTGGCGTCGGGGAGGTCATCAGAACTGGAAGTACAGGAATTCGGTGGGGCGCGAGAGCGCCAGCACGCCGATGGCGAACAGCAGGCCGGTGACGAGGGCGTGGCGGCGGGTCGGTTGCCAGGCAAGGCGGCGGGCCACGGCCTGGGGGCGGCGGCTGTCCTCCGGCAGGGCGGGGTCGAAGCGGCCCATGATCTCCTGGGTGTTGGGCGCCAGGAAGGCCACCAGGGCGCCGACCGCGATCCACACCCAGGTTTCGACGAAGGCCGCGCCGCCACCCAGGCTGACGCCGATGCCCAGGCTGTCGGCGACAGCCTTCAGCGGGCCGAGGCGGGACAGGATGGGCTCGGGCAGGCTGGTGCCGAACTGGCCGAGCATGCCGGCAAGCACCCGGTTGGCGGTGGCGAGGTCGGGCGCCCGGAAGTACACCCAGGCGATCACCACGCAGACGAAGGTGAGGGTCACCCCGAGCACCCGCCCCAGGCCGGCCGGCAGGCGCACCGGCAGCCGGCGGCAGGCATCCTGCCAGGCGTGGTTGATGACCAGGAAGCCACCGTGCAGCGCGCCCCAGATCACGAAGTTCCAGCCCGCGCCGTGCCACAGGCCGCCCAGCACCATGGTGGTGAGCAGGTTGAGGTGGCGGCGGAGGCGCCCGTGGCGGTTGCCGCCCAGGGGGATGTAGAGGTAGTCGCGCAGGAAGCGCGAAAGGGTCATGTGCCAGCGGCGCCAGAACTCGGTGATGTTGCGCGACTTGTAGGGCGAGTTGAAGTTGAGCGGCAGGCGCACCCCGAACATCCGCGACAGGCCGATGGCCATGTCGGAGTAGCCCGAGAAGTCGAAGTAGAGCTGGAAGGTGTAGGCCAGGGCGCCGCCCCAGGCGTTGAGCAGGGTGGGGGCGTCGGCGTCGGGCGCGAAGACCGGCGCCGCGTAGCCGGCCAGGGTGTCGGCGATCAGGACCTTCTTGGCCAGGCCGATGGCGAAGATGGTGAGGCCGATGGCGAAGTTGGCGGCGTGGGGGCGGTAATTCTTGTCCTCGTCGAACTGGGGCATCATCTCCTTGTGGTGCAGCACCGGGCCGGCGATGAGGTGCGGGAAGTAGGTGACGAACAGGACGTAGTAGATGAAGCGGTATTCGGTGACCTTGCCGGCGTAGGCGTCGGCGAGGAAGGCGATCTGGGTGAAGGTGAAGAAGGAGATCCCGATGGGCAGGACGATCCCGAGGATCGGCCAGTCGGTGCCCAGCAGGGCGTTGGTGCTGGAGAGGAAGAAGTCGGCGTACTTGTAGTAGCCCAGCAGCGCCAGATTGACGATCACCGCCAGCGTGAGGGCCCGGCGCCCTTCGGCGCTGCCGGCGCGGCGGGCGATGAAGCCGCCGGCCAGGTAATTGGCGCAGATCGAGGCCAGCAGCAGGGCCAGGTAGCGGTAATCCCACCAGGCGTAGAAGAACAGCGAGCACGCGGCCAGCCACGCCGCGCCGGCCTGCTTGCCGCTGCGGCCAAAAATGAAGAAGCCCAGCAGGGTGACGGGCAGGTAGGCCAGCAGGAAGGCGTAGGAGTTGAACAGCATGCGTGCGTGCGGGCCGCGCCCGTGATTCGACCGGGCGCAGCTTATCCGTTTTGAGTGCGCCGCGCTGTTGCGGCAGGTGCCGCAATGAAAGATATGTCACGCCGCCGTGCGACGGCGCGCGGCCTTAGCGGCGCAGTTCGGCGTGCAGGGCGGTGAATTCCTGGGCCAGCTTGTGCCTGGGGTCGAGGTGGATCATCGGCTTGGCCTGTTCGTGGCTTTCGCGGATCTTGATCGAGCTGGAGAGGTAGGTCTTGAAGATCGGCAGGCCTTCGTCGATGAGTTCCTGCACCAGCTTTTGCGGCAGGCTGGCGCGGGGCTGGAACTGGTTGACGACGATGCCTTCGACTTCCAGATCGCGGTTGTGGTCGGCCTTGATCTCCTGGACGTTCTCGAGCAGCGCGTAGAGCGCCCGGCGCGAGAAGTCGTCGCAGTCGAAGGGGATCAGGCACAGCCGGGTGGCGATCAGCGCCGAGCGGGTGAAGAAGTTGAGGGCCGGCGGGGTGTCGATGAACACCGCGTCGAAGTCGTCGGCGAGCTCGTCCAGCGCGTCGCGCAGCTTGAAGATCTTGTAGCGGGATTCGAGCTTGCCCTGGAGTTCTTCGAGATCCGGGTGGGACGGGAGGATCGACAGATTGGCGAAGGGCGTGGGCTGGACGAACTCGGCGGTCTTCTTGGGGTTGAACTTGAAGTTCAGGGTCTGCTCGAACAGCCCGGCGACGGTGTCGTCGGCGTTGTCGGCGCCGTTGCCGAGCAGATAGTGGGTGGAGTTGCCTTGCGGGTCCAGATCCACCACCAGCGTGCGCAGGCCGTTGGCGGCGCTGATCGCCGCGAGGTTGCAGGTGATGGTGGATTTGCCCACGCCGCCCTTCTGGTTGAACACCACTCGTCGCATCGTCTCTTCCCTCTGATCTCTGGTGCCTGTGTTATGACTGGCCGCGATTGTGCCACGCAATGCGGGTCCGCCCTAATTACGAGGGGTGCGAAAATGCGCCTCGTCGGTTAAACTCGCCCGACAAGAAAAATCTGCAGTCTTCGTTGCCCCCTCCCGGCGACGGAACTCCGGCCAGGCGCAGGCGTCAATCGCACCCGGCCGTCAGACCATGCAAATGCCCGTTTCAGGGCATCCAAGACGCTTACAGACTTCCGTGTGCAGCAGGGTTTGTGCTCCTTGCCCGCTTGGCCGTTTGCCTTGCGGGGAGGGGTCGGACCATTTTTTAGTAGAGATAGAACATGGACAAGGATTTCATCGCCGCCGCCCTCGAATACCACCGTAGCCCGACCCGCGGCAAGATCTCGGTGGTGCCGACCAAGGGCCTGACCAACCAGCGCGACCTGGCGCTGGCTTACTCCCCCGGCGTGGCCGCCGCCTGCGACGCCATCGTGGCCGATCCGGCCGACGCGCAGGAATACACCTCCCGCGGCAACCTGGTGGCCGTGGTCACCAACGGCACCGCGGTGCTGGGCCTGGGCAACATCGGCCCGCTGGCCGCCAAGCCGGTGATGGAGGGCAAGGGCTGCCTGTTCAAGAAGTTCGCCAACATCGACGTGTTCGACATCGAGCTGGCCGAGAACGACCCGGACAAGCTGATCGACATCATCGCCTCGCTGGAGCCCACCCTGGGCGGCATCAACCTCGAGGACATCAAGGCGCCCGAGTGCTTCTACATCGAGCAGAAGCTGCGCGAGCGGATGAACATCCCGGTCTTCCACGACGACCAGCACGGCACCGCCATCATCTCGGCCGCCGCGATGCTCAACGGCCTCAAGGTGGTCGGCAAGAAGGTGGATGAGGTCAAGGTGGTGTGCTCCGGCGCCGGCGCCGCGGCGATCGCCTGTCTCGACCTGTGGTGCGGGCTTGGCATCAAGCGCGAGAACGTCTTCGTGTGCGACTCCAAGGGCGTGATCTGGGTTGGCCGCGAAGAGAACATGGAGGCCAACAAGGCCCGCTACGCCCAGAAGACCGAGTTCCGCACCCTGGGCGAGGCCCTGGTCGGCGCCGATGTGTTCCTGGGCCTGTCCACCGCCGGCGTGCTCAAGCCGGAGATGGTCAAGGGCATGGCCGACAAGCCGCTGATCTTCGCGCTGGCCAACCCCACCCCGGAGATCATGCCGGAGCTGGCCAAGGAGGTCCGCCCCGACGCCATCATCGCCACCGGCCGTTCGGATTACCCGAACCAGGTGAATAACGTGCTGTGCTTCCCGTTCATCTTCCGTGGCGCCCTCGACGTGGCCGCCACCAAGATCACCGAGGAGATGAAGCTCGCCTGCGTGAAGGCCATCGCCGAGCTGGCCGAGGCCGAGCAGTCCGACGTGGTGGCCCAGGCTTACGGTGGCGCCGACCTGAGCTTCGGTCCGAACTACCTGATCCCCAAGCCCTTCGATCCGCGCCTGATCGTCAAGATCGCCCCGGCGGTGGCCCAGGCCGCCATCGATTCCGGCGTGGCCACGCGCAAGATCGACATGGACGCCTACGTCCAGAGCCTCACCGAGTTCGTGTACCAGTCCGGCATCATCATGAAGCCGGTGTTCTCCACCGCCAAGCGCATCCCCGCCGACAAGAAGCGCGTGCTCTACTCGGAAGGCGAGAGCGAGCGTGTGCTGCGCGCGGTGCGGGCGGTGGTCGATGAAAACCTGGCCCGTCCGATCCTCATCGGCCGCCCGGCGGTGATCGAGATGCGCATCGAGAAGTTCGGCCTCAACCTCAAGGCCGGCCGCGACTTCGATGTGGTGAACGTCGAGTCCGACAGCCGCTACCGCGAGCTGTGGCAGGAGTACTACCGCCTGATGGGCCGCGACGGCGTCACGCCGGATTCCGCCCGTGAAGCCATGCGCTCCGACACCACCCTGATCGGCTGCATGCTGCTGCGTCGCGGCGACGCCGACGCCCTGGTGTGCGGCACCACCGGCTCCTACGACCACCACTTCGACCACGTCCAGAACCTCATCGGCCTCAAGCACGGCGCCAGCCTGTACGCGGCGATGAACATCCTGCTGCTGCCCCAGCGCGTGCTGGCCATCACCGACACCTACGTGAACGAGATGCCCAGCGCCGAGGAGGCCGCCGAGATCGCCCTGATGGCGGCCGACGAGCTCAAGCGCTTCGGCATCGAGCCGAAGGTGGCCCTGCTGTCCCACTCCAACTTCGGCAGCGCCCGCTCCACCTCGTCGCGCCGGATGCGCGAGGCCCGCGACATCCTGCGCGTGAAGGCGCCGGATCTGCAGTGCGACGGCGAGATGCACGGGGATTCGGCCCTGTCCCACGAGATCCGCGACCGCCTGCACCCCGATTCGACCCTCCACGGCGAAGCCAACCTGCTGGTGATGCCCAACCTGGACGCGGCCAACATCGCCTTCAACCTGCTCAAGGTGGCCCACGGAGACGGCGTGTCGGTGGGGCCGATCCTCCTCGGTTCGGCCCGCGCGGTGCACATCCTGACCCCGTCGGCGTCGGTCCGCCGGCTGGTGAACATCACCGCCCTGGCGGTGGTGGACGCCATGGATCAGCGCGAAGGCAACTGATCCCCGGCAGCGCGCCCCCCGGTCGGTGCGATATCCGCGCCGGCCGGGGGGACGACGGCCGCGCACCTCCGGTACAATCGTCCCCCACGTTGTTCCGCGAGGTGACGCCATGACCGGCCTGATCCGTTTCGACCGCATCGGCGGCCCCGACGTCCTGCAATGGGTCGAGGCCGATCTCCCGCCGCCTGCCGCCGGCGAAGTCCGCATCCGCCACGAGGCGGTCGGCGTCAATTACATCGACACCTATCACCGTGCCGGGCTCTACCCGGTGCCGCTGCCATCCGGGCTGGGCCAGGAGGCGGCCGGCGTGGTCGAGGCCGTCGGCGAAGGCGTCACCGGCTTTGCACCCGGCGACCGGGTGGCCTACGTGGGCGGCCCCCTCGGGGCCTATGCCGAGCGCCGCAACATCGCCGCCGCGCTGCTGGTGACGCTGCCCGACAGCCTCAGCTTCGAACAGGGCGCCGCGATGATGATGCAGGGGCTCACTGCCCAATATCTGCTGCGGCGCACCTACCGGGTCCAGCCCGGCGACACCGTGCTGATCCACGCCGCCGCCGGCGGAGTGGGGCTCATCGCCTGCCAGTGGGCGAAGGCTCTGGGCGCCACGGTGATCGGCACGGTCGGCTCCGACGCGAAGGCCGAGGTCGCCCGTCGGCATGGCTGCGACCACACCATCGTTTACACCCGCGAAACGGTTTCGGCGCGGGTGCGCGAAATTACCGGGGGCGAAGGCGTGCCGGTGGTTTACGATTCCATCGGCAGGGACACCTTCATGGATTCCCTGGCCTGCCTGCGGCCGCTGGGGGTGATGGTCACCTTCGGCAACGCGTCCGGGCCGGTGCCGGCCTTCGAGCCGGCGCTGCTCGCGAAGATGGGCTCCCTGTTCCTGACCCGTCCGACCCTGTTCCATTACATCGCCCGGCGGGAAGACCTGCTGGCGATGTCCGACGAACTCTTCGACGTGGTGGCCTCCGGGCAGGTCCGCCTGTCGATCAACCAGCGCTATCCGCTCAAGGATGCCGCCGAGGCCCACCGCGAACTCGAAGCCCGGCGCACCGTCGGTTCGACCGTCTTGCTACCGCGATCATGAAACCTGCCATTCCGCTCTCCGTCGCCGCACTGGCCCTGTTCCTGTCCCTGTCCCTCGCGCCGGGCGCTGTCGGGGCTGCACAGCCGCTTCCGCCGCCGACCCCTGCCGTGCTCACCCCGGGGCAGGTGGCGTTCATGCAGGCCGAGACCCGCCGCATCGAGGAGGCCTTCATCCAGAAGGTGATGAGCATCACCGGCGCCACCCACGACCAGGTGGTGCGCGCGATTCCCGCCAAGGGGCGGCTTACCGACCGTCTGGCGCGGATCTACAACTCGCTGGAGCGCGACCTGAAGGCGCCGCTCACCGACGAGCAGCAGGCGCTGATCTTCGCCGCCGACGGGGAGCGCAAGCAGGCGCTGAAGGATCTGCCCGCCCAAGCCGCGGGTCGTTAGAAAAAACGGGCCGTCGGGCCCGTTCAGAACAGTTCGATGTCGCTGTCGGGTTTGTCGCGCACGGTCACCTTGCCCGCGTTGAGCGCAGCTTCGTAGCTGGCGATCTGGTTGCGGCCGTTCTCCTTGGCCACGTACAGCGCCTCGTCGGCCCGCCCGACGATCTCCGGGATCGTGTCGGAGGTGCTGATGTGGGTGTAGCCGGCGCTCACCGTCACCCGTCCGACCTGGGGGAAGCTGTAGCCCTCGACCGCCATCCGGAAGCGCTCGAGGGCTGCCCGCACTTCGTCCTCGGAGGTGGCCCGCAGGGTGACCACGAACTCCTCGCCGCCGAAACGGAAGAGCTTGTCCTGGTGACGGAAGCTCTCGCGCATGATGCGGGCCAGAAGAATCAGCACCTCGTCGCCGTACAGATGGCCGAACTGGTCGTTGATGCGCTTGAAGTGGTCCACATCCACCACCGCCAGCCAGTAGGTGCCTTCGTCCTGCTGACGTCGGCGGCGGGTGGGGGCGGAATCGTTTTCGGCGGCGCGGATCGCGGCCATCCCACCGAGGATCTTCGACAGGCTCTCGTCGAAGGTCTTGCGGTTGAGCATGCCGGTGAGGGTGTCCCGCTCGCTGTAGTCGAGCAGGCTCAGGTAGTTGCGATAGAGGCCCAGAAAACCTTCGGCCGTGCCCAGGTCGTCTTCGGAGAGCGGTTGGGCGCACGAGACCTCGAGCACGCCCAGCACGCGCCTGTCCACGCTGATCGGGAAGCAATGAACGAAGGCGCCCGATTCGGGGTGTTCGCGCCGCACGATCTGGGAGTTCTCGACGCAGGCCAGGATCTCCGGCCGGGCGCTGATCGGCTGGCTGTCGTCGATCTCCGCTTCCGTTGCGTAGCGAACGCCATCGGTGCCCACGTGGGTGACCTGTTCGAGGGCGCGGGCATCGCCTTCGCCGACAATCTTGTGAAGGTTCACCTCCCGAGCCTTCACCAGCTCGAACAGCGCCGATGCGACGCCCAGTTCGAGCAGGGCCCGATCCCGGTGCTGGGTGATGGATTCGACATGCTTGAGGACGTGGATCATGGTGTCCGGCGCGACATTATTGGCTTCTTGTGGGCGCATCTTAACGGTTTTGCCCGGCGTCGGCATCCTGTAAGCGCGCGAGGCCGTCGGCGCGCGGTCACGGCCCGGGCGCGGCGCCCGCCGGCCTGCGTATAATCCGGGCTTCCCTCCACGGGTTTCGCTTTCTTGAACTACGACACATTCATCAACGTCCTGTTCTCGCGGGTTCCGCGGGCCGATGTGACCCGCGCGCTGGTGGCGATCAACGTGCTGGTCTTCGCGCTGCTGGCGGTCGTGTCGCGCAACCTCACGCAGATTCCGTCCGACCTGCTGATCCGGCTGGGGGGCAACTTCGCCCCGCTGGTCCAACAGGGCGAGACGTGGCGTTTCTTCACCGCACTGTTCCTGCACGGGGGGCTGCTCCATGTGGGGCTCAACATGCTGGCGCTGCATCAGGCCGGGCAGGTGGTCGAGCGGCTGTTCGGGCGGGCGGGGTTCCTGAGCATCTACCTGATCGCCGGCCTGCTGGGTAACGCGGCCAGCCTGTGGTGGAAGCCGGGGCCGGTGAGTGTGGGGGCGTCCGGCGCGATCTTCGGCGTGTATGGCGCGCTGCTGGCCTATCTGCTGCGTCAGCGGGGCTCGGTGCCGGTCGAGGTGTTCCGGGAGATGCGCTCGGGCACCCTGGGTTTCATCGGCTACTCGCTGTTCGCCGGTTTCTCGATTCCCGGCATCGACAACGCGGCGCACCTGGGCGGGCTGGTGGGGGGCATGCTGCTGGGCGCGGCGTTCGCCGAGCCGGTGGTGTCGCAGCGCCCGGTGCGCTGGCGGTCGCCGCAGGTGCTGGGCAGCCTGTGTCTGGCGGTGGCGTTGGGGGGCTGGCTGTGGAAGGGGGCGCCCCAGGTGGTGCGCAGCTACGAGGTGGGTCACGCCTATCAGCAGACGATCCGCCAGTTCGCCCTCGAGGAGCAGGAACTCCTGCGGGAGCAGGCCGAGCTGATGGAGGCGCTGCGCCTGAAGCGGATCGCCGAGGCGACCGCCCTCGACAAGCTGGAGCACGATTTCATCCCGCGCTGGGAGCGGGCGATCACCGCCCTGTCGTGGCGCGAGGCGCCGGACGACTACGAGTGGCAACGGGACGAGCTGGTGCACTACGCCACCACCCGCCGCGACGCCCTGAAGGCGCTGGCCCAGGCCATCCAGACCCACCAGGCGGTGTGGATCGAGCGTTCCCGCACCCTGCAGGTGCAGGCCGACAACATCCTGCTGCAGATGCGCCTGCGCAAGTCGGTGGAGTCGGCCAGCCACTGAGCGGGCAATCCGGCTGCCGGAATCGGCCCGCCGGCAGGTAAAATTGCGGGATGCCTGAATCCCATTCCCCCCGCTTCATCCATCTGCGCCTCCACACCGAGTACTCGATCTCCGACGGGATCGCGCAGGTGGATTCCGCCATCGCCCGCGCCGTCGCCGACGGCATGCCGGCGCTGGGCATCTCCGATCTGGCCAACCTGTTCGGGATGGTCAAGTTCTACAAGGGCGCCCGCGGCAAGGGTCTCAAGCCGGTCATCGGCTGCGACGCCTGGATCACCAACGCGGTCGATCGCGACAAGCCCTCCCGCGTGCTGCTGATCTGCAAGAACCGCAAGGGCTACGGCCAGCTCTGCGAGCTGCTGACCCTGGCCTTCATGGAGAACAAGTACCGCGGCCGGGCGGAGATCCGCCGCGAGTGGCTGACCGCCGAAGCGGTGTCCGACCTGATCTGCCTCTCCGGCGCCAAGGATGGCGACGTGGGGCAGGCGCTCGCCAACGGCAACGTGCAGCTGGCCGAGAGCCTGGCCGCCGACTGGGCCCGGCGCTTCCCCGACGCGTTCTACGTCGAGCTGCAGCGCGCCGGCCATCCGGGCACCGAGACCTACATCCGCGAGGCGGTGCAGCTCGCCTCGCGCCTCAACCTGCCGGTGGTGGCCACCCACCCGATCCAGTTCATCCGGCCCGAGGACTTCAAGGCCCACGAGGCGCGGGTGTGCATCGCCGAGGGCTACGTGCTGGCCGACAAGCGCCGGCCCAAGGATTTCACCGACCAGCAGTACTTCAAGACCCAGGACGAGATGGCGGCGCTGTTCGCCGACATCCCCGAGGCGCTCGAGAACAGCGTCGAGATCGCCCGTCGCTGCTCGCTCACGGTGCAGCTGGGCAAGAACTTCCTGCCCCTGTTCCCGACGCCCGACGGCATGAGCCTCGACGACTTCCTGGTGCAGGAGGCCAAGGCCGGCCTCGAGGAGCGCCTCGCCCAGCTCTACCCGCACCCGGACGAGCGCGAGGCCCAGCGCCCGCGCTACGAGGAGCGGCTCAAGTTCGAGACCGACACCATCATCCAGATGGGCTTCCCGGGCTACTTCCTGATCGTGGCGGATTTCATCCAGTGGGCCAAGAACAACGGCGTGCCGGTGGGGCCGGGGCGGGGCTCCGGCGCGGGTTCGCTGGTGGCCTACTCGCTCAAGATCACCGACCTCGACCCGCTCGCCTACGCGCTGCTGTTCGAGCGCTTCCTCAACCCCGAGCGGGTGTCGATGCCCGACTTCGACATCGACTTCTGCCAGGACAACCGCTACCGCGTGATCGAGTACGTGCGCGAGCGCTACGGCAAGGACGCGGTGAGCCAGATCGCCACCTTCGGCACGATGGCCTCGAAGGCCGTGGTGCGCGACGTGGGCCGGGTGCTTGACCTGCCCTATGGCTTGTGCGACCGGCTCTCCAAGCTCATCCCGGTGGTGCAGAACAAGCCCCTGTCGCTGGCCGACGCCCGCGAGCAGGAGCCGCAGATCAACGAGCTGATGGCCGACGGCAACGACGGCGAGTCGATCCAGGAACTCTGGAGCCTCGCCGAGCCGCTGGAGGGCCTCACCCGCGGCGTCGGCATGCACGCCGGGGGCGTGCTGATCGCGCCGGGCAAGCTCACCGACTTCTGTCCGCTCTACATCGCCGACGGCGAGGACGCCACGCCGGTGTCCCAGTTCGACAAGGACGACGTGGAAGCCGTCGGCCTCGTGAAGTTCGACTTCCTGGGCCTGCGCAACCTCACCATCATCGAGCTGGCGCTGGACTACGTCGAGCGCCTCACCGGCGCCAAGCCCGACCTCATGAGCCTGGGCTTCGAAGATCAGGCCGCCTACCAGATCCTCCGGGACGCCAACACCACGGCGATCTTCCAGGTGGAATCGGAGGGCATGAAGAAGCTCCTCAAGAAGCTCGCCCCCGACCGCTTCGAAGACATCATCGCCGTGCTGGCGCTCTACCGGCCGGGCCCGCTGGGCTCGGGGATGGTGGACGACTTCATCCTCCGGAAGAAGGGCCAGCAAGCCATCGACTACTTCCACCCGGACCTCACCGCCTGCCTGTCGCCCACCTACGGGGTGATCGTGTACCAGGAGCAGGTGATGCAGATCTCCCAGATCATCGGGGGCTACACCCTGGGCGGCGCCGACATGCTGCGCCGGGCGATGGGCAAGAAGAAGCCAGAGGAGATGGCCAAGCACCGGGAGACCATCGCCGCGGGCGCCCGCCAGCAGGGCTACGACCCGGCGCTGGCCGAGCAGCTGTTCGACCTGATGACCAAGTTCGCCGAGTACGGCTTCAACAAGTCGCACACGGCAGCTTACGCGGTGGTCACCTACCACACCGCCTGGCTCAAGGCCTACCACTGCGCCGCCTTCATGGCGGCCACCATGTCGTCCGATCTGGACAACACCGACACGATCAAGATCTTCTATGAAGACACGATCGCCAATAACATCGCGGTATTGCCGCCCGATGTGAACGCCTCCGACTACCGCTTCGTGCCGGTGGACCCGAAGACCATCCGCTACGGCCTGGGGGCCGTCAAGGGCGTGGGCGAGCCGGCGGTGCGGGCGATCCTCGCCGCGCGGGAAGCCGGCGGCCCGTTCAAGGATCTGTTCGACTTTGCCTGCCGGGTGGACAAGCGCCTGGCCAACCGCCGGGTCATCGAGGCCCTGATCCGGGCCGGCGCCTTCGACACCATCGACCCCGTCCAGCCGGCCGACCGGGCCAAGCTGCTCGCTTCGGTGGGCATTGCCATGGAAGCCGCCGAGCAGATCGCCGCCAACGCCATGCAGAGCGGCCTGTTCGACATGCCGGGCATGGACGCGCCGCCGATGGCCGACTACGTCAAGGTGCGGCCGTGGGGCGAGCGGGAGCGCCTGAAGGAAGAGAAGCTGGCCATCGGCTTCTTCCTCTCCGGCCACCCCTTCAACGCCTTCAAGCCCGAGGTGCGGCGCTTCGTGCGGCGCCCGCTGGCCCAGCTCGAGCCGTCGAAGGAGCTGGTCACCCTGGCCGGCGTGGTGATGGAGGTGCGCGCCAAGATGACCGCCCGCGGCAAGATCGCCTTCGTGCTGCTGGACGACGGCACCACGCCGCGCGAGGTGTCGGTGTTCTCCGAGGTTTTCGACAACAACCGCGAGCGCATCGTGGTGGACGAAGTGCTGATCGTCGAGGCCAAGGTGAGCCCCGACGACTTCTCCGGCCCCGGCGGCCTGCGCATCGTGGCCGACCGCCTGATGACCCTGGGCGAGGCCCGGGGCCGCTTTGCCCGCGCCCTGCAGCTCAAGCTCAACGGCGAGGTCGGCGACGCCGGCGGCCCCGGCGCCGCAGCCGAGCGCCTGCAAACCCTGCTCACCCCGTTTCGCGCGGGCGATTGCCCGATCCGCGTGCGTTACCGCAACGCCGACGCCGAGGCCGATTTCCCCCTGGGCCCGGGCTGGCGGGTGCGCCCCGACGACAGCCTGCTGGAGCGCCTGCGCGAGTGGCTTCCCTCCGATGCCGTTGAAGTGATCTACCCATGAGCGATTTCTTTCTTGACGCCGGCCCGCTCGATGCCGCGCCTGCGTAGCCACCACAACCTCCACGCGACCGGCACCGAGCCGGTCCACCGCCTGCTGGTGGCCATGGCGCCCGGCTCCTACGTCGATGGGCCAGTGTTCATGTTGGCTTGCGTAACCTTCATGTTGACCGGCGCAACCCTTATGTTGAGCCGCGTAACCTTTCTGTGCACGACGCTAACCCTTATGTTGACGGCCCAATGCTTCATGTTGGTGCGTCAACTGTTTATGTTGACGGTCGAAACCTTTATGTTGCGACGTCAACATAAGGGTTAGCGCCGTGCACTGTTTATGTTGACGCCCCAACATAAAGGTTTGGTGGGCCGATTGTCGATGTTGGGCATGCAACATCGTCGTTGCAGGCGTGCACATCATGGGTTGCGGCGCAGACTGACGCTTCGCGCGCGCCGAGTGCTTGCCGCGGCGGGCGCGGATCGACGTCTGGGGCCGGCGGGGAGTGGGTGCGGGAGTCTGTCCGAATTTCTGTGTTTGAGGCATAACATCAGACCCGGAGGGAATGGTTATGCCAAGGAAGAAACAGAAGTTACCGCTGCCGCCTGTAGCCGTGTTGCCGGAAGGCGCGCAGCAGTGGCTCGATCAAGTGGTGACAGGCCCGATGACGGCGGGGGCGGTCGAGGACGTGATGCGCGGGATCAAGAAAGCCTTGATCGAGCGGGCGCTGCAGGCCGAGCTGAGCCATCACCTGGGCTACGCCGAAGGCGAGGACAAGCCCGAAT
>NZ_JAYRMI010000039.1:0-36505 GCF_041904905.1 Zoogloea sp. | reverse complement strand
CATGGCGTCGGCCATCCTCATGTAGGGGCGACTTCAGTCGCCCACGTGTTCATCGGGCGACTGAAGTCGCCCCTACAGGTCATGCGGGAAACTGCGTAGGTCGGGTTAGCGCAGCGTAACCCGACAGCCATCGGCCAATCGGCGGGCTGCCGTCGGGTTACGCCCTGCGGGCTAACCCGACCTACACAAGCGATTTCCCGATCAGCTTTCCTTGCTGCAGTCGCGCGGCTTGATGCCCTTCTCCTTGGCGTAGGCGGCGGCGGATTCTTCGATCATGCCGCGCACCAGCGGGCGGTCGGAGTCGATCCAGTCGGTGATGACCTTCCACTGGTTGCCGTCCCATTGCTGGAACTTCACCTTGCCCGGGCCTTCGTGATCGGCGCACGACAGCTTGAGCGGCGGCATGAAGCCGGTGGCGCCCAGCGCCTTCAGGCGGGCGTCGTCCAGGTTGAGGTTCTCGAAGCCCCAGCGCACCTGCTCGCCGGTCATGGCCTTGCCCTTGCCGAACTTCTCCTGGGCCTTGCGGATCGCCTCGACGGTGATGATCCCGTGCACCACGCCGCGGTTGTAATACACCGAGCCGATGCGGGTCTTGTCTTCCATGTTGCCCTTGTCCTTGCCGTACACGTGCTTCTTGATGTCGGCGACCACCGGGTAGTTGGCGCCCGGCACGTTGAAGCCGGCGGCAATGAAGCCCTTGGCGGCGGGGCCGGCGGGGATGGTGTCCTCCTCGGCGCCGGACCACCACACACCGATCAGCTTCTCGCGGGGGAAGCCGGTCTTGGCCGCCGCCTTGATCGCCGTCGGGTTCATCACGCCCCAGCCCCACAGGATCACGTAGTCGGGCTTGGCCTGGCGGATCTGCAGCCACTGGGACTGCTGCTCGTTGCCCGGGTGGGCCACCGCGATCTTCAGGACTTCAAAGCCGTGCTTGGCGGCCAGCTTGTCCATGATCGCGTGGGATTCCTTGCCGTAGGCGGAGTCGTGGTAGAGCAGGCCGATCTTCTTGCCCTTCAGCTTGTCCATGCCGCCTTCCTTCTGGCCCATGAAGTTCACGATGGCCGACGCCTGGGACCAGTAGGTGGTAATCATCGGGAAGACCCACGGGAACACCCGGCCGTCGGCCGCGTCGGTGCGGCCGTAGCCGATGGTGACCATCGGGATCTTGTCCTGGGCGACCTTCTCGAGCACCGAGTAGGTGATGCCGGTGGAAACCGGCTGGAACACCGAGTTGCCGGTGGCGCCTTTCTTCTTCAGGCGCTCGTAGCACTCCACGCCGCGGGCGTTGTTGTACTCGGTCTCGCACTCTTCCCAGGTGAGCTTGACGCCATTGACGCCCCCGTCGCGCTCATTGACGAGCTGCATGTAGTCGATCCAGCCGCCGAAGATGCCGGCGCCGCCGGCCGCATAGGGGCCGACCCGGTAGCTGGGCAGGCCGATGAACTGTTCGTCGGCGCTCGCCACGCCACTGCCCAAGAGGCCGGCGATGGCAGCACCCAGCAGAACGGTGTGCTTGAGTTTCATGGTGTGTCTCCTTTATTGGTGTGGGTGCTACGACGAAACAGGGTGATTACCCACGTTCGTGAAGAAAGCGTCGCGAGCCGGCCCGAGGCTGGAACGAGGAGCGGAGCTGTACGTGAGGTACAGCGAGCACCGGAGTTTCAGGATCGGGACGCGCAGTAGCTTTATTCATGAACGTCAGTGCGGGAAGGGCCACAGGCGCAATTTCTCCTTGGCGATCTGCCACAGGCGGGCGAGGCCGTGGGGTTCGACGATCAGGAAGAAGATGATGAGGCCGCCGAACACGATGAGCTGGAAGTTGGACACGAAGCCCGCCCCCAGGGATTGCCCGAAGATCATCGGCACGAAGTTGTCCAGGAAGATCGGCAGCAGCACGATGAAGGCCGCCCCGAGGAAGGAACCCATGATCGAGCCGACCCCGCCGATGATGATCATGAACAGGATCTTGAAGGACAGATCCAGGTTGAAGGCTTCCGGCTCCACGGTGCCGATGTAGGTGTAGGCGTAGAGCGCGCCGGCCACGCCGCAGTAGAAGGAACTCACCGCGAAGGCCAGCAGCTTGGTGCGCATCAGGCGGAAGCCGATCACCTGGGCCGCCACGTCCATGTCGCGCACCGCCATCCAGGCCCGGCCGGTGGAGGAGCGGACCATGTTCTTGGCCAGCAGCGCCATCGCCACCACGATCAGGAAGGTGAGAATGTACTTGGACTCGGGGGTGTCGAAGGTGAAGCCGAGGATGGTCACGTCCTGGACGGTGACGACGCCGGAGGACGAGTTGTTGGAGAACCACGGAAACTTCACCAGCGCCCACACGATGAAGAACTGCGCCGCGAGAGTGGCCACCGCCAGATAGAAGCCCTTGATGCGCAAACTGGGCAGCCCGAACAGGATGCCTACCAGCGCCGCGGTGAGCCCGGCCAGCACCAGCGCCACCAGGAAGGGCATGCCGTCGATGCGCAGGATGAAGTTGTACGCCGCGAAGGCCCCCACGGCCATGAAGGCCGCCGACCCGAGGGAGAGTTGCCCCGCGTAGCCGGTGAGGATGTTGAGCCCGAGGGCAGCGAGGGAGAAGATCAGCACCGGGATCAGGATGGCCTTGAGCCAGTACTGGTCGGCGATGAGCGGCACCGCCACGCCGAACACCAGCATCAGCACCCAGAACCCGATGCGGTCCTGGCGGATCGGAAAGATCCGGGCATCTTCGGCATAACTGGCCTTGAACTGGCCGGCTTCACGGTAAAGCATGGGTGGGTCTCCTTCTCCGCTCAGGCAGCTGCCCGCTGCGGGCTGACAGTCTTGTTATGGTGTTCGGCAGGGGTGTTTGCGGGGTGCGCGGCCGGGGCCGCATCGCCGCGCAGAAAGCAATCGCGCCCGAAAGGTTTCCCTTCGCCCATGAACGGAAACCGTTCACCGGGATTTGGTTTCCGTTCACCCGCGATTGGTTTCTGTTCACGCCGGTTTGGTTTCTGTTCACCGAAAATTGGAAACCGTTCACCCGGCGTTGGTTGATGTTCCCGCGGGATTGGAAACTGTTCGCCAGCCAACAGAAACCTATCTGCCACGAACAAAGACCGTTCAGCCCCGCTTGCAGCCGGGCGGGCGGCGGCGGGAGGCATTGCGGCAGCCGCCGCCTTCCCCGCTGCGCCCTGGTCGACATGGAATCGGTTCATCGCCTTGTCTCCCCGGTCACACGCGGTCGATGTGCTTCTCGCCGAACAGCCCTTCGGGGCGCACGAGCAGGAAGGCCAGGGCCAGCATGTAGGGGAACCAGCCTTCGATGCCGCCCCCGACCATCGGGCCCACATACACTTCGGCCAGCTTTTCGGAGGCGCCGATGATGAGGCCGCCGACGATGGCGCCGGGCACCGAGGTGAAGCCGCCGAGGATGAGCACCGGCAGGGCCTTGAGGGCGGTGAAGGTGAGGGCGAACTGCACGCCGTTGCGGGCGCCCCAGATCATCCCCGCCACCAGGGCCACGAAGCCCGCCACCGCCCACACCACGCGCCAGATGGTCTGCAGCGGGATGCCGATGGACAGGGCGGCCTGGTGGTCGTCGGCCACCGCCCGCAGGGCCCGGCCCACCTTGGTGTATTGGAACAGCAGGGCCAGCAGGGCCACCAGCGAGGCAGCCACGCCCGCAGCGAAGAGGTCGAACTTGGAGACGCCGATCTCGTAGTTGTCCATGAGCCAGGCGATGGGCTCATCGACGATGCCCAGATCCAGCCCGCGCACGGTGGCGCCCCAGGTCATCTGGGCGAGGCCCTCGATGACGTAGGTGAGGCCGATGGTGGCCATGAACAGGGTGATGTGGGGCTGATTGACCAGCGGCCGCAGCACGATGCGCTCGGTGAGGGAGCCCAGCACGATCATCGCGACGAAGGCGAGCAGGAAGGCCAGCCAGAACACCCCGCTGCTGTCGGCCTCCAGCCCCAGCCAGCCGGGCAGCACCTCCTGAAAGCCGACGAAGGTGAGCGCGGCGAAGAACACCATCGCTCCCTGGGCGAAGTTGAACACGCCCGAGGCCTTGTAGATCAGCACGAAACCGAGGGCCACCAGAGCGTACATGACGCCCGACAGCAGACCGCCAATCAGCACTTCGATGAAAAATTGCATCTGCCTCTCTCCTCTGCGGCGGGTCGGGCCCGATTGCCCGCTGCCGCTTCTTCTGTCGTTCGGTGTCGGGTTACTGCGCCACCCCGACCTGCGGTGCTTCAGATGTCGGGTTACGCTGCGCTAACCCGACCTACGTTTGCTGCCGCGTCTTCTGTCGCTGGATGTCGGCTTACGCTGGGCTAACCCGACCTACGGTGTTGCCGCTGCGTAGGTCGGGTTAGCCCGAAGGGCGTAACCCGACACCCAGGTCAATGTGAAGCTGCATAGGTCGGGTTGGCCCGCAGGGCGTAACCCGACACCCTCCGGTCAATGGGAAGTCCCAAGGTAGGCCTTGATGACCTCCGGGTTGTTCTTCACTTCGTCCGGCGCGCCATCGCCGATCTTCTTGCCGTAGTCGAGCACCACCACGCGGTCGGAGATGTCCATCACCACGCCCATGTCGTGCTCGATGAGGACGATGGTGGTGCCGTAGTGGTCATTCACGTCGAGGATGAAGCGGCACATGTCCTGCTTCTCTTCCACGTTCATGCCAGCCATCGGTTCGTCGAGGAGCAGGATGTCCGGCTCGGCGGCGAGGGCCCGGGCCAGCTCGACGCGCTTCTGCAGGCCGTAGGGCAGGCGGCCCACCGGGGTCTTGCGGATACCCTGGATCTCCAGGAACTCGATCACCTCTTCCACCTTGATGCGGTGGGCGATCTCCTCTTTCTGCGCGGCACCCCAGTACAGGGCGTGCTGCAGGAAGTTGCACTTCATCTTGAGGTTGCGCCCGGTCATGATGTTGTCGAGCACGGTCATGCCCTTGAACAGCGCAATGTTCTGGAAGGTGCGGGCGATGCCCTGCTCGGCCGCCTCGTGGGGCTCCATCTTCTTGCGCAGCGCCCCCTTGAAGAAGATCTGCCCTTCCTGGGGGTGATACACGCCGTTGATGACGTTGAGCATCGAGCTTTTGCCGGCGCCGTTGGGGCCGATGATCGAGCGGATCTCGTGCTGCTTCACGTTGAAGCTGATGTCGGTGAGCGCCTTCACGCCGCCGAAGCGCAGGGAGATGTTCTGGAGGTCGACGATCACGTCGCCAATCTGTCTGGCCATGTCGGTCTCCGTGTCAGGCCGCTTTGCGCGCCTGGGGCGCGAAAGTCTTGGCGTCCTCGATGCGCAGGTTGGCGGACACCTTGTTGGTGCGGCCGTCCTCGTAGGTCACCTGGGTTTCGATGAACTGGCTCTTCTTGCCGGCATACAGCGCGTCGATGAGCACCGCGTACTTCTCGGCCACGAAGTTGCGGCGAACCTTGCGGGTGCGGGTCAGCTCGCCGTCGTCGGCGTCGAGTTCCTTGTGAAGCACGAGGAAGCGCTTGATCTGCGAATCGCCCATCTTGGGGTCGGACGCCAGATCCGCATTGACCTGCTCGACGCACTCGCGGATCAGCTCGTACACCTGGGGCTGGCTGGCGAGGTCGGTGTAGCCCGAGTAGGCCATGCCCTTGCGCTCGGCCCAGTTGCCCACGGCTTCCAGGTCGATGTTCACGAAGGCGGTGACGAAATCCCGGCCGTTGCCAAAGCACACCACTTCCTTGATGTGCTGGAAGAACTTGAGCTTGTTCTCGATGTAGTTGGGGGCAAACATGCCGCCGCCGGTGAGCTTGCCCACGTCCTTGGCCCGGTCGATGATCTTGAGGTGGCCGTCCTCGTCGAAGAAGCCCGCGTCGCCGGTCATGAAGTAGCCCTCGGCGTTGATCGACTCGGCGGTGGCGTCCGGGCGCTTGTAGTAGGCCTTGAGCAGCATCGGGCCACGCACCAGGATCTCGCCGTTGTCGGCGAGCTTGACCTCCACGTTGGGGGCCGGGGTGCCGACGGAATCGAGCTTGATCTGACCGTCGGGCTGCAGGCACACGTAGGCGCAGGTTTCGGTCTGGCCGTAGAGCTGCTTGAGGTTGATGCCGATGGAGCGGTAGAAGCGGAACAGGTCCGGCCCGATGGCGGCGCCGGCGGTGTAGGCCACGCGGATGCGGCTCATCCCCAGCACGTTCTTGAGGGGGCCGTAGATGAGGGCGTTGCCAAGCCAGTATTGCAGGCGGTCGCTGCCGGAGACGGGCTTGCCGTCGAGGATGTCCGCGCCGCAGCGGCGGGCCACGTCCATGAAGTGGGCAAAGAGCTTGCGCTTGATGCCGCCGGCGTCCTCCATCCGGATCATCACCTGGGTGAGCAGGTTCTCGAACACCCGCGGCGGCGCAAAGTAATAGGTGGGGCCGATCTCGCGCAGGTCGTTCATCACCGTCTCGCCCGATTCGGGGCAGTTGATGGTGAAGCCGGCCACCAGCGCCTGGGCGTAGGAGAACAGGTGATCGCCTACCCAGGCCATCGGCAGGTAGGAGAGGATGTCCTCTTCGTCGGAGAGGCGGTCGAACTGGCAGCCGCCCTGGGCCGCGGCAATGAAGGCGCCGTGGGTCTGACACACGCCCTTGGGCTTGCCGGTGGTGCCGGAGGTGTAGAGCATCACCGACACGTCGTCGCTGCTGCCCTTGTCGATCTCGTGACCGAGGAAGTCCGGGTGATTGCGGCCGTGGATGCGACCCATCTCCAGCACCTCGTCCAGACCGTGCAGGAAGGTCTGGTTGTAGTGGCGCAGGCCGCGGGGGTCGTCGTAGATCACGTGCTCAAGGAGCGGCAGGCCGTCCTTGATCTCGAGCATCTTGTCCACCTGCTCCTGATCCTCGACGCAGGCGAAGCGGATCTCCGCGTCCTGCATCACGTAGGACATTTCCTGGGCCACCGCGTCCTGGTACATCATCACCGGGATACCGCCCAGGCACTGGCAGGCGGCCACCGACCAGTACAGCCGCGGCCGGTTGTCGCCCACCACCGCCAGGCGGTCGCCCCGCTTGAAACCGAGTTCCGCCAGCCCGCTGGCAATGGCCTGCACCCGCTCGGCCACTTCGGCCCAGGTGTAGGTCTGCCAGATGCCGTATTCCTTTTCGCGCATCGCCGGCCGATTGGGCCGCTGCCGGGCGTGGTGCATCAGCAGGCGCGGAAAGGTGTCCAGGCTGCTCATCTCGGCCGAAGTCTCGCCGGTGTTTGCCATCCCCATCCTCCTCCGGTCTTGTCTCGCGTCGTGCCCGCGGTCCGGAAACGGCCGCGGATAGTGTGTTTTGTGACGTGAGGACAGTCTGGCAAACCATGTTTGCTCAACTGTTTTTCAAATGTACGGAATTGTGATCGGGGGCTGCGCGGGGGCGGGGGCACGCACGGCAGGGGTGGGGTCGTCGTCGGCTGGCGACGACCCCGGCGCGCAGGCGGGCCGTGCAGCCCGCCATGACCACCCTGACCGACCGCCCACGGGGCAGGTCCGGATCGGTTTCGGTCACCTCATCATCTTAGACGACGAACGCGCGCCCTGCGGGGCAAATGCCAGGTGGCAACGACGGGGGCATCCACCCCGCGCGATACCGTCGCCTGCACCAAGGAGCCAGCAGTCTGCAAGGCGCGAAAGGGGTGAAAAGCCCCATCGTGGGCGGTGCGACTTAGCGCACGAATGGTCAGACCGGGGCGCGCTATCATCGAAACCAGCCCGCCTCCGCAACACTTTTTCACCTCCGGACCGGCCCCCGATGATGATTTCCGCCCTCCGCCGCTCCCTCGTCGCCCTCTCCCTGTGCCTGCCGTGCCTGTCCGTCGCCCTCGCCGGCGATGCCGCGCCAAGCCCCGTCGAGACGCGCCTCGAAGCCGCCGCGCTGGCCGCCCAGGCGGCGGTGCAGATGGGCCCGCGGGACATCGAGCTGGGCGATCAGGGGGTGCTCAAGCTGCCCGAGGGCTTCGGCTTCATCCCCCGGGACGAAGCCCAGGCGCTGATGGCCGCCCAGGGCAACCGGAGCAGCGGCAAGGGCTTTCACGGGCTGGTGGTGAGCCCCGATCTGGCGGGCTTCGTGGCGGTGGAGTTCAACCCCGCCGGCTACGTGAAGGACGAGGACGCCCGCGACTGGAACGCCGATCAGCTCCTCAAGAACCTCAAGGACGGCACCGAGGCCGCCAACGCCGAACGCCGCGCCCAGGGCCTGCCGGAGGTCAGCGTGGTCGGCTGGGTGGAGGTGCCCAGCTACGACCCGGCCACCCACCGGCTGGTGTGGTCGGTGGCCGCCCGCGCCAAGACGCCTCAGGCCGGCGGCGACGGGGTCAACTACAACACCTACGTGCTGGGCCGCGAGGGCTACTTCTCGCTGAACCTGGTCACCAGCATGGACCGGGTGGAGCTGGAGAAGCCCGCCACCCGCGAGCTGCTGGCCGCCCTCAGCTTTCACGAGGGCAAGCGCTACGCCGACTTCAACGCCGCCACCGACCGCATGGCGGAGTACGGGCTGGCGGCGCTGGTGGGCGGCATGGCGGCCAAGAAGCTCGGCCTGTTCGCCAGCCTGGGGCTGTTCGTCGCCAAGTTCTGGAAGGTCGGCCTGCTGGCGATGGTCGGACTGGGCGCGGGCGCCACCCGCATGCTGGGCCGCAAGAAGGATTCTCCCCCCTGACCCGCACCCGCCCGCCATCGGCGGCCCGCTTGCCCGCAACGGGCATCTCCAGGAAAATCCACTGGCAAACTAACTCGGCACAGCGAATCCACGGCCCGGCATGGGCCGTTTTTCGTGGGCGCCCCCGGTCATGAAACTCCTCCTGCTCCTCCTCGGCGGCGCCAAGTTCGGCAAGCTGCTCACCACCGCCGGCACCATGTTGCTGTCCATCGGCGCCTACGCCCTGATCTGGGGCTGGCGCTACGCCGCCGGCTTTGTCGCGCTGATCTTCTGCCACGAGATGGGCCACTACCTGGCCGCCCGCCGGCGGGGCCTGAACGTGGGCGCGCCCACCTTCATCCCCTTCCTGGGCGCGTGGATCGAGCTGAAGGAGCAGCCCATGAACGCCGAAACCGAGGCCTACGTGGCGATGGCCGGGCCGCTGGCCGGCACCGCCGCCGCGCTGCTGTGCTACTTCGTGGCCCGCTCGGAAGGCAGCGATCTGCTGCTGGCGCTGGCGTATTCGGGCTTCTTCCTCAACCTGTTCAACCTGATCCCGGTGCCGCCGCTGGATGGCGGGCGGATGACCGGCGTGGTGTCGCCGACGTTTTGGCTGGTTGGCGCGCCGGTGCTGGTGGCGATCTTCCTGTGGCGCCCCAGCCCGATGCTGGTGCTGGTCGCCCTGCTGGCCGCACCCCACATGTGGCGCGCCTTCCGCGGCGAGGCCGCGCCCGCCCCCGGCTACTACGACACCCCGCCGGCCAAACGCCTCGAATACGCCGTGCTCTACCTGGGCCTCACCGCCTGGCTGGCGGTGATGACCCACGACGTGCACGAGATGCTGGCGGCCGTGCGGGGCTGAACGCTACTTTGCCAACCAAGCAGGCGAAGTAATGCACCCACTTTCTAGCTAGAGAAACGCAATGCAGGCACTCAGAAGAGACGCCAAGACAGGCTAAACCACCACAAACAACGCAACTCACATAGAATCGTAGCCTTCAATAAACCCATGTACTCGTCAAGCAATGATTACCGAGCTGACTCTAAAGAACTTCAAACGCGTTGAAGACGAAACATATAGGTTTGGCGAACTGGATCTACTGCTCGGACGAAACAACAGCGGGAAGAGTACCGTCCTGCAAGCCTTAGCCATATGGCAATATTGTGTAGATGAGTTTCGTCAGTCAAAGTCACGCAAAGATGGCGACAGAGGAATCCAAGTGGTTCTTCCAAACTTCTCCGCTCTTCCGGTACCAGAGTTCAATCTGCTTTGGCACAACAGGATTGATCGACGCTCCATAGTAGAGGATGGCAAGAGAAAGCCAAAGTACATTTTGATTGAAATTCTGGTCAAGTGGAGAGCTTCGAACGGAGAAGAGTGCAAATTTGGGGTTGGGTTACGATACCACTCACCGCAGGCGATTTACGCCATCCCCATTGAAGGCTGGCAGCATTTTCGAGACCTTCTCAACGAAGGTGAGGACTTAGGCAGCAAAAGCAAACTACCACGAATTGCATACGTCCCGCCCTTTTCTGGCCTTGAGCCTACAGAAGAGTGGCGCGACGACGGCCCAATAAGAAAGCAGGTAGGAAAAGCACAGCCGGGGAGCGTCCTTCGTAATCTCTTGCTGAGAGTAGCTCAGGACTACCCTGACGACTGGAATGAAGTTGAGAAGATTATTGAAAGATGGTTTTCTGTAAAACTATTAAAACCCAATTATCGCCGAGGCGTGGACACTCAGATTGAACTGGAATATCGCCACGGCGACAAAAAATTTGACATTATCGCGGGAGGTAGCGGTTTTCACCAAACACTTACCTTACTCGCCTTTCTTTTTGGGTACCACCCAAGCAGCATCCTCATGGACGAGCCAGACGCGCATCTCCATGTCAATCTTCAAAGAGAAATCATCGACTACTTCAAACAAAAATCGCAGGAACGAGGCGTTCAGTTCTTAATAGCCACACATGCAGAAGAATTCGCACGGGGCGTCAATGCTCGCCAGATCGTCTCTATGCTAACAGGCCATCCTAGACGCGTCGAGACAACTCCAGACATACTAAGAGCAATGTCTGACGTGTCTAACCTCGAAATCAGTCAGGCGATCACAACCCCCTTTGTTCTCTACCTCGAAGGCGAAGACGATGAGCGGCTGCTGCGAGCGTGGAGCACCAAATGTGGCGCCAATGACATATTCTGCAAATTCTTTGTTCGAACAATGGGTGGCGGAGGGAAGAAGTCGATGCTTGATTTCGCCAACCAACATTTCAAAGCAATCCGTCAGATAGCACCAACAATTGAAAGACTAATACTCCTGGACTACGACTCGGACGAGTCATTTCATCCAGAACCTCAAAACAAGAATATATTTGAGTGGAGAAGAAAGAACATTGACAGCTACCTTTTGTGCCCAGACCCTTGGAAGCGGCTAACTGCAAAGCAACTCGGGCATCAGTTTGGTGATCTCTTCATGCAGGAGCTAGACAAGAAAACGAATCAGTTCTTCACCGAACAAAACTTGACTCTACCGCCTGGACGGACCTGGCGAAACGTGACCGCCCAGATATTCCAAATCCTCGACGGGAAACGTCTTTTATTCTCTGGCAACGAGTCACTATTTCAGCAACTAAAAAAAATAAACGCTGAACTTGAGATATCCCGGGAACGCGTAGCAGCAGAAATGCTGCCAGAGGAGATACACCAAGACATCTTTGACTTCTTTTCTAGACTACGAGATCTGCTGCCGGACCTACATACAGCAATAGCAGACAAGCAGTAAGTTAGCATTCGGTATGAAAAACGGCGCCACGCGGGCGCCGTTTTTCGTGCATCCTCCCCAAGCGGGGAGAATGGCTTCACGTCACTTACATGCTGCGCCGGTACTGACCGCCCACGTCGTAGAGCGCAGTGGTGATCTGGCCCAGGGAGCAGTAGCGCACCGCCTCAACCAGCACCGCGAACACGTTGCCGTTCTCGATGACGGTCTCCTTGAGCTTGGCGAGCCACTTGGGCGCTTCCTCGGCGTTGCGGGCCTGGAAGTCGGCGAGGCGCGCAAGCTGGCTCTGCTTCTCGTCCTCGGAGGAACGGGCCAGCTCGATCTCCTGCTGGGCCATGCCCTTCGGGTTGAGGAAGGTGTTGACGCCGATGATCGGGTAGGAGCCGTCGTGCTTCTTGTGCTCGTAGTAGAGCGACTCTTCCTGGATCTTGCCGCGCTGGAAGCCGGTCTCCATGGCACCCAGCACGCCGCCGCGGGAGCTGATGGCCTCGAACTCCTTGAGCACCGCTTCTTCGACGAGGTCGGTGAGTTCCTCGATGATGAAGGCGCCCTGGTTGGGATTCTCGTTCTTGGCGAGGCCCCATTCGCGGTTGATGATGAGCTGGATCGCCATCGCGCGGCGCACCGATTCCTCGGTGGGGGTGGTGATCGCCTCGTCGTAGGCGTTGGTGTGCAGCGAGTTGCAGTTGTCGTAGATGGCGATCAGCGCCTGCAGCGTGGTGCGGATGTCGTTGAAGTCCATCTCCTGGGCGTGCAGCGAGCGGCCGGAAGTCTGGATGTGGTACTTGAGCTTCTGGCTGCGCTCGTTGGCGCCGTACTTGTTCTTCATCGCCACGGCCCAGATGCGGCGGGCGACGCGGCCGATCACCGAGTACTCCGGGTCCATGCCGTTGCTGAAGAAGAAGGAGAGGTTGGGCGCGAAGTCGTCGATGTGCATGCCGCGGGCAAGGTAGCTCTCGACATACGTGAAGCCGTTGGACAGCGTGAAGGCGAGCTGGCTGATCGGGTTCGCGCCGGCTTCGGCGATGTGATAGCCCGAGATCGACACCGAGTAGAAGTTCTGCACCTTGTTATGGACGAAGAACTCCTGGATGTCGCCCATCATCTTGAGGGCGAACTCGGTGGAGAAGATGCAGGTGTTCTGGCCCTGGTCTTCCTTCAGGATGTCGGCCTGGACGGTGCCGCGCACGGTGGCGAGCACCCATTCGCGGATCTTCTGGTATTCGTCGTCGGTGGCGTCGCGGCCGTTCTCGGCCTTGAACTTGACGAGCTGCTGCTCCAGCGCGGTGTTGAAGAACATCGCCAGGATGATGGGCGCCGGGCCGTTGATGGTCATCGACACGGAGGTGGTCGGGTTGACCAGGTCGAAGCCGTCGTACAGCACCTTCATGTCGTCCAGTGTGGCGATGGAGACGCCGGAGTTGCCGATCTTGCCGTAGATGTCCGGACGCGGATCGGGGTCGCAGCCGTAGAGCGTGACCGAGTCGAAGGCGGTGGAGAGGCGATGCGCCGGCATGCCCTCGGACACCTTCTTGAAGCGGCGGTTGGTGCGGAAGGCGTCGCCTTCGCCGGCGAACATCCGGGTGGGGTCTTCGCCTTCGCGCTTGAAGGCGAAGACGCCGGCGGTGAAGGGGAAGGAGCCGGGGACGTTCTCCTTCATCAGGAAGCGCAGGGTCTCGCCGTCGTCCTCGAAGCGCGGCAGGGCGACCTTGCGGATCTTGCTGCCGGAGAGGGATTCGGAGGTGAGGACGGTGCGGATCTCCTTGTCGCGGATCTTCACCACGTACTCGTCGGCCGAATACAGCTCGACGGTCTTGGGCCACATGTCGAGAAGCTTCTTGGAGGTGCCGGTGAGTTCGCCGTCCTTCCACTCGATGAGTTCGGCAAAGCTGCCGGCGTCCTTCTTGCAGCCTTCGAAGAGCTGCCTGGAGATGCGCAGGGCCTGACGCTCGCGGGCGATGCGGGCCTGCTCCGAGGTGTGCTTGTGGTAGCCACGCACGGTGTCGGCGATCTCGGCGAGGTAACGGGCGCGCTCGGCCGGGACGATGGCGCGGCCACGGCTGGACGCCTTCACCGCCACGATGGGCAGCTTCGCCTTGGCCAGCTTGAGGCCCTTGGCGACGAGCGCCGGGGCCAGCGCCTGATAGAGCGCGGTCACGCCGTCGTCGTTGAAGCGGGCGGCCATGGTGCCGAACACCGGCATGTCGTCGGTCGGCGTGGTGAACAGCTCACGGTTGCGCTGGTACTGCTTGCGTACGTCGCGCAGGGCGTCTTCCGCGCCCTTACGGTCGAACTTGTTGATGGCCACGAAATCGGCGAAGTCGAGCATGTCGATCTTCTCGAGCTGGCTGGCGGCGCCGAATTCGGGGGTCATCACGTACAGCGACACATCGACGAAGGGGACGATGGCGGCATCGCCCTGGCCAATGCCGGAGGTCTCGACGATCACGAGATCGAAACCGGCCAGCTTGGTGGCGGCGATGACTTCGGGGAGGGAGACGGAGACTTCCTTGCCGGTGTCGCGGGTGGCCAGCGAACGCATGAAGATGTTCGGGTGCTCGATGGCGTTCATGCGGATGCGGTCGCCCAGGAGCGCCCCGCCGGTGCGCTTGCGCGACGGGTCGATGGAGATGATGGCGAGCTTGAGCTGGTCGTTCTGGTCGAGGCGGAAGCGGCGCACCAGCTCGTCGGTGAGGCTGGACTTGCCGGCGCCGCCGGTGCCGGTGATGCCCAGCGCCGGCGTCTTGAGGGCCTTGGCGGCGTCGATCACGGCGGCCTTCACGTCGTCGCCGTAGGCGCCGTTCTCGAGGCCGGTGACGATCTTGGCCAGCGCACGGCGGTCGCCCGAACGGAGGGCGGCCAGCACGGCCTCGACGCCTTGGGGGCCGGCGTGGGAGAGGTCCTCGTCGCACTTCTGGACGACGTCGTTAATCATGCCCTGCAGGCCCAGGATGGCACCGTCTTCGGGCGAGTAGATGCGGGTGACGCCGTAGTCGTGGAGTTCCTTGATCTCGGCCGGCACGATCACGCCGCCGCCGCCGCCGAAGACCTTGATGTTCTCGCCGCCGTTCTCGCGCAGCAGGTCGATCATGTACTTGAAGAACTCGACGTGGCCGCCCTGGTACGAGGTGATGGCGATGCCCTGCACGTCTTCCTGAAGCGCGGCATTGACGATCTCGCCCACCGAGCGGTTGTGGCCCAGGTGGATCACCTCGGAGCCGGTGGACTGGAGAATCCGCCGCATGATGTTGATGGACGCGTCATGGCCGTCGAAGAGCGCGGCGGCGGTGACGAAACGCACCTTGTTCTTGGGCTTGTATGCGACGAGTTTCTTGGCAACGCTCAGGTCGGTCATGCTGTCTCCCCCAACTCATGTTTATCGATCCTTGAATGGTAGAAGGCCCCCCACACCTTTGCCATTGCCGTTGTCGACGGGATTCGTGCAAAATCCGCCAAACGGCAGGCAGCGCCGCCGGCCGCCCCTCCACCGGATCGGAGAACCCCCTTTGGCAAGCGCCGCAACCCGCAAACGCACAAGCGTATCAATGGGTTTCGTCACCGGGATGCTGTCCGGAATGCTGCGTCGCAATATCGACCCGACCCCCCACCTGGCCGGCCTCGACATCGATCTTGCAGACGCGGCCAGCCGGGTGCCGGTGGATCGCTACGCGACCCTCTACAACCGGATCATCGCCGCGCTGGACGACGAGGGCTTCGGGCTGTTCTCGTGCCGGATGGGGCCGGGCAGCTTCGAGTTCCTGTGCCGCGGCATGCTCGGCGCCCCGACCCTCGCCGACGCCCTCGACCGGGCCCGGCGCTTCCTGTCCATCGTGCTGCCCGACCTGACGGTGCGCATCGAGCGCCGCGACACCCGCGCCGAGCTGCACATCGACGAGGCCGCGCCGATCACCGCCCACCCGGACGACCCGGCCCGGGTGTTCGCCTTCGAGTGGCTGCTGCGGCTCATCCACAGCCTGTCTTGCTGGCTGGCCGGGCGCGGGCTGGCGCTGGATTCGGTGGATTTCCCGTTCAGCCGCCCGGCCCACGCCGACGACTACGCGCTGGTCTACACCGAGCTGTCCCGCTTCGTCGGCGGGCAGCGGCTCACCGCCCGCTTCAACGCCACCCTCCTCGACCTGCCGATCCGCCGCGACGAGGCCGCCCTCACCAGCTTTCTCGAAGGCGCGCCGGGCCGCATCAGCATGCTCTACCGGCGCGACCGGGCCACCGTGCTGCGGGTGCGCGACCTGATCCGCGCCGCCCTGCCGGCCAGCCTCTCCCAGGACGACGTGGCGAGCCGCCTGCACATGTCGCCGCGCACGCTGCACCGCCGGCTCGACGAGGAAGGCGCCAGCTTTCGCGGCATCAAGGAAGCCCTGCGCCGCGACATCGCCCTGGCCCGCCTCACCAAGACCCGCCAGCCCATCGCCCAGGTGGCGGCCGATCTGGGCTATGCCGACACCTCGGCCTTCTACCGCGCCTTCACCGGCTGGACCGGCATGTCGCCGGAACGCTACCGGCGACAGCTGGCCGGGCAAACCCACGAGACGCCCGGCGCCTCCACGTAGAATCCAGCCATGCCACCTCCGCCCCCCCTGACCGACGCCCTGCTCCGCGAAGCGGACGCGCTGCTGCTCGGTCTGCTGCGCAACGACCTGATCGGGGTCTACGTGCTGCAGGATCTGCAGATCCGCTACGCCAACCGGCGCTTTGCCGAAATGTTCGGCTACACCCCCGAGACGCTCCTGCGTCACCCCGAGGTAGAGCGCTTCATCTGCCCCAAAGACCGGGAGCGGGTGCTCGACACCGTGGCCCGGCGCATCCGCGGCGAGACCGACACCGCCCACTACACCTTCCGCGGCCAGCACGCCGACGGCCGCCTTCTTGAGCTGGAGGTCTTCGGCAACCGCACCCAGCTCGAAGGCCGCCCGGCGATCATCGGGCTGATGCTCGACATCACCGCCCGAAAGACGGCCGAGCAGACCACGGTGGAGCAGCTGCACTTCATCGGCCAGCTCATCGAGGCGATCCCCAGCCCGGTCTTCTTCAAGGACGACCAGGCCCGCTACCTGGGCTGCAACCGCGCCTTCGAGACCTACATCGGCCGCCCCCGGGAGGCGCTCATCGGCCGCTCGGTGTTCGACATCTCGCCGCCCGAGCTGGCGGCCCGCTACCACGAGGCCGACCAGATGCTGTTCGACCACCCCGGCGTGCAGACCTACGAAGCCTCGGTCGAATCGAGCGACGGCCTGCGCAAGGAGGTGATCTTCAACAAGGCCACCTGGCTCAAGGCCGACGGCAGCGTGGGCGGGCTCGTCGGCGTCATCACCGACATCACCGACCGCAAGCAGAGCGAAGCCCTGATCTGGATGCAGGCCAACTACGACCCCCTCACCGGCCTGCCCAACCGGCGCCTGCTGGGCGACCGGCTCGCCGAACAGATCAAGCGCGCCCAGCGCGAGCAGGGCAGCCTGGCCGTGCTGTACATCGACCTGGACCGCTTCAAGGAGGTCAACGACGCCCTCGGTCACGAAGCCGGCGACCGCCTGCTGATGGAAGCGGCCCGCCGGGTGGTGGGCTGCGTGCGCGGCACCGACACCGTGGCCCGTCAGGGCGGCGACGAGTTCACCGTGCTGCTGCCCGGCCTGTCGGAGCGCGCGCCCATCGAGCGCATCGCCGAAGACATCATCCTGGCCCTCACCGAGCCCTTCACCCTCGGCGACGAGCAGGCCTACGTCTCCGCCAGCATCGGCATCACCCTCTTCCCCCAGGACGCCGACAACGCCATCGCCATCCTCAAGAACGCCGACCAGGCCATGTACCACGCCAAGGAAGAGGGGCGAAACCGCTTCTGCTACTTCTCGCCGGCCATGCAGGAGCGCGCCATGCTGCGGGTGCAGCTGGGCAAGGATCTGCGCAGCGCCCTTACCGAAGGGCAACTCAGCCTGCACTTCCAGCCCATCCCCCACCTGGGCAGCGGCGCCATCCACAAGGCCGAGGCCCTGCTGCGCTGGACCCACCCCCAGCGCGGCCCGGTCTCGCCCGCCGAGTTCATCCCGGTGGCCGAAGAGCTGGGCCTGATCGACGCCATCGGCGCCTGGGTGTTCCGTCACGCGGTGGCCGCCGTGGCCCGCTGGCGCGAACGCCAGCCGGGCGTGCAGATCACCGTCAACGCCTCGCCCCGCCAGTTCGCCACCGGCAACTCGCTCGAGGTGCTGCTCGACGAGCTTGACCGCCACCGGCTGCCCGGCAGCTGCATTGCGGTGGAGATCACCGAAGGCCTGCTGCTCGACGAGCGCCCCACCGTCACCGCCCAGCTTGCCCGCCTCAGCGCCGCCGGCATCCAGATCTCCCTCGACGACTTCGGCACCGGCTACTCGGCGATGGCCTACCTCAAGCGGATGGACATCCACACCCTCAAGATCGACCGCTCCTTCATCCGCGACCTCACCACCGACCCCAGCGACCTGGCCATCACCGAAGCCATCGTCGCCATGGCCCACAAGCTCGGCCTGCAGGTGGTAGCCGAAGGCGTGGAGACCGACGCCCAGCGCCAGCGCCTCATCGCCGCCCACTGCGACTACGGCCAGGGCTACCTGTTCGCCCGCCCGCTGCCCGAAGACGCCTTCCTCGACCTCGTCGCCCCGCCCCCCGCATGATCGCCCGCATCGCCACCCCGGCCATCAAGCCCAGCTCCCCCGAGGACCTGCGCCGCTACGACCTGCTCCTCGCCGGCTTCGACCTGCTCGACCAGGCCATCGCGGTGTTCGACGCCACCCCCAAGCTCGTCACCTGGAACAAGGCCCTGCTGCGCCTGCTGGATTTCCCCGAGACGCTGGTGCGCGTCGGCACGCCCTTCGAGGAGTTCCTGCGCTTCAACTTCCAGCGCGGCGAATACGGCGGCGGCGACGTGGAGCGCCTGATCGCCGAACGCATGGCCTCGGTGCGCGCCTTCCAGCCCCACAGCGCCGAGCGCACCCGCCCCAACGGCCAGGTGCTGGCGATCCGCGGCGTGCCCATCCCCAACCTGGGTTTCGTCTCGCTTTGGACCGACATCACCGAGCAGCGCCGCTACGAGCGCCTCATCGAGAGCCAGAACGCCGAACTCGAAACCCGGGTCAGCGCCCGCACCGCCGAACTCGAAGCCGCCACCGCCCGCCTCGACGCCCTGGCCGGCCAGCTGTCCCGCAGCGAGGAGCGCCTGCGCCTCATCATGGACGCGATTCCCGCCCTCATCGCCTACGTGGACGCCGGCGAGCGCTACCGCTTCGCCAACCGCGGCTACACCGAATGGTTCGGCCTCGACCGGGACACCATCGTCGGGCGCAGCATTCAGGACGTCTTCGGCCCCGAAGCCTACGCCCAGATCAAGCCCTACCTCGACCAGGCCGCCGCCGGCGAGCAGGTCAGCTACGAATACTCCCGCATCAACGCCGCCGGCAAGCAGGTGTACGCCCGCAGCGCGGTGGTGCCTGAAGCCTCCCTCGCCGGCGGCGTGCAGGGCTACTTCGTGCTCTCCATCGACATCACCGAACAGAAAGCCAGCCAGGCCGCGCTGATCCAGGCCCAGAAGATGGAAGCCGTCGGCCAGCTCACCGGCGGCCTCGCCCACGACTTCAACAACCTGCTCACCATCATCACCGGCAACCTCGCCACCCTGCAGGACAAGCTCCCCGCCCACCAGGGCTACGAGGACTACCTCGCCCCCGCCCTCTCCGCCGCCCGCCGCGGCACCGAGCTGATCCGCCGGCTGCTCACCTTCTCCCGCCAGCAGCCGCTGGAGCCCACCCCGGTAGAGGTCGGCGCCCTGGTGCACGGCATGACCCAGCTCCTGTCCCGCTCCCTCACCGAGCGCATCGCCATCCAGCTGGCGCTCCCCACCGAAAAACTCTACGCGCTGGTGGACCCGCACCAGCTCGAGAACGCCCTCCTCAACCTCGCCATCAACGCCCGCGACGCCATGCCCGACGGCGGCGAACTCGCCATCGCGGTGGCCCGCCGCCACGTCTCGGCCAGCCTCGCCCTGCTGGTCGAAGTGCCCGCCGGCGAGTACGTGCAGTTCGACGTCTCCGACACCGGCAGCGGCATCGCGCCGGAACTCCTGCCGCGGCTCTTCGAACCCTTCTTCACCACCAAGGCCTTCGGCACCGGCAGCGGCCTCGGGCTGGCGATGGTGTACGGTTTCATCCGCCAGTCCGGCGGCAACATCCGCATCCTCAGCACCCCGGGCAAGGGCACCAACGTGCGCTTCATCGTGCCCATGACCGACGCCCCCAGCGCCACCCCCGCCGCCCCCGCGCCCGAATCCATCGATCTCGCCGCCGAAAGCCGTCTGGTGCTGCTGGTCGAGGACGAGCCCGAGGTGCGCAAGGTGCTCCGCCAGCAGCTCACCGAGCTGGGCTTCCCGGTGATCGAGGCCGGCAACGGCTTCGAGGCCCGGGCCATGCTCGAAGCGGTAGACGACATCGCCCTCCTCGTCTCCGACACCGTGATGCCCGCCATGGGCGGCCGCGAATTGGCCGCCGCCGCCCGCGCCCTCCGGCCTACACTGCCGATACTGCTCATCACCGGCTACGCCACCGGCGACGCAAGCCCGGTCCTGCCGGACATCCCCACCCTGCGCAAACCCTTCGACCGGGCCGCCCTCGCCGCCGCCATCCGCGGCGCCGTGGCGCCCTTCGCCCCCTCGGAGCCCACCGCCCCATGACCACGCCCGACAAGGACACGCCCCTCATCTTCGTCGTCGAAGACGAAGCCGACATTGCCCGGCTCATCGTCGGCACCCTGGCCGAATACGGCTTCCGCAGCGAAACCTTCGGCACCGGCCGCGCCCTGCTGGCCCGCGCCCGCCGGGTGCAGCCCGAGCTGGCCATCCTCGACCTGGGCCTGCCCGACATGGACGGCCTGCAGGTGCTGCGCGAGCTGCAGGAGAACCACCCCTGCGCGGCGCTCATCCTCACCGGCCGCGACGGCCTCACCGACCGCGTGCTGGGCCTCGAACTGGGCGCCGACGACTACCTCGTCAAGCCCTTCGAGCCCCGCGAGCTGGTCGCCCGCGTGCGCTCCATCCTGCGCCGCTACCAGAAGGCCCCCGCCAGCGAGCCCGCCGGCCACAGCGCCGTGCGCTTCGCCGGCTGGCACTTCGACATCGGCCGCCTCAGCCTCGCCCACGACGACGGCCGCGAGGTGAGCCTCTCCGCCGCCGAAGCCGCCCTGCTGCAAACGCTCCTCAAGCGCCCCAACAAGATCCTCACCCGCGAGCAGCTCATCGGCGAGCGCGAACTCGACCCCTTCGACCGCAGCATCGACGTGCGCATCTCGCGCCTGCGCCGCAAGCTCGAGGACGACCCGCAAGACCCGAAGATCATCAAAACCGTTTATGGCGCCGGCTACCTGCTGTGCGCCAGCGTCGACTGGATCGGCTGACCGCACCCACAAAAAAACCCGCCCCGCCCAAGGGCGGCAGCGGGTTCCGGATCGACGCGCAAAGCCCGTTCAGTCGAAGGGCTTGGGCCGCGGCGTGGCGTCCGCCGACGGCGGCAGGACAGGCATCGAGAACTGCGGCTGCTTGCCGGTCAGGGTCTTCAGGAAGGCAACGATGCGGGCGTTCTCCTCGGCGCTGAACTTGCGGCCCAGCTGTACCCGGCCCATCGTATCCACGGCCTCGGGCAGGGTATTGGCGGCGCCGTCGTGGAAGTACGGGTAGGTCAGTTCCACGTTACGCAACGTGGGCACCTTGAAGTTGAAGCGGTCGGCGTCCTGCCCGGTCACCGCCACGCGCCCCTCGGCCGGGCTGCTCGCCTTGTACGGCTCCACCACGCCCATCTTCTGGTACGAGTTGCCGCCCACCGCCGGGCCGTTGTGGCAGGCCACGCAGCCGCTGTCCTTGAACAGCTTGTAGCCGGCCAGCTCGTCGGCGCTCAGCGCCTTCTTGTCGCCCTTCAGCCAGCGGTCGAAACGGGAGTCGGGCGTCACCAGCGTCTCCTCGAAGCTGGCGATGGCCTGAGTCACGCGGTCAATGCTCACCTCCTCGCTGCCGAAGGCGCGCTTGAAGGCGCCGCGATAGCCGGGAATCGTCTTCAGGGTGGCCACCGCCAGATCGTGGCTGTACGCCATCTCGCCCGGATTGGCGATCGGGCCGCCGGCCTGGGCCTTCAGGTCGGCCGCGCGGCCGTCCCAGAACTGGGCCAGGTTGAAACGCGAATTGAGCACCGTCGGCGCATTGATCGGCCCCTTCTGCCAGCCGTGACCGATGGACGACTTGAGGTTGTCGCTCCCCCCCATCGACAGGTTGTGGCACGAGTTGCACGAGATGAAGCCGGATTTCGACAGGCGCGGATCGAAGAACAGCATCTTGCCCAGCTCGACCACGGCCGGGTTGGCTACCCGGGCGGGCGCGATGGGTTGGATCGGTTCGGAGCCGGTCGCCGCGGAGGCAACCGACAGCGGCGCGAGCAGGCAGGCCAGCAGCGCAAGGCCGGACTTGAGTTCGGATTTCATGGGACGCTCCAGTGGGTGACGAAGACGTCCGGCCGGCCCTGCCGCCGGGTTGCGGCCGGTCTGGCCGGACGACCCCCCGATTATCCCACCCAAAACTTAAGCAATGCTTAAGCAATACCTGAATGTCGTCGCCCAGGCACCCGCAGGGCCTCCCGCCCCCCACACCCCATCTGCCGCCCACCGCCGGCGGCCCGCCGGCACCCCGCCCCTTCCTCCTCCCGCCCCCCGCTCGTACAATTTCGGGTTCCGACTAAATAAATGAGGGAGAACAACCATGACCAGACCTTTCAAGATCCTCGGCGTCCAGCAGATCGCCATCGGCGGCCCGTCCAAGGATCGCCTGCGCACCCTGTGGGTGGACATGTTCGGCCTCGAGGTGACCGGCAACTTCAAGTCCGAGCGCGAGAACGTGGACGAGGACATCACCGCCATGGGCAAGGGCCCGTTCAAGGTCGAGGTCGACCTGATGCAACCCCTCGACCCCGAAAAGAAGCCCGCCGTGCACACCACCCCGCTCAACCACGTGGGCCTGTGGGTGGACGACCTGCCCAAGGCCGTCGAGTGGCTCGGCGCCAACGGCGTGCGCTTCGCCCCGGGCGGCATCCGCAAGGGCGCGGCCGGTTTCGACATCACCTTCCTGCACCCCAAGGGCAACGACGAGTTCCCCATCGGCGGTGAAGGCGTGCTGATCGAACTGGTCCAGGCGCCGCCCGAAGTGGTCGACGCCTTCGCCAAGCTGGCGGGCTGATCGAGAGGCCGGGAAAAAACCCTTCTCCCGGTATGCCCACGACGCGGGAAAACGAATACCATTCGCATTCCCGCGTACGCCTCTCGATTAATGCCATGAAAACGCCCAGCCAGGCCCTGGCTGCACGCATCGTCCGACTGCTGCTGCTCGGCCTGGTCCTCGCCGGAAGCCTCTTCGCTGGCGGCGCCGGCGCGGCCCTCAAGGAAGGCAACTGGGACGGCGACCCGGTCACCCGCTTCCGGGCCAGCCTCAGCCACGCAGAGCTGCACTGGCTCGACGCCCACCCCGAGCTGCGGGTCGGCAACGGGCCCGACTTCCAGCCCTTCTACGCCTGGCGCGACAAACGCTACACCGGCCCCAGCGCCGACTACCTCGAACTCCTCAGCCGGCGCACGGGGCTGCGCTTCAAGTTCGTCCGCTTCGACGACTTCCCGACCACCACCCAGGCCCTGGAGCGCGGCCGGATCGACCTCATCCCCACCCTCAGCCCCACCGACGCGCGCCGGCGCAAGTTCCTGTTCACCGGCGGCTACCTGCACTCCCCGCCCATCGTGGTCACCCGCAGCGGCCGCGGCGCCATCGCCCTACCGGGCAACCTGGAGGGCATCCGGATCGCCATCGAGCGCGGCCACGCCTCCCGCGAGGTGCTCACGCGCAGCCGGCCCAAGGCCCAGATCCTCGAAACCGCCACCACCGAAGACGCCCTGCGCGCCGTCTCCAACGGCAATGCCGACGCCTACGTGGGCATGCTAGCCGTCGCCCACTTCTACATCGAGCAGCTCGGGCTGGCCAACCTCCAGGTGCGCCAGCGTTTCGACGCCGACCTCTCGGCGATGGCCTTCGCGGTCAACAACGCCGAACCCACCCTGCTGGCCATCCTGCAGAAAGCCATGCGCTTCATCAGCGAGGAAGAAGGCAAGGCCCTCGTCCGCCGCTACCTGCCGCCGGGCGAGGGCATCCCCGGGGTGTCCTTCCAGCTCACCGCCGCCGAACAGGCCTGGCTGCTCGGCCACGGCCCCATCCGGATGGGCTACGACCAGGCCTTCTACCCCCTCAGCTACACCAACCGCCACCATCAGGCCGAAGGCTACTCCATCGAACTGTTCCGCCTGCTCCGCGACAAGGCCGGCCTCACCGTCGAGGAAACCGCCGGCCCCTGGTCGGCGGTGCTGCAGAAAACCTTCGGCGGCAAGCTCGACGTGCTGGTGGCCGTCGTCAACACCCCCGAGCGCCGCGAGCACCTGCACTTCATCGGCCCCTACCTGTCCTCGCCCACCGCCATCGTCACCCGCAGCAATTTCCAGCAGGTGTGGGATCTGGCCAGCTTCACCGGGCGCAAGCTGGCCCTGCTCAAGGACCACTTCCTCATCAACCGCATCCGCAGCGCCTACCCTTCCATCGAGCTGGTGGAGGTCGGCGCCCAGGAAGAAGCCCTCAGCCTGGTGGCCGCCGGCGCCGCCGACGTGGCCATCGGCAACCTCCACGCCGTCAACCGGCTGATCCAGTCGCGCTTCCTCGGCACCCTCTACATCGCCGGCCACGTGCCCGACGGCGACAGCGAGCTGTACCTGGGCGTCGCCAAGGACGCGCCCGAGCTGGCCGCCATCCTGCGCCGGGCCCTCGAATCGGTCACCCCCACCGACATCGCCACCGCCAAAAACCGCTGGCTCGACACCATCTACAACCCCGGCCAGCCCAGCCCCCCCACGCTCGCCCTCCAGCCCCTCTACCTCTGGATCGGCCTGGCCCTCAGCGCGGGCTGCCTGCTGCTGGGCATCGGCCTGGCCGCCGAACACCGCGCCCGCCGCGCCACCGACGCCCGGCTGATCGCCCTCGCCCGCGCGCTGGCCCCGATCAACCAGAGCCTCCACCGCGACAGCGTCGCCCTCAAGCAAGCCCTCGCCGACGACGACCCGGCCCTCGCCATCGAACTCGCCGCCCTGATCCAGACCACCCAGCAGGGCCTCGACGCCAGCCTCCAGCACGCCGTAAACGGCAAACCGCCAGCAAACGCCTGACTGGCATCCGCCGGCGGCCCGGTGGCCCGCCCCTTACAGCGCGCGCGCCTGGAAGGTGTTGCAGGCGTTCAGCTGGCCCGACTCCATCCCGCGCCGGAACCACCGCACCCGCTGCTCCGCCGAACCGTGGGTGAAGCTGTCCGGCACCGCGTAGCCCTGGGCCTGCTTCTGCAGGCTGTCGTCGCCGATGGCCGTGGCCGCCCGCAGCGCCTCGTCCACGTCGCCGGCCTCGAGGATGCCCCGCGCCGCGTCCGCGTTCTTCGCCCACACCCCGGCCAGGCAATCGGCCTGCAGCTCGAGCCGCACCGACAGCGCGTTGGCTTCCCGCTCGCCGGCGCGCTCCCGCGCCGCCTGCACCTTCCCGGAAATTCCCAGCAGGTTCTGCACGTGGTGGCCCACCTCATGGGCGATCACGTAAGCCTGGGCAAAGTCGCCGGGCGCCTTGAAGCGGGTCTTCAGCTCCTGGTAGAAGGCCAGGTCGATGTAAACCTTGCGGTCGGCCGGGCAATAGAACGGCCCCATCGCCGCCTGCCCCACCCCGCAGGCGGTGCGGGTAGCACCCGAGAACAGCACCAGGGTCGGCTCCACGTACGCCTTGCCGTTGGCGCGGAAGATCTGGCTCCAGGTGTCCTCCGTCTCGGCCAGCACATGGCGGATGAACACCGTCTCCGCGTCGTTGGCCGGCGGACCCGCCGGGCGCGACGCGCTGCTGGGCGCCGGCGCCTGCACCGCCTGATTGAGCACGATGCTCGGGTCCACCCCGAAATACATCGCCACCAGCGCCAGCACGATCGTCCCCAGGCCGATCCCCCGCCCGCCGATGGGCAGGCCCCCGCCCCCGCCGCCGCGCCGGTCCTCGACGTTGCTGCTCTCCCGGCTGTTGTCGAAACGCATCGCAATTCCTTAATTGGTGAGGGGTCAAGAATAATCGGCGCCCAGCCCCGGCGCGAGGAAGCACGCCGCCTCCCGCCGGCACGACACACAAAGTAACGCATCGCATCCCGCGCGCCCCCGTGACGGAGTTTTTTGCGCCGCAACATAATCCTTGTGTCGCAGGATCATTATCGCTATAGTGCGCGGTCCGGTGCAAAGCGGTTCGCACCGAGTCACATCGTCCCTGACCTTCCAAATCTCCCGTATTCGACGTGAGGTTGTCCTGATCGGTTAGTGCCGATATGCCAGTCAGGCAGCCTTTCTGTTGCGCGCACATCCTGCGCCGCGACGCGTTGCCGTTTTTTCTTCGCGGGCACCGCATCCGCAATACCAGATAAGGAAGCGAACATGGATTTCGCCAGCCTCGGCCTGTCCGAGCACATCGTCAAAGCCGTCAACGAAGCCGGCTATACCGACCCCACTCCCGTCCAGCAAGCCGCCATCCCCGCCGCGCTCGCCGGCAAGGATCTCGTCGTCTCCAGCCAGACCGGCTCCGGCAAGACCGCCGCCTTCATGCTGCCGTCGCTGCAGCGCCTCACGGCGGAGCCCACCGCCAAGGCCCGCGGCCCCCGCGTGCTGGTGCTCACCCCCACCCGCGAGCTGGCCGTGCAGGTCACCGACGCCACCAAGCGCTACGGCAAGAACCTGCGCTACGCCAAGGCCGTCAGCGTCGTCGGCGGCATGCCCTACCCGGTGCAGAACAAGCTGCTGTCCAGCCCCTATGAAATCCTCGTGGCCACCCCCGGCCGCCTGATGGACCAGATGAACAGCGGCCGCATCGACTTCGGCCGGCTCGAGATCCTGATCCTCGACGAAGCCGACCGCATGCTCGACATGGGCTTCGTGGACGACATCGAGGCCATCTGCGCCAAGCTGCCGGCCAACCGCCAGACCCTGTTCTTCTCCGCCACCCTCGACGGCCAGGTCGCCCGCATGATGCAGCGCCTGCTGAAGGACCCGGAGCGCATCGAGATCGCCTCCGCCCAGACCCGCCACGAGAACATCGAGCAGCGCCTGCTGGTGGCCGACGACATCGGCCACAAGAACCGCCTGCTCGACGGCCTGCTGCGCGACGCCGACATGGATCAGGCCATCGTGTTCACCGCCACCAAGCGCGACGCCGACGCCCTGACCCTCAACCTCGAATCCATGGGCCACTCGGTTGCCGCCCTGCACGGCGACATGAACCAGCGCATGCGCACCCGCACCCTGGATCAACTCCGCCGCGGCCACCTGCGCGTGCTGATCGCCACCGACGTGGCCGCCCGCGGCATCGACGTGCGCACCATCAGCCACGTCATCAACTACGACCTGCCCAAGGTGGCGGCCGACTACGTCCACCGCATCGGCCGCACCGGCCGCGGCGGCTCCAGCGGCATCGCCATCAGCCTGGCCGAGCGCCGCGACGTGCGCCTGCTGCGCGCCATCGAACGCTACACCCGCCAGCCCCTGGCCGTGCACACCCTGCCGGGCCTCGAGCCGCGCAGCACCATGCCCGCCGACGACCGCCGCCCCGGCGGCCCCCGTCGCGAAGGCGGCCGCAGCTTCGGCAACGGCCCGCGTTTCGGCGACAAGCGTCCGTCCGCCGGCCACGGCGGCGCCCGCTTCGGCGACAAGCCCGCCGGCGGTTTCGGCGGTGGCCGCGGCGATCGTCGCGACGACGGCCGTCCGGCCAGCCCCTGGGCCGGCCGCAGCGACAGCCGCGACTTCGGCGACAGCCGCCGCAGCGAGTTTGCCGAGCGCCCCCGTCACCCCGAGCACCGCACCGAGTTCCCCCACGTCGCCAAGCGCAGCTCCACCCACCACAACGCCGGCAGCGGCTTTGGCGGTGGCCGCAGCGGCGGCGACTTCGCCGGCAAGCCCCGCGCCGGCCGCACCTTCAACCGCGATCGCTGATCCGCTGAAGTTGCCGTAGCCAGATCGAGGGACGTCTCCGGACGTCCCTTTTTTCATGGCCGGCGCCCGCCGCCCAAGCCCGGGAAAGCCCCCAAAAAACCCCTCTTCTCCCAAGGTTGATTCCCGCCGCCCCGCCTATGATGGAAACACGCATCCGAAGGCCGGACGTCCGAGCCTGCCCGTGCACCTACCAAGGGGGAACAACCATGAAGATCACCAGTCCCATCGTCGGCGAAATGGAAGTCTCGGCCGACCGCGTCATCGACTTTCCGTCCGGCCTGCCCGGCTTCGAGAACTGCCGCCAGTTCACCCTGGTGCACACCGCCGACCACGACGCCCCCCGGCTGTTCCTGCTCCAGTGCCTGGACGACCCGCAGGTGGCCTTCACCGTCACCACGCCGGACATCCTCGGCCTCAACTACGAATTCACCCTCAGCGACGACGACGTGGCCGCCCTCCAGCTGGGCAGCGCCGACGACGCCAGCGTGCTGCTGATCGTCAGCCGCGGCGACGCCACCGCGCCGGTGCGCGCCAACGTGATGGCCCCGCTGGTGCTCAACACCGCCACCCGCCGCGGCCTGCAGAAGATCATCGGCAAGGTGGACGCCAGCGTCACCCTCAAGGCCATCGGCTGACCCCGCCGCCCGCCGATACGACAAGGGCGCCCCTGGGGCGCCCTTTTTCGTTGCGGCCGACCGCGCTCAGTAGAGCAGATACGGCCGGCGGCTCTCCTCCCAGGCCCGCTCGTCGGCCTGGGCCAGCGCATCGAGATCGCCCGGGCGCGAACTGCGGTCATCCACCCACTCCCGCAGGATCTCCGAGCCATTGATGAGGTCGATGGCCAGCCGGTCGTGCTCGTACTCGTAGGGGAAATCGCGCCACAGGGGGTAGTCGTGGCGGACGTGGCGGATCGCCTTGAAGGCCAGGGCCTGCAGGCGCCACGGACGGAAGCGGAAGTGCTCGTAGTGGGTGGGGTCTTCCACGTGGATCTGCACCCCGTGGCACAGCTTGCCGGCGTGCTTGTGAAAGGTGGGCTCGAACCAGCAGTCGCGCAGCTTGCAGCCCGCCAGCCACTTGGGGGCGATGGTTTCCATGTGCGCGACGATCTGGCGGGCGTCGAGATCGGGCGCGCCGAACAGCTCCAGCGGCCGGGTGGTGCCGCGGCCCTCCGAGAGCGTCGTGCCCTCCAGCATCACCGTGCCGGCGTAGGCCCGGGCCATCGACAGGTTGGGCGCGTTGGGGCTGGGGTTCACCCAGCTGCGCTCGCCCAGCGGCCAGCCGTAGCCGGGCGCCGCGTCGGGCTGCCAACCTTCCATCGTGACGACCTGACACTCCACATCCAGCTTGAGGGTGGCGACAAACCACTTCGCCAGCTCGCCCATGGTCAGCCCGTGGCGCATGGGCAGCGGGCCGGCGCCCACGAAGCTCTCCCAGCCCGGCTGGAGCAGCGTGCCCTCCACCGGCCGGCCGGCCGGGTTGGGGCGATCCAGCACCCACACCGCTTTCTTGTGCTTCGCGGCCGCCTCGAGCACGTAGCGCAGGGTGGTGATGAAGGTGTAGATGCGGCAGCCGAGATCCTGCAGATCCACCAGCAGCACGTCGAAGCGGTCCATCATCGGCGCCGTGGGGCGGCGCACCTCGCCATACAGGCTGAACACCGGAATACCGTGCAGGGGGTCGAAGTAGTCGGGCGACTCGACCATGTTGTCCTGCTTGTCGCCGCGCAGGCCGTGCTGGGGGCCGAAGGCCGCGGTGATGTGCAGATCACGCAGGGCCATCAGGGCGTCGAGGGCGTGGGTCAGGTCGCGGGTGACGGAGGCCGGGTGGGCGAGCAGCGCCACCCGCTTGCCGGCCAGCGGCTTGCGCAGGGCGGGGTCGGCGAGCAGACGGTCTAGACCGAATTGGATCATGGGTTCACCGCATGGAGGGCGAGGGCAAAGCCGTCGCGATGGTGGAAATCGGGCTGGGCCACCGGATGGCGGAGCGCCCAGTAAGTATGGCTGCCATCGGCGTGTTCGACCACCGCCGTCAGGCCGATGCACAGCCGGCCCGCCGGCAGGAGCGGCGCCGGCAGCAGCACCGACAGGCCCAGCCCGCCCTCGTCGGCGCTCACCGCGATCCGCGGCGCGGGGCCGGCCGGCGACGGAACGCGCGCCCGGTAATCGGCAAAGTCGAAACGCATCCACTGGCCGTTGGGCGAGAAGTTGAACTCCCGGTACGCCGCCTCCCCCACGGCACCCACGAACAGCTCGAAGCAGGTGTGCGCCCACAGGCGCTCGGGCGGCAGCGGCGTGGCCACGTCGGGGATGCGCAGCGCGGCCAGCTCGCCGCTCAGGTGGAAATCCACGGCCAGCCCGGCCGCGTCGGGCTGCACCTCCGCCCCGAGGGCCGACACCGCCGCGTCCGGCGTGGCCGGGTGACAGACAAGGGCGAACTTCGACACGGGATCACACATCTCAGACAGACCGGGCAAGCAAGGGCCCGGCAGTTTAGCCCGTCTTGGCGGGCGCGTTAAACTCTGCGCCCACCCACACCGCACCCGACCATGTCCGCGCCCCCGCTTCGCAGCCTGCCCGACCGCCTGCGCCAGATCGCCCTGTTCGAGCTGGGCGGGCTGGTGCTCGTCACGCCGCCCTTCGCCTGGCTCTCCGGCGTGCCGGTGGCCGACTCCATCGGCCTGCTGGCCGTGCTGGCGCTCATCGCCGCGGTCTGGAACGGCGCCTACAACACCGCCTTCGACTGGATCGAGGGCCGCCGCACCGGCCGCAGCGCCGACCGCCGCCCGTGGCTGGGCCGGGTGCTCCACGCCGTGGGCTTCGAGGGCGGCCTGCTGCTGCTCACCCTGCCGGTGATCGTCGCCTGGACCGGGCTCGACTGGCTCACCGCCCTCATCGCCGACATCGGCCTCGCCGCCGCCTACGTGGCCTACGCCTTCGTCTTCAACCTCGCCTACGACCGCGCCTTCCCCATCGCCACCAGCGGCCGCTGACCCCCAACCGGAGCCCCCACCATGCCCACCGCCACCTTCACCGTCCTCGGCATGCAGTCCGCCGACTGCCTGCGCACCGTGATGAACGCCATCCAGGATCTGCCCCACATCGGCTACGCCGACATCTCCCTGGAAACCGGCCACGCCGAGATCGAATACGGCGCACTGATCGACGAAGGCGACATCCGCGCCGCCATCGAGGACGCCGGCTTCGCCACCCGCTAGCGGCCCGGCACGGGCGCCCCCGCGCCGGAGGCGGCTATAATCCGCGCCTTCACCACCGCCGGGATCGCGCCGTGTCCGACCGCCTGAAAGTCCTCCCCCAGTACCTCATCCCCAAGCAGGCGCTCACCATCCTGGCCGGCAAGCTGGCCAGCGCAAAGGCCGGCGGGCTCACCACCTCGGTCATCCGCTGGTTCGTGGGGCGCTACGGGGTGAACATGGCCGAAGCCGCCAACCCCGACATCGCCAGCTACCCGAGCTTCAACGAGTTCTTCACCCGCCCCCTCAAGCCCGGCGCCCGCCCCCTGGCCGCCGCCGACTTCATCTGCCCGGTCGATGGCGCCATCAGCCAGTTCGGGCGCATCGAGCGCGACCAGATCTTCCAGGCCAAGGGCCACCGCTACTCCACCACCGCGCTGCTCGGTGGCGAGCGCGACCTCGCCCTGTGGTTCCACGACGGCGAGTTCGCCACCCTCTACCTCAGCCCGCGGGATTACCACCGCATCCACATGCCCTGCGACGGCCGCCTCACCCGGATGATCTACATCCCCGGCGCGCTGTTCTCGGTCAACCCCACCACCGCCCGCGGCGTGCCCGGCCTGTTCGCCCGCAACGAGCGGGTGGTGTGCGTCTTCGAGAACGACGAGACCGGCCCCTTCGTGCTGGTGCTGGTGGGCGCCACCATCGTCGGCAGCATGGCCACCGTGTGGCACGGCCAGATCAACCCGCCGCGCCCCGGCACCCTCAAGGAATGGGACTACGCCCCCGGCGAGGTCACGCTTGAAAAAGGCGACGAGATGGGCCGCTTCCTGCTCGGCTCCACGGTCGTCATGCTCTTCCCCAAGGGGCGCCTGGGCTTCAACCCGGATTGGGCCCCCGCCCGCGCCATCCGCATGGGCGAGGCGATGGGCCGCCGCGTCTGACCCCCGCGGGCGCCGCCCGCCCCCACACGCCGGCACCGGATCGGGCCCGAGCCCGACACCCGGAGGAGACCCCACGATGCGCCTGCCCGCCCTGCCGCTGATCGTCGTCGCCCAGCTCTTCGGCACCTCCCTGTGGTTCTCGGCCAACAGCGCCGGGGCCGACCTGATGCGCGCCTGGCAGCTCCAGCCTGCCGATCTGGGCCAGCTCACCAACGCGGTGCAGCTGGGCTTCATCGCCGGCACCCTCGGCTTCTCCCTCTCCGGCCTCGCCGACCGCTTTGCGGCCAGCCGCATCTTTGCCGTCTGCGCGGTGCTCGGGGCGCTGGCCAACGCCGCCTTCGCCCTGCTCGCCGATGGCCTGGGCGCCGCGCTGCCGTTGCGCTTTTGCGTGGGGCTGGCGCTGGCCGGGGTGTACCCCCTGGGCATGAAGCTGGTGGTCAGCTGGGTGCCCCAGCAGGCCGGCGCGGCGCTGGCGTGGCTGGTGGGCATGCTCACTCTGGGCACCGCCCTGCCCCACGGGGTACGCTTTCTTGATACAGGTTTTGGCTGGCAAGCCACCGTATTTGTATCGTCTGGCCTCGCCGTGCTGGCCGCCGGGCTCATCCTGCTGCTGGGCGACGGGCCGCACCTGGTGCGCAAGCCCGGCACCCCGCCCCTGCGCCTGGGGCGGGTGATCCTCGCCTTCTTCGAGCCGCGCCTGCGCGCCTCGGCCGGCGGCTACTTCGGCCATCAGTGGGAGCTTTACGCCTTCTGGACCCTCGTGCCGCTGCTGGTGGGGCAGGTCACCCAGGGCGCGGTGTCCGGCCCGTCCTTCGCGGTGATCGGCATCGGCGCCGCCGGCTGCGTGGCGGGGGGCTACCTCAGCCGGCGCATCGGCAGCGCCCGGGTGGCCGCCATCGCCCTGACCACCTCGGCCGCCTGCTGCGCGCTCTACCCCTTCCTCAAGGGCAGCCCGGAATGGCTGCTGGGTGCGGTGATGCTGGTGTGGGGCGCCAGCGTGGTGGCCGACTCGCCGCACTTCTCGGCGCTCTCCGCCCGCGCCTGCCCGCCGGAAATCGTGGGCAGCGCCCTGGCTTTCCAGAACGCCATCGGCTTCGCCATCACCATGGGCTCCATCGCCCTCACCACCCGCCTGTGGCCCGAGCTTCACGAGCGCGTGGCGTGGCTCCTGCTGCCCGGCCCGCTGCTCGGCCTCGTCGCCCTGTGGCCGCTGCTCAGGCAGGCAGACGCAGGATCCGCACCGCCCCCGCCAGCACCATCGCCCCGATGAGGCTGCCGATCAGCCAGTCGGGCCACTGGGCGCCGGTCCACGCCACCAGCGCGCCGGCCACGATCACCCCCAGGTTGGCCAGCACGTCGTTGGCCGAAAAGATGTAGCTCGCCTTCATGTGGGCGCCGCCGTCCCGGTGCCGCGCCACCAACAGCAGGCAAGCCACGTTGGCCGCCAGCGCCAGCAGCGACACCCCCATCATCGCCCCCGCCAGCGGCGCCGCGCCGTGCAGGATGTGCCCCGCCACCTGGGCGAACAGCCCCAGCGCCAGCACCACCTGCAGCCAGCCCGCCAGCCGCGCCGCCCGCCCCTGGGCGGCCACGCCCCGGCCCACCGCGTAGAGCGCCGTGCCATACACCGCCGCGTCGGCAAACATGTCCAGGCCGTCGGCCAGCAGGCCGGACGACTCCGCCCACCAGCCCGCCAGCACCTCGACCCCGAACATCGCCCCGTTGATCGCCAGCAGCCAGCGCAGGCTGCGCCGCTCGGCGGCCGGGTCGGACGGCGGCGCGGGCGGCAGCGCCGCATCCACCGGCCCGCTGTCGGCCAGCTCGGCGCCCATCCCCAGCCTCTGCAGCCGGCCCAGCACCACGCCCACCGGCACCGCGTGATCCACCGCCAGCGTGCGCCCCGGCAGATCGAAGCGCAGCCCCTGGGCCAGCCCGCCCAGCGCGGCGCGGATCTGCACCTCCTCCGACGGGCAATCCATGCCCGGCACCCGGAAAGTGGAGCGGAAGCGCGCCACCCCGGCCGCCGCCGCGCCCGCCTCCGCCGCGGCCCCGCCCTGCGGCCCGCAGCCGCACCCCGCCGAACACGACGCCCCTTCCTTCATCCCGCACCTCCGCAATCCAGTCGCCCGATGGTAGCCTCAACGGCTGCACCGCAGCAAAGGCCCCGCCATGTCCAGCATCCCCATCCGCTACGTCGAACCCGTCTTCCGCCCGCCCTCCGAGGCCCAATCCCTGATCCTGCCCGTCACCGACGGCTGCTCCTGGAACCACTGCACCTTCTGCGAGATGTACACCGCCCCGCAGAAGGCCTTCCGCGCCCGCGCCGAGGACGAGGTGCTGGAGAGCATCCGCCGCACCGGCCAGCTGTACGGCGACCGGATCCGCCGCGTCTTCCTGGCCGACGGCGACGCGCTGGTGCTGCCCACCCGCCGCCTGCTGGCCATCCTCGACGCCATCCGCCAGCACATGCCGGCGGTGCATCGCGTCTCCAGCTACTGCCTCGCGCGCAACCTCAAGAAGAAGACCGTGGAAGAACTCGCCCAGCTCCGCGCCGCCGGGCTGGCGATGGTCTACCTGGGCGCCGAATCCGGCGACGACACGGTGCTCGAAAAGGTGAACAAGGGCGAAACCTTCGAGTCCACCCGCAGCGCCCTCGACAAGCTCGGCGCGGCCGGCATCGCCCGCTCGGTGATGATCCTCAACGGCCTGGGCGGGCAGGTGTATTCCGCCCGGCACGCCGACAACTCCGCCCGCCTCGCCAACGCCACCCAGCCGGAGTACCTCTCCACGCTGGTGGTGAGCTTCCCCCAGGGCGAAGCGCGCTTCCGCGAAGGTTTCCCGGAATGGGAACCGCTGGATCGACCCGCCCTCTTCCGCGAGATGGAACGCTTCCTCAGCCAGCTAGCGCTGCGCCGCACGGTGTTCCGCTCCGACCACGCCAGCAACTGGCTGGTGCTCAAGGGCACGCTCGGGGCCGACAAGGACCGCCTGCTCGCCCAGGTGCGCCAGGCGATTGCCGAACCCGGCGGCGCCCACCTGCGCCCGGCGTGGGCGCGGGGGCTGTAGGCCACGCCCCGGCGCCCCTTGCCCGGTGGGCGCCGGCGCGGCACCCGGTGTAACCTACCGGCCTATCCTGGGCGCGCGCGCCAGACGCATGCGACATGCTTCCGCGCGGCAGCCCTGACCGACGCCTCACCCTCGCATCCCCATGCTCGACGACATCAAGAAGACCCTCTGGGCGGCAGCCGACAAGCTGCGCGCCAACATGGATGCAGCCGAATACAAGCACCTTGTCCTCGGCCTCATCTTCCTCAAGTACATCTCCGACACCTTCGCCGCCCGCCGTGCCGAGCTGACCCGCCGCTTCACCGACGAAGCCGACGACTACTTCCTGCACGAATGCGATGCCGACATACTCGCCGACGAGCTGGAAGACCGCGACTACTACAAGGAGGTCAACGTCTTCTGGGTGCCCGAAGCCGCCCGCTGGGAGCAGCTCCGCGCCGCCGCCAAGCAGACCGACATCGGCAAGCGCATCGACGAAGCCCTGACCTTGATCGAGAGCGAGAACGCCTCCCTCAAGAAGATCGGGCTCGACAAACGCTACGGCCGCGCCCAGCTGCCCGACGGCAAGCTCGGCGAGCTGGTGGATCTCGTCTCCACCATCGGCTTTGGCGACGACCCCGGCGCCGCCCGCGACGTGCTGGGCCAGGTATACGAATACTTCCTCGGCCAGTTCGCCAGCGCCGAGGGCAAGAAGGGGGGCCAGTTCTACACCCCGGCCAGCATCGTCAAGACGCTGGTGGCCGTGCTCGCACCCCACCACGGTAAGGTCTACGACCCCTGCTGCGGCTCCGGCGGCATGTTCGTGCAGTCCGAAAAGTTCATCGAGGCCCACGGCGGCAAGCTGGGCGACGTGTCCATCTACGGGCAGGAATCCAACCCCACCACCTGGCGCCTCGCCGCGATGAACCTCGCCATCCGCGGCATCGACTTCAACCTGGGCAAGGAGCCCGCCGACACCTTCACCCGCAACCAGCACCCCGATCTGCGCGCCGACTTCATCCTCGCCAACCCGCCCTTCAACATCAGCGACTGGTGGCACGGCAGCCTGGAGGGCGACCCCCGCTGGCTGTATGGCGACCCGCCCCAGGGCAACGCCAACTACGCCTGGCTCCAGCACATGCTGCACCACCTCGGGCCCACCGGCCGCGCCGGCATCGTGCTCGCCAACGGCAGCATGAGCTCCAGCCAGAACAACGAGGGCCAGATCCGCGCCGCAATGGTCGAGGCCGACGTGGTGGAGGTGATGATCGCCCTGCCCGGCCAGCTCTTCTTCAACACCCAGATCCCCGCCTGCCTGTGGTTTCTGGCCAAAAAGAAGACCGCCCGCCCCGGCGAAGTGCTGTTCATCGACGCCCGCAAACTCGGCCGCATGATCAGCCGGGTGCAGGCCGAGCTGACCGACGAAATCATCGACCGCATCGCCGCCACCGTGGCCGCCTGGCGTGGTGAAGAAGGCGCCGGGGATTACGCCGACCAGCCCGGCTACTGCCGCAGCGTGAAGCTCGCCGAAATCGCCGGGCACGGCCATGTGCTCACCCCCGGCCGCTACGTGGGCGCCGAGGCGGTGGAGGACGACGACGAAGCCTTTGCCGACAAGATGCGCTCGCTCACCGAGAAGCTCGGCGAGCAGATGGCGAAGGGTGCGGAACTGGATGCCCTGATCCGCCAGAAGCTGGGAAGGCTGGGCTATGAGTTCTGACCGCCCACCCCAAACCATGAGCACCCCAACCCCCACCGTAGGTCGGGTTAGCCCCCAGGGCGTAACCCGACAGGACGCCACCGCCGAAGCGGCAGCCGATGTCGGGTTACGCT
>NZ_JAYRMI010000116.1:0-5958 GCF_041904905.1 Zoogloea sp. | reverse complement strand
GGGCTTCGAACTCCAGCACCAGCGAGAACCGCTCCAGCCCGGCCTGACGCCCGTCCAGCCAGCCCCCCAGCCCGCCGAGCAGGCGGCGCAGGCCGAACAGCAGGGTGTCCACCTGATCGCTGGGGGCGGGCAGGGGCAGGCGGGCGAGGTAGCGCTCTGGCGGGATGTATCCGCGGCGCGGGTCGGGGGTGGTGCCGTAGGCGCGGTCGAGGAGATCGGTGATCGCCTGGGCCTGCCGTCGTGCTAGGCCGCTGCGGGGCAGGCGACGGATGTCACCCAGGTGGCGGGCGCCGATTCCGGCGAGGAGTTCGAGTGCGTCGGTGCCGGCGGCTTCGCCGAGGACCTCCAGGGGCAGGGGGTCGAGCCGTGCTGCGAGCTGGGTGAGGCTGTCGATCCGGCTGCCGGGGGCGCTGCGGGCGAGCCAGCGGGCGGCCAGCGGCGTTGGCGCGACGGCCTGACGGGCCTGGAAGCCGAGCGCTTGCAGACCTTCGTCGAGGCTGGCGCAGAAGGCTTCTAGGCCGCCGAAAAGACGCAGGCTGGCCCGCACGTCGAGCAGTAGGGTGGCGGGTGGGTCGAGGCTCAGGGATGGGGTGAAGCGCCCGGCCCAGCCGGCGATTTCGGCGAGGGTGGCGGCTTCCTGGGCGGGGTTCCGGTCGACGAGGGTCAGGCCGGGCAGCAGCGCCAGGGCACTGGCGGCCCGCTGGCCGGCTTCGATACCGCCGGCCTGGGCGGCCGGGTTGGCGGCCAGCACCCGCTGGCGCGGGCGGGGGCTGAGAACGGCCAGCGGGCCGGCTTCAGGCTGCGCCCGCTCGAAGATCTGCAGGGGCAGATCGGGCAGGTAGAGGGCGCACCAGAGGGAGGGCTGCATGGCTGGGGCGTGGGCTGGGGTGGAGAGGGGCGGAGTGGCTGGGGTGGTCGGGCAGGTCAATGCCGACCGGGCCGGCCAGCTGTGGCCCCCGGCGTTTGAGGATGCGCACGTCCACCCCGCCGTCCCGGGCTGCCAGGGCCAGGCGCAGCACGGCGGGGGATGGCTGGCTGGCGAAGCTGGCGGGCCGGATCAGGATCAGTGCGGTGGCGCTCTCTTCGGCGGCAAGCTGGAGGCGTCGCAGGGCGCTGTTGTCGGCCTCGGCCAGCCACATCACGACGGCCTTGCAGCTGCGGGAGTTGAGCGACTGGCGGGCGGCCCAGCGGGCATGGGCGGGGCTCGCCGCGTCAACGCAGAGCAGGCGATCGAGGCGGATGCCCATGCCTGCCAGGGCCGGCGCGTAGAGCTGGCCGGGTGGCGCGATGCAGACCGCCCATTGTCGTTCGGGGATGTGCCGGAGCAGGGGGAGGATCAGGCCAAGCTCCCCCACCCCGGTGTGCGGGACGAGCACTTCGGTCAGTGCCCCGACCGGCCAGCCCCCTCCGGGCAGGACGGCGTCCAGGGCAGCATGGCCTGTGCCAATGCCCGGCGGGGCCGACGCCAGGCTGTCTGCCCGCCAGACCAGATGTGCCACTGACGCCGGAGCACGGAGGGCGGAAGCGACCGGGGGCGCCATGGCGGGGCGTGGGGGAGGCTGGAGAGAAGGCCGCGGAGGCGTCTTGCCCTGTGCGCCGGGGTTCAGGCGTCCCGACAACTGCCGGGGCGCCTGAGCCGGAGGCGGTCAGAGGCTGTCGTTGCGGATCAGCCCGACGGCGAGGCCTTCGATCTCGAGCGGCGATTCGCGGGTGTCGACGACGATGGGTTCGAAGTCGGGGTTGGCGGGCAGCAACTCGACGATCGACCCTTTGCGGGAGAGGCGCTTCACGGTCACGTCGTCTTCCAGGCGGGCAACGACGATCTGACCATCTCGGGCTTCGGTGGTGCGATGGACGGCGAGCAGGTCGCCATCGAGGATGCCGGCGTCGCGCATGCTTTGCCCGCGGACCTGCAGCAGGTAATCGGCCCGGGGGGTGAACATGGCCGGATCGATCTGGAAGCGGCGCTGGATGTGCTCGGCGGCGAGGATGGGGCTGCCGGCAGCCACACGGCCGATCAGGGGCAGACCGAGGGATTCGACGAGACGGATGCCCCGGGCACGCCCTTCCTCAAGGGAAATGACGCCCTTGCTGACGAGGGCGCGCAGATGGGTTTCGGCGGCGTTCGGAGATCGGAAACCGAACGCGGTGCAGATTTCCGCCCGGGTGGGGGGGCGGCCTTCGTGCTCGACGGTATCGCGGATGAGTTGAAGAATTTCTTGTTGGCGGGCGGTAAGTTGTTCTGACACGGCATACTCCTGAAGTCTTATGTAATTATATACAGCCGAACCCGGATGGCAAGTACCAGATTGGCTTTCCGGGCGTCGCGGTGCGTGATAAACATCAAATTGCGATGACAAACCGCTTGAGCCCCGGCCGCCGATGGACTATTCATTCAAGAGTGCGCATCGACGGAAGCGAGTCGGCACGAAGCGATACAAAAAGAACAGAGAACAGCACGAATCTGAATCGCCTAATCAGCGGGCCCCGCTTGTCGGGCCCACAGCCCCCAGAGGAGATTTTCATGCTTGTCAGCCATCAACATGCTTCGGGTAGAGTTCTCAAGGCGGCTCGGTTAGAATCCCCCGCCGAAGCGGCAGCCCCGATCGAAGGCCAGCCCGCACCGCTCTTTTCCCTGCCCGATGCCGACATGGAAATGTTCGATCTGGCGTCGGTGCTGGGGTCCCACCACGTGGTTCTCTACTTCTACCCCCGTGACAACGCGCCGGGCTGCACGCGTCAGGCCATCGATTTCAGCGATCACGATGCCGATTTTGCCAAGGAGAAGTGCGTCGTGATCGGCATCAGCCCTGACGACTGTCTCACCCACGCCGATTTCCGCGATCAGCACGGCCTGTCGGTCGAGCTGCTGTCCGACGAGGACGGCGAGGTGTGCAGGCTTTACGGGGTGTGGCAGTCGGCGGCGGTGGATGGTGTCGTCAAGCGCGGCGTGCGTCGCTCGACCTTCATCGTCTCCAGCGACGGCGTGCTGTGCCATGTGCTGCACGATGTGAATCCCCGCGGTCATGCGGCCGAAGTCTTTCAGCTGGTAAAGCAACTCAACTCAAGGAATGTAAATGGAAATCGCCAAGAACACGGTCGTCACGCTTGATTACTCGGTCAAGGACCCGGATGGCAACATGATCGACGACGGTCACCACCCGCTGGTGTACCTGCATGGCGGTTACGACGGCATCTTCGCCGTGATCGAGGAGGCGCTCCACGGCAAGCTGGTCGGCGAGAAGCTGACCATCAAGCTGGCGCCGGAAGATGCCTTCGGCGAGTTCGACGAAGAGCTGGTGCTCGTCGAGGACGCCTCGCTGTTCCCCGACAACATCGAAGTGGGCATGTCCTTCGAGCGCGTCGGCGACAACGACGACGAGGAGATGGTCTATCGCATCACCGATATCGCCGACGGCAAGGTGGTGGTCGATGGCAACCATCCCCTGGCTGGCACCGCCCTGATCTTCGACATCACCGTCAAGAGCGTCCGCCCGGCCAGCGCCGAAGAGATCGGCCACGGTCACGTGCATGGCGAAGGCGGTCATCACCACTGATCGCCTGACGGCTGCGGGGCGCATGGGCAACCGTGTCCTCCTTGGCCGGTTCATGGATTCGAGCGGACCGCCTGGCGGTCCGTTTTCTTTGGAATGTGCAGACGTCCGATGGAAGCGCAAGGTTTGCTGAAGGTCGAACGGTTACGGGTTGAGCTGGGGCCCCGGGATAAGCCCGTCCGCCCGGTCGATGGCATCGGTTTCGAAGTGCCCGCCGGGCGCACGCTGGCCCTGGTGGGCGAATCCGGGTGCGGCAAGTCGATGACCGCCCTGGCCTGCATGGGTTTGTTGCCGTCGGGCGGGCGGATCGCCGAGGGCTCGGTGGAACTGGGCGGCGAGGCCCTGCACCTCATGCCCGAAACCCGGATGCGCGACATGCGCGGCAACCGGCTGGCGATGATCTTCCAGGAGCCGGCCACCAGCCTCAACCCGGTCATGACCGTCGGCGACCAGATCGGCGAGGTGCTCGTCCGCCATCGGGGCCTGCACGGCCGGCCCGCCTGGCAGGAGGCCGAGCGGCTGCTCGCCGCGGTGGGCATCCCCGATCCCGGGCGCCGTCTGGGCGAATACCCCTTCCAGCTGTCCGGCGGCATGAAGCAGCGGGCGATGATCGCCATCGCCCTGGCCGGCGACCCGAAGGTGCTGATCGCCGACGAGCCGACCACTGCCCTCGACGTGACGATCCAGGCCCAGGTGCTCGATCTGCTGGCCGATCTGCAGGCGAGTCGCGGGATGGGCATGCTGCTCATCACCCACGACCTTGGCGTGGTTGCCCGCATGGCCCATCGGGTAGGGGTGATGTACGCCGGCGAGTTGGTCGAAACCGGCCCGCGGGACACCTTCTTCTCGACGCCGCTTCACCCATACTCCCGCAAGCTGTTTGCGGCCCTGCCCACCTCGGCGCAGCGGGGGCAGGCGCTGGAGACCCTGGCCGGGCAGGTTCCGCGGCTGGGTGCGCGGCTGGCCGGCTGTCGCTTTGCCGAGCGTTGCCCCCAGGTGCATGCGCGTTGCCATGAGGTCGCGCCGCCCATGTTCGACGTGGGTGGGCAGTCGGTGCGCTGCCATCTCTACGATCCCGCCCAACTTCAACGCTGGGTCGAGGCGCCAGCTCAGCCGGCGGCGCAGCTGGCCGATCGACGCGAGGCGGGGGGGGCTGCGCTGGAGGTTTCTTCGCTGCAGGTTCACTTCCCGGTCCGGAAGGGGCTGTTCCGTCGGGTGGTGGGGCATGTCAAGGCAGTCGATGGCGTCTCGCTGGCGGTGCCGTCTGGCGAGACGCTCGCCCTGGTCGGAGAATCCGGCTGCGGCAAGACCACCGCCGGCAAGGCCCTCCTCAAGCTGGTGCCCGCCAGTGGCGGTCGCGCACGCTACGGCGATCAAGATCTGCTCACCCTGTCGCCTCGGCAGTGGCAGCCGATGCGGCGCGAACTGCAGATGATCTTCCAGGACCCCTTTGCATCCCTCAATCCGCGGATGAGGGTGGGCGAGATTCTCGAAGAGGGGATGCTGGCGCTGAACGTGGAGCCGGACGCCGCCGCCCGCGCCGCCCGTATCGAAGGTTTGCTGCGCCGGGTCGGGCTCGATCCGGCGATGCGTCATCGCTTTCCTCACGAGTTCTCCGGCGGCCAGCGCCAGCGGATCGCCATCGCGCGTGCCCTGGCAGTGTCGCCAAAGCTGATCGTCTGCGACGAGCCAACCAGCGCCCTGGACGTCTCCGTCCAGGCTCAAATCCTCAATCTGTTACGGGAACTGCAGGTCGAATACGGTTTGTCGTATCTGTTCATCACCCACAATCTGGCGGTGGTGGATTATCTCGCTCACCACGTCGCGGTGATGTACCTCGGGCGGATCGTGGAGCGGGGGCGAGTGGAGGAAGTGTTGCGCGACCCGCGTCACCCCTACACAAAAATGCTGCTCGAGGCCGTTCCGCGCATCGAGACCGCTGGCGCGGCAACGCATGCCGCAGCAAAGGGCGACATGCCTTCACCCCTCAACCCGCCCGGTGGCTGCCACTTCCACCCCAGGTGTCCCCAGATCAGCGATAAGTGTAGAGCGGCCTATCCTGCAGAAATCTCGGTGTCGGCAACCCGGGTGGTGCGCTGTCACCTTGCTTCGGCTCAAGCGTAGTTTGAATGGCGCGCAGCAAGCGCAAGTTTGTGCTTTTGGCGTTGGTTTGAATTAATTTCTCAAACCTCTTGACGGGTTCTGATAGTTCTTTATAATTCGGCCCTCTTCGCAGCGCAGTTGTTTCGGCGCGGTGAAGGGGGGAATGGCCCGGAAGATTGGGTTGTTCCGGCGCAGTCAGGTGTTTGCAGCGAAGTTCAAAAAGATTTCGCGCAGTGCTTGACGGAGCTAAAAAGCTCTGTATAATGCGCACCTCTTCGCTGCAGCGCGCAGCGGTTCTTTA